>VBCA01000011.1 GCA_005881575.1 Betaproteobacteria bacterium
TCGACACCGCGCACGGGCATTCACAGGGCGTGCTCGACCGGCTGCGCTGGATCAAGCGCAATGCCGGCTCGGCGGAAGTGATCGGCGGCAACATCGCCACCGCCGACGGCGCCAAAGCGCTCGTCGATCAAGGGGCCGACGGCGTGAAGGTCGGCATCGGACCGGGCTCGATCTGCACGACGCGCATCGTTGCCGGCGTCGGCATCCCGCAGGTCACCGCCATACAGAACGTCGCTCTGGCGCTCGAGAAGGCGAACGTCCCGCTCATCGGCGATGGGGGCGTGCGCTTCTCGGGCGATGTCGCCAAGGCGATCGCGGCGGGCGCCCATTCCGTGATGCTCGGGAGCCTTTTTGCCGGTACGGAAGAATCACCCGGAGAGATCGAATTGTTCCAGGGCCGCTCCTATAAATCCTACCGTGGCATGGGTTCGCTCTCGGCGATGCAGCAAGGAGCGGCCGATCGCTATTTCCAGGACTCGTCGGTACACGCCGACAAGCTCGTTCCCGAGGGCGTGGAAGGCCGGGTGCCTTACAAGGGCTCGGTGATGCGGGTGATCGAGCAGTTGATGGGGGGCTTGCGCGCGAGCATGGGCTACTGCGGCTGCGAGGGCATCGACGCGATGCGCGAGCGCGCACAGTTCGTCGAGATCACCGCCGCGGGCATGCGCGAGTCGCACGTGCACGATGTCCAAATCGTCAAGGAAGCACCGAACTACCAGGTCGAGTAGTGCACGACAAGATCCTCATCCTCGACTTCGGCGCGCAGTACTCGCAGCTAATCGCGCGCCGCGTCCGGGAGGCGCAGGTCTACTGCGAGCTGCATCCCTTCGACGTCGACGAGGAATTCGTCCGCCGCTTCTCCGCGCGCGGCGTCGTGCTCTCCGGGGGGCCCGCCTCCGTGTACGACGACGCCACGCCCAAGGCCCCCGAGGCCGTCTTCAAGCTCGGGGTCCCGGTGCTCGGGATCTGCTACGGGATGCAAACCATGGCGGCCCAGCTCGGCGGCCAAGTCGAGAATTCCCGGGTGCGTGAATTCGGATATGCCGAGGTCCGCGCTCGCGGCCATTCCAGATTGCTCGAGGGCATCCAGGACCGCATCAACGGCGAGAAGCACGGCCTGCTCGACGTGTGGATGAGCCACGGCGACAAGGTCACGGCGCTCCCCCCCGGCTTCAAGGTGATCGCGAGCAACGAGGCCACTCCGATCGCGGGAATGGCCGACGAAGGCCGCAAATTCTACGGCGTGCAGTTCCATCCGGAGGTGACGCACACGCGCCAGGGTGGCGCCATCCTCAGTCGCTTCGTGCACGAGATCTGCGGCTGCGGCAGCGACTGGAATATGCCCGATTATCTCGGCGAGGCCGTCGAGAAAGTCCGCCGCGAGGTCGGGAAGGAGGAAGCGCTGCTCGGGCTGTCGGGCGGAGTCGATTCCGCCGTGGCCGCCGCGCTGATCCACCGCGCCATCGGCGATCGGCTGAGCTGCGTCTTCGTCGACACCGGCCTGCTCCGGCAAAACGAAGCGCAGGAAGTCATGCGGACCTTCTCCCGCAATCTCGGCGTCAAGGTCGATTGCGTCGACGCCTCCGCGCGTTTCCTCGAGGCGCTCGCCGGGGTCGCCGATCCCGAGGAGAAGAGAAAGATCATAGGGCGCGAGTTCGTCGAGGTGTTCCAGCACGAGGCGAAGAAGTTCCCCGAGGTGAAGTGGCTCGCGCAAGGCACGATCTATCCCGACGTGATCGAGTCGGCGGGCGCGAAGACGAAGAAGGCGCACACGATCAAATCGCACCACAATGTGGGGGGCTTGCCCGAGACCCTCCACCTGAAGCTCCTCGAGCCCCTGCGGGATCTCTTCAAGGACGAGGTACGCGAGCTGGGCCTCGCTCTGGGACTCCCGCGCGAGATGGTGTTCCGGCACCCCTTCCCCGGGCCTGGCCTCGGCGTGCGCATCCTCGGCGAAGTGAAGCGGGAGTACGCGGAGCTGCTCCGCCGTGCTGACGCGATCTTCGTCGAGGAGCTGCGCGCGGCCGGCTGGTACGACAAGGTCGCGCAGGCGTTTGCGGTGTTCCTCCCCGTGAAATCGGTGGGGGTGATGGGCGACGGCCGCACCTACGAATACGTCGTCGCCCTGCGCGCGGTGCAGACCGCCGACTTCATGACCGCGCACTGGGCGCCGCTGCCGTACGACCTGCTGGCAAAAATCTCCAGCCGCATCATGAACGAAGTGCGCGGCATCAACCGTGTGGTCTACGACGTCTCGAGCAAGCCGCCCGCGACTATCGAATGGGAGTAAGGAGGGTAGTCAATCTCTTGGAAAGACGCGGTGTATCAACAAGATACGGATTGCCCATGGAATTCGCTATTCGCTCACGCTGCACGATCCCAGCGGGACACGGGTTCTCGGGTACGACAACTCGCACGCGGTCAAACCGCCCAAGAAGGGTTTTGGCGGACGGCGGCTCGAGTATGACCACGTCCACCGCCATGCGAAGGGTAAGGGTGTTCCCTACGCGTTTTCGAGCGCAGGTCAGCTCTTGACGGATTTCTTTAGTGAAGTCGACCAGGTATTGAAGGAGGTCTTATGAGGACGATCACCATCGGCATCATGTCTCAACAACGGATGCGGGCCAGGGGGTTGGCCATTGCTCAAGGCAAGTACAAGCCAAAGCCCGGTGAGCCGAAAATCTGGTTTCCTTCCATGCGGTCGGTTGCGGAGGTGCTGAGCGATGAGAACCGGGCGTTGCTTCACGTCATTCGTGAATCACAACCCGATTCGCTGGGTGAGCTGGCACAGCTTACGGGACGACAACTGAGCAATCTGTCGCGAACGCTCAAAACCATGTCCAACTATGGCCTGGTAGAGCTAAAGCGATCCCCAAAGGGGAGGGAAGTACGGCCCATCGTGAAAGCTCGCGAGTTCATGATTCTTGCGCCCGCCTAAGATGGCGGTAGTTCCGACGGTATCCAATGAATGCAACCACCAAACAAATCATGTTCTTGTAGAGCCTTACGGCCTAGGGTGGGCACCCGCAATCGTCGAAAAGACAGCAGCTTGGCTCTCAAACGTTGTTCATCGACGATCAGGTGAAAGCAAAGGCGTGCACAAGACTGTCGAGGCCGCGCGCAGCATCGTGCAACGCTAACACTCAGCGACTTCTCTCGGCCAGCACCTGCCTCGGCCTAAGTCATTGTACGCAGACGTATTACTAGCAGCGCTTGACTGAGCTCTATGTTTGGAATATGATGAACGTCATATGGGTATCGTCAAGGCCGGCTCCAAAAAAGAGGAAACCCGCGAGCGGATTCTGCGCGCGGCGGCGCGCGCCATCCGTAAGCACGGCTACGAAGGGGTGGGCGTCGCCGACGTGATGAAGGAGGCCGGGCTCACGCACGGCGGGTTCTATGCGCACTTCGAGTCGCGCGACGCGCTGCTGGCGGCGGCCGCCGACCAGGCAGGTGCCGAATCAATCGAGACCCTCACTCGGGCGATCGCGGTGGCGAAGCCGGGCCAGGAGCTCATCGCGCTCGTCGACACCTACCTTTCCGACGGGCATGTGGCCGCTCCGGAGCAGGGATGCGCCATCGCCGCGGCAGGGAGCGAAGTGCCACGCCAGCAAGCCGAAGTGCGCCGCGCCGCGCGCCGGCGCATCAAGGACATCATCGGCCTCATCGAACGTCAGTTCCCCGAATGGGGCAGGAGCGCGGCTCATGACAAGGCGATGGGTATCGCCGCGACCCTGGTTGGCGCGCTGGTCCTGGCGCGAGCGGTAGACGATGCGCAGCTTTCCCACCGCATTCGCAAGGCAGCGCGCGAGCTGATTCGCGCGGCGGCCGGCTAGTTTTTTTGTCACGATATATGACGATCATCATATAACATGGACCCTCGCACCCGTGTCCTGCTCGAGGCACCCATCGCCCCGACGCTGCTGCGCCTAGCACTGCCGAATATGCTGGTCATGCTGGCGCAGGCGGCCGCGGGCCTCGTGGAAACCTACTTCATCGGCAAGCTCGGCACCGATGCGCTTGCAGGCGTCGCGCTGGTTTTCCCGGTCGTGATGTTGATGCAGATGATGTCGGCCGGCGCGATGGGCGGCGGCATCGCTTCGTCGATCGCGCGAGCGCTCGGCGCCGGGCGCCGCGCGGATGCGAACGCGCTGGCATTACATGCGCTGGTCATCGCGCTTGGCTTGGGCGCGGTCTTCACGATCGGTATGCTCGGCGGCGGGCGCTGGCTCTACCAGGCAATGGGCGGAAACGGGCGCGCGCTCGAGGCCGCGCTGACGTACTCGAACTGGGTTTTCGCCGGCGCGGTGCTGGTGTGGCTCTTCAACTCGCTCGGCGCCGTCCTCCGCGGTACCGGCAACATGGCGTTCCCCGCCGCCGTTACCTGCGTCGGCGTAGTGATCCTCGTGCCGGCGTCGCCGGCGCTCATCTTCGGCTGGGGACCGTTTCCAGCCCTCGGCATCGCAGGCGGTGCCGTGGCGCTCTTGTCGTACTACGCCGTCGGCTGCCTTGTGCTTGGCGCGTACCTCTGGAGCGGACGCAGCGCGCTGCATCCGTCGTTGCGCGCTGTGCGACTCCGCTGGCCGCTCTTTCGCGACATTCTCCGCGTCGGTGCGGTCGCCGCGCTTGTCACTGTGACGACGAACCTCACCATCATCATTGGTACCGCGCTCGTCGGCGAGTTCGGCCCGGCCGCGATAGCCGGCTACGGCACCGGCGCGCGGCTCGAATATCTGTTGGTGCCGCTCGTCTTCGGCCTCGGCGCGCCGCTGGTAGCAATCGTCGGGACGAGCATCGGTGCAGAACAGCGCGAGCGCGCGTTGCGGACCGCTTGGATCGGCGCTGCCATGGCCTTCATCGTCACCGAGGCGATCGGCCTTTGCGCAGCCGCCTTCCCGATGGCATGGCTCTCACTCTTCGACAGTGATCCGCAGATGCTCGAGGCCGGTGCGACCTACCTGCGGACGGTGGGCCCCTTCTATGGAATGTTCGGCCTCGCGTTGTCGCTTTACTTCGCGTCGCAAGGTGCGGGCCGGCTGCTCTGGCCGCTGCTCGGCGCCGTGGCGCGCCTTGCGATCGCGGCGCTCGCCGGCTGGCTCGCGCTGCGCTCGACCGGTGAACTCTCGTACGTGTTCCTCGCGCAAAGCCTCGGCCTTGTCGCCGCTGGCCTCATCAATTTCGCCGCCGTCGCGGGCGGCGCCTGGTTCGGCTCGCTGACTTGGCCATCGTCCACGGCAGCCGCGCTGCAAAAAGGATCGTCGACATGAGCGGGAAATATCTAGTTTCAACCTCAAGGGACTTTTCAATGCGCCGCCGTCATTACCGTACCGTCCTCCTGCTGAGCGCCAGCCTCTTGGCCGGTTGCGCAGTCGGCCCGGACTACCAGTCACCCGACATTTCCGTGTCGTCCCGTTTTCTCGGTCAGGACGGCATCGGGCGCCGGGAGACCCAGAGCAAAGCGGACCTCCAAGCCTGGTGGGCCGCCTTCGATGATCCAATGCTGACGCGCTTCGTCACCCTGGCCCTCGACCAAAATCTGGACATGGCGCTGGCGGCAGCGCGTGTCGCCCAAGCGCGCGCGTCGTTGCGCCTAGCAGATGCAGCGCTGCTTCCATCAGCCAATGTGAGCGCGCAGGGTGCAAAAACCTACCAGTCGGTCGAGACCCCGCTGGGACAGGTAATCAATTCCACGCCCGGCTTCGACCGCAGTGGCAGCTACTACGAGGCCAACCTCGGTGCGAGCTGGGAAATCGACGTGTTCGGCGGCCTACGAAGAGGGCAGGAAGCCGCGCGTGCGGAGTATCAGGCCTCCGAAGCCGGCGTGGTTGCGACGCGGCTCGCCGTGGCCGCGCAAACGGCGGATGTGTACGTCACGGTCCGAGGATTGCAAGCGCGCATCGCGATCGCCCGACAACAAGCGAAGACGCGCCGTCAGCTTCTCTCCACGGTCATGCTCCAGTACGAGAAGGGGATCGCCGCCGAGCTGCAGGTGCGCCAAGCCGAGGGCTCGCACGCTCAGGTCGAGGCGCAAATCCCCGTCCTGGAAGCCGGGCTGGATGCGGCGATGAATGCGCTTGATGTGCTTCTCGGGGTACAGCCGGGAACCTACCGCGGCGAACTGAGCCTGGCGGCGTCTATCCCGATCGCTCCCGGCGTGGCCGAGACCGGCACGCCCGCCGGGATGATCCGGCGCAGACCGGACCTCATCATGGCCGAGCGGCGCCTTGCAGCAACCAACGCGCGCATCGGTGTGGCGATTTCGGAGTATTACCCCAAGTTCTCGCTCGGCGCGCTGCTGGGCAGCGCCACCGCAATATCGAGCGGCAATCTCTTCACCACTGGCGCGAACCAAGCCCAAGGCGTCCTCGGACTTCGCTGGCGCCTGTTCGACTTCGGCCGCGTCGATGCGCAGATCGCCGCTGCGCGTGGCCGGGAGGCCGAAGCACTCGCGGCATACCGGCTGGCCGTGCTGCGAGCGACCGAGGAAGTGGAGAACTCGTTTTCGGCCCTCGTCAAACGCGAGGCCCAAGTCGGCATCCTGACGCGGGGTGAATCGTCGCTCGCGCGTGCGCGCGAGAACTCGCTTGCCGCCTACAAAGGCGGCGTCGTCAGCTTGATCGAGGTGCTGAATGCCGACGGCAATCTGCTGCAGATGCGCGACGAGAAGGCGCAGGCGCAAACCGAGGTTACACGTGCCGCCATCTTATCCTTCCGGGCTCTGGGTGGCGGGTGGGATGCGCGAAATGCAAGCAGCAACAGCTATGGCGCCCTTCAGTGATTAGTTACGGAGTGAACGAAATGACGACAACAGACAATTCGATCGTGGGCGATAGCAGAGTTGCTCGACTTGGGGGTAACAGCAATTTCCCGGAGGTTCCAATGCTTCAACGCCATCCCGCCGTAGTCGTTGCTGTCATCGGTCTGTTGCCCTTCTTTTTGGCGGCGTGCAGTGATGCCACGTCCTCGAACGACCCGCGAATGCAGGCTCCGCTGGTGCGGATAGCGACTGTCGAGGCCTCCCCCCAGTCAGAACGTTTGTTCACCGGTATCGTTGCGGCCCGCGTGCAAAGCGACCTGGGGTTCCGAATCCCCGGGAAGGTCCTGGAACGCGTGGTTGATGCCGGGCAAGCCGTCAAGCGCGGCCAAACGCTCATGCGCATCGATCCCACGGACCTGCAGCTCGCCGTGCGGGCTCACGACGAGGCCGTTTCCGCCGCCAGGGCGAGCGCGCGCCAAACTGCGGATGACGAGGCGCGATACCGCGACCTCGTCGCCGAGGGTGCGGTTTCGGCATCGGCCTATGACAAAGTCAAGGCTGACGCCGAGGCGGCAAGAGCGCAACTCAATGCGGCCGAAGCCCGGGCCGACGTTGCCCGCAATGAGGCGGGCTACGCGGACCTGCTGGCTGACGCGGATGGCGTGGTAGTCGAGACTCTGGCGGAGCCGGGCCAAGTCGTCGGTGCTGGCCAGGTCGTCGTGCGTGTGGCGCGTGCCGGACCTCGCGAGGCGATCATCGAGCTCCCCGAAACCCTGCGCCCGGCGATCGGATCCACCGGCCGGGCGACCTTGTATGGAAGCGGGCTGACGGGCCCTGCGAAACTCCGCCAGTTGTCGGACGCCGCAAACCGTCTCACCCGGACGTTCGAGGCCCGGTACGTTCTGGAGGGCCGTCTGGCGGACGCGCCGCTCGGCTCGACCATCTCCATCCAGATATCGAACGGCCGGTCCGCGCCGGCCCTGCAGGTACCGGTCGGCGCGATCTTCGATCCGGGCAAGGGTCCGGGCGTATGGCTGGTCGAAGACGAAACGCCCCGGGTCACGTGGCGTGCCGTGCGAATCGCCGGCCTCAGCAGCGAAGCGGCTTCGGTCGTCGGCAATCTCAAGGCTGGCGATCGCGTCGTGGCGCTCGGCGCGCATCTGCTGCGCGAAGGCGAGCACGTACGACTTGCGCAAGGCGAGACCGCACGAAGCCCCACCGTCAACGGCGCGAGGCAGTGATGAGCGGCTTCAATCTCTCAGCCCTCGCCGTACGCGAGCGCTCCATCACCTTGTTCCTGCTCGTGGCGATCTCCATCGCCGGCGTCGTTGCCTTCCTGAAATTGGGCCGGGCGGAAGACCCTTCCTTCACGATCAAGCAGATGACTGTAGTCACGGCCTGGCCGGGAGCGACGGCGAAGGAGATGGAAGAGCTGGTCGCTGAAAGGCTGGAAAAGCGGATGCAGGAACTGCGCTGGTATGACCGGACCGAGACCTTTACGCGGCCGGGCCTGGCGTTCACTACGGTGATCTTGCTTGACAGCACGCCGCCCGCCGATGTCCCGGAGCAGTTCTATCAGGCGCGGAAGAAACTCGGCGACGAGGCGCATCACTTGCCGCTCGGCGTCATCGGTCCGATGGTGAACGACGAATATTCCGACGTGACCTTTGCGCTCTATGCGTTGAAGGCGAAGGGCGAGCCTCATCGGCACCTCGTCCGCGATGCGGAAACCTTGCGCCAGCGCCTTCTGCACGTGCCGGGCGTCAAGAAGGTGAATATCATCGGCGAGCAAGCAGAAAGGATCTTCGTCGAGTTCTCCTACGACCGCCTCGCAACGCTGGGCGTGTCCCCTCGAGACATCTTCGCCGCGCTCAACAGCCGCAACGCCATGACGCCCGCCGGCGCGATCGAAGCCAAGGGCCCGCAAGTCTTCATCAGACTGGACGGCGCCATCGACGATCTGCAGAAGATCCGCAATACGCCTGTTGCTGCGCAAGGCCGCACGCTGAAGCTCGCCGACATCGCCGAAGTGAAGCGGGGCTACGAAGATCCAGCGAGCTTCCTGATCCGCAACAACGGCGACCCGACTTTGCTGCTCGGCGTGGTGATGCGCGAGGGATGGAACGGCCTCGACCTCGGCAAGGCGCTGGAAGCGGAAGCGGCTGCGATCAACGCGGAGATGCCGCTCGGCATGAGCCTCTCCAAGGTCACGGACCAGTCCGACAATATTCGCACGGCCGTCGACGAGTTCATGGTCAAGTTTCTCGTCGCCCTCGGCGTGGTGATGCTGGTGAGCTTTCTCAGCATGGGATGGCGCGTCGGCATCATCGTCGCCGCGGCGGTTCCTCTGACGCTGGCCGCGGCATTCATCGTCATGGCGGCGACCGGCAAGGACTTCGACCGCATCACGCTCGGCTCGCTGATACTGGCCCTGGGACTGCTGGTCGACGACGCGATCATCGCCATCGAAATGATGGTCGTGAAGATGGAGGAGGGCTACGACCGCATCGGCGCAGCGGCCTATGCGTGGAGTCACACCGCCGCGCCCATGCTCGCCGGGACGCTGGTGACCGCGATAGGCTTCATGCCGAACGGCTTCGCCAGATCCACCGCCGGCGAGTACACCAGCAACATGTTCTGGATCGTCGGCCTCGCGCTGATCGCATCTTGGGTCGTCGCCGTGGTGTTCACGCCTTATCTCGGGGTGAAGCTGCTCCCGGACATCAAAAAGCGCGAGGGCGGGCACGAGGCGATCTACGATACGCCGCGCTACAACCGCTTCCGCCAGCTCCTTGGCGTTGTGATTCGCCGCAAATGGCTGGTGGCGGGAACCGTGGTCGGTGCATTCTCGATCGCGGTGCTGGGCATGGGCGTGGTGAAGAAGCAGTTCTTTCCGACCTCCGATCGCCCGGAGGTGCTGGTCGAAGTGCAGATGTCGTATGGGACGTCCATCGAGACTACAAGCGCGACCACCGCCAAAGTCGAGGCGTGGTTGGTCAAGCAGCCGGAAGCCAAGGTCGTTACTGCGTACATCGGCCAGGGGGCACCGCGCTTCTTCCTTGCCATGTCACCGGAGTTGCCGGATCCCTCGTTCGCGAAGATCGTCGTATTGACGCCAGGCGAAGAGGCACGCGAGGCGCTCAAGTGGAGGTTACGAGAGGCGGTGGCCGGCGGCCTGGCGCCCGAGGCTCGCGTGCGGGTTACGCAGATAGTGTTCGGCCCGCCCTCGCCCTTCCCGGTGGCTTTCCGTGTGATGGGACCCGACCCGGACAAGCTTCGCGACATTGCGGCGCAGGCACTTGCCGTGATGCAGGCGAGTCTCCTGATGAGAACGGTCAATACCGATTGGGGCGAGCGCGTGCCCACGCTTCGTTTTGCGCTCGATCAGGACAGGCTGCAAAGCATCGGCTTGACGTCCAGCGACGTGGCTCAGCAGATGCAGTTCCTCCTGAGCGGCGTGCCGATCACCGAGGTCCGCGAAGACATCCGTTCGGTACAGGTTGCGGCGCGCTCGGCCGGAAACGCCCGGCTGGATCCGGGCAGGATCGCCGACTTCACGCTGGTGGGATCGGCCGGTCAACGAATTCCGCTGTCGCAGATCGGAACCGTGGACATCCGCATGGAAGACCCGATCCTGCGTCGCCGCGATCGCACGCCGACGATCACCGTGCGCGGCGACATTGCCGAGGGTTTGCACCCGCCGGACGTGTCCACGGCGGTGTGGAAGGAGCTCCAGCCCATCATCGCGAAGCTGCCTTCGGGCTACCGCATAGAGCAGGGCGGTTCCATAGAGGAGTCCGGCAAGGCAAATCGCGCCCTGGCGCCGCTGTTCCCCATCATGATCGCTCTCACGCTGATCACGATCATCTTTCAGGTCCGCTCGATCTCCGCGATGACCATGGTGTTCGCCACCGCGCCGCTGGGACTCATCGGCGTCATTCCAACCTTGCTGTTATTCCAGCAGCCGTTCGGCATCAACGCACTGGTCGGGCTGGTCGCCCTTTCCGGGATCCTGATGCGCAACACGCTCATCCTGATCGGCCAGATCCGCCACAACGAGAAAGATGGATTGGCGCCATTCGATGCCGTGGTCGAGGCCACCGTGCAGCGCTCCCGCCCGGTCATCCTGACGGCACTGGCCGCGATGCTGGCGTTCATTCCGCTCACCCAGTCGGTCTTCTGGGGAACGCTGGCGTACACCTTGATCGGCGGAACCTTCGCAGGGACGGTTCTCACGCTCGTGTTCCTGCCGGCCTTGTACGCCATCTGGTTCAGGATCAAGCCGGTCGCGAAGGGCGAGCACGCCGCTGGCGAGATTCGAGCGGAGCCTGTCCCTGCCTAGCAGAACATCCACTGAGTTCACGACCACCACCATTGAAAGGCATTCCCATGAAGATCGGAAGCAAGGACATCATGCAGAGCAAGACAGCGCTCGTTACAGGCGCCTCGTCAGGCATCGGCGAAGCCACGGCGGAACGCCTCGCGATGGCGGGCTACAAGGTCTACGGCACCAGCAGACGCGCAGCCAAGGCGAACCAACGATCGTTCGAGCTACTGCCCCTCGACGTGACCAGCAGTGAATCCGTCGAAACCACCGTCAAGGAAGTGCTGCGCTTGGAAGGCCGAATCGACCTGCTCGTGAACAACGCCGGCTTCGGTATCGCTCCGGCCGCAGCGGAAGAGAGCTCGATTGAACAGGCCCGGTCGATTTTCGAGACGAACTTCTTTGGCATCGTCCGGATGACGCGTGCCGTCGTGCCCCACATGCGACGTCAACGGGCTGGCCGCATCATCAACATCGGCTCTGTGCTTGGCTTCCTGCCGATGCCGTACGCGGCGCTCTATGCCGCGACCAAGCACGCGGTCGAAGGCTACTCGGAATCGCTCGACCATGAGCTGCGCACCAGGGGCATCCGGGTATCGGTCATCGAGCCTGCATACACGAAGACGCAGTTCGACGCGAACTTCGTGGAGCCTGACTCCAAGTTGGATGAGTATCGCGAGATTCGCGCATCGTTGGGCAAGACACTAACGGAGGTGATGGCCGCCGCCGATGATCCGGGCATCGTGGCCGACGTCGTGCTCAAAGCTGCCTGCGCGGCGCGCCCGAAGCTCCGATACACGGCAGGTGTCCGCGCGGGCCGCCTGCGATTGCTTCGCCGATTCGCGCCTGCCGGCTTGGTGGACACCGGGATTCGAAAAGACCTGCGGCTCGACTCGTAGACGGGATCGCGATGAAGGGCATCCGTCGTCGATCGCTATGGAAACGAAGACGGCCTACGAGCTGACGACATGCCGGACCGAAGCTGCGAGAGGAATGACGTGGCAGGGTGTGGAGTGCGCACGCGAAGGCACCCAATGGCGCTGTCGCACCAAGTCGCGCAGGCACTTCAGGGAGCAACAAAGCCGCCTCGGCAAAGCACGTAGGCACGTTCGAAGTAAGGTGCGGGCTCTCGCTCCGTCCGGTAACATGCGCCTTGGAACATGCATCACCGCCCTTAGCCGTCGAGATTCTCAGGCCTTCGCAATCGGCGGTAATTCCGACGGTATCCAACGTATGCAGCCGCCCAAAAATCACGTTTCTCCAGGGCCTTACGCCCTGGGGTTGATAATTGAGTGGGAGTGAATGGACGCCGATTTCGACACCGCGAGGATGCGCGAGTCGCTGCGCCTCGCGGCGCGGGCGGCCGAGCGGGGAGAAGTGCCCGTGGGGGCGCTGGTGGTGAAGAACGGAAAGGTCGTCGGCCGCGGCTATAACGCGCCGATCTCCAGCAAGGACCCCAGCGCCCATGCGGAAATCCAGGCGCTGCGCGAAGCCTCGACGGCGCTCGGCAACTACCGACTCGAAGGCTGCTCGCTCTACGTGACGCTCGAGCCCTGCGCCATGTGCGCCGGGGCGATCATGCATGCGCGCATCGCGAGGCTCGTCTACGGCGCGGCCGATCCCAAGACCGGCGCCTGCGGCAGCGTCGTCGATCTTTTCTCCGAGAAGAAGCTCAACCATCACACGGCGGTGACGGGCGGAGTTCTCGCGGTCGAAGCGGGACGGCTGCTCTCGGAATTCTTCAGCGCGCGGCGCAATGCCGAGAATTGAGATCTCGATCCCGGAACAGAGTCTCGCACTGATCGACGGGCGGGAGATCAGGCGCTACGCCGTCTCGACCTCGCGCAACGGCGCGGGCGAGCGGCAGGGGAGTTTCTGCACCCCGCGGGGAGAGCACATCGTTCGGGCGAAAATCGGCGCCGGGCAGCCGGTCAACGCGGTGTTCGTCCGGCGCCGCCCGACTGGGGAGATCTGGACGTCCGAGCTCGCCGAGCGCTTTCCCGGCCGCGACTGGATCCTCACGCGCATCCTGTGGCTGTCGGGGTGCGAGCCGGGGAGGAACCGCATGGGGGAGGTGGACACCATGCGGCGCTACATCTATATCCACGGCAGCCCGGACGCGGTCGAGATGGGAAAACCGGGATCGATCGGATGCATACGCATGCGCAACCGCGACATCCTCGAACTCTTCGAGGTCGCGCCGGCGGGGACGCGGGTCAGCATCGTCGAGTAGGTCCGCGCGCCGTGCGGCGTTTCGGGTGCTGAGAGATCAGACACTTAACCCTCCGCACGCAATCGATCGATACCTGAACTCACACACTGCATCTCCAGCCTGATGAATTTGAAGGCGAACTTGGCCAAGCGTAGACTGACACGCCAGATTAGATGGTTTTTCGGAAGATGATTGAACGTCGGACCTCGCAACATCGCCGCTTGCAGTAAACGTGGTGCCGTCATTCCGCAGAAGGGTAAGACGCGCATCTCGATCTTCATCGACAACGCCGTACTCGACGAATTCCGAACACGAGCCGATAGATCGGGGACCGGGTATCAAACGATGATGAATGACGCACTTCGGAAATACTTATCCAAAACCGACCAACCTATTACCGAGAAAACCTTGCGCCACGTGCTGCGCCAAGAGATGCCCGAGTACCTGCGAGGTCTAACCACCGCATCCGCTCGGACGCGCGCCAAGAGCGGCGCGCGCCGGTGATGCGGGACGTTAGCCGTGCGCGCGTGGCGCGCCGCACTGGATGACCTCACAAACGGAGATGAGCATGCGAACGAGGCTCACGGAGGCTTTCGGAATTCCGTATCCAATCGTATGTGCCCCGATGGCGCTGGTCACCGGCGGCCGCCTCGCGGCCGCCGTCTCGCGCGCAGGGGGTCTCGGTATCGTCGGCGGAGGGTATGCCGGCACTCTCGGCGGTGAACCCGACCTGCGGCAGGAGTTGAGCCATGTGCGCGGTCAGAAGTTCGGCGTCGGGTTCATTACGTGGGCGCTGGCGCGCGCGCCGCACATGCTGGAGGTCGCGCTTGATCATTCGCCCTATTGCGTGTTCCTCTCTTTCGGCGATCCCAGGCTGTTCGCCGAGCAAGTTCGCAGCAGCGGCGCCAAGCTAATCTGCCAGGTGCAGTGCCTCAGGCACGTCGATGAAGCACTCGAAGCAGGCGCCGTTGCCATCGTAGCTCAAGGGGCCGAGGCAGGCGGCCACGGCGCCGTGCGTTCGACGCTGCCTTTCGTCCCGGAGGTCGCCGATTACTTGGCAAAGCATTCACCGACGACGCTCCTAATCGCGGCCGGCGGTATTGCGGATGGTCGCGGACTCGCCGCAGCGCTGATGCTTGGTGCCGACGGCGTGCTCGTCGGTACGCGGTTTTGGGCCTCGGAAGAGGCGTTAGCCCCGAAAGTCGCGACCGACCGAGCAATGAAGGCGACTGGCGACGATACAGTTCGCTCGAAAGCGATGGATGCACTGCGCGGCGTTCCGTGGCCCGACGAGTTTTCATTCCGGGTGGTCAAGAACGCGTTCACCCAACAGTGGGCTCACCGCGAGGCGGAAGCCGCGGCAGCATTTGGCAGCCTACAGGCAGCATACGCTGAGGCTAGGGCACGACAAGACTTCGATGTTGTCGCAATCGTTGCAGGCGAATGCGTCGGCATCGTTCACGACCGCCCGGCCGCGGCACGCATTGTCGAGCTCATGGTGTCCGGGGCGCGCATACTCTTGAACCGCGGGGCAGCGCTCGATTTTAGGGACAGCACGGCTAATCCTGCGTCGCACCGGACCAGCGCAAGCGTTCAAAAACGCTTTCCCGCCGGATGACGCGTTTATTCGGACGATCGATTGGTCGTCTTTCAAACCTTGTCCCGCGACATAAGGCCATCTAAGCCTTGCGTGCTGCCGACACCCGTAAGCGGGCGCGGTTGACGCCCATGACTCCCTTCTTCGCCTTTCTCCACCACCTCGCGGCCTTCACCCTGGTCGCCGCCCTGGCGGTCGAATTCGTTCTGATCCGGGGCGAGCTCAACCTCGGAACCGCACGGAAGCTGCAGCGCATCGATATGGTTTTCGGCCTCTCGGCGGGGGTCGTTCTGGTCGTCGGCCTGCTACGGGTCTTTTATTTCGAGAAGGGCGCGTCCTACTACTTCCACAGCGCGCCCTTCATCGCCAAGCTGTCCCTTTTCGTGATCGTGGGACTGCTCTCGATCTACCCGACCGTCGAATTCGCGTCCTGGAGCAAGTCCTTGAAACAGGGACGGATGCCGGCACTGACCGACAGCAAGATCGCCTCGATCCGCTCGGTCATTCACTGGGAGCTGGCCGCAGTGGTCGCGATAATCCTGTGCGCCGCGCTCATGGCAAGGGGTGTCGGATATCTTGGATGACCCCGGCTTTCTCATATAAGATTCGGCGACAGCTCAAAGGAGGATGTCCATGGCTAAACTCAACATCAACGGCAAGGTGCGCGACGTGCAGGCTGAGGCCGACACGCCGCTCCTGTGGGTGATCCGCGAGCAGGCGGGCCTGACGGGCACGAAGTACGGCTGCGGGGTCGCGCAGTGCGGCGCCTGCTCCGTGCATATCAACGGCGAGGTGCGGCGCTCCTGCTCCGTTCCGGTCAGCGCCATCAAGCCCGGAGACAGGATCGTCACCATCGAAGGGCTCTCGGTGACCGCCTCCCACCCGGTGCAGAAGGCCTGGGCGGCGCTCGACGTGCCGCAGTGCGGCTACTGCCAGTCGGGGCAGATCATGGCGGCCAGCGCCCTACTGAGGAAAAACCCGCAGCCGACCGACACGGATATCGACGAGGCGATGACGAACATCTGCCGCTGCGGCACCTACCAGCGCATTCGCGCGGCCGTGCATATGGCCGCCGGCATGGCGAAGAAGGCCTAGGAGACGACCATGAAAAAGATAATCCGCACTAAGGCCACCGATATTTCGCGCCGCAAGTTCATCGTGGGCACAGCTGTCGCAGGCGGCGGGCTGGCGCTCGGATTCAAGCTTCCGTTCATCGGCTCGGCGCAGGCCGCAGCTGCGACCGGCACCGAGGTCAATGCCTGGGTGGTCGTCAAGCCCGACAGCACTTGCGTGGTCCGCATCGCGCGCTCGGAGATGGGGCAGGGCACGCTCACCGGCCTCGCGCAGCTCGTCGCCGAGGAGCTCGAGTGCGACTGGAAGAAGGTCGCGACCGAGCACGTTTTTCCCGGCCAGAACCTTGCGCGCAAGCGCGTCTGGGGCGACATGGCGACCGGCGGCAGCCGCGGCATCCGCGGCTCGCAGGACTACGTTCGCCGCGGCGGCGCCGCGGCGCGCATGATGCTGATGCAGGCGGCGGCCGAGCAGTGGAAGGTTCCGGTGGGCGAGCTCACCGTGGCCGACGGCGTCATTACGCACGCGGCTTCCAAGCGCAGCACGACCTACGGCAGAGTCGCCATGGCGGCGGCGAAGCTCACGCCACCCGATCTGAAGACGATCAAGCTCAAGGACCCGAAGGATTGGAAGATCGCCGGCAAGCCGGTGAAGCGCCTGGACACGGCCGACAAGCTGAACGGCAGCAAGGTGTATGCGATCGACGTCAAGCTGCCGGGGATGCTGAACGCCGCGGTCAAGGCCTGTCCCGTGCACGGCGGCAAGCTCATGAGCTACGACGAAGCCAAGGTGGCGAAGATGCCCGGCGTGCGCCGCGTCATCAAGGTGAACGACGGGGCGGTCGCAGTCGTCGCCGACACCTGGTGGCGGGCGAAGACCGCGCTCGAAGCCCTGCCCATCGTCTGGGACGAGGGCGCGAACGCCGCGCAATCGAGCGCGACGATCGCCGAGCGCCTGAAGGAAGGCCTGACCGCGGACGACGCTTTTGCCGACACCAAGATCGGCGACGCGCTCAAGGTGATCGCGAGCGCCCCGAAGAAAGTCGAGGCGGTCTACAGCACGCCCTTCCTCTCCCACGCGACTATGGAGCCGATGAACTGCACGGCCCTGATCGCTGCGGACAAGGTCGAAGTGTGGACTGCGACCCAGAGCGCCGAAGGCTCGCTCGCCGCGGCCTGCGAGGAAGCGGGACTGCCGCTCGAGAAGGGCGAAGTCCACAAGCTCGACTTGGGCGGCGGATTCGGGCGGCGCGGCGGCACGCAGGACTACACGCGCCAGGCCGTCGCCATCGCCAAACAGTTCCCGGGCGTACCGGTGAAGCTGATCTGGAGCCGCGAGGAAGATCAGGCGCACGACTTCTACCGGCCGATCTCGCAGTGCAAACTCTCTGCGGGTCTGGACGAGAGCGGCAGGCTCCTCGGAATGCACATCCGCGTTTCCGGGCAGTCGATCAACGCCTGGTTGAATCCGGGCGCGATCAAGGAAGGCAAGGACACCCGGCAGCTGCAAGGCTGGTACAAGGAGCCCGGCGACGCGCAGTTCGGCTACACCGTGCCCAACCTGCAGATCGAGTACGCGATGCGCAACACCCACGTGCCGGTCGGCCCCTGGCGCGGCGTCAACACCAATCAGAACGGCGTATACCTCGAGTGCTTCGTGGAGGAGGTGGCGCGCGCGGCCGGCAGGGACTCGCTCGAATTCCGCCGCGAGCTCATGACCGATCACCCGAAGCACCTCGGCGTCTTGAACGCAGCGGCGGAGAGAGCCGGCTGGGGCAAGCCGCTGCCCGCCGGCGTGCATCGCGGAATCGCGCAGTTCATGGGCTACGGGAGCTACTCGGCCGCGGTCGCCGAGGTCTCGGTGAGCGCCGAGGGCAAGCTCAAGATCCATCGCATGGTGCTCGCGCTCAATTGCGGACACGCGGTCAATCCCGACCAGATCGCCGCGCAAGTCGAAGGCTCGGTCGTGTACGGCTTGAGCGCAGCGCTCTACGGCGAGTGCACGGTGCAGAACGGGCGCATGGTGGAGCTGAACTTCCATACCTATCCGCTCCTGCGCCTCGCCGAAATGCCGAAAGTCGAGACCGTGATCGTGCCGACCGGCGACTTCTGGGGCGGGGTCGGCGAGCCGACGATCTGCGTGGTGACGCCTGCCGTGCTCAACGCGATCTTCGCCGCGACTGGGAAGCCTGTGCGCAGCCTGCCGCTTAAGAACGTGAAGCTCGTGTAGCGAGCGCCGGAGCGCTAACGCGCTTCGAGCACTCGGATGCGGGTGTTGCCGACCCAGTTGACGAGCGCAGTGAGATCGGCCAGTTTCTCGCCGCGCACCAGCGCGATGTGCGTCGCGTCGGCTTCCGTCTGGTTGAAAGTGGGGTCGACTGCTCGCCATGCGCCGTCGACCAGGCTTTCGGCCCAGGTGTGGTAGAGAAATCCTCCGAATTCCGCGGAATACACGAGTCCATTGACCACGCGCGTCGGCACGTTCAGCGCGCGCATCAGCGCCGTGTAGAGGTAGGCGTGGCCCTGGCACTCGCCGCGCTTCGCGTCGAGGACATCGAGCGCCGAGAAGGTGTCCACGGGCTCCTTGCGTATGTTCCGCTCGAGCCAGGCGAGGACCGCGTCGATCTTGTCGATTGTGGATTCCTTCCCGGCGGCGATCGACAGCGCGAGCTCGCGGATCATCGGGTCGCGGTTTTGCACCGTACTCGAGGGCAGCAGCGCCGCCGCGGCCGTGCCGTCTTCGGCGTCCGAGCGGGTCGCGTCGATTTCGCAGACCAGATCGCGCTCGGAGTTGCTGCAGCGCTGGCGTGAATCGGAAAGCGGTGCCCGTTTCCCTCCCGGGGCGAGTAAGGCGAATTTCAGAAACCGCGCCCGCCGAGGATCAGAAAGGGGAAAGGGCGTCTTGACCAGGCTCCAGCTCACGATCACGTCGTCCTTGTTGAGTACCGCGCTTACGAGGTAGTTTTTCGCCGCGCCCTCGTCCTCGAGCGCGGAGATCATCACGCCGTTCAGCCCCAGCTCGAAAACTGGCAGGCCGCGCCGGTCGATCCAGGTGGTGCTGCCCAATCCGAGCATGTCGGTTTGGACTTTGAAGGCAGCGCCTTCGAAGAGATCGCTCGTCTCGTAGGTCTCGATGCGCTGCAAGGCGCGGTCCAGGCCTTGCGTCTCGCCGTTGAAGACCAGCCACCTGAACTCACTTCCGACTTTCAGTCCCTGCAGCACCGGCAGGAGATCGAGCGCCGCGGCAGGATACAGGGGCTCGTCCAGGCTTCGCTCGTTCTGTTCGGGAGACCGCTTGGCGGTCGTGATCTGGTAGCGCAGCCGGCCGTCGCGCACCTCGCCGGTCAAGTCCTGTTCGGTGCCGTCGAGCACGTAGTGGTATGCGAACCGCATCAGCCTGGCGTTCTCGTCGACGGTATCGAGCGAGCGCATCTGCACATTCTTCTCCAGCCCGAGAAAGTGGAACCGGATCACGGCTTCCCCATGCAGCTCGTAGAGGCCATTTTCTGGCGCGCGGACCAGGCGGGAATGCGAGAATCCAACCTTTGCGCCGTTGAAAACGATTCCGCTCCAGTATTCAGGCTGCGGAAGGTCTGCGAGCGAATAGCGCGGAGGCGGAAGGGGAGGGGCACCGGCATCGCGAAAATACTGGCTCGCGCATGCCGAAAGTAACGCCAAGGAGGCTGCAGCGAGGGCTCGGGCGATCACCAGAGGAGTCTTCATCGCTCGAACAGGCTGCGTATCTTGTTTGCGTCGGGGCGCTCGAGGACTCCTTGTTCGGTGAAGAGCGCGCTCACCAGTGCGGCAGGAGTGATATCGAACGCCGGATTGGCGACCGCTACTCCCTCGGGCGCCCAGCGCATGCCGGCGTAGCCGGTGACCTCCGCGGCTCCACGCTCTTCGATGGGTATCGACCCGCCGTCCGGGGACGAGGTGTCGATGCTCGAAAACGGCGCTGCGACGTAAAACGGAATATGGTGGTGCTCGGCGAGCACGGCAAGGGTATAAGTGCCGATCTTGTTGGCCACGTCCCCGTTGGCGGCGATGCGGTCTGCGCCGACCAGCACGAGGTCGATCTTGCCGAGGCTCATCAGGTGCCCGGCCATGCTGTCGGTGATGAGCGTGACCGGAATTTTCTCCTGGATCATTTCCCATGCGGTGAGGCGTGCGCCCTGGAGATAAGGGCGGGTTTCGCTCGCGATCACCGAGACGCGCTTGCCGGCGTCGCGCGCCGAGCGGATGACACCTAGGGCAGTACCATGGCCAGCCGTGGCGAGAGCCCCGGTGTTGCAGTGGGTCAGGACGCGCGCTCCGTCGGGCACCAGAGCCGCGCCTGCGCGGCCGATGGCGCGGTTGGCTTCCACATCGGCTTCGAAGAGCGCAAGCGCCGCCTCGGCCAGCTTGGCCGCCGCAGCGTTCGGATCGTGATTCGCCGCGAGCACGCCACGCATGCGCTCGAGCGCCCAGAACAGGTTCACCGCGGTCGGCCGGCTCGCCGCCAGCGTCTTGAAGGCTGCTTCCATCGCGGTTTCGAACTTGCGGGGAGGGCGATCCCGTTGCTTATGCGCCTCGAGCGCGATGCCGAAAGCCGCGGCGCAGCCGATGGCAGGCGCACCGCGCACGACCATCGAACGGATTGCATCTGCTACTTCGGCGGCGCTCGTGCAGCCTACGTACTCGAGGCGATCGGGGAGGGCGCGCTGGTCGATCAGCTCGAGCCGCGTCCCTCGCCAGCGCAGGGTCTCGACGGGTATCGCTTCAGATGACGCGCTCATTGCCGCCGTCCACGGGCACTTGCGCACCGGTGGTCTTGGCGAAAAGCGGCCCGCACATCTCCGCCGCCAGCTCCGCGACGTCGCGGCTGCCTACCTGGGTCTTGAGCACGTTGTTGGTCTTGTACTCCTCGACCGTCATGCCGTAGTTCTTCGCGCGCTGAAGCAGCACTTCTTCGGTCCACAGGCCGGTATCGAACACCGCGTTCGGGTGCACGGTGTTGATGCGTATGCCGTCCGCGCCCCACTCGAGCGCCGCGATGCGCGCAAGCTGGTTCAGAGCGGCCTTCGAAGCCGAGTAGGCGGACGCGCCCGGGCCGGGCGCGGGAACGTTTTTCGAGCCGATGACCACCACACGCCCGCCGTGGGGAGCGAGCTTCAGGAACGGATGGCAGATGCGCATCAGGAGCAGGTTCGCATCGAGGTTCACGGCCATCGCCTTGCGCCACTCTTCGGTCGGCAGATCGGCGATCTTGCGGCTCGCGGTGAAAATGCCGGCGTTCAGCACCAGCATGTCGATGCCGCCGAAAGCCATGACGGCGCGGCCGATCGCGAGCTCCACTTGCTTGTCGTCGGTCACGTCGCAGCGCAGCCCGACAAAATCCGGGCGGGCGTGGAGCGATTCGATCCTGGGGTCGACGTCGAGTCCAGCGACGGCGGCACCGCGGGCGAGAAAGGCCTCCACGGCCGCTTTTCCGATGCCGGAGGCCGCGCCGGTGACGAGCGCCACTTCGCCCGAAAAAGCCTGCGGCTTCCCCCCCTTCTTGAGCTTCGCTTGCTCGAGATCCCAGTACTCGACGTCGAAAATATCTTTCGGCGCCAGCGCCTGGAAGCCGCCGAGCGCTTCGGCGCGCAGAATCACGTCGATGGTGTGGTCGTAGATCTCTTCCACTATCACGGTGTCCTTCGCCGTGCGGCCCGCGGTGGCCAAACCGAAGGCTGGATCGAGCACGACCCGCGGGGCCGGGTCGAGCATGGTCTTGGGTTCCTTCGCTTTCGGCGCATGCTCCCCGAAATAGCGGCGGTATTCGGCGACATACCGGTCGACATCAGTACCGAGCATGGGCGTGCGCTTCGTACGGATCACATGATCGGGTGTCGCCGGCCCTTGCTGCGAGATGCGTGCGATCTCCGGGTGCTGGGCGAACCCGAGCGTTCGCTCGCTGATCGCCGTCTTCAGGATGAGCGGCGCGCCCGCCGTATCGGAGAGTCTACGTCTGAGGGTCGCCTGAGCATTGGCGTCGGCCGTCCCGGCGGTGAAATGGTTCGTCGATACCGACCAGGCGCGTTTCGAATCGAGATATTCCTCCGCGAGCGTCACCAGCTCGATCATCCGCTCGTAGGATTCGCGGGCTGTTTCGCCGAAGGAGAAGATGCCGTGGTTCAGCAGCACCATGCCCACGGTGTCTTTTGTTCCGCGGGCGCGGAACTCTTTGGCGCAGAACTGTGCGAGATCGAATCCGGGTATGAGGTAGGGAATCACCACGCAGCGCTTGCCGTAGATCTCGCGGATGCGTTTTTCCCCGTCCCTAGTATTGGTCACCGAGAGCACCGCGTCGGCGTGCGTGTGGTCGACGAACTTTTGCGGCATCAACCCGTGAAGGATGGTCTCGATCGAGGGTGCGGGGGCAGCAGCCTTTAGCATGTGGGTGACGAGCTGGTTGACCATCTCGGGATCGGAGAGCGAGGGCAATTCCGCGAGACGCAGCACGTGCGCGAGGAGCACCGGCGAGAACCCCTGCGGCTCGATCGTTTCCAAGTCCCAGCCGCTGCCTTTCACGTAGAGGATCGTTTCCTCCTCGCCGAACAAGGTTTTCTCGCGGATCTTCACCGAGGTGTTGCCGCCGCCGTGCAGCACCAAGGACTTGTCGCGGCCGAGCAGCCGCGAGGTGTAGACGCGCAGGCCGAGGTCGCCCCGGAATTGCTCCGCTTCCCGATCGCTCCAGAGACTCTTCATCGCCTTCCAGTTTGCCAATTATACTGATGGGAAATGCGCGCAGCGTTCACCATCCGAGTGCTTGACTGGCCCGAAGCCCTGCCGTTTGCGCGCCCGATTCGGGAACAGGTGTTCGTCGAGGAGCAGAAGGTCCCGCGCGAGCTCGAGCTGGACGATTGGGACGAGCGCTGCGAGCACGCCGTCGCGTGCGATTTCCGCGGGGCGGGGATCGGGACGGCGCGCTTGCTGCCCGACGGCAGGATCGGCCGGATGGCGGTCCTCGGCGAATGGCGCAGGCGCGGAGTGGGCACCGCGCTCCTGGAAGCCCTGCTCGAGCGGGCCCGCAAACGCTCTTTCCGTCGCGTCACGCTGCACGCGCAGACCCACGCGGCGGCGTTTTACCGGCGCTTCGGATTCAACGAGCGCGGAGAGGAGTTTTTGGAGGCGGAGATTCCGCACGTCGAGATGACGCTCGAGCTTTTCCCTGCGCGAGAGTGAGCCGATAGCTGACCGTCCCGCTCACGCCGCCCTCCTCGGTGTAGCTGCGCTCGTGGAACTCGATCCTGCCGCCCTGGGTGAAGCACAAGGCAGTCGAGCACCGCGTTCCGTATCCGCCGACCGCGAGGATGCGGATCGCCGACAAACGTTCCTCCACCTCCAGGCTCACTCCGGTGCTGGGAAGCTCGCTGCCTGCGGCGCGCCCGGTATCGTTCAAGAGTCCAAACGCCGTTTCGAAGTCGAAAGGTCCGTCGAGCAGCGCGAGAAGCCCTGCCTTTGCCTTCTCGACCTTGGGCCAGGGTGTGTCGAGCAAGTGATTCGACAGGCCGTGAACGCCCGGCGCTACGCGCGCCGCGCGCCCGCCGCGGTTGGAGAAGAAGAACATCGAGGCGGCGTCTCCCACGAGCAGGCTGAAGCCGTTGTAGTCCGCGGCGCGCTTTTCCACGAGTGGCACGTATTCGTGCGAGCTCATTCTTCCGGTGAGGAAATCGGCGACCAGCGCCCCGCGCGAGGGCGCGCCGGTTTTCTTGTCCGCGGGGTTCCGGTAGTTCGTGAGCGCAGCGAATCGCCCGTCCAGGGTGATACCGAGCCAGGTGCCTCCGGCTTCAAGATCGCGCCCGGCGAGGACATTCGGTTGCTCGTCCCAGAACCCGGCCGGCGCAGCCGGGCGCCCGAAATACTCGTCGCGGTTGGCCGCGACGACCAAGCGGTAGCGCGGATGCGAGCGCCAAGCGAACGCGATCAGGCACACGGCGATCAGAAGCTGCGGAAGACTTCCTGCTTCCGCGACGACCCCGGGACGAGCAGCGCGGCGAGCCCCCGGCGCTCGACCAGCTTGGCGAGCTCGGCTTCGAAGCGCGCCCCGTCCTGGACATTTTCGTAGATCTCCATCCAGGTCGTCTCATCGTCGCGCCGCCGCAGGAGCCGTCCGCTGATGCCGGCGCTTCCGGCGAGCTCGCGCTGCAGCTCGCGTACCACCGCACGCGCGCGTTCCGCGTTTTGCGCGGGCACGCGATAGTAGATGTAGAAGCTGAGGGTCACGCGACGGCGTAGGGCAGGGGGAGGAAGCGGAGCGCGGGCCCGCTGAGCGACTTCAGGCGCACGGTCGAGCCCTCGCGGCTCGCGGTCTGCACTGCCGCCAGCAGGTCGTGCCCCCCGTCGGGCGAGCTTTCCGCGTTGACGACGATCCCGCTCGCCTGGTCGCCGAGATCTTCGCTGTAGAGAGAGTCGCCCGCTTCGGCCTGTGCGGCGACGTTGGCGAGGAACATGCGGCGCCTGAGCTTGCCGAGGTGCTGCATGCGCGCGACCACCTCCTGTCCGGTGTAGCAGCCCTTGCTGAAGCTGACTCCGCCGAGAAGCTCGAAATTCGCCATCTGCGGAACGAGCCGGTCCTGCGTCGCGGTGGTTACCAGGGGCACGCCGCTGCGGATGTCGAGCCACCGCCACGCATGCGCGCCCACGGGAACGAGAACATTCGCAAGCCGTTGCCTGAGCGCGCTCGCGCTCGGGGGGCTCAGGGCGAGGAAGTATCTGCCGTCCTTGAGCCTGACGACCGTGCCGGTATCCGGTCGACGCGATACCTGGTCCGGCTCCTTCGGAAGATCGGGGAACGCCTCGCGCAGCGCCTGATCGGCCTCCGGCCCCGCCGCGCCCGCCAGCACGATCGCGTCCGAGGCGTCCGAGACTTTCACTTTGGCGCGCAGCACGAACTTCGAGATGCGCGCGTGGATCGAAGCGGTAAGGTCCCGCGACAGGGCCAACTGGAAGCCGGCCTCTTCGCGCCACAGAAGGAAATTCGCGAGCATCCGGCCTTTGGGTGAGCAATAGGCGCCGTACGCGCTCGATCGCAATCCGACGGCCGCCACATCGCAGCTGAGCTGTCCCTGCAAGAAACTCTCCGCGTCCTCGCCGCTGAATTGGAGCACGCCCAAGTGGCCGAGCAAGGCGAGGACGCTTCCCGATCGCGCCGCGACGAGATCGGGGTCCGCTCGGCCTGCGGCTTCGGCAATTTGAAACGGCATGCTCATCTGATGATCCGGTGGTTTAACGTTTATTATACGAGCGTAGTCAAGCCCGACGTTCCCTGCCGAAATCGATGCTGTTACGACTGAAATTATTGCTCCTGCTGGCCTTCGCGGCCGTGCTCGGCTTCTGCGCGTGGCTGATCGGGTTCGCCCTCTCCCCGATCGAGCTCGCCTCGCCGACCGTGGAATTCTCGATCCGTCCGGGCAGCACGCTGCGAGGGGCGACGCGCCAGATCATCGAAGCGGGGCTGTCGATGCCGGAATGGAAGTTCGTTCTCCTCGCGCGGGCCAACGGCGCCAGCGCCGGCGTCAAGGCGGGCAGCTACCAGGTGTCGCACGGGGTGACGCCGCTCCAGCTCGTTCGCAAGATCACGCGCGGGGAATACGCGCAAGCGGAAATTCTCCTGGTCGAAGGTTGGAACTTCCGCCAGGTGCGCGAGGCGTTGAATGCGCACGCCGACCTGAGGCACGACTCGGCGGGCCTCTCCGAGGCGCAGATCATGGCGAAGCTCGGAGCCCCCGGGGTGCTTCCGGAAGGCGCGTTCTTCCCCGATACCTACGTCTTCGCCAAGGGCGCCAGCGATCTCGCGGTTCTCGCGCGGGCCCGCAGCACGATGAAAAAGCGGCTCGAGTCCGCTTGGGCCGGTCGCGCCCCTGATCTGCCGATGACAGATCCGTACGAAGCGCTTATCCTCGCCTCACTCGTCGAAAAGGAGACCGGCCGCGCCGGCGACCGCACGATGATCGCGGCGGTATTCGCCAACCGCCTGCGCCGCAAGATGAAGCTGCAGACCGATCCGACCGTGATCTACGGCATGGGCGAGAAATTCGACGGCAACCTGCGCAAGAGGGACCTCGTGACGGACACGCCCTTCAACACCTATACGCGGCTGGGTCTGCCGCCGCATCCGATCGCGATGCCGGGACTCGCGTCGCTCGAGGCCGTGATGCATCCCGCCCAGACCGACGCCCTGTATTTCGTCTCCCGCGGGGACGGGACGAGCGAATTCTCAAGAACGCTCGTCGAGCACAACCGCGCCGTCGGCAAATACCAAATGCCCGGCGCACGCCGGCGTTCCGGCCGATGAGCCGCGGCAAGTTCATCACCCTGGAAGGCATCGACGGTGCGGGCAAGAGTACGCACGTCGGCGGGATAGCGGATTTCCTGCGGGGGCGCGGAAAGGACATAGTGGTCACGCGCGAGCCGGGCGGTACGCCGTTGGGCGAGAAATTGCGGGCGCTCGTGCTCTCCCAGACGATGGATATCGACACCGAGGCTCTCTTGATGTTTGCGGCGCGCCGCGAGCATATCGCGCAGTTGATTGCGCCGGCCCTCGCCGCGGGGAGCTGGGTCGTTTCCGAACGCTTTACCGACGCCACCTATGCGTATCAAGGCGCCGGACGTGGAGTGGCGAGGGATCGCATCGCGGCGCTCGAGCGTTGGGTTCACGGCGGCCTGCAGCCCGACCTGACTCTGGTTTTCGACGCGCCGGTCGAGGTCGCGCTCGCGCGGCTTGCGAAGAACCGGGGCGATCGCTTCGAGCTCGAGAGCAAGGCCTTCTTCGAGCGCGTCCGCGCTGCGTATCTAGCGCGCGCTGCGGCTGAGCCCCGCAGGATGAGAGTGGTCCAGTCGGGGAGGTCCCTGCCCGAAGTCAGGAAGGATGTCGAGGATATAGTTTCGACCCTACGTTGAAAAATGATATTTGAGTGGCAGGCACAGCCCTGGAAGAATTGGACCCGCCTGCGGGAGCGCTTGCCCCACGCGATCCTGCTACAGAGCGGCGAGGGCCTGGGCGAGTTCGAATTCGCCCAGGCGTGCGCGCAATCGCTGCTGTGCGAGGATCCGCGGCCGGGCGAGCGGCCCTGCGGCGCCTGCCGCGCCTGCGACTGGTTTTCGCTCGGCAATCACCCCGACTTCCGGCTGATCGTGCCCGAGAGCATGGCGCCCGAGCCCGGCGAGGAGGGCGCGGAGCCCGCGAAGAAGAAGAGCGAGCAGATCCGCATCGAGCAGGTACGCGAGCTCGCCGACTTCCTCGCCGTGGGAACGCATCGGGCGGGTCTGCGCGTCATCCTGGTCTATCCCGCAGAAGCGATGAACGCGAACACACAGAACGCGCTGCTGAAAAACCTGGAGGAGCCTCCGCCTGCCACGGTTTTCCTTCTCGTCACCACGCAGCCCGAGCGCCTGCTCGCGACGGTGCGAAGCCGCTGCTTGAGGTTTGCGTTGCCCTTCCCGCCGCCAGAGCCGGTCCTTCGCTGGCTCAAGGAGCAGGGCCTCGAGCACCCCGAGGCGACGCTGGCCGGCGCCGGAGGCGCGCCGCTTGCTGCGCTCAAGGCCGCCGGCACGGACCCCGACCGCCTGGTCTTCATCGAGAGTCTTGGAAATCCGGGCTTCGACCCGATCGCTCTCGCGGAAACGGTTCTGCGCGTTCCGCTGTGGGATCTGGCCGGGTGGCTGCAGCGATGGACCTACGACCTGCTGCTCGCCCGAGTCGCAGGTCGGGTACGGTATAGCCTGAACCATGAGGAAGTGATTTCGGATATGGCACGTCACTGCGACCCTGCGGATATCGCCGCCTACCTGCGCCGACTGGCGCAAGCCCGGGCGCTCGCCCGGCACCCGCTCAACGCGAAGCTCTTTGTCGAGGATCTGCTGCTGCAGTATCAGCGGCTCGTCGCGCGGCCGTGAGCGAGAAAACGAGTCCGGCTCCGGAATTGGTCGATTCACACTGCCATCTGGATTTTCCGGAATTCGACGGCAAGATGGACGCGGTGCGCAAAGAGATGCGTGCGAACGGCGTGACGCACGCCCTGTGCATCAGCGTCAATTTCGGCGGGTTTCCCAAGGTGCTGGCGCTCGCCGAGGCCTACGATAATTTCTTCGCGACCGTCGGGGTGCATCCGGACCACGAAGATCGCACCGAGGTGGATCCGGCGCGGCTGGTCGAGCTCGCACGCCACCCGCGGATCATCGCGATCGGCGAGACCGGGCTCGATTACTACCGCTCAAGCGGTGATCTCGCGTGGCAGCGCGAGCGCTTTCGCGCTCACATACGCGCGGCGCGCGAATGCGGCAAGCCGCTCGTTATCCATACGCGCCAGGCTGCCGAGGACACTCTCGCCATCATGCGCGAAGAGGGGGCGGCCGAAGTAGGGGGGGTCATGCACTGCTTCACCGAGTCTCAAGCGGTGGCCGACGCGGCCATCGCACTGGGATTCCATATTTCGTTCTCCGGCATCGTGACCTTCAAGAACGCCGCAGCGCTAAAGGATGTGGCCCGCGCGATCCCTCTGGAGCGCTTACTCGTGGAAACCGATTCCCCCTATCTCGCGCCCGTCCCTCACCGGGGAAAAACCAATCAACCCGCGCTGGTCCGGTATGTCGCGGAAGAAGTGGCCCGCCTCCGAGGCATCCGCTTGGACGAGCTGGCCTCAGCAACCACGCGTAATTTCTTCAGCCTTTTCAAAGAAGCGGGGAGGCGAGCCTAGAAGTAACCTTAAGTGTTGCTGACCCGATACACTATTTGACATAATATACATATGCGCCAATACATCCCCGAGATCAGGGACGCTGCGGCTTGGCTTCCAGGCGCCTCTTGAGCTCTGCCGCCAGCATCGGATCGAGCTTTTCCAACCGCCCGAGGATAAGCGGGACTTCATCCCGCTCTCCGATGCGAACATGGGCAGCGCCCAGTTCGAACCACGCGCGAGCGAAATCCGGTTCCAGGCGCGCGGCTTCCCGATAGGCAGTGACCGCGCGGTCGAGCCGATTGGAATCGCGATAGGCCTCTCCGAGAAGGAAAAAGGTCGCAAAGGAGGTTCGGCCTATGGCGCTCGCGCGCTCCAGGGTGCGAACCGCCTGGCCCGGCTGCCCTGCCTGACGCTGGGACTCCCCGAGCAGGTTCCAGGCCCCGATGTCCTCCGGGTTGCGTTGCACGATCCTCGAGAGTGCCGCGGTCGCCTTCGGATAATCGCCCCGCCGCATCCAGGCGTAGGCGGCGACCACCCCCCAATCGGAGCCATCGGGATCCCGGCGCTGCCGCTCCTCGGCGTAGCGCAATAGCCCGTCCCAATCCCGTTTCTCGTTGAGCTCGGCGATTCGCTCGCGCTCATCGAGGCTGTCGCCGCGCCCGACGAGAGCCGACGCGAGCAGCGGATCCGCCGGGAGCGGCGGGGATTCCATGCTGAAAGCGGAACCGCGGGGTGGAGCGCAGCCGCAAAGCGCAACGCAGGTCGCGAAGGCCGCTGCGAACGCCTGGAGGCCGGAATCAGACCTTGTTTTGATAGACGTAGGCCTGCTGCTTGACGCTCGATTCCCGGGTGCGCTTCAGCTCCTCGGGGTCGAGCTTCCGGTCCCACCACAGGGCTCGTCCCTTTTTTTGCTCCTGGACGATGTGCGGCTTGTCCTGGAGCAGCTTGCGGATCATCCGGGTGAGATCGGATTCGTAGGGCTGAGCCATGGGCTGCGGATTATACGCCCCTTGCCAAGCGGGCGAAGACTGTATATAAATACAGATACGGAGGCCCCAATGACCGAAGAGCTCACCCCCAAGCAGCAGAAAATCCTCAACTTCGTCCGCAAAGCCATCCAGAAGACCGGCTTCCCGCCCACCCGGATCGAGATCTCGAACGCATTCCGCTACAGCTCGCCCAACGCCGCCGAAGAGCATCTGCGCATGCTGGAGAGGAAAGGCGCGATCGAGCTGACTCCGGGCGCCTCGCGCGGCATCCGTCTCACCGACGGCCTCGGGCTGCCGCTCATCGGCCGCGTCGCCGCAGGCAGCCCCATCCTCGCCGAGGAGCACGTCGAGCGGCGCTGCCAGGTCGATCCCGCCTTGTTCCAGCCGCGCGCCGACTACCTGCTGAAAGTCCGCGGCATGAGCATGCGCGATGCCGGCATTCTCGACGGCGACTTGCTCGCCGTGCACCGCACGCGCGAGGCGCGCTCGGGCCAGATCGTGGTGGCGCGCTTGCACGACGAGGTCACGGTGAAGCGCCTGCGCCGCCGCGGCAACACCGTCGAGCTGCTCCCTGAAAATCCCGAGTTCAAAACTATCGTCGTCGATCTGCGCGAGGACGATTTTGCAATCGAAGGCCTCGGCGTCGGCGTGATCCGCAGGCCTCTTTGACGCCCGCTTTCCCACCGGCCGCGATCCATGGCGAGCATGCCTATCTCTTTCGCCGCCCTGCTCGATCGCCCCGACATCTGGCGCGGCGACAGTTTGAGCCGGACCGGCGCGCCGACCCTTCCCTGCGGATTTCCCGGGCTTGACGCCGGGCTTCCCGGCGGAGGCTGGCCTGCCGGAGCGCTGACCGAAATCCTGCTTGCGCACGAAGGCATCGGCGAGCTGCGCCTGCTTGGACCTGCGCTTGCGGGGCTGTCCCGGCGCGGATTGCGGCTCGTCTGGATCGCGCCGCCTCACCTGCCCTACGCGCCGGCTCTCGCCGCGGCGGGAATCGAACTCGCGAACCTCGTCATTGTGCGCACTGCCTCGCCGAAAGAAACGCTCTGGGCAACCGAGCAGGCGCTTGCCTCGAACGCCTGCGGCGCGGTGCTCGCCTGGCCTCAAGGCGCGAAATACGCGGAGCTGAGGCGCCTTCAAATCGCCGCCGAAGGCGGTCGCGCACCTGCTTTTCTGTTCCGGGTCCCGGAGGCTGCGAGCGAGTCATCTCCCGCCCCGCTGCGGATCGCGCTAGCCACAAGCGACGGCGGCCTTGCGGTACGCGTGTTGAAGCGCCGCGGTGCCCCCCTCGCTCAGCCCATCCTGCTGCCGTCGATGCCGCCCGCCGCGCGCGGCAAAACCCATCATGTGGATCGCCATCCGGTTGCCTCGGTTGCCGCTCGAGATTTTTCTGCGCGGCTCGTCCACGCCTGAGCCTTTCGCGCTCGAAGAGCGGCACCGCGTTTTCGCCTGCGACCGCAAGGCCTTCGCGCGCGGCGTTCGCGCCGGCATGGCTGTAGCCGCGGCGCTCGCTCTCGCGCCCGCCTTGCGCATTGCGCCGCGCGACCCCGCGACGGAAACCGAAGCGCTGCTCGGCGTGGCCGGATGGGCGGCGCAATTCACACCGGGCGTGGCGCTCGAATTTCCCGATGGCGTGCTGCTCGAAGTCTCGAGTAGCCTGAAGCTCTTCGGCGGCCTGGAATCGCTTCTCGAGCGCCTGCGCCGGGGGTTGGCAGAAATGGGCTGGAGCTCTGTGCTCGCGGGCGCCCCCACGCCGCGCGCGGCTTTCTGGCTCGCCCGGGCCGGAAAGCAGGAATTCATCGGCGAGAGCGCCGAGCTCGAGCCGGCGCTGGCCGCGCTGCCCCTGGAGGTCCTGCGCTGCAGCGATGAAACGCTGGCGGCGTTCGAAGCGATCGGCGTCCGCACGCTCGGTGAGCTGCGCGCGCTGCCGCGCGAAGGCGTGGCGCGGCGCTTCGGGCAGAGGCTGCTCGACGATTCCGACCGCGCGCTCGGGCGGCTTCCCGATCCGCGGAATTTTTTTGTCCCGCCGGCGCGGTTCGGGGCGGCGATCGAGCTTCCCGCCGAAGTCACCCAGGCCGAGGCGCTGCTCTTCGCCGCGAGGCGGCTGATCGTCCAGCTCGCCGGGTATCTCGCCGCACGCTCGGGCGGCGTGCAGCGCTTCGTCTTGAGGCTCGGGCACCGCGACAAGGCTCCGACCGAAATCGCGATCGGCCTGGTCGTGCCTTCCCGCGACGCCGAGCACTTCACGCTGCTCGTGCGCGAGCGGCTCTCCAACCTCGAGCTCGCCGCGCCGGTGCGCGAGCTCGCCTTGAAGGCCGACGATGTGGTGCCGCTTCCCGGCAGCAACCTCGGCCTCGCGCTCGAGCAAGGCAAACCGCCCGGCCAATGGGAGCACCTGGTCGAGCGGCTGCGGGCGCGTCTCGGCACCGAAGCGGTGTGCGGCATCGCGAGCCGAGCGGAGCATCGCCCGGAGCGCGCAGGCGTGATCGCCGATGCAGGACAAAAACGGTTGCAACTCGATTTCGGCGAGCGCCCATTTTGGTTGCTGGAATCTCCACGCCCGCTCGCGGAGATCGGGGCGGTGCCGCATCATGACGGGCCGCTCGAGCTGCTGGTCGGTCCGGAGCGCATCGAGTCCGGGTGGTGGGATGGCGACGACGTCGCCCGCGACTACTTCGTTGCCCGCATGCAGAACGAAGCGCTCGTGTGGATCTATCGCGAGTGGCGCGGCGAGGGAGGATGGTATCTGCACGGCGTTTTCGCCTGAAGCCGTGTATTCCCCCCTCCCCGCCTACGCCGAGCTGCACTGCCTTTCCAACTTCACCTTCCTTCGCGGCGCTTCGCATCCGGAAGAGCTGGTGAAGCGCGCCGCCGGGCTGGGCTATTCGGCGCTAGCCATCACCGACGAGTGCTCGCTCGCCGGAGCCGTGCGGGCGCATGTCACGGCGAAAGAGGTCGGCCTGCCTCTCGTCATCGGCTCGGAGATACGGCTGCAAGACGGCCCGAGGCTGGTGCTGCTCGCCACCGACCGCGAAGGCTATGGCAATCTCGCCGCTCTCATCACGCTCGGCCGGCGCAGGACGAAGAAAGGCAGCTATTCGCTCGACTGGTCTGATCTAGATAGCGGATTGCCCGGCTGTCTTGTGCTGCTGACTTTCCCTCACCCCTGCCCTCTCCCAAAGGGAGAGGGAGAAAAGCATGCGCGCTCGGTGGCCAAGCGCTTTGCCGGCCGTGCCTGGATTGCGGCAGAGCTGCTGCAAGGGCCGGACGACCGTGCACGGCTGGCCGCGCTGCGCGAGCTGGGGAAGGCATACGGGCTACCGCTTGTCGCCTCGGGCGACGTGCACATGCACCTACGCTCCCGCAGGCCTTTGCAGGACACGTTGACGGCTATCCGCCTGCGCACGACAGTGCAGGCTTGCGGCCACGCGCTCCATCCCAACGCCGAGCGGCATCTGCGGCTGCGCATGCGCTTGGCGCAAATCTATCCGGCCGATCTGCTCGCAGAGACCGTGCGCGTCGCCGGGCGCTGCCGTTTTTCGCTGGAGGAGCTGCGTTACGAGTATCCCGAAGAGCTCGTCCCCGAAGGCGAAACCCCGGCGAGCTGGCTGCGCAAGCTGGCCGAAGAAGGATTGCAGCGGCGCTTTCCCGCCGGAGCGTCGCAGAAAATCCGCGATCTCATGGAGCGCGAGCTTTCGCTCATCGCCGAGCTTCGCTACGAGCCGTTTTTCCTGACCGTCCACGACATCGTCCGCTACGCCCGCAGCCGGGGCATTCTCTGCCAGGGGCGCGGCTCGGCGGCCAATTCCGCCGTCTGCTACGCCCTGGGCATCACCGAGGTCAATCCGGTCAAGCAGGAGCTGTTGTTCGAGCGCTTCATTTCGAAGGAGCGCAACGAGCCGCCCGATATCGACGTCGATTTCGAGCACCAGCGGCGCGAGGAAGTCATCCAATACGTCTATGACAAATACGGCCGTGAGCGCGCTGCGCTGGCGGCCACGCTCATCACTTATCAACCCAAGAGCGCGCTGCGCGACGTCGGGAAAGCGCTCGGGCTCGATGCGCTGCAGGTGGACCGAATCGCCAAGTCGATCGCCTGGTGGGACGATCGCAGGGAGCTCGTCGCCCGCCTGCGCGATTCGGGTTTCGATCCCGGGAGCCCGGTCATGCGGCGCCTCGTCGGGCTTGCCTCCGCCTTGCTCGGTTTTCCGCGCCATCTGTCACAGCATGTCGGCGGTTTCGTCATATCGCGAGGAGCCCTCGCGCGCCTGGTGCCGATCGAAAATGCAGCGATGCCCGAGCGCAGCGTCATCCAATGGGACAAGGACGACCTGGAGAACCTGGGCCTGCTCAAAGTCGATGTGCTGGCGCTCGGTATGCTCTCCGCCATCCGGCGCGCGCTGGACTTCGTCAACGAGCTGCGCTCAAGCACGATCACCATGGACAGCCTGCTGCGCGAGGAAGACCCGGCGGTCTACGAGATGATGCGGCACGCCGACACCATCGGCGTGTTCCAGATCGAGTCGCGCGCCCAGATGTCGATGCTGCCGCGGCTGAAACCGGAGCATTTCTACGACCTCGTGATCGAAATCGCGATCGTGCGGCCCGGGCCGATCCAGGGCGACATGGTGCACCCTTATCTGCGGCGGCGCGCCGGCACGGAACCGATCGACTATCCGAACGAAGCGGTGAGAAAAGTTCTCGAGCGCACCTGTGGGGTGCCGATTTTCCAGGAGCAGGTGATGCAGCTCGCGGTGGTAGCGGCAGGCTTCACCCCGGGCGAAGCGGATCAATTGCGCCGCGCGATGGCCGCCTGGCGCCGCAAGGGAGGGCTGGAGCCTTTCCGCAAGAAGCTCATGGATGGCATGAGGAAGAACGGCATCCCGGCGGAATTCGCCGAGCGCATCTACCGGCAGATCCTCGGTTTCGGCGAATACGGTTTCCCCGAATCACACTCGGTGAGTTTCGCGCTGCTCGCCTACGTTTCCGCCTGGCTCAAGCGCCACGAGCCGGCGGCCTTTCTCGCCGCGCTCTTGAACAGCCAGCCGATGGGTTTCTACACGCCCTCGCAACTCGTTCAGGACGCGCGCCGACACGGCGTCGAGGTGCGGCCGGTGGAAGCGCTGGCTAGCGAATGGGATTGCACTCTGGAAATCAGCGCCGACGCAAACCCGGCGGTTCGGCTCGGGTTTCTCTTGGTGCAGGGTCTGTCGCAAGCCGGCGCCGAGCGCATCGTCGGCGCGCGGCGGGAGCGGTTGTTCGACAGCGTCCGCGATCTTGCCCGCCGCGCCGAGCTCAACCGGCACGACCTGAAGTGCCTTGCCGCTGCAGGTGCGTTCGAGCCGCTCTCCGGCCATCGCCGCCACGCCTTCTGGCAAGTCGCCGGAATCGAAACCGGCGCGCACATCTTGCGCGATGCGCCGGTTGCGGAAACTCCGGCGGTTTTGCCGACTCCAACCGAGGGAGAGAATCTCGTGGCTGACTACGCGAGCACCAGTCTCACTCTGGGACGCCATCCGCTCGCGCTGCTGCGGGCGCACCTCGCGCGCCTGCGCTTTGCCACCGCCGATGAACTGAAACTGCTTCCCGGCGGCACTCCGGCGCGGGCGGCGGGCATCGTCACCGGTCGCCAGCGCCCGAGCACCGCCTCGGGAACGGTATTTGTAACGCTCGAGGACGAGACCGGCTATGTTAATGTCATCGTCTGGCCGCATCTCATCGAGCGCCAGCGGCGCGAGCTGCTAGGCGCGCGTCTGATGGGCGTCGAAGGAGTGCTTGAACGCGAAGGTGAAGTGATGCATCTTATAGCCAAGCGGCTGACCGACCACAGCGCCCTTCTGGGGAGGCTCGCCACGCCGTCGCGGGATTTTCACTGAAATGTACGCGGACACGCTCAAATTGATCGTCACCGGCGACAGGCGGTACCCTTCGCCGCGATTGCCCGAGCGCCTGAACGGCTTGTTCCGCTCGCTCGGCGACGCGAGCGGCGGACGCGCCGAGCGCATCGAAGACGAGATCTGGAGGCTGTGGATGGCCTACCGGGATTCCGCGGTGGCGTTCGACCTGGAACGGGCGACGCGCGCTCTCACCGCGCTGGATTTCCCGGCGGCCGAGGGCATCCTCGCGAGACTCGTCGCCACTCACCCGGATTTCGCAGAAGCCTGGAACAAGCGTGCCACTCTCTACTACATGCAGAGCCGGGACGAGGAAAGCGTGGCCAGCATCCACCGAACGCTAGAGCTCGAGCCGCGCCACTACGGAGCGATCTGCGGTTTCGCGCAGATCTGCCTGTCGCTCGGAGATGCCGACAGCGCGCTCTTCGCCTTTGACGCCGCGCTGCGCGTCAACCCGCACTTGGAGAGCGTGCGCGAGACGATCGACAAGCTGCTCCGCACCCGCCCCGCCGCTGCGGCCCTCCACTGAAAACGGTGCGGAGGCGAATCAGCTCGCGCGGTACATGTAATCGCGGGTGAGCGGCAGCGGATTGAAGGCGCTGCCCTCCCTGCGAGCCAGCACCTGGTAGATGTTCATCCACTCGTGCTCGAAGCCGTGCGCACAGCCGGCGATATACACCTGCCAGATGCGATAGCGCTTGTCCCCCGCGGCGGCGATCGCCCGCTCCCGGTTTTGCTCGAGGCGCTTGGCCCACTCGAGGCAGGTGCGCGCGTAATGACGCCGCAGCGACTCGGCGTCCGCGACTTCCAGCCCCGCGAGCGCCATCTGGTGAAGCACGAGCGAAAGATGCGGGAGCTCCCCGTGCGGGAACACGTAGCGGTTAATGAATTCCCCCGCACCGAGGCCCACCCAGCGGTTGTCGGGATCGCTCGCCGTGATGCCGTGATTCATGATGAGCCCGCCCTCGGCGAGCAGCGACCGGATTTTCGCGAAATAGGCCTTGAGATGGCGCAGGCCCACGTGCTCGAACATGCCGACGCTCGCGATCTTGTCGAAGACGCCCTCGCCCGGAATATCGCGGTAGTCCTGCAGGCGCACCTCGCAGCGGCCCTCGAGTCCCTCCTCCCGGATGCGCTGCGCGGCGAATTCATACTGGTTCCGGCTGAGCGTGACGCCCGTAGCGCGCGCGCCGTATTTCTTGGCCGCACGCAAAATCAGCGCGCCCCAGCCGCAGCCGATGTCCAGAAACCGCTCGCCCGGCTTGACGAGGAGCTTGTTGAGGATGTGATCGAGTTTCTGTTCCTGGGCGAGCTCCAGGGAATCGGTCTCGCTGCGAAAGTAGGCGCAGGAATACACCATGTTCCGGTCCAGCCACAGCGAATAGAACTCGTTCGAGACGTCGTAGTGGTACTGGATGGCGTCGCGATCGCGCTTGCGGCTGTGGCGCCAAACGCGCCGCAATCCCCTGCCCCCGTGGGAAGCGGCGCCCCGGGCGAAGCTTTCGGCGACGCGGAACACCTCCAGGATCGGCCCTTCGACACGCAGGTAACCTTCGACGTAGGCCTGGCCGAGCTTCATCAGGTCGGGAGACAGCAGGAAGCGAAGCGCCCAGGGGCTCGGCACGCCGATCTTCACCTTGGGCTCGCTCGCGAGATCGAAGGCGCGGCCGTTCCACAGCTCGAGGCGCAACGGGATGGTTGCGGAGCGCTTGAGCTTCGCGATCAGCCGTTCAAGGCGATGTTCGAGGAACACGTTGTCTCACCGGAAGGGAGAACATCATAGCATCGCGCCGGAGGGGTTCGTATACCATTGCGCGAGGCGCCGTCACCCTGCAGGAGGACAGCATGAGTCGTTTCGCGGTACTGGCGTTCGCCGCCTTGTTTTCGCTCGCTTCGTGGGCGCAATACCCCTCGCGGCCGATCAAGCTGATCGTGCCGATCCCGCCGGGAGGCGCGCCCGATATCTCGGCGCGGGTCATCGGACAGAGGCTCTCCGAGCTCCTCGGCCAGCCCGTGGTCGTGGAAAACCGCCCGGGCTCGAACGGCAACATCGCGATGGATCTGGTCGCGAAGTCCCCGCCGGACGGCACCACGCTCGCGCTGCTCGCCGACAGCATGATCACCATCAACCCGCATCTGTACAAGGAGATGCAGACCGATCCCCTCAAGGATCTCGCGCCGGTCGCCTCGGTCGTATCGAATCAATGGGTGCTGTCGGTCAACCCCTCCGTGCCGGTCAAGAATTTCAGGGAATTCGTCGAGTACGCGCGCCAGGCCCGGCCGCCGCTCGCTTATGCCTCGGGCGGCAACGGCAGCATCCATCAGCTGGCCATGGAGATGCTCAAGCAGCGCGCGAGCATCGATCTCATACACGTGCCTTACAAGGGAGGCGCTCCCGCCGCCACGGCAACCGTCGCAGGCGAGGTCGCGGCGATGTTTTCCGGCACCTCGAGCGCCCCCCAGATCAAGGCGGGCAGGCTGCGCGCCCTTGCGGTGACGGGCTCGCAGCGCTCGGCGCTCTTTCCCGATCTTCCGACGATCTCCGAGTTCTACCCCGGCTACGAGGTCACGATCTGGCTGGGCTTGTTCGCGGCCGCCGGAACGCCGGAAGCGGTGCTCGCCAAGCTTCACGCCGAGGTCAACAAGGCGCTCGCCGAGAGCGAAACGAGGAGCAAGCTCGCCGCCGCGGGGGGACTGGAGGCCTACGTCACAACGGCCGCGGAGTTCGCGGCCTTGATCCGGCGCGATTACGACAAGTACGGAAAACTGGTGAGGGACGTCGGCGTCAAGCTTGAATAGCCGCAAAACCCGGGGAGACGTTTGGAGGCCTTCTTCGCATCGCTGGTGAGCGTCGCCTTTCACGGCACCGCACTGGGCATGATCCTGTACGTGATATCGGTCGGCTTGTCCGTCACCATGGGCCTGATGGGCTTCGCCAACCTCGCGCACGGAGTGTTCGCCATGGCGGGAGGCTATGTGCTGACCACCGCGATCTCGCGCTTCGGCGCGCCCTTTCCGCTCGCGCTCGTGCTCGCCTTCGCTTTCGTCGCGGCCGCCAGCGTGGTCCTGGAGCGGCTCCTGTACTCGAGACTCTACACCGCGAGCGACCTCGAGCAGGTACTCTTCACCATCGGCCTGATCTTCATCGCGGTCGCCGTGGCGCGCTTCATCTACGGAACGCTGCAGCAGCCGGTCGTGCTGCCCGATTATCTGAAGGGTCAGTTTGCGCTCCTCGGCCGCGATTTTCCGGCTTACCGGGTCTTCATCATCGTGTTCAGCGCGGTGATGGTGGGGCTCCTATGGTTCGGCGTCGAGCGCACGCGCTGGGGGGCCATGGTGCGCGCGACGGTGGACAACCGCGCCATGGCACAGTCGGTCGGAATCGACACCAAGCGCCTGTTCACGCTCACCTTCGCGCTCGGCAGCGGACTCGCAGGCCTCGGCGGAGGGCTCGGCGCGGAGATCATCGCGATCCAGCCTTCCTATCCGTTCGAAAACCTCGTGTATTTCCTGGTCGTGGTCTCGGTCGGGGGGCTGGGCAGTCTGCGCGGGCCGTTCGTGGCGGCCCTCCTGATCGGGATCGCCGACACCGCCTGCAAGTACTGGCTGCCGCAATACGGCGCTTTCCCGATCTACGTCGCCACGATCGCGATCCTGCTGTGGCGGCCCGCGGGCCTCGCCGGGCGACACGCATGAGCGCCCACGCGGGAGGCTACAGCGCGGATCCGCGCATCCGCTGGATCGAGTCCCTGCCGTGGATCGTCGCCGTCGCGGCATTCTTCGCTCTGCCGGAGTATCTCTCACTCGGGGCGCGCATCCTGATCTACATCCTCTACGCCCTGTCCCTCGATCTGATCGTCGGCTACGCGGGAATCGTCACGCTCGGCCACAGCGCCTATTTCGGCCTGGGTGCCTACGTCGCGGGGATTCTCGCCGCCAAGGCGGGAATCGGCGATCCGATGGTGCAGCTCGCCGCCGCGGCGGCCGCCGGAGCCTTGCTCGGAATCGGCACCGGCGCGATCATTCTGCGGACGAAGGCACTGACGCTACTCATGCTCACGCTCGCGATCACCTCCGTAATGCTGGAGATCGCCAACAAGGCCACCGCGCTCACCGGCGGCGCGGACGGCCTGTCCGGAGTCATCGTCGCGCCGATTTTCGGTTTGTTCAGGTTCGACATCTTCGGCAAGACCGCCTACCTCTATTGCCTCCTCGCGCTGCTCATCGGCTGGTGGCTGGTGAGGAAGATGATCTATTCGCCGTTCGGGACTTCGCTCACGGGAGTGCGCGAAAACAGCCTGCGCATGCACGCGATCGGCGCGCCGGTCTATTGGCGCCTGGTCCTCGTCTACACGCTCTCGGCGACGATCGCCGGCGTCGCCGGAGGCCTGATCACCCAGACCAATCAGTTCGTCGGCCTGAACGTATTCTCCTTCGAGTCCGCCGGCGAGCTGCTGGTGATGCTGATCCTCGGCGGCGTCGGGCGCATCTACGGCGCCTTCGTCGGGCCGGTCGTGTATCTGATCGCGCAGGATCTGCTCGCCAAGCAGTTCCCGGAGTACTGGTACTTCGGCATCGGGACGATGCTCGTGCTCGTGGTGATGTTCGCCCGCGGCGGAATCCTCGGCATTCTCGACAGCATCCTGGTGAAGTTGCGGAGAAGGCCGTGAACATCGCTCTGGAGACGCGCGGATTGTGCAAGAGCTTCGGCGCGCTCACCGTGGCGGACGACATCGATTTCCGTCTGGAGAGCGGCGCTCGCCATGCCTTGATCGGTCCGAACGGCGCCGGGAAAACCACCTTCGTCAACATGCTCACCGGGGCGTTGCCGCCCTCCTCCGGAACGATCGTGCTGGGCGGCGAGGATATCACCGCGATGAGACAGGCGAAGCGGGTGAAGCGGGGCCTCGGCCGGACGTTCCAGATCAACGCCCTCTTCCGCCGCCTTCCGGTGCTCGACAACGTCGCCCTGGCGGTGGCCGAGCGCTGCGGCGTCGCGCGGCGCATGCTGCGCGCGGCGAGCGCCCACGGCGACGTGCGCGAGGAAAGCATGGAGCTGCTCGCGACGCTCGGCCTCGCCGAGGACGCGGGCGTTCGCATCCTCGACCTGCCCTACGGCAAGCAGCGCCTGGTCGAAATCGCGATCGCGCTCGGGCTGAAGCCCAGCGTGCTGCTCCTCGACGAGCCCGCCGCGGGCGTGCCTTCGCTGGAATCGCACCGCATCCTCCAGGTGCTGGACAATCTGCCCAAGCACATCGCCATTCTCATCATCGAGCACGACATGGACCTCGTGTTCCGCTTCGCGCAGCGCATCACCGTGCTCGTGCAAGGCGAGGTCCTGGTCGAGGGGCCGCCGGACGAGATCGCCAGGGACCGGCGCGTACACCAGGTCTATCTCGGCGAGCAGCACCATGCCTGAGCTCAGACTTCGCGACGTGCGCGCCGGTTACGGCGAAACGGTGGTCCTCGAAGACATCGCGTTCGAGCTGCCCGAACGCGGTGCGCTCGCGGTCCTCGGCAGGAACGGGGTAGGCAAGACCACGCTGCTCGCGACGATCATGGGGCACACGACTTTTCACGCGGGAAGCATCGAATACCGGGACAAGGCGATCGCGAAGCTGCCCGTCTACGCGCGTTCCCGCCTCGGCATCGGCCTGGTCCCGCAGGCACGCGACATCTTTCCTTCGCTCACGGTCGAGGAGAACCTCGACGTCGCGACGCGTCCGGGCCGCTGGACCTTCGAGAGGGTCTACGATCTCTTCCCGAAGCTCGCCGAGCGGCGCGACCACTGGGGCAACCAGATCTCCGGCGGCGAGCAGCAGATGCTCGCCATCGGGCGCGCGCTGATGGGCAACCCTACGCTCCTGCTCATGGACGAGCCGCTCGAAGGGCTCGCGCCCATTATCGTCGAAGTGCTGCTGCAGGCCCTGCAGCGACTCGTCCAGGAGGATTCGCTTGCGATCGTGCTCGTCGAGCAGCATGCGAAGGTCGCCCTTGGAATCACGCAGAGAGCGCTCGTGCTGAACCGCGGCCGCATCGCTTACAGCGGTCCGAGCGCGGATCTGCTCGCCGATCCGCAGCGCCTGACCAGCCTGGTGGTCGCCTGAGCCCGGGCGCGACATGCTCGCCGTCCTGCTCTCAGCGCTTTTCCTGCTCGCAGTGACGCACACCCAGCCCTCGGAGGCGCAGGACCCGCGCGCGGCCGAGCGCGCGCGGATGGTCGCGGAAATAGCCGCGATGGCGCGCGAAACCGGCGCGGAGACCGGCCGGCCGAGATTCGGCGAGGCGGTGATGGCGGCAATGGGGAAAGTGCCGCGACACCGCTTCGTCCCCTTACAGGACATCTTCGCCTACGACAATCGCCCGCTGCCGATCGGCGAAGGCCAGACGATCTCGCAACCCTACATCGTCGCGCTCATGACCGACTTGCTCGATCCCAAGCCGAGCGATACCGTGCTCGAGATCGGGACGGGCTCGGGCTACCAAGCGGCGGTGCTCGCCGAGCTGGTCGCGAAGGTCTACACGATTGAGATCGTGGAAGCCCTCGGAATCCGCGCCAGGCAAGTTCTCGGGGAACTCGGGTACCGCAACGTGGAGGTGCGCGTGGGCGACGGTTACGGCGGCTGGCCCGCGTCCGCGCCCTTCGACGCCATCATCGTTACGGCGGCGCCCGCGGCGGTCCCGCAGCCCCTGATCGATCAGCTCAAGCCCGGCGGGCGAATGGTGATCCCGGTAGGTGCGGCATCGGATGTGCAGCACCTCCTGCTCGTGGAAAAGCAATCCGACGGTCGTACGACGACGCGGCGCACCCTGCCCGTGAGGTTCGTGCCTCTGACACGCGATCGCGGGACGAAACAGTAGCGCGGCGCTCATGGCAAAATAGCGGCCATGAGAGACTATTGGCTCAGCAAACTCTTCTTCGATCTGCAGAGCTCCGCTCCGCTCGGCGACGAATACCGCGCCAACCGGAAGAAGATCCTCGACCGCTATCCCCTGAAGCCCGAGGTGCGTACTGCGGTCGAGCGCGACGACGTCGCGTTCCTCGCGCCCCGGGTCAACCCTTATCTCCTCAGGTTCTATTTCGTGGTCGCGGGAATGTCCGAGGCGGATTTCCTGAAAAAAGTGAGGACCGCCGGCGCAGACGCCGCGGCGAGGTCGAGCCATGGCTAGCCTCGCGGGAGTGTTCGCCTCTAGCCATGCCCCGCTCATCATCCGCGGCTGGAAGGACGTCAAGTCCGCGAATCAGCGGGAGCTGACGAGCTCGCTGACCGAGCTCGGCCGGCGCATCAAGGCCGCCAGGCCAGAGGTGCTGATCGAAATTTCTCCGGATCACTGGGTGAATTTTTTCATCAACAACCTGCCGAGCATCTGCGTCGGCGTGGGCGATGAGCACGAAGGTCCCGCCGAACCCTGGATGAAGGACTTCCCCTTCAAGAAGATCGCCGGACATCCGAAGCTCGCGAACCACATCGTGCAGACCGCGCTCGAGCGCGATTTCGAGCCCTCGGTGTCCCACCACCTGACGCTCGACCACGGCTTCTGCATTCCGCTGTGGCGGGGTGGGCTCGATCCGCTGCCGCCCATCATCCCGATCATCTTCAACGATCTCGAGCCGCCCTACCCGAGCGTGCGTCGCTGCCTGCAGTGGGGAGCCATGCTCGCCGAAGCGGTGCGTACGTATCCCGCGGACATCCGCGTGGCGATCCTCGCCACCGGCGGCCTCTCGCATTCGATCGGCGAGCCCACCATGGGCGAGATCGACGAGCCGTTCGACAGGGAATGTATTCGGCATTTCGAAAAAGGCGAGGAGCGCCCCCTGATCGACTTCCTGAACGAGCGCCTGCCCACGATCGGCAACGGCGCTGCGGAAATCCGCAACTGGGTCGCGGCGCACGGCGCGGCAGGCGGGCGCGGCTTCGAGCTGATCGGCTACTGCAACTGTCCCGAGGTCTACGTCGGCTGCGGCTTCGCTTCGTGGGACGTCGCGGCGCGCGCGTAGACCCTTGCAGCTGCAAACCACCATCGCCGGCAGCCTTCCCAAACCGGCCTGGCTCGCCGAGCCGAAGAAGCTCTGGGCGCCCTGGCTCCTCGAAGGCGATCTCCTGGAGGAGGGCAAGCGCGACGCCATGCGCCTCCGGCTCGCCGACCAGGAAGCCGCTGGCATCGACATCGTCACCGACGGCGAGCAGACCCGCAGGCATTTCGTCACCACGTTCATCGAGAGCTTGAAGGGCGTCGATTTCGAGCACAAGCGCACCGTGCGCATCCGCAATCGCTACGATGCCGACGTCCCGGTGGTGGTGGGGCCGGTGGGACGCGGCAAACCGGTGTTCGTGGAGGACGTCCGCTTTCTAAGAGGGCAGACGAAGCGTCCGATCAAGCTTTCGCTCCCCGGTCCCATGACGATGGCGGATACTCTCTACGACAACCACTACCGCAGCCGCGAGAAGCTCGCGCGCGAATTCGCCGCGATCCTCAACCAGGAGGCGCGCGAGCTCGAGCGGGCGGGAGCCGACGTGATCCAGTTCGACGAGCCGGCCTTCAACGTCTACATGGACGAAGTCGCCGCCTGGGGCATAGCCACGCTGGAAGCCGCCGCGGCGGGCCTCGGATGCAAGACCGCCGTGCACATCTGCTACGGCTACGGGATCAAGGCGAACATCGACTGGAAGAAGACCCTCGGTTCCGAATGGCGGCAATACGAGTCCACCTTTCCCCTGCTCGCCCGGTCGAAGATCGACCAGGTTTCCCTGGAGTGCGCGAATTCGCACGTGCCGCTCGAGTTGCTCGCTCTGCTCAAAGGCAAGGATGTAATGGTCGGCGCGATCGACGTCGCGAACGACGCGGTCGAGAAGCCCGAGCAGGTCGCCGCGACGATCCGCTCGGCGATGCGATTCGTGCCGCCTGAGAACCTCTATCCGTGCACCAACTGCGGCATGGTGCCGCTCGCGCGCGACCTCGCGCTCGCCAAGCTGAAGGCGCTCGCCTCGGGGGCGGCGCTCGTGCGCCGGGAACTCGGTGCCTAGAACGCGCGCCCGAGCGCCGCGGCGCGCGGTGGCCGGGACGCGGCGCAAGTCCACCTACGTCCTCGTTCACGGCGCCTGGCACGGCGGCTGGTGCTGGAAGAAGGTGGCGCCGGCTCTGCGGGCGGCTGGTCACGTGGTCTACACGCCCACCCTCACGGGCCTCGGCGAGCGCGCGCATCTTGCAAACCCGGCGATCGATCTCGCCACGCACGTCGCCGACGTCGTCAATCTCCTCGAAGCCGAAGAGCTCGACAAGGTCGTCCTGGTCGGGCACAGCTACGGCGGAATGGTCGTCACCGGCGTCGCCGACCGCGCTGCGCCACGCCTGCGCCGCGTCGTGTATCTGGACGCTTTTCTGCCGGACAACGGAAAATGCCTGCTCGACTATCTGCATCCCGATCGGCGCGCGATCATCAAACAAGGCGAAATGGGCGGCTTCGTCGACCCGCTGCCGATGAAAATCTTCGGCGTGACCGATCCGCAGGACGTCGCGTGGGTCACGCGACACGAAATGCACCAGTCGTACCGCACCTTCGCCCAGCCCGTGCATTTCACCGGGCACGGCGGCGCGAACCTGCCGCGCACTTTCGTTCACTGCACCAACCCGCCCACCGGCTCGTTCGACCAGTTTGCTGAACGCCTGAGGAACGATCCAGCCTGGAAGTTCTACGAGCTCGCGACGGGGCACGACTGCATGATCACCGACCCGGAGAACGTAATCCGCATCCTGCTCGAGAACGCCTGAGCCGCCGCGACAAGATTCAAGTCCTGTTCTTCGTCGCCTCGATCGCGCGCCAGACACGATCCGGCGTATAGGGAAAATCCAGGTGATGGATACCGAGCGGCCGCAGCGCGTCGATCACTGCGTTCGCGACGGCGGGCACCGCTCCGGTCGTGCCCGCTTCGCCCGCGCCTTTTACGCCGAGCGGATTGCCCGGCGACGGGATCGAACGGTCATAGAGCCGGATCTCGGGCATGCCGTCGGCGCGCGGCATCTCGTAATCCATGAACGTGCCGGTGAGAAGCTGGCCCGAGGCCGGGTCGTAGATCGCATGCTCGCCCATGGCTTGCCCGATGCCCTGCGCGATGCCGCCGTGCAGCTGGCCCTCGAGCAGGACGTGATTGATGACGCGGCCGCAATCGTCGACCGCGGTATAACGCAGAATTTCCACGACGCCGGTCTCGGGGTCGATCTCGACCTCGGCGACGTGTGCGCCGCTGGGAAAGGAGCGCGGCAGCGGGATCTCGCCGCGCGAGTCGAGGGCGCTCCCGTATTTCTTCGCGAGTTCCTCCATCGCGACCGAGACGTCGGTGCCTTTCACGCGGAAACGGCCTTTGCTGAATTCGAGATCGTTCGGCGCGACTTCCAAGTCTTTGGCGGCGAGCTCGGTGCCTTTGCGAACCACCTCGCGCGCCGCAATCACGAGCGCTCCGCCGTGCGCCATCATCGAGCGCGAGCCGATGGTGCCCTCGCCGACGAGGCGCGGCCCGTCCGGGTCGCTCGCCCGCAGCGTTATGCTTTCCGGATCGATGCCGAGCGCTTCGCCCACGACCTCCGGGTACACCGTCTCGTGCCCCTGCCCCGAGGGCCCTGCAAGCACATATAGCAAAGCCTCGCCCGACTCGCCGAACTTGATCATCGCCTCTTCTTTCGGCGCCCCGCCCGCCCCTGCGGGCTCGATGAATACTCCGCAGCCGATGCCGCGCAGCTTCGCGCGCTTCTTCGACTCCGCACGGCGCGGATCGAAGGTCTTCCAATCGGCCTGTTTCACCGCCTCATCCACCAGTCCGTGCGGGTCGCCGCTGTCGTAGACCGAGTGCGGGTGCGGCGTCTTGTACGGGAAAGCGTCTTTCGGGATGAAATTGCGCCGGCGCAGCTCCAGGCGGTCGATCTTCATCTCGCGGGCGGCCTCCTCCACCAGACGCTCGGCGAGATAGCACACGTTGGGCCGGCCCGCGCCGCGGTAGGCGGTGGTGGGCGTCGTATTGGTCAGCGCCAGGCGATGCCGGCCGTACATGACCGGGATGCGATAGAGATTGATCGCGTGAAGGCCGGGAGGCAGCGTGTTGATGAGCGGACCGGGAGTGGATAGATAGGCGCCCGTGTTTACGATCCACTCGATCCGGATCGCGAGGAAACGCCCTTCTGCGTCGAGCGCGAGCTCGCCGATCAGCTTTGCCGCGCGTCCGTGATAGTCGGACAGGAAAGTCTCCGAGCGCGAGGAGGTCCACTTCACGGGTCTACCGAGCGCCTTCGCCGCAAGCATGGCGACGCAGTACTCCGCGTACGCATCCGAGCGGATCCCGAATCCGCCGCCGACGTCCTGGGCGTGGACCATGATTCTCTCGGCGGGAATGCCCGTGATGCCGCTCGCGCTTCCCCGCATGAGCGAAAGGCCCTGCGAGCTCACGTACAGATCGTATTGGTCGGCCGCCGCGTCGTATGCGGCGAGGCAGGCCTTGGGCTCCATCGGGTTGCCGACCATGCGCTTGCTGTCCAGGGCGATGCGCGTGACGTGCGCGGCCTGCGCAAAGGCCGACTCGGTTCCCGCCTCGTCACCGTACTCGTAGTCGAAGCAGAGATTGCCGGGGATCTCCGGGTAGAGCCGCTCGGCGCCCGGCGCGAGCGCCGCCTCCGCGTCGACCACCGCGGGAAGATCGCGGTACTCGACCTCTATTTTCTCGGCGGCATCCTGCGCAGCGAGCGCCGTCTTCGCCACCACCAGGGCGACCTCCTGGCCGACGAAGCGTACGCGCCCGTTGGCGAGTCCGTCGCGGTGCGGAACCTTGATGGTCGCGCCGCCGCGGCCCGGGTAGCGCGCGAGCTGCGGGGTGGATTTGAAGCCGGCTTTCGCCGTATCGGCGCCCGTGAATACCGCGACCACGCTGGACGACGCCTGCGCAGCCGCGGTGTCGACCGAGACGATTTCCGCGTGCGCCCGGTCGGAGCGCAGGAACCAGGCGTAGAGTTGTCCGGGAAGATTCCAGTCGGAAGTATATTTTCCCTGCCCCGTGACCAGCCTCAGATCCTCGCGCCGGCCCTTGAAACCCGCACTCATAGCTCTGCCTCCGGACTGATTCGAAAATGCACCCGAGAGCCGCGGGGCACTGACCCGCAACGGATCGATCTCAGGAACTCAAAACCTGACTGTCAAGCGACCTGGGCTGGGAAACTACGCGCGACGCCAGGCGTGCACATGGTGACCCGGTTTCGGCCGGCTGCCTTGGCCTTGTAGAGCGCCACGTCTGCGGCTCGCAACACGGCCTGTCCCGAATCGCCATAGGCGGGAAAGCTCGCAAGCCCTATCGAGACCGTCAGCTTGAGCGTTCCCTCCCCCGCGAGGATCTGCGCCTGCTCGATGGTCCGGCGCACGGCTTCCGCACGCGAGCGCAACGCCGTCTTTCCCGTCCCGGGAAGGATGATGACGAACTCCTCGCCGCCGGCCCGGCAGGCGATGTCTTCCTCGCGCACGCAGGAAGCCAATTCATCCGCGATCCCCCTCAAGGCGCGGTCGCCGACCTCGTGCCCCAGCGTGTCGTTGACCCTCTTGAAATGATCCACGTCTATCGCCATGACGCCGACCGTTCCCCCGAGGCGACGCGCGCGCAGGACTTCGCGATGCAGGCCTTCCTCGAGCTGGCGGCGGTTGTACAGGCCGGTGAGCGGGTCTCGCATCGCCTGCAAATTCAGCTCCAGCTGGCACATCACCTGCCGTCCGAGGGTGCGCAGCATCTCGAGCTGCTTCGGCTGCAGCTGCCTGGGGACGAAATCGATCACGCACAGCGTCCCCAGCCTGTAGCCATGCGGGGTGATCAGAGGCGCCCCGGCATAGAAGCGCACGCGCGGCGAATCGACTACCAGCGGGTGCTTTGCGAAGCGCGCATCCTCGTTTGCGTCGGGGACGACGAAGAGGTCGCGCTGACGGATGGCATGGCCGCAGAAAAAATCGGGATACGGGACCTCGCGAAGATCGACGCCATGCGCCGATTTGAAGAACAGGCGGTTCGTGTCCACCAGGCTCACCAGCGATACCGGTGTTTCGCAGATGGTCGACGCGAGGCAGGTAAGATCGTCGAAGCGGGACTCGCGGCCGGTTTCGAGCACGCAATAGCTGCGCAGGGCCGAAAGACGCGCGCTCTCCTCCGCGCCGGAAGTAAGATGACGCGGCTGGGCCGCGGCGCCTGGGCGTTCGACCGTCATCTGAGACTGGATTCTCGTGATCTCCCGGGGACGTAAACTTACTACGGGCGAAGCGCCGGGTAAAGCCTTCGAATCCCTCATTGTGCGGAACCCCACACTTCGGTCGCCACCTCGACTACTCGCTCCAGTTTGCGCCGCTGCACTTCTTCCGAGATCGGGTTCCCTCGGAACGTGCTCGCGAAGCCGCACTGGGGGCTGAGGCACAGATTCTCCAGCGGCACGAATTTCGCCGCTGCTTCGATGCGCCGTTTCAGTGCGTCCTTCGATTCGAGCGCCGGCACTTTGGTGCTCACCAGCCCGAGCACGATTCTCTTGCGCGAATGCCTCGGGAAAAAACGGAGCGGCTCGAATCCGCCCGAGCGTTCGTCGTCGTATTCGAGGAAGTACGCATCCACGTCGACTCGGTTGAGCAGGACCTCGGCGACCGGCTCGTAGCCGCCCTGCGCCGCCCACTGGCCCACGGAATTGCCCCGGCACAGATGGATGCCGACCACCATCCCGGCGGGCAGTTTCGCGGTGACCGAATTGATCAGATCTGCGAAGCGCCCGGGCATTTCATCCGGGTCGTACCCGTCCCGGCGGAAGATATCGGCGAGTTTCGGGTCGCAGAGAAAGGCGAAGTTCGTGTCGTCGAGCTGCACATAGCGGCAACCGGCTTCGCCGAGCTGCCTGAGCTCTTCCCGGTAGACTCCGGCGATGTCGGCGTAGAACTCCTGCAGGTCCGGGTACGCCTCGTAGCTCACCGCCGCGCGGCCGCCGCGCAGCAGCATGGTGGGCGACGGAATCGTCTGCTTGGCGGTGCGCGTCGTGTTCGCTTTCACGAACTTGAAGTTTTCGACTTCGATCGGCTGCCAGTGGCGCAGCCTGCCGGTGATCGCGAAGGCGCGCGGCGCGAAGGGCTTGCCCTCCTTCGCCTTGTTTTCGTCGAAACCGCTGACCGTATCCTCGACGGCCAGGCGCCCGGCGGCCTTCGCTCCGTCGAGCTTCTCTAAGAAATCGGCGTGAAACGAGCTGCGCCGGTACTCGCCGTCGGTGATCGCGTGGAGCCCCACGGATTCCTGAAACCGGATGACGTCGCGGATGCAGCGGTCCTGCAGCTCGCGAAGGGCCGCGGCGCCGACCTGTCCCTGCAGGGCCTTTTCGTGAGCCGCGCGGAGCTCCGGCACGCGCAGCAGGCTCCCGACCTGGTCGGCGCGGAAAGGCGGGCCGCGCTCGGGCAAGTCAGCTCCACCTGGCGAAGGCGAGCCCGATGCCCGTTCCCGCCGGCGTGCGATAGGACGGCGTGTAGGAGATCCAGCTCAAGTCGAGGTCGGCGGCGGCGCTCGCCACGACGATCCAGTTGCGGATCTCGGAGCTGCCCGCCTTCAGCCGCCGAGGATCGAGTCCGGCGAGGAAATCCAGATCCTTCCTCCGCAATGCCTCGATGATCGCGCGGTCCAGATCTTCCTCGACGACGAAATGGCTCAAGCCCCCGGAGGCGACCAGGCCGACGCGCAGCTCCTCGGGATAGCTCTCGATCAGCTCCTTCAGGGATTTGCCGAGCCGTACGCAGCGTTTCGGCAAAGGCGGGTTGGGCGGATTGTAAGTATTGAGGAAAATCGGAACGACGGGCAGCATCCGCGCACCGTTGCCCTTGAGGTACCAGCGGTGAACGAAGGAATAGGCGTGCCCCTCGTGCTGGTCGCTGCCGAGCCCCGCGACCGCCGCGACGTCGAACTCGCGCTCGATCAGGCCCTCGATGAGCGCGAGCGCAAGAGGCCGGTGGCAGGGATAGTCGATGTCTCCGTCGTCTTCGAAGCGGCGCATCTGCGCGCGGTTGTACCACTCTTCCGGCCAGCTGAACCGCTTGGCGTTGGCCCGGCCGGCATTGCGGATGCTCTCGCCGTAATAGATGCCGATCGACGGCATGTGCTGGTCCTGGAAAAGCTCGTGCTGATCGTCGCCGACGATGATGAGAACGTCGAGCTTCGCCGAGGCGATCTCGGACTTGAGGCGTTTCATCGCGTCCTGCACTCCGTTGAAACGTCCCGTGATCGCCTCGTCGGTGATCAGCTGCGCAATGTCGGGGGGTGCGCCGGCAAGCACGTCGGCATAGGAGCGCGGCCTGCCTTCGCGGTCGTAGTACTTCATGCGAAGGTCGCTCTGACGAAATCCACCGAGCCAGTCCTGAAGCTCGGCGGCGAGCATGACGCTGTGGGAGGAGCCGAACGCGGCGGCGACGCGCGCCATGGTCAGTCGACCTTGGCGCCGGACTGCCTGACGACGCGCGTCCATCGCTCGCGTTCCTGGGCCGCCCACGCGCCGAATTCCTCCGGCGCGCCGCTCTGCGGCACGAGGCCGAAGGCCTTCATCTTGCCTTGAGTCTCCGGGCGCTCGATCAGCTCGTTCAGCTTCGAATTGAGGAGCGCGACGATTTCCCTGGAGATTCCCGCAGGTGCGACTATCCCCGTGCCGGAGGTCGAAGTCACCGCGGGATACCCGCTCTCGGCGAGCGTCGGAATGTCGGGCAAATCCGCGTCGCGGCTCGCGCCGGTGATCGCCAGGGCGCGCACTTCGCCGCTCTTCACCCGGGTGCGCACCAGATCGAAAAGGACGTCTGCCTGTCCCGCGATCACCGCGGTGAGCGCCGGCGCTCCGCCCGCATAGGGGACGTTGAGCGCCCGGATCCCGGCTTCCATCCTGAACAGCTCATAGGTGAGGTGCGGCAGCGTTCCGACGCCGGCGGTGGCGAAGTTGAGCTTGCCCGGATTGCTCTTCGCCCAGGCGACGAGCTCCTGCACGGATCGGTAGGGAACCTTGGGATTCGCCACCAGCAGTTGCGGCGAATTGGAGACGAAGCCGATCGGCGCGAACGCCGTCGCGGGATCGTAGGGCATGTTCGTCCCTTGGAGAGCGGGATTGACCGCGAGCACGCTGGTATTCGCGTAGAGCAGCGTATAGCCGTTGGGCTCGGAACGCGCGACGAACTCGCCCGCCACCAGCCCGCCCGCGCCCACGCGGTTCTCGACCACGAAGCGCTGGCTGAAGAGCCCCGACAATCCGTCGGCGATGAGCCGGCCCGGGACGTCGGTGGGTCCGCCCGCGGGCGCAGGAACGATGAGGCGGACGGGACGTTGCGGATAGGACTGGGCGGTCGCGTCGAGCGCGGCCCACAAGAGCACGGAGATCGCCGCGAGCGCCGCGACCACGGAGCGCCGATTGATCATGCCGCATATGATAGCCTGTAGCCTCGCCATTCCCGCGAGCAGGTTCATGAAGATCGGCTTCGCATCGCTTGCGCTCGCGGCCATGCTGTGCGGCGCGGCGCAGGCCCAGGACTATCCGGCGAGGCCCGTGCGCCTCGTGGTTCCCTACGCGGCCGGCGGCAATGCCGACATCTTCGGCCGGACTCTCGCCCAGAAGCTCGGCGACGCGCTGAAGCAGCCGTTCGTCGTCGAGAACCGGGCCGGAGCGAACGGCGGCATCGGCGCGGACTTCGTCGCCAAGTCTGCGCCCGACGGCACCACGCTGCTCGTGACCGCCAACGGCCCGATCGTCGTCAACCCCGTGCTCTATGCCAGGGTACCCTACGATCCGGTCAGGGATTTCGCGCCCGTCGCCCAATGCACCGTGTACCAGTATGTGTTGGTGACGCTCGCCGGTTCGCCCATCCAGAGCATCACAGACCTGGTCGACGCCGCGCGCGCGCGCCCCGGGGCCGTCTCCTACGGTTCCACCGGGGTCGGCGGCGGCAACCACCTCGCCGGAGAGCTATTCGCGCTCGCGACGGGCACCCAGCTCACGCACGTGCCTTACAAGGGCAGCGCGCCGGCGCTCGCCGACCTGCTCGGCGGCCAGCTCACTTTCATGTTCGATACCGTGATCACATCGGTCCCGCAGATCCGAGCGGGAAAATTGCGCGCCATCGCGGTGTCGAGCGGCAGGCGCGCCTCGAGCCTGCCTGAAGTGCCGACCCTGCAGGAGGCGGGCATAGCGAATTTCGACATCTCACAGTGGCAGGGCGTGCTCGCCCCTGCGGGCACGCCCAAGGCGATCGTCGATCGCCTCAACGCCGAGATCGTCAGGGCGATGCGCTCGCCCGACGTGCGCGAGCGCATCGTCACGCAGGGCGGCAACGAAATCGTGACCGGCACTCCGGAAGACTTCGCCGCGCTGATCAAGAGCGACCTTCGCATGTACGCCAAGCTGATCAAAGACGCAAGGATTCCGGCGCAATGAAGATCCTCGTCTTGCGTGGCGACGGCATCGGGCCCGAGATCACCGCGGCGACCCTGGCCGTTCTCGATCGCGCCAATGTCCTGTTCAAACTGGGGCTCGAGTGGCAGCACGAGGAGATCGGTTTCCCCGCCCTGAAGAAGGAGGGCACGACGCTCCCCGCGCGCGTACTGGAAGCGGCGCGCCTCTCGCACGGCGTGATCCTCGGCCCGCTCTCGACTTACGAGTACCCGGCGCGCGAAAAAGGCGGCGTCAACCCTTCGGCCGAGTTCCGCACCAAGCTCGATCTCTACGCCAACATCCGTCCCGCGAGATCGCGCCTCGGCGTCGGACTCACCGGCAAGCCCGTCGATCTGGTGATCTACCGCGAAAACACCGAAGGTTTTTACGCCGACCGCAACATGTACTCGGGAAGCGGCGAATTCATGCCGACCGAGGACATGGCGCTCGCGGTGCGCCGCGTCACCGCGAAGTGCTGCGAGCGCATCGCGCTGCGCGCCTTCGAGGCGGCGATGGCGCGCCGCAGGAAAGTCACGGCAGTCCACAAGGCCAATGTCTTCAGGATCTCGGACGGTTTGTACCTGCGCGAAGTGCGCAAGGTCGCGCAAGAGTTTCCCAAGGTGCAGCTCGAAGAGGTCATCGTCGACGCGATGGCGGCGCTCCTCCTGCGCGACCCGATGCGCTTCGACGTGATCGTCGCCGAGAACATGTACGGTGACATCCTCTCCGACGAAGCGTCCGAGCTTTCCGGCGGGCTGGGCCTCGGCGGCTCGATCAACGCCGGGGACGAGCACTGCGTCGCGCAAGCGCAGCACGGCTCGGCACCCGACCTCGCGGGCAAGGACAAGGCGAATCCCGCCTCGCTCATCCTGTCGGCCGCCATGCTGCTCGAATGGATGGCCGCGCGACGCGGCAACGATGCGTTCGCTGCCGCAGCAAGGAATATCGACGCGGCGGTGGACGCGACCCTGAAGAACCCCGCAACACGCACTGCCGACCTCGGTGGGAAGATCGGAACCCGGGAATTCGCAGAGGCCGTGGCGGCGAAGCTCGGATAGTCTCGTGCTATCCTATGCCGTTCCCTGCATCGGAAGGATTTTGCCATGACACGGTTTATTTTCATCATCGCGGCCGCAGCGCTTACCGGCTGCGGAATCGAGACTGCGAGCACCGCGGCCACCGCCGCCGCGCTCAAGAAGCAGGAGCTCGAGCAAAGCAAGAAAACCCTGGAGCAGGCTCAGCAGAAGATCGGGCAGGCCATGGAGCAGGTGCAGCAGTCGCAGCAGTCGCGCGAGGCTTCGGGGCAATAACCCCTCGGTCAAGTACGTCAAGAAAAAAATCGGGGCGGATACTGTCCGCCCCGTGCCGGCCCAGCAAAGCAGATTCACCAAGTCTTTTAGTTACCCGGCAGCAGCTGCACGCAGCGCCCCAACAGTGTCTCGGGGCCGACCGGTTCCGGGTTCGCGAACCGGACAGAAATCCACGGATTGCCCCCGACCCCACCCAGCACCGGCTGCTTGGGGAACGAGAACGCAAACCCGTTCGACAAGAGCGACACGTCCGCCATCGCGACCGCCTCGTGCGGCGCGCCGGGCGCTCTCTGGTTTCTGAAGATGATCCGCGCCTTGATTCCCGGCGACACGCTCATCGACCCGCTCACATTGATGAAGGGCCCGGGATTGTTGGTGCAGTCGAGCGCCTGGACAAGGGCCTGCCCGACGACCGAAGCGCTGAAGTCAATGCTGGGAGCAAAGGAACCTTGAACGCAGCGGCCCAAGGGGACCTCGCCGCTCAGCGCCTGGCCGTTGGTATCGACCAGCTGGATCGATATCCACGGGTTGCCACCGACCCCGGTGCCCGTACCGTCCGCGAAAGGATGCGAGGGCTGCTTGGGAATCCTGATGGTCGTTCCCGCCGCCACGGCCGTGACGGTTTGGATATCCTCCACAAGCGTATGGACATCTTTGTTGATGTTGTTTCTGAAGATCATTTGTACACTCATTCCCCCGAGAGTCACCGCCCCCTCGAAGTTGATCCACGGCCCGGGGGAGTTTTCGCAGTCGAACGTGGACACGATTGCCTGCAGGTTCATCGGCTCCGAGAAGCCTGCCGTGACCGCCTGCAGCGCGTGCGCCGCAGGGGCCAGTGTCAGACTCGTTACCACGCCTGCCGAAGCTGCCAGTCTTTTTAAATCAACTTTCATCATCATCTCCCTTGTTAGTTAGTGATTGATAAGGGGATGGCGGCGTTTGCGCGACGCAGCATACTCAAGCGCCCTTGCCCGATACGCATATCAAACTTTCGCGCGACACCTGGGACATCCCCTTATCGACACGAAAATGAAGCGCGAATGGTTCCAGGCTTCGCATGGCTCGACCTGCCCATCGGCTTCGCACGAAGCCGTAACATGAACGTGCTAGAACGCCGCGCGAGTGGCGGCGGGTAGGTCTACGTCCGCGTCACCACCGGCGCGTCGTCCACGGAAGGCTCGGGCTTCGCTTCGGTCCGCATCTCGTCGATCGGCGGCTCTTCAGGCAGCTCGGTCTCCGTTTCCGTCGCGACGGCCTCGTGCGCGAGAAAGCCGCCTGACTGGTGCCGCCACAGCCTCTCGTAGTGGCCGCCCAGACGCAGCAGCTCCGCGTGCGTGCCCTGCTCGGCGATGCGGCCGGCCTCGAGCACGATCAAGCGGTCCATGCGCGCGATGGTGGACAGGCGGTGCGCGATCGCGATCACGGTCTTGCCTTCCATGAGGCCCAGCAGCTGCTCCTGGATGGCGAGCTCCACCTCGCTGTCCAGAGCCGAGGTCGCTTCGTCGAGCACGAGGATGGGCGCGTCTTTCAGGACCACGCGCGCGAGCGCCACGCGCTGGCGCTGCCCGCCCGAGAGCTTGACGCCGCGCTCGCCCACGTGGGCTTCGTAGCCTTTGCGGTCCTTCCAGTCCTGCAGCCCGACGATGAACTCGTGCGCCTGCGCCTTGCGCGCGGCCGCTTCGACCTGCACATCGCCCGCGCCGGGGCGGCCGTAGCGGATGTTGGCGGCGATCGAGCGATGCAGGAGCGAAGTGTCCTGCGTCACCATGCCGATCGCCGCCCGCAGGCTTTCCTGGGTCACCTCGCCGATGTCCTGCCCGTCGATGCGGATGCGGCCCCGATCCAGCTCGTAGAAACGCAGCAGCAGGTTGACCAAGGTCGACTTGCCCGCGCCCGAGCGGCCGACGAGGCCCACGCGCTCGCCGGGACGAATCGTGAGGTTCAGGTGGTCGAACACGGGCTTGCCGTCGCGCCTGCCGTAGTTGAAGCTCAAGTCCTCGAAGCGGATCTCGCCGCGAGGCACGCGCAGCTCGCGTGCGCCGGGCCGGTCGCCCCCCGAATGCGGCACCGCGATCGTCTGCATTCCCTCCTGCACGACTCCGACGCTCTCGAAGATGCCGGTCACCTCCCAGCTCACCCAGCCGGCGACGTTGGCGATCTGCCAGGCGAGGGGCAAAGCGGTCGCCACGACGCCTGCGCTCACCGCGCCTTGCGCCCACAGCCAGATGCCGATCGCGGCGGTGCCGGTGAGGAGCGCCGCGTTCATCAGCGAAAGCGAGAACATGAATTGCGAGATGAGGCGCATGTGTGCGCCGATCGCGCCCTGGTGCTCGTCGATCACCTCGCGCACGTACGCGTCCTCGTCGGCCAGCCGCGCGAAGAGCTTGACCGTGAGGATGTTCGTATAGCTGTCGACCACCCGCGCCATCACGTGCGAGCGCAGCTCCGAGCTCGTCTTCGCCAGGTCGCGCATGCGCGGCACGAAGTAGCGCAGGAACACGATGTAACCGAGGAACCACGCGAGCGTCGGAAGGCCCAGGCGCCAGTCCGAGGCGGCCATCAGCGCAAAGGCGCTCACGCCGTAGACCGCGATGTACCAGACCGCGCGTATGCTCGCCATCACGCTCTCGCGCAAAGCGTTGGCGGTCTGCATGACGCGGTTGGCGATGCGCCCGGCGAAATCGTTCTGGAAGAACGGCCAGCTCTGGCGCAGCACGTGCCAATGGCTCTGCCAGCGGATCATGCTGGTCACGCCCGGGATCAGCGCGTTTTGGCGAATCAGCATGTCGGCCAGATTGGCGAGCGGGCGGACGATGAGCACCAGCGCCACCATGCCGGCGAGCAGGGGCCACTGCTCGTCGAGCGCCGCCTGGCGGTCGGCGGCTCCCATGAGCGAAACCAGCTTGCCGATGAACACCGGGATCACCGTGTCGATCAACGCCACCGCGAGGCTGGTGACGAACATGAGCGCGTACCAGCCCTTGGTCTGGCGCACGAAGTGCCAGTAGAAGGCGAGCAGTCCCGCGGGCGGCTCGCCCGGACCCGTGCTCGCCGTTCCGCGAATGCGCGATTGGAGATACTTGAACATGAGGAATAGACGGTTCGCCTGCGGTGTTATCCTAGTTTGCCGCAGATTGCGCGCATTGTTAAATGAAGGATTTCCCCATCAAAGGAGGAGACAGATGAAGACGGTTACACGCGTTTCCCTGGCAGCAGCCGTTGCGCTGGCGCTGGGCTCGTGCGCAGGCATGCAATCGCAGCAGGGTGGCATGTCGTTTTTCGTCAGCAGCGTAGGCTCGGGAAAAGGAGCCGACCTCGGGGGCCTCGAGGGCGCCGACCAGCATTGCCAGTCGCTCGCGAAGGCCGTGGGTTCAGGCGGCCGCACCTGGCACGCCTATCTCAGCACTACGGGCACTCCCGGGTACCCGGGCGTGAACGCCCGCGACCGCATCGGGAGCGGCCCGTGGCAGAACGCCAAGGGCGTCGTCGTCGCAAGCAACGTCGATCAGCTGCACGGCGCGAACAATCTCACCAAGGAAACCGCGCTGAACGAAAAAGGCGAGATGGTCAACGGCCGCACCGAGAAACCGAACATGCACGACATGCTGACCGGCTCGACGCGGGATGGCCGCGCGATCACGAGCAGCGAGGATACGACCTGCAGCAACTGGACCACCAGCGGCGCCGGAGCCGCGATGCTCGGGCACCACGACCGCCAGGGCCTGCGCGACGACGACGCGTCCAAGTCCTGGAATTCCTCGCACCTGTCCCGCCCGAGCAAGGAAGGCGCCCCCGGCTGCAGCCAAGCGGCGCTGCAAGGCACGGGCGGTAACGGATTGTTCTACTGCTTCGCCGCGAACTAGTTCTCCGTTCGCAAGGAAATCCGAGCGCCGTCAGTTCGCGAGCGGATCCGGGCGGAGCTGGAACTTCAGGACCTTCGACCGGGTGCCTTTACCGCCCTCGACGTGGAACGGAGCCCGGGTGGCATAGGTCGACCACAGGGCCCTTCCCTTCCAGCCGGCGCCCGGGTCGTCGATGCGGCCATCGAGCCCCTTCGCGTAAAAACCCATGGGGTACGGCACGCGGAGAATCACGAATTTCCCGTCCTTGAGCGCAAGCAGCGCGTCGTTGGCGTTGCCAGTCGCGATCGGCACGTCCTTGCCCAGGCCGAAAGTGTCGTGCTGATCCACCCACGAGTAATAGCTCGCCTCGGCGCTGCCCGAGTCGGTCACGCCCTTCAACTGCGGTCCGGGGAACGGATAGAGCGTCCAGCCTTCGGGGCAGTGCTTGCCCGTGGCGCTCGGGCCGTTGAGCGGTCCCTTGCACTTGCGCCGGTCGAAACTCGCGAAATGTCCGCTCGCGAGCGGCGCCCAGACGACGCCTTTGCGATCGATGTCCATGCCGCGCGGCGAATAGCCGGGGAACGGCGGCTCGAACACTTCGGTGAGCGCCGTCTCCGGCGGATTCGATCCCGGATTCACGCGAATGATGAAACCCGGGTAACCGAGCACCGATCCCCAGATGGAGCCGTCAACCGGGCTCGGGGCGAGTCCGTAGAAACCGGCCACGATGCGCTTGTCCTTCTTCGGATCGATCGGATCGTTCGGCCCCACGTAATCGTCGCGCCTGCCGTTGCCGTTGGTGTCCAGAATGAACGGGGTCCAGCCTTGCGCCTTCTGCTCGTCGCCGGTCTCCTCGAACACCCTTCTGTTGAGCCACCCGAGGACCTCGTTCGCCGCGCCGCCTGAGCTCGCCCACAGAGTGTTGTTTGCATCCTCGGCGAAGTACAGATGATGCGTGCCGAAGCAGGTGTCGATGAGGGTGAACCTTCCGGTTTTCGGATCGTATTGGGAGAGCTGGCGGTTGGAGCGTTCGACGGGAAAGATCTTCGCCGAGGGATGATCCGAGCCTTTCCCGCAGAAGGCCGGGTTGGCCGGCCCCCGCACGCGCGAGGTGAACCAGACCCTGCCCTTCTCGTCGAGCATCGGGTTGTGCGGGCTCGTCTGGCTGTCCCAGATCGGCTCCGCTCCCCAGTACGCAGACGGCGCCATCGGGTTGTTCTTCGTCGAGGGCGTCTTCGGATCGCGGACCGGCACTTTCATTTCGCTCGCCGTATGCCGCACGGGATCCAGGACCGGCACGAAATCCGTGCTCTCCTCGGTCGCCCCGTAAATCAGTCCGTAAGCATTGACCGTGGGATTGCGCTTGTCGCTCGAGATCTCGTCGTGCAGGTAGGCAGTGGGGCGGCTCCAGTCCCACAGGCTGATGACGACATTGCGCTCCAGGCCTTGCGGCCGTTCAGGCCTCGAGGCGGGCAGCTCGCCCGCGGCGATCCGATCGGTCCAATCGGCAAATTGACCGAGCATCCGCTGAGCGTCGAACCTGCCGATGTTGTTCGTCATGTTGGTCATGGCCTGGCCGGAAGCGATGCGCCGCGCCCAGGCTTCGACCGAGGAATTGAAATGGCCGAGCTCCTTCGGAATGGTACGCGTCGCCTTGTTGCCGAGCTGGTGGCAGGTGTAGCAACCGTCGGTCTTCGTGAGATCGAGCCATTGACCTTGATTGGCCGCTTTTCCTATCGGGAATTCGTTTCTCTCCGGGACCTTCAGCATCGAATACCAGTAGATCGCCGGGTAGTACTGCGCCGCCGCTGCCGCGCTCGGCGCCACGACTGCGGTCAGATCGAGAATCCTCCCGGGCGCGGCCTGCACCTTGGGCGAGTCGACCAGCCCGTAGCCGCGCACCCATACGCTGTAGTTGGCTTTCGGAAGCTCGGGGATCAGGTAGCGCCCGCGGTCGTCGGTGACCACGATCTTCGCGAATTTGGTCGGGAGATCGTTCGTCTCCGCGATCACCCAGACTCCGGCCTCGGGCCCGTTCGCACCCGTCACGATCCCGGCAAGATCGCTTTCGCCGATGCCGGCGGCCTGCGAGGCGCCCGGTGGAACCTGGCACGCCGCCAATAGGAGGGAAACACCTACGACCATCAGGTATGAGAATCTTGTCGTCGTCATGTTTTCGCTCCTCGAGAGATGCAGCAAAGACCCGAAAGTCCACAATTATGCCGCCAAACAGGAATGGCGACGAGCGGGGTCCTGTAATACCATCTGCGCGCGTCTATCGAAGTTTGAAAAGGAGGAACGACATGTCAAAGCCGATTCGTGTGATGGCGCTTGCGCTCGTTGCGATGCTGTTTTCTTCCGCTGCAGCCGGCCAGGGTTTCGACCTGAGGCGGCTTTTCTTCGGCGCCGGGGTGAGCCAGAACATGGTTTCCGGCCTGGATGACGGTACAGGCCTCCAGGTTTTCGGCGGCTACAATTTCCCGGCCATAGTGCGAAACTTCTACGTCGACGCGGAAGCCGGGTACATGGATACCGGAAAATTCAAGAGGAGCGGGTGCACCGGAACCTTTTGCAATACGAGCGCCAGCGGCTTGTGGACGAGCGGCGTCGCGCGGTACCTGGTGGCGCCCAACGTGGAGCTGATCGGCCGCGCCGGCCTGGATTTCGGCGACGACGACGGTCTCCTGTTCGGCATAGGGGCCGGATACATCGTGAATAAGAATCTGAAGCTGCGCCTCGAGTTTGTCGCGCGCGACCACGTGGATTCGCTGCAGTTCAACGCCGTTTTCTATCCCTGGTAACCGCAGCTTCGAACTACCATGTCGCACGCGAGTCCCGAAGGAGCGTCTATCATGCCAGACGATTCGAAAGTCAGACCCGAATCCGATTACGACGTCCTGTACCGCATCATGACCACGCGCATGAGCGTGCGCCGCATCAGGCCCGATCCCATCCCCGAAGAGTACGTGGATAAGATCCTCGAGGCGGGCCGCTGGGCGATGTCCGGGGCGAACGGCCAACCCTGGGAGTATCTCGTCATCAAGGACCCGAAGAAGAAGAAAGATCTCTACGACGCCTTCCAAGATACCAATCAGGAGTTCTGCTTCTGGATGGAGCAGATGCGGCCCTTCGAGCTGCGCCACCCCGCCTTCCAGGTGAAGGGGGACGACCTCAAGGACGAGTGGCAGAAGATCAGGAACAGCACCGGCGGGCAGCAGCGCCGCCCCTGGCACGAGGCCCCGGTGGTGATCGTGGTGCTGGGCGACGGACGCAGGCAATGGGCGACGGTGAACGCCGCTTTCACTTTCGGGCGGCACGCGAGCCATTTCACCGACGGCCTGGCGAACACCTGCACGCACATGCAGCTCGCGATCGCCTCGCTCGGGCTGGGCTCGCACTGGGGAACGGTTCATATCCAGGAGCCGCTGAAGCGCGTTCTCGGCGTGCCCGATCTGATCGATGTCTACCTCATCATCTCGGTCGGCTTCGCCGACATCGAGAGAAAGCCCGGCGTGAGGCGCGATTTGAAGGAGCTCGTGCACCGCGAGACCTACGACATGTCCAAGTTCATGTCGAACGAGGACATCATCGACTACCTCTACGAGCTGCGCGGCAAGACGATGTTCCGCTACCACCTGAAAGACAGCCTGCTGCCGGGCGCGGGCGGCAAGAAGAGCTGATGCGTGTCTGGCGTCTAGCGCTGTGCGCGACCGCTGCGCTCGCCGCCGGCGCCGCCTGGCCGCAGGCCTACCCCAGCAAGCCGATACTCGTAGTCAGCACCGCCTCGCCGGGCTCGAGCGGCGACGCTGCGCTGCGCCTCATGGCCGCGAAGATGAGCGCGAGCCTCGGCCAGCCGGTGGTGGTCGAACTCAAGACCGCCGCCCGCGGAGCGCAGGCCGCGCAGGCTCTCGCGCGCGCCGGCGCGGACGGTTACACCATCACTTACGGCACCTCGGGCACCTACGTCAACGCGCGTTTCCTTTTCAAGAACCTCGCGTTCGACGTTCTCAAGGATTTCGCGCCGATCAGCCTCGCGGTCAGCTCGCCGAGCTACGTCGCGGTCCATGTGTCGGTGCCCGTGAATTCGCTGCAGGAGCTGATCGATTACGCGAAGCGCAATCCCGGCAAGCTCGAGTACTCATCGAGCGGGGTCGGATCGGTGTTTCACCTGGCGGGTGAATCCCTGAAGCTCTACGCGGGAATCGACCTGCTCCACGTCCCCTATGCCCAGGCGAACTTTCCCCAGATGGTGAACGACTGGGCTTCCGGCCGGGTGGCGCTGTGGTTTCCGACCTATGCCTTCCTCGTACCGAACATGCCGAAGGTCAGGCCGCTCGCGATCGTGGACAGCCAGCGCAGCGCCCGCATGCCCGATGTTCCCACCGTGGCCGAGACGCTTCCCAACTTCCGCGGGTTCCCCGCCTGGTGGGCCTTCTTCGGCCCTGCAGGCCTACCTTCGGCCATCGCCGAGCGCCTGAGCGGCGAGGTGCGCGCCGCGCTCAAGCAGCCCGAGGTCGTCGCCAAACTGGGCGATCTGGGACTCACCACCATCGGGAGCACGCCCGAAGAGCTCGCGGCGTACCTCAGGCGCGAAATCGACGCCGTGGGGAGCCTCGCCAAGGCGATCGGGCTGGAGCCCGAATAGACCTAATGCTTCGAGCCTCCGCCTGCGGCGAGCAGCTTGTTGCCGGGCAGATTCCGCAATTCGGCCTTTCTCCTTTTGTTGCACGCAACGCAGATGAACCTGACGGGTCCGATCTTCAGGAATTCGCTCGTCGTCCAGTGGCTTCCCGCGCTGCAATAGCGCATTTTGGCTTGCGTCGCCTTCACAGGGGATTGTCCGGGTAGATCAGCGAGCGCCACATATGGGCGACCGGGCTGCCGTCGAATCCCAGGCCCTCCTTCGGCTGCTTGAAGTGGCGGCCGATCACGTCGATGAAAGGCTCCAGCGTCGGATTCACTCCGGGTTCGAAAGCATAGAGGTCGTGCACGGTGATCATACGCGCCTCCATGTACCACTTGTGCTTGCGCGCCTTTTCGTACGCCGCCTTGATGTACGGCTCGGGCACGTAGCCTTCGCCGAAGATCTGTACGTATCGTTCCGGATACGCGTATCCCACCGAGGGATCCGGAAAGAAGCGCAGCGCCTGGTGATGACGGATCGCCCAGCTCACTTTTTCCGACACATAGGGCTCAACCATCTGCGCCGCCCACCAGCCGTGATCCACCTTGATGAGATTCACCGCGATGTCGTGCAGCAGGCAAGCGAGCACCGTCTCCTCGGGCTCGCCCTTCTTCTGCGCATCGTTCGCGCTCTGCAGCATATGGTTTACGGTGTGCGGCATAAAGCGCAGCTTGAAGAAATCGACGACCGTGGGTTGGGAGGGCATGGCGGCGAGCGCGCCCAGCGCAAGCGGCACGCCGCCCGGCGTCAAGCCGCCGAAGAGGAGCCCGGTGCCGCGCCGCACCCCCGGCTTGTCGAGATCCTTCATCATGGCTTCCTCGAGGGCGTCGGCGCGCTCTTCGGAGGTCTTGCGCTCAACTTCCATGAACTGCTCCTCTCAATACCGTGCCACGGTATGCCGCGCCGGAGCGCGAGTCAACCGAAGCAAGTCACTGCGGCTCGATCTTCGCCAGTTCCACGTAGCGCTTCCAGCGCTCCGCGTCGCTCTTCATGAGCGCCTGCATCTGCTCGGGCGTGCCGGGATAAGGATCGAACGCCGAGGTGGCGAGAAACTGCTTCGTGTCCTCGGCCGCTGTGATCTGATTGAACCAGCCGGCGAGCTTGTCCACGATGGGCTTGGGCGTGCCCGCGGCGACCACGACGCCCCACCAAGGCGAGACGTCGGTTCCACCGTAGCCGAGCTCGGCGAGCGTCGGCACGTCGGGGAGCGCCGCCGAGCGCTTCGCGGAGGTGGCTGCGAGAATGCGCAGCTTTCCGCCTTTCGCCTGTCCCACCCCCCAGGTTGCGTCGAAGGAAATGAAATCGAGCTGCCCCGAGAGCAGATCGGTCAGGGCCTGCGCGTTCTGCTTGTACGGAACATACGTCGCCTTCACGCCGGCCGCGGTCTTGAAGAGTTCCGCCGCGATGACGCCGGTGTTGCTGGTCGCCCCGTAGAAGCTCGCGCCCGGTTTCGCCTTGAGGCGCGCGACCAGCTCGGCGATGGATTTGATCGGAGCCGCGGCATCCACGAGAATGACGAAAGACAGGGAAGCGATCGTCGCGACCGCGGCGAAATCCTTCGCGGTGTCGAAGGGCAGGTTCTTGAACAGGTACGGCGCCGCGGCGATGGTGGAGCTCGCCGGCGTGATCATGATCGTGTAGCCGTCGGGTCTGGACTTCGCCAGGGTGTCGCTCGCGATCATGCCGTTCGCGCCGACCCGGTTCTCGACGATCACCGGCCTTCCCGCGAGCTTCGAGAGCCGGTCGCTGTAGAAGCGCACGATGAGATCGGCGCCCGAGCCCGGCGCGTAGTTGCACAGCGAGCGGATCTCCCGCGCCGGGTATTCCTGTGCAGCGGCGAAAGGCGCTGCGAGTGCGAAGAACGCCGCAGCGAGCAATGCGGGAGTTCGATCGGTTTTCACGAACCCCAGTCTATCGTCACGCCCAGTTCGCGGATGATCGCGGCGGCGAGTCTTGCACGATGGAACATGGCTCTCTCCGAGTGCGATGGGCGATTCTAGGCTATTCGACGCGTGCGCCGGAAGCCTTGACGACGCGCGCCATGTTCGCGAAATCGGCGCGCAGCAGCGCGTTGAACGCCCCGGGGCTGAGCGCCCGCGGCTCGATACCTTGTTTCGCGAGGCGGTCGAGGATCACCGGGTCCTTGAGCAGGGTCCCGACCGCTGCGTTGATTCTCTCCAGGGTCGACACCGGAATCCCGGCGGGTCCGAGCAAGCCGAGCCAGGAATCGAATTCGTAGCCAGGCACCCCGGACTCCGCAATCGTCGGCAGCTCTGGCAGGAACTTCGAGCGCTTCGCCGCGGTCACGCCGAGCATGCGCACGCGCGCGTCCTTGACGAAGCCCAGCGCGCCGATGTTGGCCGCGATCACTGCATGGGAGCGGCCCGCCAGGACTTCGTTGATTGCCTCGTTGGTCGCTTTGTACGGCACGTGCACCATGTCGATCCCCGCGAGACCCGCAAAGTACGCCATCGAAAGATGCGTCGCGCTGCCGCTACCCGCCGTGCTGTAGTTGAGCTTTCCCGGATTGGCCCTGGCGTAGTCGACGAATTCCCCCACCGTCCTCACGGGCAGCGCCGCGCTAACCATCAGCACGTATTCCACGGTGCCGATGTGCGCGACGCCCGTGAAGTCCCTGATCGGATCGTAAGGCAGCTTCGCATAGAGCGAGCCGTTGATCGTGTGGCTTGCCGCCGATAGGATGAGTGTGTGGCCGTCGGGCGCGGCTTTCGCCACCGAGGCGGTGCCGATCGTGCCGCCGGCGCCGGTGCGGTTCTCGACGATCACTTTCTGCCCGAGCGCCGCGCCGAGCTCCGCGCTGATCGCGCGGGCGAGAATGTCCTGAACCCCGCCCGCTCCGAACGGAACGACGATGCGCGTGACATTGCCCTGCGCCGCAGCCGCCGCGGCGGCGAGCGCGAGTACAAACGGGATCAAGCGACGAATCATCAGATTCCGCACCAGTCCCGAATCAGCTCCTCGTAGATCGCGACCGATTGCCGGATGCGCTCCATGCTGCAGTACTCGTCGGTCTGGTGCGCCTGCTGCGGCTCCCCCGGCCCCAGCACCACCGTCGGCGCGCCCTTGTATACCTTCAGGAGATTCCCCGCATCGGTGTTGTAGGTCTGGGCGCGCGGCTCCGGCTTCACGCCGAGCGTGCGGCCCGCGATCTCGAACACGCGCCGCACCCAGTCCTCCTGCGGCTCGGTCCACACCGCGTTCATGTCCGAGAACACCTCGAGCTCGGCCTCGCTCCCGAGCGTCGCCTGCAGCTTCGCGCGCAAGGCCGCGTGATCCATCCCCGGCACGGTCCGGATATCGACCCCGAAACTCGCCGCGTCCGGAACGGAGTTGACCGTGTTGCCGCCCTCGAACGTGCCGACGTTCATCGTCGGCTGGCCCATCACGGGATGCGGCGCCTGGCCGAAGTCGAACGACTCGAGCCTGGACAGCGCGCGCACCGCCTTGTAGATCGCGTTCACCCCGAGCTCGGGCATCGATCCGTGCGCCGACACGCCGCGGAACCGCGCGTAGAACTTGAGCGAGCCCTTGTGCCCGACGTAAGGATAGTTCGAAGTCGGCTCGCCCACGATCATCGCCCCGGCCTTGCCGAGCAGCTGCGTACGGGCGAGATGCTCCGACCCTATGCACCCGCCCTCCTCCGCCGCGGTGAGCACGACGACGATTCCCGGCGTCCCTCGCAATCTGTTCGCGAGCTTGCGCGCCGCGAGCAGGATCGCCGCGACGCCCGCTTTCATGTCGGAGGAGCCGCGCCCATAGAGCCGGTCGCCGTCGGTCTCCCCCGCGAACGGGTCGCGCGACCAGGCCCTGGCGCCGAGCGGCACCGTATCGATATGCCCGGTGAGGCACAAGGGTGGCGAATCCGCGCCGCCGGCGCGCGCGACGACGCTCGTGCGCCCTTCGGCGAACTCGTGGTAGGCGACGCCGAAGCCCCAGCCTTCCAGCTGCGCGCCGAGGTGGCGCGCACAGTCGCGCTCGCGGCCGGGCGGATTCACCGTGTCGAATCGCAGCAGCGACCGGGTCAAGGCAACGGCGTCCTGGTCACTCATTGCAGAGGCCCCTTCACTCGATTTGCGGGCAAGCCCATAGCCGCATTATGATCCGGGAAAGTTGAACTCGCGTCGACCCATGACGAGCCGCAGAGACTTCATCCGGAATTCGGCCGGCGCCATGGCCGGCATCGCCTTCGTCGGCTGCGAGCTGCTCGCCGCGCGCGACGCGCGGGCGCAGGCGGGCGCAAGGCGCCGCGAGGTCGTGGTGAGCGGCCGCCGCGTGAAGACCGTCGACGTCCACGCGCACTGCGCCGTGCCCGAAGCGATGGCGCTGATGGGGCTGAAGGTCGAGCCCCAGACCCTGATCATGGGGCAGGACCGCATCCGCGCGATGGACGAGCAAGGCATCGACGTCGAGGCGCTTAGCATCAACCCCTACTGGTACAAGGCCGAGCGCGACCTCGCGCGGCAGCTGATCAAGCTCCAGAATGAGAAGCTTGCCGAGCTGTGCGCATCCCGGCCGGAGCGCTTCGTCGCCTTTGCCACCGTGGCGCTGCAGCACCCGGATCTGGCCGCCGAGCAGCTCGAGGAAGGCGTGAAGAAGCTCGGCTTGCGCGGCGGCTCGATCGGCGCCAACGTCGCAGGCGAAGAGCTCTCCGACCCTAGGTTCCATCCCTTCTGGGCGAAGGCGGAGCAGCTCGGATGCCTGATTTTCATCCATCCTCAAGGGGGAACGGCAGGATTCGAGCAAAGGCTGAGAGGCAACGGCGGCCTCACGAACGTCATCGGCAACCCGCTCGACACCACGATCGCGCTCTCGCACCTGATCTTCGAGGGAACGCTCGACCGCTTCCCCGGGCTGAAGATCTGCGCGGCCCACGGCGGGGGCTATCTGCCCTCCTACGCCGCCCGCTCGGACGCCGGCTGCGTGACTTTCCCGGATCGTTGTAAGAAGCCACTGAAGAAACGGCCGACCGAGTACCTGCGAGCGCTCTATTACGACTCGATCGTCTTCACGCCCGAAGCGCTGCGCCATCTCGCCGCGGAGGTCGGCTCCGGCCAGATCGTCATGGGGACGGACTATCCGTTTCCATGGATGAAGACTGCGGTCGACCACATCCTCAACACGCCGGGCCTCTCCGACGCCGAGCGGGCGGCGATGTTGGGCGAGACGGCGTCGCGGCTGCTGGGAATCAAGGCTTAGCGGGACGCGCTCGAGAAACGCGCACCAACAGGGAGAAACCCATGAAATTCATCGCATCGGCTGTAGCCGTTCTGTGCCTCTCCACCGCCGCAGCAAGCGCGCAGACGCTCGACGAGCTCAAGAACGACGGCAAGAACACCGACAACATCCTCACCTATGGCATGGGCTATCACCAGCAGCGCTACAGCCCCTTGAGGCAGATCGACAAGAACACCGTCCGGCGCCTGGTGCCCGTGTGGAACCTGAGCCTGGACAACAATTGGGGCGAGCAGGCGCAGCCGATCGTCTACGACGGCGTGATGTACGTCACCAACGCGAGAGCGACGGTCGCGATCGACGCCGTCTCGGGCAAGCAGATCTGGAAGCAGACGCTCGACTGGCCGCCCGAGACGCCGCGCGTCGTGTGCTGCGGCGTGTCCAACAAGGGCGCGGCGATCTACGCGGGCCGGGTCTATCGCACCACGCTCGACGCCCATGTGGTCGCGTACGACGCTAAAACCGGCAAGGAGATCTGGAAGTCAAAAGCCGCCGAATGGAAGGACGGCTATGCCCTGACGGTCGCGCCGCTCATTGCGAACGGAGTGCTGATCACCGGGATCTCCGGCGCCGAGTTCGGCGTGCGCGGCTTCATCGACGGCTGGGACCCGGAGACCGGCAAGCACCTGTGGCGTCATTACACGATTCCCGCCCGCGGCGAAAAGGGCAACGAGACCTGGCCGCAGGACAACAATGCCTGGGAGACCGGCGGCGGCTCGGCCTGGATCACCGGTTCCTACGATCCGCAGCTCGATCTCATGTACTGGGGCATCGGCAATCCGGCGCCGTGGGCCTCGCAAAGGCGCCCTGGCGACAACCTGTACACATCGTCAGTGCTGGCGATGCGACCGAAGACCGGCGAAGTCGTCTGGTACTACCAGTTCACGCCGAACGACGCCTACGACTACGACGCCTGCTGGGAGCTGATCCTCGCCGACCTCGAAGTGCAGGGCCGGCCGCGCAAAGTGGCGATGCAGCTCAACCGCAACGGCTTCCTCTACGTGCTCGACCGCGCCAATGGCCAACTGATCTCGGCGAACGCCTACGAGAAGGTGAACTGGGCGAGCCACGTCGACCTGAAGACCGGCCGTCCGGTCGAGACCGACATCGCGAAAAGCATCCGCGACATGAAGGCGACCGAGCACTGGCCCTCCACGCGCGGCGCGAAGAACTGGGAGCACGCCGCGTTCAGTCCGCAAACCGGCCTGCTTTACGCCAACACGCTGCACGAGGGCCGGATGTACAAGCACCTGGAGACCAAGCCTTTCGCGGTCGGCCAGCGCTACATGTACATCGAGAACCTGCCGCTGCCGCGCGCGGCCGGCGAGCCTATCGGACACATCGAAGCGATCGATCCGCTCACCGCGGAGAAGAAGTGGCGCGTTCCGCTCACTGATTTCCAGATGTGGTCGGCGATGCTCGCGACCGGGGGCGGAGTGCTGTTCACCGGCAAGGAGACCGGCGAATTCATCGCCCTCGACGCCGACACCGGCAAACAGCTGTGGCAGTTCCAGACGGGCTCCGGAATCAACGCGATGCCGGTGACCTTCACCCAGAAGGGCCGGCAATACGTGACCGTGCTCTCAGGCGTCGGCGGATTGTACTGGAACATCGCGCGCGAGCAGTTGAAGGACAAGGTGCCCCCGGGCGGCTCGGTCTGGACTTTCGCGCTGATGCCGAACTAAAGGCCGTGCGCGCGGGTCTCGCCATCGCATCGCTCGGAATCGCCGCGCTCGCCTGCGCTCCGGCCACCGCCCAAAGCCCGCAAGCGCGCAATTTCGCGCCGCAGCAGCTGAAGACCGGCGCGGAAATCTACGCGCGCAACTGCTCTCCGTGCCATGGCGCGCGCATGCTCGACCCGCAAGGGGCGGCCGACCTGAGGAAATTCCCGCGCGACGAGCGCGAGCGCTTCATCAATTCGGTGACGCGCGGCAAGAATCAGATGCCGCCCTGGGGGGACCTGCTGAAGCCCGAGGAGGTCGAGGCTCTGTGGGCTTACGTGGTCGCGGGCGAGAAAAGCTGAATGAGTCTTTCACCGGGGCAGCATGCGGCGCAATATCGCGTGCCGCGGGAAGATCAGGTGCTTCGCGGCGGCGAGCAGGTGGAGGGCGATCAGGGTCACGAAGACGTAGGACGTCCCCACGTGCAGGCCGTTGAACAATGCGTAGATGTCGCGGTCGTCGACGCCCCACGGCGGCAGCGTCACGGCGTTGAAGAACTTGACCCCGAACCTGCTGAAGTTCGAGGCGGTGTAGCCCGCGATCGGCATGATCAGCATGCAGGCGTAGAGGAGAACGTGGTTCACGCGCGCGGCGCTCTTCTCCCAGGCCGGCATCGACTCGGGCAGCGGAGGCGGTGTGTGCGTCAGGCGCCAGGCGAGGCGAAACACGATCAGCAGCCCGATCACGAGCCCGGTCGACTTGTGGAAATTGACGACGGCGGCGCGCGGGGGAGCGCCGAGCGGGATGAGCTCAAGGTACCAGCCGAATGCGATCTGTCCGAGCACGGCGAGCGCGATCAGCCAGTGGAGCGCAATCGCCGTGCGGGTATAGCGCGTCGCCGGGTCGCTCATGCCCGGCAATCGGGGCGGATCACCGCGGCCCGGTGTATTGCAGGGTCCACAGGCCCTGGTTCTTTTCCGTGAGGTAGATGATGCCGCGCGAGTCGACCAGCACGTCCTCGCTCTGCGCGACGAGCTTGGTCGGCAGCGGTCCGTAGCGACGCGTCGGATCGGGCGGAAGGAAATAACCGACTTCCCGCGGCGCTCGCGCGTCCGAGATGTCCACGATGCGCAGGCCCGCGTTGAAGTAGGTGAGGTATACGAGCTTGTCCGAATGCTCGACGAACGGGTTGTGCTGCAGCTGGTTCTGGTTGTGCGGACCGAAACGTCCGCCCTTCTCGCAGAAATTCCTGTAAGGGGCGCCCGCGGGCGGCAGCGGCAGCGGAAAGAGCGAAAGCAGAACCGGCTTCGCCGGATCGGCGATATCGACGAGGGACGCGTGATTGAGCGGCTCCTTGCAATCCTCGCGAATGGCCTCTGAGTTGACGACGGCGATCTTCCGCGCCGGCAGCGGCAACACGCTGTGCACTCCGATGAAACCGAGGAACGGAGGCGTGAACCCGAGCTGGCCGACGAGCTTGGGATGGGCGACGTCGGCGATGTCGAGGATGACCAGGCCCGCTTCCCCGTAGGAGAGGTAGGCGAGCGAACCTTCCACGTACGGCGGCCCGTGCAGCGAGACGTCGCGCTTCGGTTTCTCGCCGCCCGCCAGGTGCTGCCCCGGCACCCACCAGCGGCCGGCCTCGACCGGCTTCGCCGGGTTTCCGATGTCCACGATCACGTAGATGTTGCCGCTGTAGCCCGGCATTCCCGCGGCCAGATGCATGTAGCGTCCGCCCGAATAGAAGTTGCGGTGCGTGCCGGTCCCTCCGGTCTTGTATTGCCCGAGGCGCTGCGGCCGCACCGGGTCGGCGAGGCTCCAGATGAGCACGCCCTCGTCGTTGGGCTTCGCGGCATCTCCGCCCCACCCCTGCCCGATTTGCTCCAGCGCCGTGATCATCTTGTCTTCGCCGATCTCCATCTGGATGGTCCAGGTGTTCGACGGGCCGGGAACGAAGTTCGCGACGCGAGGGCTCGCGGGGTCGGTCACGTCGAGGATCGTCCAGCCGCGATGCCAGAGGTGGCCCGCGTAGAGATACCAGCGGCCGTCGCGCTGCTGGATCGAGAGCTTGAACGGCGGTCGGCCATCGACGTCGCTGTAGCCGACCACGCGCACATTGCTCGCCACCGCCCCGGGCGGGATCTGAGCGAAGACGCCAGTGACGAAGAGGCTCGCGATGAAGCACGCGAGCGCAAAGAGGCAGGAGTGAATACGCATCGCGTTTCCTTTCTATAGTGGCGTCCTGACGATCTGGCCGGTCGCAGTCACGAACCACTTCTCGCTCGGGCCAATCTTGCCGGCAAGGCTCGCGACCATCCAGTCGGCGACGTGGACGGCCGGGTTCGGCCCGAGGTTCGCCGAAGGCACGCCGCCCACCGAATGGCGCGAGTCCTGGTACACGACCCAGCGCTTCGGGCCTTTCAGCGCCTTCAACAGGCGCTCGGTGTGCTCGAGCGGCGAGAGCTCGTCGTGCTCGCCCGCCATGCACAGGTAAGGCACGCGCACGCGCTCGGCGTGGCCCTCCCAGGTCATCGTTTTCCTGAACTCGTCGAACCTGGCTTCGTCGGTGAAGCCGGACATGAACATGAAGCGCATCTTGAAGGTGGGCGAGGCTTCCTCGAATATCGTGTGAAAGCCCGGCTCGTGGCACACCGCGCTCACCGCGACCGCGCGCAGGCGCGGCTCGTACGCGGCGGCGATGGTGGAGAAGAACGAGCCGAAGCTCGCGCCGCTGATGCCGATCCGCTGCGCGTCGATCTCGGAGCGCGCGGCAAGCCAGTCGCAGCAGGCCTTGCCCGCCGCCTGCCACGCAGGCATCGAGAAGAACACGCCGAGGAGCGGCGCTTCGTACTGTCCCGGCCCGTCGATGGCGAGCACTGCGAGACCGCGCTCGAGCCACCGGTCGCCGTACAGGGACACGCCCATCTCCTTGAAGCTGTCCATGCCCGGCACCGAGATCACGACCGGTATTCTGCCGCCCGCATAGCGCGGCGGCAGGTGAAACCACGCGGGCAGGCGCAGGCCTGAGGGCATCGGGATCCAGGCTTCCTCGACGCGGTGCTCGGCGAGCTTCGCGTAAGCGCCGTAGCACTCGCGCTTGCGCGTGTTGTAGAGCTGGTTCTGCGCGTTCGCCTCGTCGATCGGCCATTGCGCCGCGCCCCAATGGATCGCCGCAATGAAATAGTTTTCGCGCGCGGTGACCGTGTCGCCCGCCTCCAGCGCGGCCTTGGCCACGCCTTCGCGCCGCTTGGCCGCCGCTTCGAACGCGGGTGCGGCGTCGGCGTACTTCTGGATGCGCGCGCGCAGCGCCGCAAAATCGGCTGCGGCCTGCGGGCCGCAGGGCGCGGACAGATACACCGAGCGCGGCTGGTCCCAATCCATTCCAACCGAGCGGATGGTGTTGTCGAGCAGCCAGCGCTGCTCGGTCCAGCGGCGCGTCATCGGCCCCGGATGCTGGGAGACGGGCTTCGCTCCGGCCTTGGCTTCGGCGGCGAGAGCGGTGCCGGCCACGGCACCGGTGACCGCGGTCGCGGCGGTTGCGGCCAGCGTGGCCGATTGCAGGAACTGGCGGCGATCGATGGATTCGGACATGCGCCCCCCCTTCGTTGGACGATCCGCGCCAGAAACTATAGGGGATGAACGATGGCAAAATCAATGCCGCTCTTACTTTGCCCCCGGGCCGGGTCGCACGTGGCGGATTCGAAAGCAAGAGCCGGAGTGCTTGCTTTGGCGCCGTCCCCGAACATGGCGCCAGGGCGAGCCCAATGGCGCGCCGCCGCTGAAAAGGAGCGTTATCATGGAATTCACAATGACGAGGAAGGAAACCGACTCAATGCCCTTCGCAAGCGATGCCGAGCGCTGGGCGGCCGTGCAGCGCAGAGACGCGGGAGCGGACGGCGTGTTTTGCTACTCCGTACGGACCACCGGCGTCTATTGCCGTCCCTCGTGCGCCGCGCGGCTCGCGCGGCGCGAGAATGTCCGCTTCCACGCGAGCTGCGAGGAGGCGCAAAGCGCCGGGTTCCGGCCGTGCAAGCGCTGCCGGCCGAACGAGGCGGCTCTCGCCGTGCGCCGCGCGGCGGCCGTGGCGAAAGCCTGCCGCCTGATCGAGGCGGCCGAGGAGATGCCGAATCTCGCGGCGCTCGCCGCGTCCGCGAGCATGAGCCGCTTCCACTTCCACCGCGTGTTCAAGACGGTGACGGGCGTCACCCCCAAAGCTTACGCGGCGGCTCATCGCGCCCAGCGCGTGCGCGAAGCCCTGCCGCAGAGCTCCACCGTGACCGAGGCGATCTACGGTGCCGGCTTCAATTCGAGCGGGCGCTTCTACGCGGAGTCCGGGCAGGTGCTGGGAATGACGCCGACCCGCTTCCGCTCCGGAGGCAGCGGCGCGGCGATCCGCTTCGCCGTCGGCGAATGCTCGCTCGGCTCGATCCTCGTGGCCGCCACCGACAAGGGCGTCTGCGCCATTCTGCTCGGCGACAAGCCCGAGGCGCTGGTGCGCGAGCTCGAGGACCGCTTTCCCAGGGCGACGCTCGTCGGCGGGGACCCGGGCTTCGAGCAATGGGTGGCCAAGGTGGTCGGCTTCGTCGAAGCGCCCGCCCTCGGCCTCGATCTCCCGCTCGACGTGCGCGGCACCGCCTTTCAACAGCGCGTCTGGCAGGCGCTGCGCAAGATCCCGGCCGGGTCGACCGCGACCTACTCGCAGATCGCGCAGCGCATCGGCGTGCCGAAAGCCGTGCGTGCGGTAGCGCAGGCCTGCGCCACGAACGCGATCGCCGTCGCCATTCCTTGCCACCGCGTCGTGCGCAACGACGGTTCGCTCTCGGGCTACCGCTGGGGCGTCGAGCGCAAGCGGGCCCTGCTCGAGCGCGAAGCCCCGCTGCCGCCTGAGCTTGCGCAGGGCGCTCTCTGATCGGCCGGAGTGGCGGACAGCGTCCTTTACAAGTAGTCTAGCCGCTACCGCCGACCAAGGGAGATCGACGATGGGCAAGCTCAAACGCAGGGACGTCCTCAAAATCGGAGCTCTGGCGGCCACGGGCCTCGGGTTTCCCGCGATCCTCCGCGCGCAATCGAGGGAAATCGTGATCCTCGGCCTGTGGGATCAGACCGGCGCCTTCTCCGACGTCGGGCCGCTCAACGACCGCGGCATGAGGATGGCGCTCGAGGAGCGCGACATGAAGGTCCTCGGCCGGTCGATCCGGTACATCACGCGCGACGGGGCCACGCAGGCGGGCGCGTCCACCCGGCGCGCCGAAGAGGCGGTCGACGGCGAAGGCGCGCGCTTCATCGTCGGCCCCTGGTCTTCGGGGGTCGCGCTCGCGGTTTCGGAAGTGGCGAAGAGGAAGAAGGTGGTGCACCTGTTTTCCGGCGGCACCGAGGACATCTCGGGCGCGCGCTGCCACCGCTACTCCTTCCAGTGGGCGGCGAGCCCCTACACCGCGGCGAAGACCGTGGTCGACAACTTCATGAAGGCGAACCCGAAGGCGAAACGCTGGCACCTGCTCGTCGCCGACTACGCTTTCGGCTGGTCGGTGGAGAAGTACGTGAAGGAGGTGGGCAAGACGCACGGCATCGAGTTCGTCGGCGCCGACCGGCATCCGCTGGGCGAGCGCGAGTTCTCCAACTACGTGCAGAAGGCGGCCGCCAACAAGCCCGACGCCGTGGCGATGATCAACTTCGGAGGCGACGCCGTCGCCGGCGCGCGCGAGATCTTCAACTTCGGCCTCACGCCGAGGCTGCCGCTCATCATGAGCTGGTCCTCGGGCGTGGAGGAGCTGGTGCAGCTCGCGCCGGAGATTCGTGACAACCTGTGGGTCGGCACGAACTTCTACTACACCGTCGATACGCCCGCAGCGAAGAATTTCGTGAAGAACTATCAGGCGCAGTTCAAGCTGCCGCCGGGCTACGCCCCTTCCGCCGCCTATTCGATGACGCATATGCTGCTCGCCGGCTTCGACAAGGCGAAGTCGGACGACGTGCAGGCCGTGGTCAAGGCGCTCGAGGGCCTTGAGATGAACGACATCGTCGGCCCGATGCGGGTCGACGGCGCCACGCACCAGACGCTGCGCCCCTATTTCCTTCTGCGCTGCAAGCCGAAAGGCGCGATGAAGCACGAGCTCGACTTCGGCGACGTCGTCGCGACCGGAGACGCGCCGCTTCCGAAGGAATACGCGGCCTGCAAGGACATCGGGCCGTTTTGAGAGCGGGCGCCGGCGGTTGAAGAAGGGCCCGCAGTCCTGAACGCACTCCTCGGCCAGGTCCTGAACGGGATCGCGACGGGCATGCTGTACGCCCTGATGGGGCTGGGCCTCGCGCTCATCACCGGCGTCCTCAATATCCCCAACTTCGCGCACGGCGCGCTGTTCGCCGTCGGCGCCTACCTGCTCGCGAGCACGGCCAACCTGATCGGCAATTTCTGGCTGGCGCTCGTCGTGGCGCCCCTCGGCGCGGCGCTCTTGGGCCTCGCGATCGAATACCTGGGGATACGCCGGCTCTACGCGGCGGGGCACGACTACCAGCTGCTCTTCACCTTCGGCCTCGCGCTGATCCTGTCGGAGGCGATCATCCTGGTGTGGGGACCGGTGGGCTACAGCCACCTGCCACCGCCGGTGCTGCGCGGGGGCGTCGACCTGGGGTTCACCTTCTATCCGAAGTACCGCCTCTTCGTGATGGTCGCCGCGGGGCTGCTCGTTCTCGCGACCTGGCTTTTCCTCGAGAAGACGCGCTACGGCGCGATCATGCGTGCGGGGATCGAGAACAAGGAGATGGTGTCGCTGCTCGGCATCGACATCCACAAGCTGTTCACCGCCGCCTTCGCGCTCGGCGCCTATCTCGCCGGCATCGCCGGCGCCCTCACCGCGCCGATCCGGGGCCTGTCGCCCGGGATGGGCGTGGACATGCTCGGCATCGCCTTCGTCGTGGTCGCGCTGGGCGGCCTGGGGAATCTTCTGGGCGCGATCGCGGCGGGCCTCCTGATCGGCGTCGCGCAGGCGGTCGTCGCCGCACACTGGACCGAGGCCTCGAGCGTGGTCATCTACGCGGTGATGGCCGCCGTCCTGCTCGTGCGTCCCCAAGGTTTGTTTGGGATCAGATGAGCCGCGCTCTGATCGCGATCCTCGCGGCGATCGTCGTGCTCCCGCTCGTCGTGCGCCCCGCCATCGCCTCGGAGATCTGGATCTTCGCGATCTTCGGGCTGGGACTGAACCTGCTGCTCGGCTACACCGGGCTCCTCTCCTTCGGGCAATCGACTTTCTTCGGTTCGGCCGCCTATGTCGCGGGCTGGCTCCTGAAGCATTACGCGATCAACGTGTTTCTCGCGCTCGGTATCGGCGTCGCGGTGGGCGCGGCCTCTGCGGCGCTGGTGGGTTATCTGTGCGTGCAGCGCTCGGGCCTGTACTTCATCATGCTCACCTTCGCGCTCAACCAGCTGTTCTACTTCATCGCCTACCAGTGGACGGGCGTCACCGGCGGCGAGGACGGGATGCCAGGAATCCCGCGGCCCGACTTCCTCGGCATCGACTTCGGAGAGCCCCTTCCCTATTACGCTTTCGTGTCGGCACTGTTCCTCCTCTCGCTCTGGATCATGAAGCGCATCGTCGAGTCCCCGCTGGGGAAGATCCTGCAGGCGATCCGCGAGAACGAAGTGCGCGCCGAGGCGCTGGGCTACGACACGGCGCGCTTCAAGCTCGCCGCCTTCGTGATCGGCGGAGCCTTCTCGGGGCTCGCGGGCGTGCTCTACGCGATGCTTTTCGGCATCGTGCCACTGGAGGCGATCGGATTCGTCACCTCGGGCAACGTCGTCTTCGCGACACTGATCGGCGGTTCGGGCTCGCTCTACGGGCCGGTGATCGGCTCGTTCGTCTTCATCTGGCTGTCGGAGTCCGTCAGCACGCTGTGGGCGCGCTGGCCGCTCCTGCTCGGCGTGGCGTTCGTGATCGTGGTGCTGTTTTTCCGCGGCGGCGTGGTCGAAGCCTGGGCGCGGTTCTCCGCGTGGCGGGAACGCAAATGGCGATCCTCGAGACAGACCGGCTGACGAAATCCTTCGGCGCGCTTGCCGCGGTCTCAGGCGTGAGCCTCGCGATCGAGGCGGGCACGCTGCATTCGATCATCGGGCCGAACGGCGCCGGGAAAACGACGTTCTTCAACCTGCTCACCGGCGCGCTCGCGCCGACTTCTGGGACGATCGCGCTCGACGGACGCGACATCACCGGGACGCCCGCGCATCGCGTCCCGCACCTGGGCCTCGCGCGCTCGTTCCAGCGCACCAACGTCTTTCCCGCCTTCTCGCTCTTCGACAACGTCTGGGTCGCGGCCTTTGCGCGCGCCCCTTCGCGAAAGGGAATCGCGTGGCGCAGCGCCGACCGCTACCCGGAGGCGAGGGAACGCGCGCTCGCGGCGCTCGCCGACGTCGGTCTCGCGGGCAAAGCGGACCGGCCGGTGCGCGAGATCTCGCACGGCGAGCAGCGCCAGCTCGAGCTCGCCATCGCCCTCGCCGCGTCGCCGCGGGTGCTGCTGCTCGACGAGCCGGCGGCGGGGCTCGCGCCCGAGGAGACGAAGAAGCTCGTCGCGCTGATGCGCGGGCTGAAAGGCCGCTACACCATCGTGCTGATCGAGCACAAGATGGATATCATCATGAGCGTCTCCGACCGCGTCTCGGTGATGCATTTCGGCAGCCTGATCGCGGAAGGCACGCCCGCCGAGATCCAGAAGAACGCCGAAGTGCGACGCGCGTATCTGGGCGGAGTGGCCGCGTGATCCTCGAAATAAGGAATATCGATACTTTCTACGGTCTGGGCCATATTCTTCACGGCCTGTCCCTGAATTTGGCCGAAGGCGAGATCGTCGCGCTGCTCGGGCGCAACGGCGCCGGAAAAACCACCACCCTGCGCTCGATCACCGGACTCGCTCCACCGCGCTCCGGCGAAATCCGCTACAAGGGAACGAACATCGCGGGCTTGGCTCCTCACCGGATTTCGCGCATGGGCGTCGCCTTGGTGCCGGAAACGCGCGGCATCTTCTCCTACCTGAACGCGCGCGAGAATCTGCTCATCGCCGAGCGCCGCGGCTCGCGCTGGACGATGGACGCGGTGCTCCGGCGCTTCCCCGCCCTGCGCGGGCGCCTGGAGAGCAAAGGGCGCCTCCTCTCCGGCGGCGAGCAGGAAATGCTCGCCATCGCCCGCGCCCTGATGACAGACCCGGAACTGATGCTGCTCGACGAGCCTTCGCAGGGCCTCGCCCCGCTGGTCGTGAGCGCGGTGATGGACACCATACGGGAGCTGAAGAGCCGGCGCGTCAGCATGCTGCTGGTCGAGCAGAACGTCGAGATGGCGTTGCAGCTCGCCGACCGCGTCTACGTCATCGACCACGGCACGGTGGTGTTCGAAGGCGCGCCGGCCGTTCTCCGGGCGGATCAGGGGATCACCGCGACTTACCTCGGGGTCGGAGCCTAGCGGCGCAAACACTGGATTCCCGCGGCGACATTTCGCTACGATACGAAAGATGCGACCCATCGTCCATCCACAAGGAGGCTCCGTGATCGGTCTTTCCCGCAGGCTTGCGCTCGTTCTATTGCTCTCCTTCGCCGGTACCGCGGCCGCGCTCGACTACCCGACGCGCGCGGTGAAATGGATCGTGCCCTATCCGCCCGGCGGCTCGACCGACGTCCTCGCCCGCATGATGTCCCAATGGTTCTCGCAAAAGATGGGGCAGTCGTTCGTCATCGAGAACAAGGCGGGCGGCGGCAACAACATCGGCGTCGAATTCGTCGTGAAGTCGCCGCCCGACGGCTACACCATGCTCCTCGTCAATCCCGCGAACGGGATCAACACGACTCTCTACAAGAACCTGCCTTTCGATTTCATCCGGGACATCGCTCCGGTCGCGGGGCTGGTGAGGGCGCCGAACGTGATGGAGGTCAACAACGCCTTTCCGGCGAGGACCGTCGCCGAATTCATCGCCTACTGCAAGGCGAACCCCGGGAAGATCAACATGGCGTCCTCGGGCAGCGGCACCTCGGTGCACCTGTCGGGCGAGCTGTTCAAGTCGATGACGGGGTGCGACATGCTCCATGTGCCGTTCAAAGGCGCCGGGCCCGCGCTGGTCGAGCTCATGTCCGGCCAGGTCCATGTGATCTTCGACAACCTGCCCTCCTCCGCGCCCCATCTCAAAGGCGGGCGCATCCGCGCGCTTGCGGTCACGTCGGCCGAGCGCGAGCCGTCCCTGCCGGGCGTGCCGACCGTCGCCGAAACCGTTCCGGGCTACGAGGCCACCGCCTGGTTCGGCATCGGCATGCCCAGGGGGACGCCGGCCGAGATCATCGAGAAGATCAATGCCGAAACGAACCGGGCGCTCGCCGATCCCCAGATGCAGGCGCGCCTCGCCCAGCTCGGAGGCAGGCCGATCCCGGGCACGCCGCAGGACTTCGGCAAGGTCATCGCAGCCGAGACGGCGAAGTGGGCGAAGGTCGTCGTCTCCTCGGGCGCCAAGGTGGAGTGACGCTCAGCGGCCGCGGTTTGCGCCGGAGCGGGCCGCGATCAGGCTCCGGATCTGAGGAAGCGCGGCGCGCGCCGCCTCCTCGCCGGCCGCAATCGCCTGACCGCGCGCGGCGAGATCGGTCACGCGCACCTCGGCGAGATTCGGCCGGATGACGACGTCGGCGAGCTTGCTCTCCTCTTGCGCGAGCGCATGCTCCATCACCACGAACGCGTGGTTCAGCATCGCCGCGGTGCTGCCGAGCTCCTTGTGCTCGTCGGGCCGCCTCGAGACGTCCACGGCGATGACGAGGTCTGCGCCCGATGCGCGCGCGACCTTCACCGGCACCGGGCTCACGAGCCCGCCGTCGACATACTCGATCCCGCGTATCGGGGTCGGTTGGAAAACCACCGGCACGCTGCACGAGGCGCGCACCGCCATGCCGGCGTCGCCGCGCGTGAAGGCGACGAGCCTGCCGCCGGCGAGTTCGGTGGCGACCGCGACGAAAGGAATGTCGAGCTGCTCGATCAGGCGTCCCTCCAGGGCCTTGTCGATGTAGGTCTGAAGCCGATTGCCTTCGATGAAGCCGCGGTGTGGAAATACGAAGTCGATCAGCTCCTCGCGCTGCACGGCGAGCGCTGTCTCGAGCAGCTCGTCGTTGCGTATGCCGCCGGCGTAGAGCGCTCCCACGAGGCTCCCCGCGCTCGTGCCGACCACGAGGTCCGGGCGGATTCCGGCGTCATCGAGCACCTTCAGCACTCCGGCGTGGGCGAAGCCGCGCGCGCCGCCGCCGCCGAGCACGAACGCGATCAGGGGGCCGTCGGCCTTGCGGGTCAAAACCAGCGCCTCGTCGCTCGGCGGGTGCTCGGGCGCGGGCGGCAGGCTCGCGCAGCCGGCGATCCCCAGCGAGAGAGCGAGGGCGAAGGCCGCTGCGTGGCGGAGGAGCGTTCCAGAGCCGGCCATCGGAAGATTGTCTCAGCAAGTGCGAAGGATGGGAATCGGTCCCCATCTGCGCCAATCCACGTGCGCCGCCGCACAGACAGGCCAAAGGCGCCGGACGTAGCATCGTCGATGCTGGTGAGTACGCCTCAAACTCGCACGCTCAACCGCGCCTTAGAAAGGTGCGGCGGCGAGATCGCATTGGCCAAAGCGCTCGGAGTTACCACCGAAGCCCTCTCCGGCTGGTTTACCGGGGTTGATGTCCCGCTTAATATCTACTTCTCGGCCCTGGACATCGTCGCCATCGGATCGCTTGGCTCGGCGAATTTCAAGAGCTAGCTGAATTCGCAGGGCCGCTGCGGCGGATCGCGGGCCCGCGGCGAGAATGCCGAAGCGTTGCGCTTGCGTTAGCATGGCGGCGCCATGCCGCGAATTCTCCTCCTCGCATTGTGCGCCGTGTGAAGCGGCTCCTGCCGATCGCGCTCGCGGCCTTTCTGCCGCACTCCGGCCTCGCCGTCACCGGCGACAAGGCCGAGTTCAAGAAAATCGCCGAGGACGTCTACGCTTTCGTCGGCAAGCGCAACGACGCCAACGCCATGGTCGTGGTGACCGCGCAAGGCGTCGTGCTGGTCGATACCGGCAACAACCCGCCCGAGACGCGCCTTCTCCAGAATTTCATCAAGTCGCTGACGACCCAGCCGGTGCGCTACGTCGTCATCACCCAGAACCACGGCGACCACACCGGCGGCGCGCCGCTGTTCTCGCCGCCGGCGAACGTGATCGTGCACGAGCGGGTGGCGAAGGACTGGGCCGCCTGGAAGCCCTACCAGATCAAGTCCTGGCGCAAGCGCTTCCGCGAGCGCTCAAGCGCTCTCAAGGACGTGAATCCGATCGATACGGTCCTCTCCTTCGGGGAGAACATGACGCTGCACCTCGGCGGCAAGACGATAGCGCTCGTCTACGTCGACGATCCCTACAACCCGGGCGACATCGCCGTGTGGCTGCCGCAAAGCGGCGTGATGCACGCGGGCTTCGTCGGCTATATCGACCGCCACCCCGACATCCGGCCCGACTACAGCCACGGCACCACGGCGGGAATGTTGAAGCAGCTCGAAGCGCTCGCCGCCCTCCAGCCGAAGGTGATGGTTCCCGCGCACGGGCCGCCGGGCGACGCCAAAGACCTGCACGCGCTGACGGACTACCTCCTCTCCGCGCGCCAGAAGGTCCGCACGATGATGGCAAAGGGCCTGCCGCTCGCAGCCATCGTCAAGGATTTTCACATGAACGAATACAAGGGCTGGGATCGCGAGAACCACTTCGAGTGGCTCGCCGAGACCGTGCACCGCGAGTTGCGAGGCGAAGGGCCGCAGATCGTCGCGATCTCGGAGAAGGAGGCGAAGGGAACGATCGCGCACGCGGAGGACGAAGGCCGGCGCCTGCTGGTGAGGCCGCCCTCAGGCCGGGACCTGCGCCTGCGGATCACCGCCGATACCGACATCGACGGCGCGGCGACCGATCGTTCCCAGCTCAAGGCCGGAATGAAGCTGACGGCGAAATACCAGGTGCCGGAGGGTTTCAACTCCCCGCTCGGCTACGACGTGACTGAGATGGTCGTCGAGCGGTAAGGCGCCGTGAGCCTCATCACGATCGATCAGTTGGACATGGCGGTGCCGGAAGCGCGCTACGAGGACCTCGTCCGCTACATCGACTTCCTCAACGAAGGCATGGAGAAGTTCCAGATCAACACGCCCAACCGCATCGCCGCCTTCATCGCGCAGGTCGCCCACGAATCGGCGGACTTCCGCAGCACCGAGGAGAACCTGAACTATTCGTGGCAGGCGCTGCGCGCGACCTGGCCCGCGAGGTTCCCGAGCGACGCGTTCGCGCGGGAATATCACCGCCAGCCCGAGAGGATCGCCGATCTCGTCTACGCCGGTCGCCACGGCAACGGCGACGAAGCCAGCGGCGACGGCTGGAAATACCGCGGGCGCGGCCTGATACAGCTCACCTTCCGCGACAACTACCAGGCCTACTCGCAGGCGATATCCGATCCGTCCATCATGGACGATCCGGACCGGGTCGCCGAGCCGCGCGACGCGGCGGTGTCGGCGTGCTGGTTCTGGAAGAACGACGGCCTGAACGAGCTCGCGGACGCGGGCGACGAGGCGAGCTTCAACGCGATCAGCCACGCCATCAACGGCGGGTGGGACGGCAAGGCGGACAGGCTGGAGAACTGGGCCGAGGCCCGGGCAGTCATCCTCGCGTGAGTCGCCTCGGCATGGCGACCGACCGGCTGCGCTACATCGGCGGCACTTGGCCGTGCAACCCGACGTTGACGCGCGCGGCGGTCAGGTTGCCGTCGGGCTGGCGCTGCGCATTCACGAAGACCTTGACCCCGGGCTTCAACTCGCTGCGATCGACGGGCCTGAAAGACACGATCGCCGCCTTTTCCGGAACCAGCACCTTCTTCTCGCCGCCCTTGTACTGGACGGTGAGGACGCGGTCCTTGCCCATGCTCGTGACCTTGGCCACGTTCGCATTGGTCATCTTGCTATTGGGCCTCAGGTCCCAGTCGTAGTGCCCTTCGCCGGTGCCGCGCATGTTCTCGGGGAAAATGTGCACCTCGAGCGCGACCAGCGCGCCGTCGCGCTCGCCGACCGTCGTGGTGCCGATGAATTTTCCGCTGCCGATGTCGGCGAGCCTCGCCTTGGCGATCCCGATGACCACGAAATTGTCAGCGAGCGTGACGTTCATGCTCTGGCCGGTGTTGATTTTGACGATCAGGTGCGTGCGGTCGATCCTCTCCACCGTGCCCCGGAGCCTCACCGGCGGATTGGCGGGGGCCTGCGCGATGGCAGCGGCGGATACGGCGGCGATCAGGAACGCGGGAACGATGCGAAACATGGGATCTCCTTCGAGGTGAACGACACAGCGCAAACGCGGGAATCGCGGAACTTATTCCATTCCCGCTAGGCTCGCTTGTCCTGCAGCTTCTGTCCCCCGCCCCCCCGCTGCCAGTCGGCGCGGCGAAAACGCGCGCGGCGCGCGGCGCCTTCGGCGTTCTGCAGAGCGTACTCGCGCAGCCGCCCCTCCAGCGCCAGGCGCAGCGACTCGGGCAGCTCGCCCCCGGCGCGCTCGAAGCGCGCGAGGATCGGATCGGACTCGATCGCGTCGCCGGGGCCGAGCCGCGCCCCGATGAAGCCCTGGGAATCCGATATCCCGCCGTCGTGGTAGAAACCCTGGCCGCGGATCCAGGCCAGCGCCCGTTCGTTCGAACCGATCCCGTAGCACAGCTCGAACGCGGTCAGTTCCCCGCCCGTCTCGCGCACGAACAGATCGAAGTAATCGTCGTGGAACCAGCGCCGCTGGCTCGAGGGGTCGTCCTGCAACACGCCGAGAATCTCTTTCAACACGGGAAACCCTTTCTTTGACTTCCGTAACCGTAACATACGGCGCAGGGTGCAGGCAAAAGTTCCCCAGGCTTGTGATTTTATGATTCTTGAATCTCCGCCGGGCTCAAATCGCGCGTGCGCCCCGCCACAGACCAGCGGTGCCCGAACGGATCTTCCAGCTGGGCATACCGGTCGCCCCAGAACATGTCCGAGAGGGGCATCGTGATCTTTGCGCCTGCGGCAACGGCGCGCTCCACCACCGCGTCGGCATTGTCCACGTGCAGGTGTACCGTGACGGGCGAACCTTTCGGCGATTTCGGCCCGAACCCGCCCCATTCTGGAAACTCGTCCGTCAGCATGAGCGCCGAGTTGCCAAGCCAAAGCATTGCGAGCATCAGTTTGCCCTCCGGACCGGGCAAGCGCGACACTTCGACCGCATTGAACGCCTTCGTATAAAACTCGATGGCATCGGCTGCGCCAGCGCAGATCAAAAGCGGGGTGCGAGAATTCATCCCGTCGAGGACGGGCTCGACGGCTGGCTTGGTCATGATGCGGCTCCTCATATCAACAAGTTGGGTTTATCTGCTCGCTTTATCCATCGCCTCTTGAATCTCCGCCGGGCTCAAATCGCGCATGTGTGTCGCCACGGACCAGCGGTGCCCGAACGGATCTTCCAGCTGGGCATACCGGTCACCCCAGAACATGTCCGAGAGGGGCATCGTGATCTTTGCGCCCGCGGAAACGGCTTGCTCCACCGCTGCGTCGGCGTTCTCCACGTAAAGGTGGACCGTGACCGGGGAGCCTTTCAGGGATTTCGGCCCGAACCCGCCCCATTCGGGAAACTCGTCCGTCAGCATGAGCGCCGAGTTGCCGACCCGAAGCATCGCGTGCATCAGTTTGCCCTTCGGACCGGGCAAGCGCGACACTTCGACGGCATTGAACGCCTTGGTATAGAACGTGATCGCATCGGCTGCGCCGGCGCAGATCAAGTGCGGGGTGAGTGAATGCATTCCGTCGGGGATGGGCTTGGCGGCTGGTTTGGTCATGGTCTTGGCTCCTTGTATCAACAGTTGAGTGAGTACGGTCTGGCGGAGATCGCCCTAATGAGCGCGATGAACCCGCTGCAGCGCTGCGATGTCGATCTTGGTCATCTGCATCATCGCCATGGTGCACGCTCCTTCGTTGAGACTGTGATCAGCGCTACTCACGGCTTCTCCTTTCGACGGGTGTTTCCGGGCTGATTGAATAGAAATTTCAGGTAGCAACGAAGGTGATCGAGGTTCCCGCGCGCCACCTTGGGGCTTTGCTTGGCCTTCGCAAGGATGAAAGAGCCCTGCAGGACGCCTTGGATGAAATAGCCCACGCTTTCCGGGCTCCATGAGGCACGGGGCGCATAGCGCTTCTTTGCGGCTTCGACATAGCGCGTCAGCACGGCGATGTGCGAAGACATCGCTTGATCGCAGGCCGCTCGGATGGCCGGGTGGGTCTCGTAAGTTTCCTGAACCATCGTGCCCAGCAGACAGGTGAACTCCGGCAGCGAGCCCTGCAGGATCGCGATGCGGAAATCCACGTAACCCAGCAGCCGCTCGAGTGGGTCGCTGGCACTTTGGTAAGGCGCAGTTGCAAACAGGGCGTCGGCCATCCCCGCGAAATGGGCCGCGGCGGCCAGCGCCAGCTCTTCCTTGCCGTCGAAGTGGTGGAAGAAGCTGCCCTTGGTGAGCTTGGCGGCCTCGCAGATGTCCTCGATGCGAGTCGCCGAATAGCCCTTTGCGCGGATGACGTGCAACGCCGCGTCGAGGAACCGGACCTTGGAGTCGTGCTGTGTTTCGGTGGCGTTCATGGCGTGCCTTCGAGTCGCTGGCGCGCAACATACCAACTAGTTGGTATGTTGTCAAGCGGAAGATTGCCGCCCTTGGACCGGGTGCCTCACTTGCTCTGGGCGCCTTACAGCGGGTTGTCCGGATAGTTCAGCGTGCGCCACATGTGCGCGACCGGACTCCCGTCGAAGCCCAGGCCCTCTTTCGGCTGCCTGAAGTTGCGGCCGATGATGTCCATGAAGGGGTCGATAGACACTTTCATGCCGGGTTCGAACGCGTACAGGTCGTGCACGGTGATCATGCGTGCGTCCATGTACCACTTGTGCTTGCGCGCGGACTCGTAGCTCGCCTTGATGTACGGCGCGGGCACGTAGTCCTTGCCGAAGATGCGCACGTAGAGTTCCGGGTACTCGTAGCCGACCGAGGGGTCCGGGTAGAAGCGCAGCGCCTGGTGGTGGCGGATCGCCCAGCTCACCTTCTCGGAAACGTAGGGCTCCATCATCTGCGCGCCCCACCAGCCGTGGTCGGGCTTCATGAGATTGAGCACGAAGTCGTGCAGCAGGCACGCGAGCACCGTCTCCTCGGGCTCGCCCTTCTTGAGCGCGTCGCTCGCGCTCTGCAGGATGTGATTGCCGATGCCGGGCGTGCCGCGAAGCCGGATGAAGTCGACAAGCGTCGGGCGCTCGGGCATCGTCGCGAGCGCCGTCAGCTCCGGGCGCTGCCCGCTCGGGCTCGGGCCGCCGAACAAGGCTCCGGTGCCTCGCCGCATCTGGAGCGGCTGCGCGGCAGGCGCCGCGGGCTTGTCGAGCTGCGCGATCATGTAGTGCTCGAGCGCGTCGGCGCGCGCTTCGGAGGACATCGCCTCGACGACGGTTGCCGACCCCAGCGTGGCCAGGAACGCTCTGCGATCGATATGCATGGGCTGCTCCCTTTCCGTGACCGCAATTACGTTATGCCTTACCAGGGGCAGAGTCAATTCATGTCAATGCGGACTGAACAATCGCGAAACGACTTCGCCGGATCCCGGCGAGGCCGCCGCTCTACTCCACCGGAATATCCAGCGACCCCTAGGACCACAGTTGCTTCGTGGCGAGCCGCGCCCCTTCGCGCATCGCCTCGAACTTCGCCCACACCACGGTCGGGTGCACCTCGGTGTTGTAAGTCGCCTGCGAGGAGAATCCGCAGTCGGCGCCCGCGACGACGTTTTCCCTGCCGACCAAGCTCGCGAACCGCGCGATGCGCTCGGCGATCAGGACGGGGTGCTCGACGATGTTGCTCGCGTGGGTGATCACCCCCGGGATAAGCGCCTTGCCCTCGGGGAGCTTCACCGATTCCCACAGGTGATATTCGTGCTCGTGGCGCGGGTTGGCAGCCTCGAAGCTGTACGCGCCGGCGTTGACCTTGAGCATGTAGCCGACCACGTCCGCGAGCGCCGCCTCGTGGATGCGCGGGCCCTCGTTGATCCCGTAGCAGGTGTGATAGCGCACCTTCTCCGGCGGAATTCCGCGCAAGGCCTCGTTGACCGCCTCGACGTACATTTCGGCGCGCGCTCGCTGCTGCGCTGCGCCGAGCGCGGGATCGCCGAAGAGGTCGCAGAGAAACGGGTCGTCCACCTGCAGGAGCAGGCCCGCATCGACGATCGCCTTGTATTCCGTGCGCAGCGCAGCGCCCACCGCGTGGAAGAATTCCTCCTCGGTGCGGTAATGCTCGTTCGTCCCGACCCCGCTCGGCGCCACCGCCGGAACGAAGGCGCCTTGCGCGCCCGCGTCTTTCGCCGCCGCCTTGAGATTTTCGATATCGCGTCCGAGCGCCTCTTCGCCCTTGTATTTCACCGGCCCGGTGCACACCAGCGGCACGATGGGCGCGATCGCCCCGCCCATCATCGCTTCCCTGAAGTACTTCTTGTAGTACTCGGGGAAGGCCGCAACCTCGGCGGCGAACAGCTGTCGCGTCTGGTGCGGCCGCGCCTCGAAGCCTTCGAGGCGCTCGCGCACGTAGCTGAAAAACCCGGGCTTGGACTGCTCGCCGTCGCTGACGATGTCGATGCCGGTTGCGACCTGCCTCTTAACGCATGCGGCGACCGCGCTTTTCACGCGAGCGTCGTACGCGGCCCTGTCGTAGGCGGCGCCCGAGAGCCTCGTCTTCATCAGGTCGAGCAGCTCCCTGGGCCGCGGCAGGCTGCCGACGTGGGTGGTGAGGATGCGGTCGACGCCTTGCTGCACCGGATCTACACCGGGTCGCGGAATCCCACGTGCCAGTGCGAGCCGTCGCAGAACGGCTTGTTTTTCGATGCGCCGCAGCGGCACAGCGTGTAGTGCTCCGTCGAGGCGCCCTGCCCGAACTTCACGCCCATGAGCTCGATTCCCCCGGTGACCGCGTACGGCCCGTCGTCGGTCACGGTGATCATCGGCGGGCGCTCAGGCGCCTCGGCCTCGACGCCGTCGATCGCGTAGCCGAGCGCGCCGGACGGACACTTCCTGATCGTCGCGACGATCTCCTCCACCTTCGCGCCGTCCGGATCGATCCACGGCTCGTCGTGCATGCTGAACACCGACTTCAGCCCGTCGGTGCAAAAGCCCGCGTGCGAGCAAATCGAGCGATTGTCGAGAATGGTGATGCGCTTGCCGGCATAGCTCACGCGCCTGTCCTTGCCGGGATCCGCGGTATTGCGGCCGCTGAAGCCGATCGCGCCGTGCGTGCCGTCGCAGAAGGGCTTGTTTTTCGAGGCTCCGCAGCGGCACAGCGCGACGCCGCGCACCGTGGCGCAGGCCTCGCCCGAAGCGCGGCGCAGGTTGGGCACCGGCGTCGCCTGCATATCGTGCATCAGATAGTAGGGCCCGTTCGGGGTGAAGGCGATCTTCGGTTTCGCGTTCATGCGGTCATGTTACGCCAGCTTCGATAGTAGAGTACGTCCCTGACCCGACCGGAGGAGCCACGCCATGCCGCGCATCGCCCACGCCGTCCTCGACTCGCAAGCCGGAGACGCCTGCGTCATCCGCGCCCGCCGTCACACGCTCACCGCCGACGAGGCGGCCTCGCACGGCGGCACGGACACGGGGCCGGCGCCTTACGAGCTCCTCGTCTCGGCGCTCGCGGCATGCACCGCGATCACGCTGCGCATGGTCGCCGCGCGCAAGGGCTGGGAGCTGGGAACGATCCACGTCGACGTGGAGCTGGAGAAGGATCCCGCGACCGGCGCCGACCGCATCAGCCGGGCGATCTCCTTCAGCGCGGCGCTCGGCGGCGCACAGCAGGCGGCGCTCGCCGAGATCGCGGAAAAAACCCCGGTCACCAAGACGATTAAGGCCGGCGCGCCGGTGGAGACGAAGTTCGTGTGACCGGCCGGCCTAGGCGCCGGTGACCTCGAGCTCGACCGGAACGTTGTTGCGCGTCGCGTGCGAATACGGGCAGATCTGCTCGTGCGCCTCGCGCGCGAGCGCGGCGAGCTCGGCCTGCGGCAGGCTCTTGTCCTGGACGGTGAGCTTCACCGCGAGGCCGAAGCCCCCGCCGTCGCGCGGGCCGATCGAGACCGCGCAGGTGATGCGCGCCTTGGAAGCGTCCTTCTTCTGGCGCTTGCCGACGAAGTCGAGCGCGCCGCCGAAGCACGCCGCGTAGCCGGCGGCGAAGAGGTGCTCGGGCGTGGCCGTGCCGAGCTTTCCCGGACCGCCCATTTCCTTCGGCACCGAGAGATTCGCCTTCACCATGCCGTCGCTCGACTCGGTGTAGCCGTTGCGCCCGCCGGTGGCGGTCGCGGTTGCGGTGAACAGGGGCTTGATCGTGTCCATGCGTTCTCCGTGAGGCGGGTGGTCGATCCGTCATTATGGACCCGGCCGGCGATCGGCGACGGCAAAATCAATCCCGCTCTTCTTAGGAAACCGGCGCCCTCGATTTTCAGTGAACGATCATGCCGGTGAACACGTAGGCTTGCAGCGTCACCGGCGCCGGGGCGTTTTCTCTCATTCGGCATATCATTCGGCCGCGTGGAAGACCTCGCGATCTACCGCAAGACGGACAAGGGCAAACGGGAGGTTGCCGGCCGCGCGCTCGGGCTCGAGAGTCACCTGCGGCGCCTGCTGATAATGATCGACGGCCAACGGGACGCCGCCGAGCTGTCGGTCTACGTCCGCGCGGGCGAGCTGGAGAGCGCACTGGCCCGACTGGTGGCGCAAGGGTTCGTGGAAACGGTCGGCGACGACCGGGTCGTCAGCCGCGCCGCTCTCGCGCCCGCCGCGAACGATCCGGTGGTGTTCGCGGGGATCAAGATCCGGGCCATGACCGAAATTCGCGCCCGGATCCGCGGCCGGCTCGGTCCGATGGCGGACCTGCTCGTCGCCGAGATCAACGCCTGCTCGACCGCGCTCGAGCTGCGGGCGAAGCTTCGCAAGCTCGAGGACACGCTCACCAAGCTGATGGGGCAGGTCGACGGCGCGGAGCTCGCGCGCCGGATCGGCGGCGAGTTGACGCGGCTTGCGCCCAAGAAAAACTGACTTAAGTCCCGCCGCGCTACGGTCGATTCATTTGGGGAACCGCCTGTCCCCGCCCGAGACGACCCTGAGCCGACCCGACGCTTCGCCCCGCCGGCTCTCCTCGAGCGCCGCTCCCTGCTCCTTCAGGTAGGTCGTCAGCTCTTCCGCCGGCAGCGGCTTGCTGAAGTAGTAGCCTTGCATTTCGTCGCAGCCTCCGCGCTCGAGGAAGCGCGCCTGGTCGAGCGTCTCGACGCCCTCGGCGACGACTTTGAGCCTCAGGCTGCGCGCCATGGCGAGGATCGTCTCGGTGATCGCGACGTCGCTCGCATCCACGGGAATGCCGCGGATGAACGACGCGTCGATCTTCACGCAGTCGATCGGCAGGCGTTTCAGGTAGGCGAGCGAGGAGTACCCGGTGCCGAAGTCGTCGATCGTGAGCCGCACGCCCATCGCCTTGAGGTTGCGCAGCAGCTTCACCGCCTGCTGCGGATCCGGCAGCATCACGCTCTCGGTCACCTCGAACTCGATCCAGCGCGGATCCATCCCCGTTTCCCTGATCGTGCCCGCGACGTCCTCCAGCAAGGTGGCGCTCACGAATTGCCGCGCCGACAGGTTCACCGCCATCCGGAACATCGGCAACCCCTGCCCCGCCCACTTTTGCGCCTGCAGGCAAGCGGCGCGCAGCGCCCATTGACCGATCGGAACGATCAAGCCAGTCTCCTCCGCGAGCGGGACGAGCTGATCGGGCAGGACGAGACCGACGTTCGGGTGCTGCCAGCGCAGCAGACACTCGATTCCCGTCACGCGCCCGGAGCGCGCTTCGACCTTGGGCTGGTAATACAGGTCGAGCTCGTTGCGTTCCAGCGCGTGGCGCAGCGCGGCTTCGAGCTCGAGCCGCTCGACGGAACCGGGGTTCATGCCGCTGGCATAGTGCTGGGCGGTGTTCTTGCCCTGCTGCTTCGCGCGGTACATCGCGATATCCGCGTTCTTCAGCAGGGCGCGCAAATCCTCGCCATCGACCGGAGAGACGCTGATGCCGATGCTCGCCGTGATCTGGAATTCCTTGCCGTACACCGTCATCGGCTTCGCCACCTCGACGAGGATCTTTTCCGCCACCTGGGCGAGGTCGCCCCGGTCCTGGAACGCCTCGATCAGGACCACGAATTCGTCGCCTCCCTGCCGCGCGATGGTGTCCGACCTGCGCACGCAGCGCGCCACCCTGCCCGCCACGTTCTGCAGGAGCCGGTCGCCCGCCTCGTGGCCCAGGGCGTCGTTGATGTTCTTGAAGCGGTCGAGATCGATGAACAGCAGGCCGACGCTGCGTCCCTCGCTCTTCGCCGAGGTGAGAGCGCGATTGGCCCGTTCGGCGAGCAGCAGCCGGTTGGGCAGGCCCGTCAGAGGGTCGTGCGTCGCCCCGAACCTGACCACCTCTTCCGCCTGCCGCCTCTCCTTGATTTCGCGCCGCGCGAGCAGGATCACAAGGCCGAGCAGGCCGAGGTTGAACAGCGTCGCGACGGCGGCGGTGATGACGCTCAAGTCCGAGCTGCGCCTGGATTGCTCGGTGCGGCGCGCGAGCCGCGCATCCGCCGCGCCCAGAAGCTCGGCCGTGAGAAGCTCGACGCGGTGAATCGCCGCCGGGCCCGCGGTCGCGCGGATGTTTCGCAGGGTCGCGGCGACGCCGTTGCGGCGGTGTATTTCGATCAGGGTGTCGAACCGTGCGAGCTCCTCGCCGATCTGCGCGCCGAGCAACTCGATCTGCTGCGTCTGATCCGCAATCGCTCCCGACAAGGCCCGCAGCGTTTCGGCGCGCGTCGCGCCGCGCTCCAGGAACGCACGGGCCCGTTCGAGACGTTCCCGCTCGCCGCTGATGATGTAGCCGCGCAGCTCGATCTGCGAATCGGCGACGTCGCCCTGAACGTCCTTGAGGGCTTCGACGACCTTGAGCGTGTTTTCGGCGATGCGCGAGGCCTCGATCAGATTGGCGATCGTTCGATACGTCACGAAGGCGTTCGCCACGAGGATGCCGAACGCGAGGAGCGAGCCGATGACGAACCGTCGCGAGATAAAGGGCGAGATCTCCCGCGTTTCCGCGTCGCCGAGCTCGGGCTCGGGTTCCCTGCGGCTTCCCTCGGGGATCCCGCCGGTGCTGGAAAGGGACTTCGGCTCAAAATCCATGGATTTGTCGAGTATACTCAAGACGCGCGATCGCAGGCGCCGTGGCTCCCTTTGGCTTATGATTCTCCGCGAGCCGATAGGGAAAAAGTCATGAACCGCTGTACATTTGTCATGAACCGCTGGACATTTCGCGGGCCGCTCGCCCTCGCCCTGCTGCTCGCGCTCGCCGCCCCCGCCTTCGATCAAGTCGGCGGACCGCGCACCTTGCCCGAGCTCAAGGCCGACGTCGAGGAGCGCGCCAGCCGCCACGCCTATCCGGTGTCCGAGCTCGAGCCGGCGGAAGTGCGCGAAGCGCTCGGAAATCTCAAGACCCTCGACCGCGACGAATGGGCCTCCGCCTGGAGCGCGATCGGCGACCGCCACATGGCGAAAGCGAAAGGCGCTTCCGGCGCTATAGCAGCGAAGGAATACAAGTACGCCTTCGAGTACTACCTCTTCGCGCGCTTTCCCCTCGAGAATTCACCCGGGAAAGTCAAAGCCTACGACAAGGCGCTGGAAGCCTTCACCGCCTACGCGAAGCTCCAGGACCCGCCGATCGAGATCGTGCGCATTCCTTTCGAAGGAAAAGAGATCGTCGGCTACCTGCGATTGCCCAAAGGCGTGCGCCCCGCCCCGCTCGTCCTCACCATCGGGGGCCTCGACGGCCGCAAGGAAAACGCCTCGTTCCGCAGCGACGCCTACCTCGCGCACGGCGTCGGCTACTTCTCCTTCGACATGCCGGGAACGGGGCAATCGACCATCCGCCAAGTCGTGCCGGGCGCCGAGCGCGAATTCACGCGCGTGCTCGACACCATCGCCACCCGCAACGACATCGACGCCAAGCGCGTCGTCGTCTACGGTGGATCCTGGGGCGGCCACTGGGCCGCGCGCTTAGCCTACCTCGAGCGCGAGCGCATCCGCGGCGCAGTCGTGCAAGGCGGACCGGTGCACGAATACTTCCAGCCCGAATGGCAAAAGAAGGCCATCGGCACCCGCGAATACCTCTTCGAACTCTTCGAAGCCCGCGCCGCCATCTACGGCGCCAAGACCCTCGACGAATTCCTCGCCTACGGCCCGAAAATGTCCCTCAAGACCGCCGGCTGGCTCGACAAACCCTCCGCGCCCATGCTCGTTATCAACGGAATGCGCGACACCCAAGTGCCCGTCGAAGATTTATTTTTGTTGATGAGGTCAGGCTCGCCGAAGGAAGTGTGGATCAACCCGCAGGGCGGGCACATGGGGAGGAACGTCTCGATTTCGGATCAGAGGATTTTTGAGACGGTGACGCTGCCGTGGGTGGTGCGGACACTCGTGCGCTAACTCAGCGGGCCGCAGTCGGGGAATTCCTGTTTCAGCAACAAAGGCTCTTTCCACGCAGAACGGGTCAGCTGATATCGCGAACTTTCGCGATTCAGGGCCTTCGGCGTCCCGAAACACTGTGCTGCCGCCGCGCACTCCTAGTCAGCATGTATATATTTGTCCGGTACGCGCTCCCAAACCTTGCATCTGCGGCCCACAGCAAGACGGAATGCACGAAAGAGCGCGGATTCGTCGAACTTTGCGCCCGCAATCACTTCTCGCACAGCGGCGCCTAGTGCGCTACGCATTTCCGCGCGGAGGTGCTCCACGATGGGTTCCATTTGTATTTGCGCCATGAGTGCCCTTTCAACGAGGCGTGGATTCGATCTCCGCGATTAGCTGAAGTGTCCCGACCTTAGCGTAGAGACGCGTTCACCTTCTCCAGCATCCCCGCCCCCGGACACAGCTCTTTCTCGCCGAGCTTGTTGAACGGGGTCTCCATGGTGTTGGGGTGGGCGTGGAGGTCTTCGGAGTTGGTGTCGAGGTAGAGCAGGCCGGTGACGACTTCGCCTTTCGCCGCATGGTGGGCGACGTATTCGAGCGCCTGTACGCGGTCGGTCGGGTCGTAGTCGGGGTGGGTTTTGCGCAGGCGGATGATGGAGCCGTCGTGCTGCGGGACTTCGATGGCGTCGCCTTCGTTGTATTCGACGTTGATGGATTCGCGCGAGGGCCAGAAGTCGAGGCGGTTGACGGCTTCGTTGTGGTCGCGCACGTAGTCGTAGCTCTTGGTCGAGCCGGGGTGGTTGTTGAACGCCACGCAAGGCGAGATCACGTCGATGAAGGCCGCGCCTTCGTGGGCGATCGCCGCTTTCACCAGAGGGATCAGCTGCGCCTTGTCGCCGGAGAAGCTGCGCGCGACGAAGGTCGCGCCCATGATGAGGGCGAGGGACACCGTGTCCACCGGCGCGTCGGCATTCACCACGCCGCGCTTGGACTTCGAGCCGGCGTCGGCGGTGGCGGAGAACTGGCCCTTGGTGAGGCCGTACACGCCGTTGTTCTCGAGGATGTACGTCATGTTCACGCCGCGGCGCATGACGTGCGCGAACTGCCCCAGGCCGATCGAGGCCGAGTCGCCGTCTCCCGAGACGCCGAGGTAGATCAGCTCGCGGTTGGCGAGGTTGGCGCCGGTGAGGACGCTGGGCATTCTTCCGTGGACGGTGTTGAAGCCGTGCGAGTTGCCGAGGAAATAATCCGGGGTCTTGGAGCTGCAGCCGATTCCCGAGAGCTTCGCGACTCGGTGCGGGAGGATATCGAGCTCCCAGAAGGCCTGGATCAGCGCCGCAGAGATCGAGTCGTGGCCGCAGCCTGCGCAGAGCGTCGAGACTTTGCCTTCGTAGTCGCGGCGGGTAAACCCGGCCTTGTTTTTCGGCAGGGTCGGGTGATGGAGCTTGGGTTTGGCGAGGTAGGTCATTAAAGCAGATCCTTCGCTGCGCTCAGGATGACAGCACGGGGGCGAACCTGGAGTGTGTCTTCATCATCATCGTCGTCATCTTCCTCGTCATCCTCATCCCCGTCATCGACCTTCTTTTTGTCGTCATCCTCGTCTTCGTCGTCGTCGTCGTACTCGATCTGCATCCCCAGCCCCATCATGCCGCCTTGTCTTTCTTCACGAGCGGCCGCACATTCAGCGCCGCGACGATCTCGGCGATCTCGCCGGTGATGTAGCGCGCGGTGATCGGCGTGCCGTCGTAGTGCAGGACCGAGATCAGGCTCGCCGGATTGATCCCCGCGTCGTTCACGAGCAGCGTCTTCAGCTGCGCGTCGCGGTTCTGCTCGATCACGAAAACCTTCGAGTGCGACTGCACGAAATCGAAGATCTCGTCCTGGAACGGGAACGAGCGCAGGCGCAGGGCGTTCACGTAGATCCCCTGCCGCGAAAGCGCGTCGAGCGCCTCCGCCATCGCGGGACCGGTCGAGCCGTAGTAGATCGCGCCGAAGCGCGCCGGCTCCTTGGATGCGCTGAGGATGGGCTTGGGCACCAGCGTCTTCGCCGTCTCGAACTTCTTCAGCAGGCGCTGCATGTTGGCCTTGTAATCCGGGCCCTGCTCCGAATAGATCGCGTAGGCGTTCTTGGAAGTCCCGCGGGTGAAGTAGCCGCCCTTCGAGGGGTGCGTGCCCGGATAGGTGCGGAACGGAATCCCGTCGCCGTCCACGTCGAGATACCTTCCGAATTCTTTTCCCGAGTCGAGCATCTCGGCCGTCATCACCTTGCCGCGGTCGTACTGGCGGCTGTCGTCCCACTTAAGCGGCGCGCACAGGCGCTGGTTCATGCCGATGTCGAGATCGCTCATCAGGAAAACCGGCGTCTGCAGCCGCTCGGCGAGATCGAGCGCCTGCGCGGCCATCTCGAAGCACTCGTACGGGTCCTCGGGGAAAAGGAGCACGTGCTTGGTGTCGCCGTGGCTCGCGTAGGCGCAGGCGAGGATGTCGGACTGCTGCGTGCGCGTCGGCATCCCGGTCGAAGGCCCGCCGCGCTGCACGTCGATGATCGTCACCGGAATCTCGGCGAAATACGCGAGGCCGATGAATTCCTGCATGAGCGAGATGCCGGGGCCGGAGGTCGCGGTAAAGGCGCGCGCGCCGTTCCACCCCGCCCCGATGGCGATGCCCACCGAAGCGAGCTCGTCCTCGCCCTGCACGATGGCGAACTTGTTCTTCCCGGTTTCCTTGTCCACTCTCAGCTTCGCGCAGTACTTCTGAAAGGCTTCGGCGAGCGACGAGGACGGCGTGATCGGGTACCAGGCGCACACCGTCGCCCCGCCGTAGACGCAGCCGAGCGCCGCGGCGGCGTTGCCCTCGATGAAGATCTTGTCGCCCACGACATTGGCCTCGCCTTTCAAGGGCCGCACGCGGATGCCCAGGGGGCATTTCAGGTGCTCGAGCGCATAGGTGCGCCCGAGCTGCAGCGCGTTCAAGTTGGGCTTCAAGAGCGCTTCCTTGCCCTTGTACTGCTCGCCGATCAGCTCGGCGATCACCAGCGGGTCGATGCCGAGCAGCGCCGAGAGCGCCCCGACGTAGATGATGTTCTTGAAGAGCTGGCGCTGGCGCGCGTCGGTGTAGGCCTGGTTGCAGATCTCGGTCAGCGGCAGCCCGACGACGTTGATGTCGTCGCGGAACTTGGACTTCGGCAGCGCCTTGGTGTTGTCGTAGAAAAGATAGCCGCCCGGGTCGATCTCCTTCACGTCGGCGTCCCAGGTCTGCGGGTTCATCGCCACCATGAGATCGACGCCGCCGCGGCGACCGAGCCAGCCCGACTCCGAGACGCGCACCTCGTACCAGGTGGGCAGGCCCTGGATGTTCGAGGGGAATATGTTGCGCGGGCTGACCGGAATGCCCATCCGCAGGATAGCTTTGGCGAAGAGCTCGTTCGCCGAGGCCGAGCCCGAGCCGTTCACGTTCGCGAACTTGACGACGAAGGCGTTGACCGATTCGATGCGCTTGGTCATGGGAGATCTATCCGTCCCCTCCTCTTTTGAGGAGGGGTGGCGCGAAGCGCCGGGGTGGTGATTTCTGCGCCCAAGCCCGCAACCACCCCGCCGGCCGTTGGCCGGCGCCCCTCCTTAAGTAAGGAGGGGAAGAGGGTGGTCACGTCAGCTCGCATATCACGCTTTCTCTCACGCGGCTTTCTTCTGGGGCGTGCGGCAGCCGTGCCCCGCGTGCGTCAGATCGAGCAGGAACTTCTGCATGTCCCAGGCGCCGGTCGGGCAGCGCTCGGCGCACAGTCCGCAGTGCAGGCACACGTCCTCGTCCTTCGCCATGATCTTGCCCGTCTTCAGCGGCCCCGAGACGTACAGGTCCTGGGTGGGATTCCTCGCCGGCGCGGTGAGCCGCGTGCGCAGGTCCGCCTCCTCGCCGTTCGCGGTGAAGGTGATGCAGTCCATCGGGCAGATGTCGACGCAGGCGTCGCACTCGATGCACAGCTTGTCGGCGAACACCGTCTGCACGTCGCAGTTCAGGCACCTCTGCGCTTCCTTGAAGCCCGTCATCGGGTCGAAGCCGAGCTCGACCTCGACCTTGATGTTCTTCAGCGTGATTTTCTGGTCTTTCCAGGGAACCTTGTAACGCTCGTCGGGCGAGATCGCGTTGTCGTAGCTCCACTCGTGGATGCCCATCTTCTGGCTCGAGAGGTTCACGATCGGCGACGGACGTTCCTTCAAGTCCTCCCCGTTCAGGAGCTTGTCGATCGAGATCGCGGCGTCGTGGCCGTGGGCCACCGCCCAGATGATGTTCTTGGGCCCGAACGCCGAGTCGCCGCCGAAGAACACCTTCGGCTGCGTGGACTGCATGGTGACCGTGTCCACGACCGGCATGCCGTGCGCGTCGAACTGAATCCCGGCGTCGCGCTCGATCCAGGGAAAGGCGTTCTCCTGCCCGACCGCGACCAGGACGTCGTCGCATTCGAAGCGCTGGTCCGGCTCACCCGTGGGAACGAGGCTGCGTCTCCCTTTCTCGTCACGCACCGCTTTCACCTTCTCGAATGTCATGCCGGTGAGCTTGCCGTTGTCGTGCTCGAAAGTCTTGGGCACCAGGTAATTCAGGATGGGAATGCCCTCGTGCTGCGCGTCCTCTTTCTCCCAGGGCGACGCCTTCATCTCCTCGAAGCCCGAGCGCACGATCACCTTGACGTCTTCGCCGCCGAGGCGCTTCGAGGACCGGCAGCAGTCCATGGCGGTGTTGCCGCCGCCCAGCACGATCACGCGCTTGCCGATCTTGTCGGTGTGGCCGAAGGACACGGAGGACAGCCAGTCGATGCCGATGTGGATGTTCTTCGCGGCTTCCCTGCGCCCGGGAATGTCGAGATCGCGCCCGCGCGGCGCGCCCGAGCCGACGAAGATCGCGTCATAGCTCTGCTCGATCAGCTTCTTCATGCTGTCGATTTTCACACCGCCCTTGAATTCGACGCCGAGATCGAGGATGTAGCCCACTTCCTCGTCGATTACCTCCATCGGCAGGCGGAAGCGCGGGATCTGCGACCAGATCATGCCGCCCGCGCGCGGATCCTGGTCGAAAACGGTGACGTGGTAGCCGAGCGGCGCGAGATCGCGCGCGACGGTGAGCGACGCAGGCCCGGCGCCGATGCAGGCGATCTTCTTGCCGTTCTTCTTCGCGGCGGCCTTCGGCATCCTCGCCTTGACGTCGCCCTTGTTGTCGGCGGCGACGCGCTTCAGGCGGCAGATCGCGACGGGTTCCGGTTTCTCGCCGTTATTTTCCTCGACGCGGCCTCGCCTGCAGGCGGGCTCGCAGGGACGGTCGCAGGTGCGCCCGAGTATTCCGGGAAAAACGTTCGAATACCAATTGACCATGTAGGCATCGTCGTAACGCCCTGCGGCGATCAAGCGGATGTATTCGGGGACTGGGGTATGGGCCGGGCAGGCCCACTGGCAATCGACGACTTTGTGGAAGTATTCGGGTGCACCGATATCAGTCGGCTTCAATCAGGTTCCCTCCAGCGCCAAGCTCGCGGTTTCTCATTTCGCAGCGCCTGACTGCGCGTAAGTCTACCGCCTCGTGACGGCGGTGAAAAGACTTAGTTTTCAATTACTAGGGCCTTTTCCCTCGAACGCGGAGAATCTTTTTTCGAGGAGCTATTCGGTGGGACCACGCTCAGGTGCTCTGCGTTCAGTATACGAACGATCTATAAATTACTCTAATATAATTCTGCATCCACTTGATAAAACATGGAAATATGTAGTACCGCACGCGTGCACGCCGCATGCTCTGACCACGAGGAGTTAACGCGCCTCCCGACTTCGGGAAGACAGAGAACTACGGGCGGCGGGGATCCTGCAGCTCGCGCGCGACGCGCCGCCGCTCGCGCTTGCCGCGGGAGGGGGAAACGAAGAGCCAGTACGTGACGGCGATCGAGAGCAACAGCGCTGCGACGCCTTCGAGCAATTGCCAACCTGTACCCACGCGAACCTTTTTTTGAAATTCCGGCGTTGCGAATGCCGGCGGCGCTTTTGCCACCAGAGAACGGCGATGCTACTCGCTAAGCCGGAGGCAGGCAAGCGCCGCGATCAAGCGCCGGCGTCCGCCAGGGCCTAATATTGCGTCCGAGGAGAACCCCTTGAGCATCCGCGAGCCCACCCCTGAGCCGAGCAACCCGCTCGGGCTCGGCGGAATCGAGTTCATCGAATACGCGACTTCGAAGCCGCAGGAGTTCGGCAGCTTGCTCCAGAAAATGGGGTTCTCCGCCGTGGCGAGGCACCGTTCGCGCGAAGTGCTGCTGTACCGCCAGGGTTCGATGAACCTGATCGTCAATGCGCACCCGGACGCGCTGCCGGGACTTTCCTCCCCGGGGAGCACGCCGGCGCTCGCGGCAATCGCGCTGCGGGTGCGCGATGCCGCCTACGCGCATCGGCGCGCGCTCGAGCTCGGCGCCTGGGACATGCCGACGCGGGCGTCCGCCATGGAGCTGAACATCCCGGGAATCCACGGCGTGGGCGACAGCCTCGTCTACTTCGTCGACCGTCACGGCGATTTCTCCATTTACGACGTCGATTTCGTGCCGCTGGCAGGCGCCGATCCCGGGCCGCCCGCGATCGCCGGCCTGCACTACTTCGGCGTGGTGCAGGCCATCCTCGTCGACCGCACCGCCGACTGGCTGGATTTCTATCAAAGCCTGTTCGGATTTTCGGTGCTGCCGCAAGGCCAGTATTTCGGCATTCTGCCCAGAGGCACGCTGCTCGAAAGTCCGTGCCGCACGTTCTATCTTCAGCTGATCGAGCCGCCGCCCGGGTCGGAGGAGATCCACTGGGACGAAGGCTTGGTGCGTCTCGGCCTCGGCGCACGCGACATACCGGCGGCTACGCGGGCTCTGCAGGAACGCGGCATCGCATTCGTCGACCGGGGGACGGTGCAACCCAGCCAGAAAGGCGCGCTGACGCAGGCCTATCTGGGAGGAGTCAATTTCGAGCTGGTCGTGAGCCACCTGAAGCCATGAACCTCGACAACTTCGGCATGGACACGATCACGCTCGCCGGGCCGCTGGAAGCGAAGCTGCGCGCGATCCAGGACGCGGGCTTCACCCAGGTCATGCTTTCCGCGGCCGATCTGGTCGGGCATCCCGGAGGCGAGGACGCTGCGGTCGCGGCGGTGCGCTCGAGCGGCTTGCGCGTCACCGGGTTCCAGGTCCTGCGCGATTTCGAAGGCCTGTCGGGCCACCTGCACGCCTACAAGGTCGACGTGGCGAAGGCGATGCTGCGGATGTGCCGCGCGCTGGGGTCGGAAGTGCTGCTCGCGTGCTCGTCGACTTCGGCGCACGCGGTCGGCGATCCGGAATCGCTGATAAAAGACCTGCAAAAACTCGCGATGCTAGCCGTGCCCTTGGATATCCGCATCGCCTATGAAGCGCTCTCGTGGGGCCGGCACGTGAACGAGTTTCCGCAGGCCGCCGAGCTCGTGCAAAGGGCTGACCGCGCCAACCTGGGCCTCGCGCTGGATTCGTTCCACATCTTCGCCAACAAGACGCGCCTGGCCGCGCTGCAGGAGATCGATCCCGCCAAGGTGTTCTTGGTGCAGCTGTCCGACTTCATGTGGGAGGAAATCCGTTCCCCCGACGATCGCATCGAGACCGCGCGGCACTACCGGGTCTTTCCCGGCGAAGGCGTGCACAGCACACGCGTTGCGGAGATGGTCCGCACCTTGGACGAGATGGGCTATCGGGGGGACTACAGCTTCGAGGTCTTCAACGACGATTACCGCCAGCTGCCCCTGCCCATGGTGGCCGAGCGGGCAAGGCTATCGGTGAAGTGGATCTCCGGTCTGGTGTCGAGGCGCAGCCTTCCCGCGCGGCGCTCCGGGGGTGCCGCGGCGGTTCCATGAAGGCTACTCTCCGCTTGCTCTTCCGACGATCCGCCGGAAATGCGCGTCCATCCGCTCCGCGTCTGCGTCTAGGCCGGTGATCAGGCGGCAAAAACCCTCGATCAGCCGATGAAGGACCCGCAACTGACTCAACCTCTGAATTTATCGGCAGGGCGTATAGGGATCGAACCCGCGACCAACGGATTGAGAGTCACTCCGGCTTGATATTCGCCCGCTGCACCACCTGGGCCCATTGCTTGATTTCCTTCTTGACCAGAGCATCGAGGGTCTCGGGTGTGCCGCCGGCGAGCGTTACGTCGATCTTGGCCGCCGCCGCCTTCACGTCCTGGAGCGCCAGCGCCTTGTTGACCTCGGCGTTGAACTTGCCGATCACGGCCGGCGGCGTCTTCGCGGGAACCATCACGCCGGTCCAGGCTTCGACAACCATGTTCGGAAAACCCGATTCGACCATGGTGGGTACATCGGGCAATGCCTGCGCTCGCTGCGGGCCCATCACGGCAAGCATGCGTACCCTCCCGCTCTGCACGAGCGGCACGGCCGTCTGAAACACCATCATGCTGACCTGCACATGCCCCGCCATGAGATCGTTGGTGACGCCGGTTGTACCCTTGTACGGGACGTGAACCATCCTGGTGCCGGCCTCGTGCTGGAGCAGCTCCATGGTCAGATGAAACACGCTGCCCGTGCCCGCCGACGCGTAGTTGATCTCGCCGGGTCGCGCTTTGGCCAGGGCGATCATCTCCTTCACCGTCTTCCCAGGAAAGCGGTCGGAGACCACCAAGCTCAAGGGGCTCGTTCCCAGCAGCATCACCGGGGCGAAGCTCTTGTCGGGATCGTAGGGCAGCTTCGGGTTCATCGCGGCGAGCGTGCCGAAGGCGGTGGAGGCGAACAGGTAAGTGTAGCCGTCGGGACTGGCTTTTGCCACGGAGTCGATGCCGATGATGCCGGACGCGCCGGGCCTGTTTTCCACGACGACGGGCACGCCCCAGCGCTGCGACAGGTGCGGTTGCACCAGCCGCGCCAGCGAATCCGCCGTCGTGCCCGGCGTGAAGGGCACCACGAACAGGATGGCGCGCGACGGATAGTCCTGCGCCCAGGCGGACGACGCCGCGGCGCACAGCAAGGCCATTCGGGCGATCAGCTTGGCGGGTTTCATACGGCGACCGGCTGCACGCCTTCGCGGTACTTCACCGCATCCAGGGCATGCTCCTCGAAATTGGCTTCCACCGGGATGACGAAGGAGGCCGAGCGCACGAGCTGGCTCTCCGGGCTCAGCCCCGGCACCTTGCCTTCCTTCTGGACTTCCTTCGCGGCTTTCACCAGCCGCTGGCGCGCGAGGATGATGGCGCGGTCGGTGGACCGGAGATTCTCCTTGGTCCGGTCGGCGATGGTGCCCATGCTTTCCTGCACCGACGCGTCCTGCATGGCGAGGCCCTTGACGCCGTTGTAGTGACGGCCGTTCTTCTGTTTGGCGCGGTCGATCAGGTAATCGTTGCCGCGGTTGGCCACAGGACGGAACGTCCCGGGAATCAGCTCCGCGTGCACGCCGTTGCCGTCCTTGATGAGCTCGACATGCTCCTCGGGTATGGGGTGGGTGGGATGAAACGTCATCGACCACGCCATGCAATTCTCGTCGTCCATCGGCACCCAGGCATGGCCGTTGATCGCGTTCCCGCGGTAGGGAGGAATGAGGGTGTACCACGGCATGATCCACTGCGTGATCCGCCAGTAATAGTTGCCGGGATCCGCGTCGCGCCGCGCACCGATGAGCAGGCCGCCGGCGGAGTCGAGGACGTGGAACGTGGTCTTCGTGGATTTCGCGAACTTCGCGCCGGTGGTGTTGCGGTGGAAAGGGTCGCTGGCCAGGTCCCCGCGGTGCAGCCACGAGACATGGCTCGAATCGATGCCGCCCTCGATCGCCTGGAGGTAGTTGCTCTCCTGCCACCGTTTCGTCGTGACGCGATGCGACGCGGGCAGATGCACCCACTCGAAGTTCGGCAACGGCGGCTTTTTCTCAGGCGGCCCCATGTAGGCCCAGACGACTCCGCCCAGCTCCACGCACGGGTAGGACTTGAGCTTGATGCCCTGGCGCATGCCGCTCTCTTCAGGCTCGGAGGGCAGGTCGACGCATTGGCCGTTCACATCGTACTTCCACCCGTGGTACGGGCAGCGCAGCCCGCACTCCTCGTTGCGGCCGAACCACAGCGACACGCCGCGGTGGGCGCAGAATTCCTCGATCAGGCCGAGTCGTCCCTCCGTATCGCGGAAGGCGACCAGCTTCTCTCCCAGGAGTTTCACGCGAACGGGGGGACAGTCGCGCTCCGGCAGCTCCCAGTCGAGCAGCGCGGGTATCCAGTAGCGCCGGAACAGCTCGCCCATCGGCGCGCCGGGGCCGGTGCGGGTTAGGAAAATATTCATCTCTTCGGTCAGCATGGGCCTTCCTTGCTCAACGCTCGCGCACCCGGGCGCTGTCGATATCGATCCGGCCGCCGAATGCGAGAAGCCGGGTCAGCTCGCGCGTGCTCTTCACTTTGTCCAGGGACCACAGGAGCTTCGTGAGCCTCGCTGCGCGCTGCGCGCCGGCGACCGGCTCGACGTTTTCGCGCAGCTTCTCATTGAGGTCCGCGTCGGTAAAGGGATTCTTGTGGTGCCCGGGGAACGGCCGCGCATCGCCGTGCACGACCGCGCCGTCGTCGAGCTCGATCTCCACGCGCGACAAGTATCCCATCTCCACGCGCTTGTGCTTGCCCATGGCGTGCGAACCGAGCTCGGGCGCGGGCGCGCAAGTGACTTTCTTGATGAACGCCTGCCGCTTCGGGTCGAGAACCACCTTCGGGGTGAAGCTCGCCACCCCGATGGTGCCGTCCAGGACCGCGGACGCGACGATATAGGGCAAGGAATGGTCGGCGGTCTCGCGCGAGATGGGATTCCACGGGTCCTGGCGTATCTTGACCAGGTGATCGTAGGCGCCTTCCTCGGCGAACACGCGTATCTGTTTGATCCTGGAAAGATCCTTGATCCGGGACCGGGCTTCAATGGCGGCCTGTATGGCGCTCTGCGCCACGGAGCCGACCGGCCAGCGCTTCATGAAGGCCTCGTTCACCCTCTTGAGCGGGAGGCGCGGGTTCAGCCGCTCGCGCAGCACCGGGACCGCGTCGTCCTTCATGTTCATTTTTTGGATGAAGCCGCACTTCCCGACGAACGGCCTCACCGCCGCTTCGACGCCGACCTGGGCGAGGAGACAGGCCTGGAGCGAGTTCCTGACGGCGTCGGCGCCGTTGAAACGCTTCCACATGGAAAGGTCGCCGCGCCGGTTGAGCTCGCCCGATTCGATCTCATCGCTCGCGAAATGCGGGATCGCGGTCATGCCCATGGCTTCGCGGGTCTGGTCGGCGTTCAAATTCAGCAGTCGCGCTATCGCGGCGGTCGCGCCGAGGGCCGACAGGTTCGTATAGTCCCAACCGCCCGGCGCGGTCGAGAACGCATCGAATGCCGCTCCCACCATTTCATAGCCCATGGCGACCGCCGAGAGCAGCTTTGCCCCGGGGGCGTTGGTCCATTCGGCGGCGGCAATGACGCCGGAAAGGATGTCGCTCGAGTGACCGCTGTTGCGGCGACCCACGAAAAAATCGTTGTAGTCGTGGCATCTCAGGAGCACGCCGTTCGTCAACGCGGCCAGCTCGGGCGCCGCGCGCTTCTGCGTGCCCCAGATCACGCAGCCTTTGCCGTTCGCCGGGAAGCGGTAGGCGTGTTTGCGCGCATTCTGCGCGGCAGGGTGCTTGAGCGCCACTATTGCGACGGCGATCGAGTCGATGAGGACGGCTTTGGCGGCACGCTCGGCGCGCGCGTCGAGCTTGTCGGAGACATTCACCACATAGTCGGCGATCAGCTCGCCGACTTCGTCGCGGTATTGTTGTTGATTGGCGTTGGCCGTCACGTGTAGCCTTTCTGCGAGACAGCCTGGACCGCGGGTCCGGCGGCGAGCGCGGCAACCTCCCTGGCCACCGCGGCGGGAAGCAGCGACGAATCCTTCGTGAAAGTGACGAAACGGAAGCCGCGGTCCGCCTGCCTGCGGGCCGCCTTGCCGTTGCCGCACTGAATTCCCGGCACGATGCCGTATTTCTTGCACGCGGCGAGTATGCGCTCGACCGCCGCCACGTGTTCCGGCTCTTCCTTGTCGAGATCGGGCTGCAATCCCAATCCAAGAGCGAGATCGGCCGGACCGACGTAGATCCCGTCCAGCCCGGGCGTGCTGGCAATCTCGTCGATCTTCTCGACCCCCTCGCGGGTCTCGACCATGACGAAGCACAGGACGCCGTCCCCCATGACGGCAACATCGCGGCTGTTCATGACCATGGAGGCCCGGACCGGGCCGAAGGAGCGGTTGCCGCGCGGGGAGTAGCGGCAGGCCGCCACCGCGGCGGCGGCTTCCGCGCGATTGCTCACCATCGGCACGACGACGCCCTGCATCCCGGCGTCGAGCGCCTTGCCGATGACCCAGGCCTGGTTCACCGGCACGCGCGTGAATGGAACGGCGGTACGCCGGCCTTCGATGGCGCGCAGCATTTCGACCATTTCACCGTAGTCCACCAGGCCGTGCTGCTGATCGACGCAGATGTAATCGACGCCGAGGACGCACATCAATTCGGCGGCGAACGCGTCGGGCAATGCCGCCCACACGCCGAAGGCGGTCTCGCCTCTGGCCCATTTATCCCGAAGCGATCTTGCCGTACTCATCCCGTTTGCCCCAGCTGAGTGAGGACGCTTATTCTATGCCGGTACGCGGCGAGGTATAGTTACAGGGAGCTCTCCAGGAGGACCCTATGGCCAATTCCAGTCATCACCGCGAACACGACGGTCATGGGCACACGCATGACGAGCCCCACGATCGTTCCCACGACGCCGGACACGCGGCTCCCGCGCGGGATCATGCGCACGGCGAGCCCACCGGAAACAGCATCGAGAAAATAGGGTTCACCCGGTCTCAATTCCTGCGCATGTGCCTGGCCGGAGTCGCCGCCGGAGCGGTTGCCCCCACGGGGGCTGCGGCTCAAGCGCCCACGGCCTCCAGGTCCAGGACCGATTCTTACGACGACCCGCTCGTCTTCAACGGCCTCAGCCCCTACCGGCAATTCCTCAAGAAAGAAGGCATTCCAGTCTACGAGGGCGGTTTCATCGACGTCAACAAGCTCGAGTTGAAACCCTGGAAGCGGGTAGGCGCACTGGGCGCCTACATTTTCCTGGAAGGCACCGCAGGGACGGTCGATGCGTGGGTGTGCGAGATTCCGCCGGGAGGCCAGACGACCGCGGAGCGCCACATTTTCGAAGAGCAGATCCTGGTCCTCTCCGGAAAGGGACGGACCCAGGTCTGGCAGCGCGACCCGAGCGACATGATCACCCTGGAGTGGGAAAAAGGCGCGGTGTTTCCGTCGCCTCTCAATACCTGGCACCGGCACATCAATACCGGCAAGGATCCCGTGCGCATGGTGGCCATCACCAACGCGCCGCTGCTGATCGACATGTTCCGGCATCCCGATTTCATATTCGACAACGACTACGTGTTCACGGAGCGTTTCGACGGCCGCAAGGACTACTTCAGCGCGAAGCCGGCAGCTTTCTATCCCACGGTCCCGCGCCAGAGAAGACCCGTCTACGTCCAGGGCCACCACTCCTACACCATCGTCAACTACGCTCCCAACGTGTGGAAGTCGGAATTGCACCCGGCGGGCCAGGGCGTCGAGGATTACGACACCCACTACGCCATGGCGCGCAACACCATGGCGCTGCACGTGGAGCAGTTCCCGACGGGCACTTACGAGCGCTGCCACCGCCACGGGCCGGGCTCGACGATCATCCTTCTCGACGGCAGCGGATTCAGCATGATGTGGCCGCACGAGATCGGCACGACGCCCTTCAAGGACGGCAAGCAGCAGCAGGTGAAGCAGTTCGACTGGAAGGAAGGAACCCTCGTGGTGCCGCCGCTCCAGTGGTTCCACCAGCATTTCAACAGCGGCAAGACGCCGGCGCGCTTCGTGAAGCTCGGCGGATGGAACAACGACCTGTACCCGTTCACCACCACGCTGGTGTCGGACCCCGGTCGCACGGAAATCGACTATCCGGATGAAGACCCGAGGGTCCGGCAGATTTTCGCGGAGAGACTGACTGCCGCCGGCGGGCAGTTCAAGATGCCGGAGAGCGTCTTCAAGAAAGGATAGGAAAATCGATGGTACCGCGCGCGCCTGTAGCCTTTGAATATGTGGTAGGGCGTGTAGGGATCGAACCTACGACCAACGGATTAAGAGTCCGCTGCTCTACCAGCTGAGCTAACGCCCCTTCGCTCCCGGAAATTCGTGCTGAATGCCGCGTGAACGCGCGAATTTTAGCATCTAGGTGACCGCAACGGGAGCCAGGGCTTCGATGTCGGTCACGACGTCCACGATGGCCGGACGTTCGGCCTTGAGCGCGCGCGAGATCGCCGGAGCGAGCTCGCCCGGTCTCTCCACGCGGATGCCGAGCGCGCCGATGTCCTCGGCGATCCTGGCGAAATTCACCGGGCGATAGGTCCAGAGTTCTCTCGCCTGCTCCGTCTGTTGTCCGCCGTAGACGCGGTCGAAGCCGCGCTTGGACTGGTTGCCGCTCGCGTTGTTGTTCACGACGGTGACCGAGTTGATCTTCCATCGGACAGCCGTTTCGATTTCGCCGATGTGGTACCACAGACCGGCGTCGCCGGTAAACACGACGACGGGCCGCTCCGGAGCTCCGCATTTCGCTCCGAGTCCCGCCGGGAACGCCCAGCCGAGGTGCCCCGCGCTCCTGATGTAGCTCTGCGTAGGCGCGCGCAGATCGTACATCCCTCCCATCCACATGCCCGCGTGCCCGGTGTCGACCACGACGATCGCGTCCTCCGGCACGTTCTTCGTCAGCTCGCCGCACATGCGCTCCGGCCGGATCGGAACGGCGTCGGAGACGAGCTGCGCGCCGTATTTCGCATACCACTCCTGGCAGATCGAGCGCGCCTGCTCGACCCAGGGCTTTCTCTTCGCCGCGGTCCTGCCGTCGGCGTGCGCGAGCATGCGCTGGAGCACGACCCTCGCGTCGCCGAGCACCGACGCCTCGAGGGGATAGTTGCGCCCCAGCGCCTCCGGATCGACGTCGATCTGGATGGCGCGGACCCCGATCTTCGGGACCGCCCAGAAATGCGTCGTCATTCCCCCGGTCTCGGTGCCGATGAAACACACCAGGTCAGCCTGCCCCACCACCCTGTTCGCGCTCTCGCGCGAATAGGTACCCACGACGCCGACCGAAAGCGGATCCACCCCGGGAATGGAATCCTTGCCGTTCAACGAGGTCGCGACGGGGATCGAAAGTTTTTCTGCCAAGGCGACGAGGTCCCTCCCCGCGCCCGATGCGCGCACCCCGCCCCCCGCGACGATGACGGGCCGCTCGGCGTCCTGGAGGACCCTGAGCGCCACCCGCACGCTTCCGTCCTCCGGCTCGGGGCGAAACGGCGGCACGCGCGCGAATTGTTCTTCGACCAACGGCTCCATCTCGGCTTCCTCGGCGTCGACCTGCCCTTCGTTGCCGCGAAACTGAAGATGCACCGGCCCGGGCGCCCCCGAGACCGCCACGCGAAACGCCTGGCGCACCATGTCGGGAAAGCGCGCGACATCGTCGACCGTCGCGTTGAACTTGGTCACCGACTCGAAAGCCGGTACGTCATCGACTTCCTGGTAGACCTTGCGGAATTTCGTTTTCGGATCGCGGCCCCCTGTAAACGCGATGACCGGCGAGTGCGCGAGGTGCGCGTCGCGCAGGCCCGCGGCGAGATTGAGCGCGCCGATCACCTGCGCCATGCAGATGCCCGGCCTGCCCGAGGCGCGCGCGTAGCCGTCGGCCATGTAGGCGGCGGACTTTTCGCCGTGGGTGTGGATGCGCTTGATCTTCGTGCGGCGCTCCATCTCGGCGAAGGTCCTGCGCAGCACCGCGGGGACCATAAAGACGTGCGTGACGCCGTACCCGGCGAGCATATCGGCGAGGCACTGGGCCCCGGTGATCTTTGCCATCGTGGCCCCCTACTTGATGGCGAGCGGATTGGTGGGCGATCCCACCGCGCCCGTGATCGGGATCGCCGGCGCGACGAACAGGAACTCGTACACCTTGTCGGCGGCACAATCTTCGGCGAGCTCCTTCACGTAGAAGATCTCGCCCATGGTCATGCCCATCATCGGGATCGTGATCCAGTGCCAGGGCTGGTTGATTCCGGGCTCGGTCTCGTTCGGCCGCACCTCGCAGCCCCAGGTGTCGGAAGCGAGCGCCGCGAGCTCGGTGCGCTGGATCCACTCGAGGGTCTCGAACGAGAAGCCCGGCGCGTCTCCGCCCGGATAGCCGTCCCAGCTCCCGGCCTTGAGCTTGGCCTCCATCTGTCCGGTGCGCACCACCACGAAGTCGCCACGCTTCAGCTCCACTTTCTGCGCTCGGGCGGTGCGGTCGAGGTCGGCCGAGGTGATCGCGTAGCCGTCCTCGAGGACCTCTTTGCCCAGGGCACGCGGCACGTCGAGGAACACGCCGCGGCCGACCATTCTCGCCTTGGTCTTCTCGATGCCGCATTTCTGCGCCCCGTTGGAGGTGACCTCGCGGCAGTCGTAGCCGTTCCACATGGAGTTCTCGTAGAACACATGGCCCAGGCCGTCCCATTGCGTGCCGCACTGCAAGGGCATCACGACCATGTCGTCCGCGGCGCGGATGCCGCGGTGGTCGAGCACGCCGGAATACGCGTCGGTGCCCGTGCGAAGCATCGTGTGCACCGGGTTGATCCGGCCCATCGAGGGGTACTTGCTCTTCGCGCCCTGGGGGCCGTTGTTGTCGAAGTTGAGCGCGAGGGAGATGACCTTCCCCTTTTTCACCAGGCGCGCCGCGGCGACGATATCCTCGGGCCGCGTGTGGTTCAGCGTGCCGATTTCATCGTTGGGACCCCACTTGCCCCAGTTCTTGTATTTCTCCGCGGCATCGCGGAGATCCTGGCGGTTGAGCTTGCGCGCGGGCATGGAAATTCCTTTTTTTTATCGTGAGGAGAAAACGCGAGCCGCTACTTTAGCGCAGCCTGAGCCGCGCCGCATGGGCGGTGATAAGATGGCCCAACAGCAGTAGGAGGAATTTCATGCGACGAAAATTCTTTCTCGCGCTCGCCGCCTGGGCGCTCGCCGGCACCTGCTTCGCGCAGGACTGGCCGAACAAGCCGGTGCGCGTCATCGTCCCCTTCGCGCCGGGCGGCCCGGTCGATATCATCGCGAGGATCGTGGGCGCCAAGCTCAACGAGACCCTGGGCCAGCAGTTCGTGGTCGAGAACCGCACCGGAGCGGGCGGCAACATCGGCGCCGCAGCGGCAGCGAAATCCGCGTCCGACGGCTACACCGTGCTCATGACCTCGTCCGCGATCGCCGTGAACGCGAGCCTGTATCCCAATCCGGGGTACGACGCGGAGCGCGACTTCATCGCTGTGGCGATTCCCGCATCGCAGCCGAACATGATCTTCGTGAACGCGAGCATGCCGGCGCGAACGCTGCCCGAGCTCATCAGCGAGTCGAGGGGCAGGAAGATCGCGTTCGCCTCCCCCGGCAGCGGCACGACCCCCCATCTGACCGGGGAGAACATCCTGAGGGTGATCGCGAAGCTCGACGTCACGCCGATTCACTTCCGCGGCGCAGGGCTGGCGGTCACCGCGGTGGTTCAAGGCGAACCGCCGATAGGCTGCATGGCCATCTCGGGACCGCTGCCGCAGGTCAAGGCGGGAAGGCTCCGCGCCCTGGCCGTCTCCAGTGCGAAGCGCATTCCGGCCCTTCCCGATGTCCCGACTTTCGCGGAAGCGGGCTTTCCGGGCGTGGAGGACTATACCTGGGTGGGCGTGTTCGTCCCCGCGGGCACGCCCGCGGCCATCGTGCAGAAGCTGAACGAGGCGGTCAACGCCGCCATCCGCAACTCCGAAGTGCGCGCGCGGCTTGCAGCGAACGCGTTCGATCCGGTGGGCGGCCCGCAGCCGCAGGCCGCCGAGTACGTGAAGACGGAAATCGTGAAATGGGGCAAGGTGGTTCGCGACACGGGAGCGAAGCCCGACTGACCCGGCTCAGGCGTATTTTCTGAGCAGGGCATTGTTGAAGCAGAACAGATTCTCGCCGCGATAGACGAAATCGAAATCGAACTCGAGCGCGGCCTTAAGGAAATTCCGGGAATTGCCCTCCCCCGGCAACAGCCAGTCATGCAGCTCGATGATCACCAGGGGAAAGCGCCCGAGCCACGAATAATTGCGCCTGAACAGCTCTGCTTCGCCGCCTTCGATGTCGATCTTGCAGATGAAGGGCGCGGCCTTTTCCTTGTCGAGGGTCTCGAAGAGCTGATCGACGGTGACGACCTCGACTTCGTATTCTCCGGTGTCGCCCGTCCGGAACCCCCAGTCGCTCAGGCCGGGGTCGCTCAGGAACGATTTTCCCGCCTCGCATCCCAGCGCAGCTTCGACGACCGCGATGTTGAGGCCGGCGCAATTCATTCTCAGCAGCTCGCAATTTTTCTTTTCAGGCTCGATCGCGATCACTTTGCTGCCGGAGAACCGGAAGGAAAAATACAGGGCGGCCGCACCGATATTGGCACCGGCGTCGATGATCAACAGCTCCCGGCCGCGTCGACTCTCGGCTTCGCCGAGCTTCATCAACCGCGCGGTCAGGCTGAAATACCCGAGCGCGTAGTCCTGATTCTGGAATATCTGCTGTATGACGCGCTTGTCGCTCACGCTCTCGGGGCGGTAGTAGAAATCGCGCCGCAAACCTTCGCCCACCGCCAGCTCGATTTTTTCCACGCGGACGATAATATCATCCGGTGACGCTGTCCATCGCAGCGGCTGGATCGAGTGGACAAGCCCTGCCATCCTCGGAGTTGCGCGATGGCGTTGAACCGTTTGCGGTGTACGCGAGCGTGTCGCCGCCGCCGACAATAGTCTACTTCTGCGCAAGCACCGCGGCGTCCCAGCCGCCGCCCAGCGCCTTAACCAGGGTCGCGGCCGCGACGAGGCGCCGGCCGAGAATGCCGACTGCGACGCGCTCGTTGTTGAGCTGGGTGGTCTGCACCGTCACCACGTTGTTATAGCTGACGGTGCCCGCCTTGTACTGGTTGGTCGTCAGCACCACCGATTCGCGCGCTGCGCGCACGGCCTCGTCCTGCACCTTCGCTTCCTCTTCGAGGATGCGCAGCGCCGCGAGGTTGTCCTCGACCTCCTGGAAGCCGGCGAGCACGGCCTGGCGGTATTGCGCGACGGTCGCATCGTAGGCCGCTATCGCCTGCTCTGTCTGCGCGCGCCGCAAGCCGGCGTCGAAGATCGACTGCGCGAGCGCGGGACCGATCGACCAGAAACCGCTCGGCAACGTGAACAACTGCGAGGCGACGGCGCTGCGCGATCCGTACGATGCCGACAGGGTCAGCGACGGAAAATACGCGGTCTTCGCGACGCCGATCTGCGCGTTGGCGGCGGCCGCGCGGCGCTCGGCGGCCGCGACGTCGGGCCGGCGCTCGAGGAGCTCCGAGGGCAGGCCGAGCGGAATGCGCGGCATCGTCACCGCGAGCGGCACGGGCGCGATCGCGAACTCAGAGGGCGGCTTGCCGACGAGGATCGCGATCGCGTGCTCGAGCTGAGCGCGCTGCACGCCGGTATCGATCGATTGCGCCAGCGTGCTCTTCAGCTGCGTCTCGGCCTGCACGACGTCGACCTTCGCGGCGACGCCCGCCGCGTAGCGATTGCGGGTGAGCTCGAGCGACTTGTCGAAGGCGGTCACGGTGTCGCCGAGCAGCTGCTTCTGCGCGTCCAGCACCCGCAGCTGGAAATAGCTCGAAGCGAGCTCGGCCTGCGCCGAGAGGCGCGCCGCCGCGAGATCCGCCGCGCTCGCCTGGGCGTTCGCCGCGCTCGATTCAAGCGCGCGGCGCAGTCGCCCCCACAGATCGATTTCCCATGAGGGATTGAGCGCCACCGCGGTGGTGCCGCCGGCCGCGCCCGTCGACGAGCGGCTGCGCGTGAACGAGGCGTCGGCGTCGAGCGTCGGGAAAAGCGCGGCGCGCGACTGGGCCGCCAAGGCCCGCGCCTGGCGGAACCGCGCTTCGGCGAGCAGCACGTTCTGATTGGACATGTCGATGCTTTCGATGAGCGCGGAAAGCTTCGGATCGCCGAAAATCTCCCACCAGTTGCCGCGGCTCGCCTCGTCGCGAGGCTCGGCGGCTTTCCACCCCACGGCCTCCTTGTACGCGGCGGAAACCGCAGCTTCCGGGCGCTGGTAATCGGGTCCGACCGCGCAAGCAGCGAGCGCGAGCGCAAGGATCCCCGCTGCGCTTCTTCGCCTCATCGGCCCGCCAAGGAAGGTTGCTCTCCGCGACCTGCCCGCAGGCGCCTACACCACAGGCGGAAGCGGTCGAGATAGAGGTACACGACGGGGGTCGTATACAGTGTGAGCAGTTGGCTGA
>VBCA01000041.1 GCA_005881575.1 Betaproteobacteria bacterium
ATCTCGAACCCGAGTTTTTCCACGGTGCACTGCGACAAGGCCGGGTGCTCGAAGCTCGCGAGCCACCTGCCCCCGACTTTCACGGGCGTTTGAATGTCCCGCGCGCCTTCCCGCCTCATTTCCTCGACCACGTACCTGAGAGTCGCCTCGTCGTCGCTCGACAGGATGATCTTGTCGCCCGCGTCGTGCACGTCGACCTTGTCCAGTATCGAGGCCATGATCTACTCGATTCCGGCCGCGGAAAAAAGCGCCTTTGCGGCCGGCGTGTCGATGTAGCGCACGAAATCCTTCGCGACCTCGGCTTCCGGCGCCTCGGTGATGACCGCGGCGGAATACGCGGTGGAATTCTGCACCTGCTCGGGCAGCGGCCCGACCAGCTTCAGGCCTTTCGATTCGAACTGCCTGATCTCGGTGATCGTGCCGAAGCCGATCTCGACGCCCTTTCCGCCGATGATGTGCTCGAGCACCTGCCCGGAGCTCAGGTAGCGCACGGTCTTCGTCTTCAATTGCTCGGCGATCCCGAGCAGGTCGAACAACTTTTCCAGGTACAGCCCGGTCGATGCGTGGTTGTACACGATCGAATCGGCGCCGAGCAGCGACTGCTTGAACCGGTCGAGGCTGGCGATATCGGGATCGGGTGCGCCGGCGCGCACCGTGACGCCGATCCCCACGCGCCCGATGAAGGAGTGCGCTTCGGCGTCGACCTTGCCCCTTCGCAGCTGATCGTTCATCAATCCCGACGGGGCGACCAGGACGTCGGCCGGTTCGCCCACCGAAAGGCGCCTCTCGAGCTGCGGCGACGCGGCGAAGAACTGGATCCTCACGCGGTTGTTCGTTTCACGCTTGAACTGCTCGGCGACTTTCACCAGGCCGGGCTCGAGCGCGCTCGCGGAGAGGACCCTGATATCGGCCGCCGCCGCCGCACCCGCGACCGCGCACGACAGGAACGCAGCCAGGACCCTCATGGCCGGATCGCCCACTAGTCGATGCCCGCCCCGACGAACAGCGCCTTGCTCTCCGGGCTGCCGAGATAGCGCACGAAGACCCTGGCAAGCTCGGCGCTGGCGGCGGCCGTCATGGGTGCCGCCGAGTAGGAGGTGTAGTTCTGCACCTCGGGCGGCAACAGCCCGACGAGCTTCAGGCCTTTCTCGCGGTGTTGCAGGATCTCGGTGACGGGCCCGAAGCCGATTTCCCGGCCTTTGCCCTTGAGCACGTGCTCCATGACGGCGGCGCCATCGGCGTAGCGCGTGGTCTTCGCCTGCACCTTGTCGTAGATCTCCATTTTCTTGAGCAGATTCTCGAAGTAGATGCCGCTGGAGGCGCGGTTGAAGACGATCGAATCGGCCTGGAGCACCGAGCGCTTGAGCGCTTCGCTGCTCGAGATATCGGGCACGGCGGCGCCGGGCCGCACCGCAACCCCCAGCCCCACCCGCCCGAGGGCGACGCGGTCCACCGTCAGCTTGCCGGCTCCCGCGAATTCCTCGAGCGCGGCGGGAGGAGCGATCACCACGTCGAAGGCTTCGCCGCCGCCGATGCGCTTGCGGATCTCGGGCGCGGTGTTGAACGTGATATTCACGTCATTGCCCGTCTGCTTTTTAAAGGCGGCAGCGGCGGCTCTCAAGCCCGGCTCGACCGCGCCGGCGCTCAACACCCTGATCTCAGCCGCCATCGCGCCGCCCGTAGTCAACGTCCACAGCGCACACAACAGCAAACCCGTCGCGATCTTCATTTTCCGTCTCCCCGGAATCACGGCAAATTACCACAAGCTCACTCGGCGCGCGCACCGGAGTCTTTGACCACTTTCGCCCATTTCGGGATCTCGCGCGCGATGTACTCGGCGAAGTCTCGCGGCGTGCCGGTCGCGAGCTCCGCCCCGAGCGATTCCAGGCGCTCGCGCAGGTCCGGCATGCGCAGCACACGGACGATGTCCGCGTTGAGCCGCTCGATCGTCGCCGCGGGCGTGGCCGCCGGCACGACCACCCCGTGCCAGGTGATCGCCTCGAAGCCCGGCACGCCGGCCTCGGAAATCGTCGGCAGCTCCGGCACCGTGGCGGAACGCTGCGCGCCGGTCACGGCGAGCGCTCGCAGCCTTCCCGCTTTGATATACGGAATCGCCGAGGCCGAAGTTGCGAACATCAGCTGGGCCTGCCCGGCGATCACGTCGGTGAGCGCGGGCTGCGCGCCCTTGTACGGGATGTGCAGCATTTGGACGCCCGTCATCGCCTTGAAGAGCTCGCCGGCGAGATGCGCGGCCGCGCCGCTCCCCGAGGACGCGTAGTTCAGGTCGCCCGGCTTCGCCTTCGCGAGGGCGATCAGCTCCTTCACCGAGCTCACCGGAACGGCCGGATTCACGACGAGGATGTTGGGCTGGATCGCGACCAGCGCGACCGGCGCGAAATCCTTCACCGGGTCGTAGCCGAGCTTGGCGTAAAGGCTTTGGTTCGTGGCGAGGATGCTGTTGTTGCCGAGCAGCCAGGTAGTGCCGTCGGGCGCGCTCTTCGCGACCAGCTCGGCGGCGATGTTGCCGCCCGCGCCCGGCCGGTTCTCGATCACCACCTGCTGGCCGCGGGATTCGGCGAGCTTCTGGCCGAGAGCGCGCGCGAGGATGTCGCTCGGGCCGCCCGGGGTAAAGCCCACGACGAAACGGGCGGGCTTCTCCGGCCAGCCCTGGCCGGGGGCTCCGCCCGAAAACGCAACAGCGATGAACAACGCGGCGGCGATGCGTCTCATGGGCTCCTTCTTCGCGGACATCATACTCATTTCATCGCATAAAATAGCGAAGGGTTCGACGAAAAAGCGCGAGAAGAAAAACATGAAAACCGCTCCGCAGATTTCCCCGGTCATGCAGGCCCTGAGCGCCTATATCGCCCGGGCGCTGCGCCGGCCGCTCCCGCCCGCGGTGCAGGAGAAAACCAAGCATCACCTGCTCGACACGCTCGCCGCGATGCTGTCCGGCTCGCGGCTACCGCCGGGAAAAAAGGCGGTCTCGTTCGCGACGACGCTAGGCGGCACGAAAGAGGCCTCGGTCGTGGGCAGCCGCACCGTGACGGCCGCGGCCAACGCGGCGCTCGCGAACGGCATGCTCGGCCACGCGGACGAGACCGACGATTCGCATTCGCCCTCGCAGACGCACCCGGGCTGCGGGGTGGTCGCGGCGGCGCTCGCCATGGCCGAACGCGAGCGCGCGGGCGGCACCGCGCTCCTTCGCGCGGTCGCGCTCGGCTACGACGTCTGCTGCCGGCTGACGCAGTCGCTGAACGCCGTTCAGTTCCGCGCCGCGGGGCATTCGACGCACAGCTTCGGGCCGACCTTCGGGGCGGCGGCCGCCGCGGGCGCGCTCGCGGGCCTCGATGAGCGCGGCGTGCGGCACCTGCTTTCCTATGCGGCGCAGCAGGCCTCCGGCATCTCCTGCTGGATGCGCGACGAAGCGCACATCGAGAAGGCGTTCGACTTCGGCGGCATGCCCGCGCGCAACGGCGTGCAAGCGGCGGCGATGGTGGCGCACGGATTCACCGGCGTGGATGACGTTTTTTCGGGCGAGCGCAACTTCTTCGCGGCGTACGGGCGCTCCCCGGACCCCGAGGAGCTCGCGCGGGACTTGGGCGAGCGCTACGAGATCATGAACGCCGACATCAAGCGCTGGGCGGTCGGCTCTCCGATCCAGGCCCCGCTCGATTCGCTGCTGGAATTGATCCGCGAGCACCGCATCCGCCCCGGGGAGGTCGAGCGGCTCGTCGTGCGCGTCGCGCACCTGGGCGCGAACACCACGGACAACCGGGCGATGCCCGATATCTGCATGCAGCACTTGTGCGTCGTGATGCTCGCCGACGGCACGGTGAGCTTCCGGTCCGCGCACGACGCAAAGCGCATGCGCGAGGCGAAGATCCTGGAGCTGCGCCGCCGCGTCGAGCTCGTCGGCGACGATGAGCTCACCGCGGCGATGCCCCGCCGGGAGGGTATCGTCGAATTGAGGTTGAAAGACGGGCGGGAGTTCAGGCACCATACGCGAGCCGTCCGGGGAACACCCGAGAACCCGATGAGCCGGGAAGAGGTCGAGGCGAAGAGCCGCGACCTCGCGGCGCCCGTGACCGGTGTCGCGCGCTCGCGCAAGCTCTGCGAGACCGTCTGGAACCTCGAAGGCATCAAGGACGTCAGAACGCTGAGACCGCTGCTGCGCGCTTGAGGACACTTTTGGAGAACCCCATGAACCGCATCGTGCACATCGCGCTCAAGGTCGACAACCTGGAGCGCACCACCCAGTTCTACGAGAAGGTCTTCGGATTCAAGGAATCCAAGACGGAAAAAGTGCGCGACCACACCTCGCGCCATCTTTCCGACGGCGCGATCGACCTCTCGATCATGCAGTACGACGCCGACACCGAGTCCGCCGAGTCGAAGGCCGCGGGCGAAGGCCCCTGCATCCATCACTTCGCCGTCGAAGTGGACGACCTCGAGGAAGCCGAAAAGGAGGTGAAGGCCTTCGGCTGCAAGATCATCAGCGACCCCGGGGTGATTCCGGTCAAGTTCCGCGCGCCTGGGGGCACCGTGTGCGAGATCGTCCCCAAGGGCCGCTACAAGAAGTCCGCGAGAAAATAGCCGCAGCCGTTCGGGAGGAGGAGCATGGAGGACGCAACCCGCAAGTCGGGAGACCTGTGGTCGGGCGTCGCTCTCGCGGCGCTCGGCCTGTACATCATCATCCAGGCAGGGCAGTGGGAGTATCTCGGCCCCGAGGGTCCCGGCGCCGGCTTTTTCCCTCTGTGGTACGGCGTCGCGATACTCGCGCTCTCCGTGCTTCTCGTCGTTTCACACCTCAAGCGAGGGTCCGCGCGCGGGGACGCGACTGACTGGAACAAGCTCGGCCGGGCGCTCTCGACCTGGCTCGCCCTCGCCGTATCGGTCGCATTGTTCAAGCCGCTCGGTTTCGTGATCAGCTTCGCGCTGCTGACTTACTGCATCGTCGCGGTGATGTACCGCCGGCCGCTCGCGACCGCGGCGCTCACGGCGGTCGCGAGCGCCGCCGGATTCTATCTCGTGTTCGATCGCGCGCTCGGCGTGCCCCTCCCGGTCGGCGTCCTCGGTTTCTAGCCGTGGAGATCCTCGCAGGCCTCTTCCACGGTTTCGCGGTCGCGCTGGAGCCGGCCAATCTGTTCTGGTGCTTCGTCGGCGTGCTCCTCGGCACCGTGGTCGGGATCCTGCCGGGGCTCGGTCCGCCCGCGACGATCGCGATGCTGCTGCCGCTCACCTTCAACATGAATCCCGCGGGCGCCATCATCATGCTGGCCGGCATCTACTACGGCGCCAAGTACGGCGGATCGACCACTTCGATCCTGATGAACGTGCCCGGCGAGTCGGCGTCGGTGGTGACCTGCCTGGACGGCTACCAGATGGCGAAGAAAGGCCGCGCGGGCCCGGCGCTCGGCATCGCCGCGATCGCTTCCTTCGTCGCCGGAACGGTCGGCGTGCTGGGCTTGATGCTGGTGGCGCCGCCGATCGCCAAGTTCGCGCTCTCGTTCAGCTCGCCCGAATATTTCGCGCTGATGTCGCTCGGCCTTGCGCTCGTGGTGCTGCTCGCGGGACGTTCTATCGTCAAGGCGCTGCTCGCCGCGCTCGTCGGGCTTTGGATCGCGAGCGTGGGGACCGATCTTTTCAGCTCGACCTCGCGCTTCACCTTCGGGCAGATGGAGCTGCTCTCCGGCATCGACTTCGTCGTCGTCGCGATCGGCGTGTTCGCGCTCGCCGAAGTGATGGTCAACATGGAGGCGCGCGAGGAAACCCAGCTCCTGCCCGTGCCCAAGGGGCTCAAGAACCTGCTGCCGACGATGCAGGACCTGAAGGACTGCCGTTTCGCCTTCTTGAACGGCTCGGTGATCGGCTTTCTCGTGGGCGCGCTGCCGGGCGGCGGTTCGACCATCGCGTCGTTTCTGTCTTATGGGCTGGAAAAGGCGGTTTCCCCGCGCCGCGAGCAATTCGGGACGGGCGTCATCGAAGGCGTTGCGGCCCCCGAAGGCGCCAACAACTCGGAGACCGGCGGGGCCCTCGTGCCGCTCCTCACGCTCGGCATCCCGGGATCGGGCACCACCGCCATCCTGCTCGCCGCGCTCGTGCTGTGGGGATTCAAGCCCGGCCCGCTCTTCATCCCCGAACATCCCGCGCTTTTCTGGGGCCTGGTCGCGAGCATGTATATCGGCAACGTCATGCTGCTCATCCTCAACCTGCCGCTCGTGCCCCTGTTCGCCCAGGTGCTGAGGATGCCGGTGTACGTGCTCTATCCGCTCATCCTCGGGGTATCGATGGTGGGCGTATACAGCGTATCGGGAAGCCTGTTCGATCTCTTGCTGCTCCTGGTGTTCGGGCTGCTGGGGTATCTCATGCGCAAGCTCGATTACCCTTCCGCGCCCTTGATCCTCGGGCTTGCGCTCGGCGCCGGCATGGAACGGGCGCTGCGCCAGTCGCTCATGATGTCCGAGGGAAAGCTCTCCATCCTCGTGGCTAGGCCGATCTCGGCGGTGATGTTATCGTTCGCGGTGCTGGTCCTGCTGATTCCGATGTTCGGCAAACTCAACGCATGGCGCCTGCGGGCGCTCGAGCAGGACTAAGGAGGAATCCGATGAAATCCGCTTCGAGTCTCATCGCGCTCGTTGCCTTGCTGTGCGCGCCGCTTTCGTTCGCTCAAGGGTTCAAGCCGACGCGCACCGTGGACTTGGTCGTGCACACCGGCCCCGGGGGCGGAAGCGACGTGCTCGCGCGGGCGATCGCCATCATGGTGGAAAAAGAAAAGCTGCTGCCGGTGCGCCTGCAGGTGATCAACAAGCCGGGGGGAAACGGCGCGGTGGCGGCCGCCCATCTCGCCGAGAAGAGGGGCGATCAGAATACGCTCGGCCTTTTCACCGGGGTGTGGCTGCAAACCCCGCTCGTGAGCGCAGAGGCCAAGGTCACGCTGCGCGACCTGACCCCGATCGCGCGCCTGGTTCTGGAGCCCGCGGTGATCGCCGTGAAAGCGGACTCCCCGTACAAGACGCTCGCCGAGTTCATCGGGGCGGCGAGGAAGAACCCCGGGCAACTGAAGCAGTCGGGCGGCTCGAACACGAGCCGCGACAACGTCGTGCGGCAGCTCCTGCAAAAATCCACGGGCACGCGCTGGGCCTTCATATCGTTTCCGGGCGGGGGCGAGCGCATCGCCGCGCTGCTCGGCGGGCACGTCGACATCATGGTGATCGAGCCCGAAGAGGCGGGCGAGCACATCCGCGCCGGCAACATGCGCGTGCTCGCGCAGGTCAGCGAAAGGCGGCTGGCGAAATTCCCCGAAATCCCTACGCTCAAGGAAGCGGGTTTCGACGTGCCGGTCGTGCCGCAGGTTCGCGGCGTGGTTGCGCCGCCCGGAATTCCGAAGGAAAACGTCGAGTTCTGGCAGGATTTCTTCCGCAGACTGACACGCACGCAGTCCTGGCGGAAGTACATCGAGGACAACCAGTTCGAGGACGGCTATCAGAATGCCGCGGACCTCGCGAAATTCTATGAGGAGTTCACCGACCGGATGCGCGAGATCTTGAAGGACGCCGGCGTCAAGACGGTGCGTTGAATCGATCGGATGAACGCTCCCGCCGGCATCCAGTCTGTCGCGGAACGACTCGTAGCCGCGACTGCGTCGCTGTCCTCGGGGGACATTCCCGCGCAAGTAAGGCTGCGCTGCGAAGATCTTCTCGTCGACGTCGGCGGCCTTTGCGTGGCGGCGCGCGCGAGCGATTACGTCCGGGCTCTCGTCGCGAGCGTCGACGGCGGCGGTCCGTGCACCGCGATCGGGCATGCGGGCGGCTTTCGCGCCGAGGACGCCGCGATGATCGGCGGCACGGCGGCCCACGGCGAAGACTTCGACGACACTTTCGAAGGCGGGCCGGTGCACAGCGGGGCAGTCATCGTGCCGGCGGTGCTCGCCGCGTGCGAACGCTTCCAGCGCGACGGGCAGGCCGCGCTTCTCGGCATCGCCTCGGGCGTCGAAACGATGTGCCGCTTGAGCCTCGTCGCGCCGAAACTCATCCACAAGGCCGGATTCCATCCCACGAGCGTGCTCGGAGCCATGGCGGCAACGCTGGCCGTATCGGCTGCGCTCGGGCTCGATCGCAAGCAAACCGTCGACGCGCTCGGCACGGCAGGCAGCATGGCAGGCGGGATCATCGAATATCTCGCCGAAGGGGCCTGGACGAAACGGCTGCACGCGGGTTGGGCGGCACGCGTCGGGCTGCACGCGGCGCGCATCGGGCGCGAAGGATTCCTCGGGCCGCGCACCGTGTTCGAAGGCACGCACGGTTTTTTTTTCGCCTTCGCTCATACCCGGGAAGGCGATTTCGACGCGCTCACGCGCGACTTCGGCAGGCGATGGCTGATGGAAGGTCTCACCTTCAAGCCCTATGCGACCGGCACCATGAATCAGCCTTATATCGATTGCGCGCTGCGGCTGGCGAAGAAGGGCTTCGCCGCCGAAGACGTCGCCGAGGCGCTGTGCGAAACCGCGGAAGGCTACGTGCACCGGCTGTGGGAGCCGCTCTCATCCAAACACCGGCCGGCGAACGACTACGCCGCCAAATTCAGTGCGCCCTTCAATATCGCCGTCGCGTTCGTCACCGGCGGCGCCGGGTTCGAGGCCTTTACCGACAAGACGGTGCGCGACCCGCGCATTCTCGCGCTCGCTTCCAAAGTGCGCTACGTCGTCGATCCGAACAATCCGTATCCGAAGGCTTACACCGGACACGTCAAGATGACCCTCGCGGACGGCCGCGTGTTCGAAGAGCGCCAGCCGCACATCCGCGGCGGCGTACACGAGCCGCTCGCGCGCGAAGAGATCGAGCGCAAGTTCCGCTCCAACGCCCGCTACGGCGGCTGGGATGCGGCGCGCGCGGAACAGTTCCTGCAATTCGCAAGAAAGGCTTTCGAGGAACCCGTCGATTTGTCGGGTTTCCGTGGCTAGCGTCCGTCTCGGAGGAAAAATTTCCATGATCACGCGCAGCACCCTTGTTCGCGTCCTCGCCGCCTCGCTCGCGCTCGCCGCACCGTCCGGCAGCTTCGCCAACCAACATCCGCACCCTCACACGGGAAGCCTCGGCTATCTCGACCGCAACAGCTACGCCAAGAACATGCGCGTGCTGGGCGTGTTCCAGCTCGGGGAGGAGCGCGGCCACAAGCTGCAGATGATGGCGATCGGCGCTCGCCGCTTCATCCTGCAGAACGGCGACGTGATCGATGTCAGCGATCCGCGCGCGCCGAAGCTCGTGAAGCACGGCGCGTTCAGGGGCTCGCAGTTGCAGGTCGCGTTCAACAAGAAGCTCGGGAAATGGATCCTGATCACCGGGGCGTCCTCGCCGATCACCTCGACCACGGCGACGGCCCCCAACGGCAAGTACGACGATCCGAGCCTGATCGAAAAGACCCAGCAGGGGCCGGGTCTGCGCGGTATCCGCATCTGGGATGCGACCGACCCCGCCAACACGATCCTCCTCTCGGAGTTCTCCACCGACGGCGGCGATCCCAAGCGCAAGGTCCAGGCCGGCTCGGGCACGCACCGCAACTACTACGACGGCGGCGACTACGCCTATCTCGACACCGCGCCCGACGACAGCTTCACCCACATGGAGAGCCCGATCCGCTGGCACGGCAACGGGATCATGGTGGTGGACGTGTCCGATCCTTCGAATCCCAAACAAGTCGCGATGTGGTGGGTGCCTGGGCAGCGGGCGGGCGAGGAAGCGCAGTACAAGGCCTGGCGCGAATACGGCGACAAGGTTTCCTTCACCAGCCTGCACGGCCCGATGTACGTGCCGAAGAAAGCGGAGGACGGCGGCAAGCTCGGCTACAGCGCCTACGGTTCGTTCGGCATGCTGATCCACGACCTCTCCGATATCCGCAACCCGAAGCTCCTGGGCCGCTTCACGCCCGACTACGAGTACACGCGCGGCACGGTGATCGCCTTCCACACGATCGACGTGGCGCGGCTAGCCCGCGGCTTCGTCATCACCAACCCGGAAACGCTGAGCCCCGACTGCAACGAGACCTATGTTCCGTCGTGGATCGTCGACGTGCGCGATCCGGCCGCGCCGAAGGCCATTTCGCGGCTGCCGGTGCCGACGCCGCCGCGCGAGGCGCCCTACAAGACCTTCTGCGACAAGCGCGGGCGTTTCGGCCCGCACAACCCGCCGCACATCAAGGCCCCGGGGAAACCCGATCCCAATTTCACCTGCTATGCGCATTTCAACGCGGGCGTGCAGTGCTACGACATCCGCGACCCGAAGAACCCGCGCATCGTGGCGTACTTCATCCCGCCGCAGGGCGGCGAGCTCGACAAGTGGAACAGCTACAACCGCACCGTCGACAACGTGTTCATCGAGTGGGATCGGAAGGTCATCTGGATCGGGACCGACACAGGCTTGTACGCCCTTGAGGCTCCAGCGCTCGGAAAACCGATCACCGGACCGACGCCCGTGAAGGAATGGTCCCTTCCCGGGCTCAACGCCGGCCACCCGTGAGCAGGAGACTAGAACGAGTGCTCGAGACGCCGGTACTGGATCGCTTCGGCGACATGGGTGACGCCGATCGTCGCTTCGCCGGCGAGGTCGGCGATGGTGCGGGAGAGCTTCAGCACCCGATGGTAGGCGCGCGCCGAGAGATGGAGCTTGCCGATGGCCTGTCTCAGCAACGCGCCGGCCTTCTCTTCCGCGGTGCAGAAGCGCTCGATTTCGCGCGGGCCCAGCCGGGTGTTGCTTTTGCCCTGGCGCACGAGTTGTCGCTCATGCGCCCGTTCCACGCGCTCCCGGACCGCCGCAGAATTTTCGCCGCGACCCGCTTGAACGAGTTCGTCGTCGCGCACGGCGGGCACCTCGATTTGGATGTCGATGCGATCGAGGAGCGGCCCTGAAAGCTTGTGACGGTAGCGCGTCACCTGATCGGGCGTGCAGCGGCATTTGCCGCTGAAATGCCCCAGATAGCCGCAGGGGCAGGGGTTCATCGCACCGATCAGCTGGAATCGCGCCGGATACTCGGCCTGGCGCGCGGCGCGCGAAATCGCGACGCGGCCGGATTCGAGCGGTTCGCGCAGGGCTTCGAGTACCTTGCGGTCGAATTCCGGCAACTCGTCCAGAAACAGCACGCCGTTGTGCGCCAGCGATATTTCGCCGGGGCGCGGATCGCTGCCGCCTCCGACCAGCGCAACGCCGGAAGCCGAGTGGTGCGGAGCGCGGAATGGGCGCCGTTTCCAGTTTTCGAAGCAAAAGCCGCCTGAGCCGAGCGAGGCGAGCGCGGCCGATTCGAGTGCTTCCTCGCCGCTCATCGGCGGCAGCAATCCCGCGAAACGCGCCGCCAGCATCGATTTTCCCGTTCCGGGCGGGCCGACCATGAGCACGCTGTGACCTCCCGCGGCAGCGACTTCGAGAGCGCGCTTCGCTTGCGCCTGCCCTTTGACTTCCGCGAGATCCGGATAGTCCGGCGGGATGACGACCGGTTGCGCCGCCGGCCGCGACAACGGCTGCCGGCCGGCCAGATGAGCGCAGACATCGAGGAGCGACCCCGCCTGGTAAATACTGGCTTCTGCGACCAGCGCCGCTTCGTCGGCGCTTGCCCGCGGCAGGACAAATGCACGACCTTTGCGCACCGCGCGCCAGGTCATCGCGAGCGCTCCGCGAACCGGACGCAGCTCGCCGGTCAGCGAGAGCTCCCCGGCGAATTCGTATTTCGAGAACCCGTCGACTTCGAGCTGGTGCGAGGCGGCGAGGATGCCGAGCGCAATGGGCAAATCGAATCGGCCGCTCTCCTTGGGGAGCTCCGCAGGAGCGAGATTGACCGTGATACGCCGCGCCGGAAAGTCGAAGCGCGAGTTTACGAGCGCGGCGCGCACCCGGTCGCGGCTTTCCTTCACTTCGGTGTCCGGCAGACCGACGATGGTGAAAGAGGGCAGTCCGTTCGCCAGATGCACCTCGACGGTGACTTCGGGCGCGTCCAGTCCCGAGAGCGCACGGCTGTGGAGCACCGCGAGGGACATCGCGGATTACTTGCGACTCAACCTCGACTCGAGTTCGGCGACGCGCGCTTCCAGCTCGGAGAGTTTGTCGCGGGCGCGCGCGAGCACCTTGGCCTGGATATCGAGCTCTGCGCGCGTTGCCAGGTCGAGCTTGGCGAACGCAGCCGAAAGCAGCGCCTGCACATTCTTCTCTACATCCTTGGCAGGGCTCGCGGCGAGGAATTCGCTGATCCTCGCGCTCAGGTCGTCGAATATGCGGGTCTGGGACATCGCTTTGGCGTCTTCGGTCGAGTCTAGCACGGTGAATCTAACGCCTCGAGCGCGTTCCGGCCGACCGCACAGGATTAGTGCGTTACGATTTTATTGCGCATCATCCTGGTGCCGGAAGGTTTCCACGGTATGGCATCTAACGGACCAACCCCTTGATAGAAAGAAATAAAAAATCTGGCACGGGCCGTGCTGAAGGGGCTTGGTCCTCTAACCCAACTAAAGGTCCAACAATGAAAAAACTTATTCTCGCTTCTGCCGTCTCCGCGCTGTTCGCAGCCCCGGCCACGGCGCTCGCCCAAGCCAAACCCGCCCCGGCTCCGACACTCGACAAGGTTCTCGAGGCTTCCGGAATCAGCGTGAGCGGGTATATCGATGCCGGATTTACCTACGCAAAGAACGGGGCCGGGTTTACCGATCGTGTATTTGACGGGCAGCAAAATTCCTTCGCGTTGAATCAGTTTGGCCTCACGGTGGCCAAGCAACCGAAGGAGGGCTTCGGCGGCCTGGTCAACTTGACCGTGGGCAGGGACGCGCAGGTTATCCATTCGTTCCCTGAGGCGAATCCTGCGGCGCCTGGATCAACATCGATGTTCGACATTACCCAGGCCTTTGCGCAATACGCAGGCGGGCCGTTGACCTTGATCGCAGGCAAGTTCACGACGCTTCACGGAACCGAGGTAATCGCGAGCACCGGGAACACCAATATCTCCCGTTCAATCCTGTTCGGGGCGGTGCCCTTCACGCATACCGGCGTGCGGGCGACCTGGGCTGTGAGCGATACGGTCAGCCTAATCGCGGGCGTGAACAACGGTTGGGACCAGCTCACGGACGCGAACAAGGGAAAGACGGCGGAGCTCGGCGCGACGCTGAACCCGATCAAGCCGTTGTCGATCACCGTCTCCGGCTACAGCGGTCAGGAAGTCACGAGCGCCGCGACAAATGGCACCCGAACCAGCGTCAACGCGGTAGCGTCCTATACCATTATCGATCCGCTGTCCGTCGGCTTGGAAGTCTTGTCCGTGAGCCAGGACAATGCCGGCGGCACCACGACCAAAGCAAAGTACAACGGCGTGGCGGGATATGTGACCTTCATGTTCACGCCAAAGCTTCGCGGCGTTCTGCGTCTTGAATCGTTTGACGACAAGAACGGCACCCATTTCGCCCCCGCCGGTCCTTTCCTCACCAGTGATACGAAGTACAAGGAAGTGACTGCAACGGTCTCGTTTCTCGCGAGCGACAGCTTCGAAGCTCGCGCTGAAGTACGCAGGGACCAGGCGAACAACGCGGTGTTCAGCGACTCCACCGGCGCGACCAGCAAGAACATGACGAGCGCCGCGCTGCAAGGCATCTACAAGTTCTAGCGTTTCGAAGTCCATCACCCATTCAGGGAGCACATTCATGAAACTCGTAACCGCAATCATCAAGCCGTTCAAGCTTGACGAGGTGCGGGAAGCTCTGTCCGCAATCGGCGTGCAGGGCATCACCGTCACCGAAGTCAAGGGTTTCGGCAGGCAGAAAGGTCACACCGAGCTGTATCGCGGCGCGGAATACGTGGTCGATTTCCTGCCGAAAGTAAAGGTCGAGGCCGCGATCAAGGACGAACTGCTCGATCAGGCGATCGAGGCCATAGAAAAATCGGCCAACACGGGAAAGATCGGCGACGGCAAGATCTTCGTCTTCGACCTCAAGCAAGTAATCCGCATCCGCACCGGCGAGACCGGGGCGGAAGCGCTCTAAGGGAGAACCAGGATGAAAAAGCTTTTTGCAATTCTCGCCCTGCTCGGTGCCGTGGGCTGGTGTGCGCCTCTCATGGCCCAGGACAAACCGGCGGCTCCTGCCGCTACGCCCGCGGCACCCGCGCCAGCCGCGGCTGCGGCACCCGCGGCTCCGCCGGCGCCGACAAAACCCGAGCTCATTGACGGCGCGAAAATCAACTCGGGAGACACGGCTTGGATGCTGGCTTCAACGGCGCTGGTGCTGCTGATGACCATCCCCGGACTCGCGCTGTTCTACGGCGGAATGGTGCGCAAGAAGAACGTGCTCGCGACGGTGATGCAGAGCTTCGCCATCACCTGCCTGGTCACGGTGCTTTGGGTCATCGTCGGTTACAGCTTGGCCTTCACACCGGGGAACGCCTACTTCGGCGGCTTCGATCGGCTGTTCCTCTCCGGAATGGCCTACATGAAGGAAGCCAACAAAGTCACCGTCAGCCATCTCGGCGTCACCATTCCCGAGTCCGTATACATGATGTTCCAGATGACCTTCGCGATCATCACGCCCGCCCTGATCGCCGGCGCCTTCGCCGATCGCATGAAATTCTCGGCGATGCTCTGGTTCATGGGGTTGTGGTCGGTGCTGATCTACTCGCCGATCGCGCACATGATGTGGGAGGGGACGAGCGGGAAATGGGCGACGGCGGGGATCCTCGACTTTGCCGGCGGAACCGTGGTGCACATCAATGCCGGAATCGCGGGGCTCGTGTGCGCGCTCGTGCTCGGTAAGCGCGTCGGCTACGGCAAGGAACCCATGCCGCCGCACAACCTGACGCTCACCGTAATAGGCGCATCACTCCTTTGGGTGGGCTGGTTCGGCTTCAACGCGGGTTCCGCGGTCGCCGCAGACGGCCGCGCCGGCATGGCCATGACCGTAACCCAACTTGCTACGGCCGTAGCCGCTCTGTCATGGATGTTCACGGAGTGGCTGGTCAAGGGCAAACCTTCGGTGCTCGGCATCGCATCGGGCGCGGTCGCGGGCCTGGTCGCAATCACTCCGGCTTCCGGGTTTGTCGGTATCACAGGCGCTTTCGTCATCGGCATCGCGGCCGGGGTACTCTGCTTCTTCGCGGCGACCTCGGTGAAAAAGATGTTCGGCTATGACGATTCGCTGGATGCGTTCGGTGTGCACTGTATCGGCGGGATCGTCGGTGCGCTCCTCACCGGCGTATTCAACGTCAAGGAAATCAGCGGTGCGGACGCCAGCCTCCTGACCCAGACCTACGGCGTGGTCACAACCCTGCTGGTCAGCGGCATCGGCAGCTTCATCATCCTCAAGGTGATCGACATTGTGATCGGCTTGCGCGTCACCGAAGAAGAGGAGCGGGAAGGTCTCGACATCACCTTGCACGGCGAGCAGGTCGCTTGAGGTGACTGAAGAGACCCGCTTCGCATTGGAGTACTCGCCATAAGCAGGGAGAAGCCCGGAAACGGGCTTGTTTCGAACGGGCGCCTTAGGGTGCCCGTTTTTTGCGCCTGCGCATCGCTCAGGACGGCCGTTCGTGCGAAAATACGGCCCTTTTCGCGGGCGCCTTTCGGTTCGCGCCGAACTTCTCCTGCGATCTAGTGAGGACCTCTCGCCATGAAAATGGAGTACGTGATCAGCAGCTGGGATATCCCATCGCTTCCCATCGTGGGATCGAACGCACGCTTTCCCGTGCGCCGCATCTTCTGTGTCGGCCGCAACTATGTGGAGCACCAGAAGGAGATGGGCGGCGACGGGCGCGAGCAGCCGTTCTTCTTCACCAAGTCGTCTCACGATCTCGTCCCCGAGGGCGGCGCGGTGCGCTTTCCGCCGATGACCGCCAACTACCACTGGGAAACCGAGATGGTCGCGGTAGTCGGCACGGGCGGCTACAAGATCCCGGCGGCCAAGGCCAACGAACACATCTGGGGTTACGCAGTGGGCCTGGACATGACGCGGCGCGATCTGCAGCAGGTCGGAAAAGACAAAGGCAGGCCCTGGACTTTCGGCAAGGATTTCGACCAGGCTGCGCCTGTCGGGCCGATTACTCCCGCGTCGAAGAGCGGGCACCCGAAAAAAGGCAAGCTCTGGCTCAAGGTGAACGGCGAGTTTCGCCAGAACTCGGACATCGACCAGATGATCTGGAACGTGCCCGAGCAGATCGCGTTTCTCACGCAGTACTACACCCTGGAAGCGGGCGATCTCATCATGACGGGCACACCGGCCGGTGTGGGCGCCGCCAAGCCCGGGGACGAGCTTCTCGCGGGAATCGAGGGGCTCGGCGAGCTGCGAGTGAAGATACTGCCGCCGCGATAAACGGGAGGTCCACGTGAGCATCAAACGCCATCCGTCGGGCAAACTCTTCAGCGCCGCCGTCGAACACGGCGGTCTCGTCTATGTGGCGGGCCAGGTCGCCGACGATCTCAGCCAAGGCGCGAGGGGCCAGACCGAGCAGGTGCTGAAGAAGATCGACGCAATCCTCGCCGCCTCGGGCACCAGCAAATCGAAGATTCTTTCCGCAAACGTGTGGGTCACCGACATCCGCAACCGCGACGAGATGAACGCCGCCTGGACGGCGTGGACCGATCCTGCCAACCTGCCGGCGCGAGCTACCGTCGAGGCGAAGCTGGCCGACCCGCGCATGTTGGTCGAGATCATGGTGATCTGCGCCAAATAAGGGGCCCGCAAACGGTTATTTTCGCCAGAACGCCGGCGTGATGACGATGAAGAGCGTAAACAGCTCCAGCCGCCCGATCAGCATGGCGACCGTGCATACCCAGGTTTGAAAATCGCTGAGCGCCGCATAGGTCGTCGCCGGTCCCACCAGGTTCAGCCCCGGCCCGGTATTGCAGATGCAGACGATCACCGCCGAAAAAGCCGTGATGATGTCCAGGCCCGAAGCCAGAAGGAGCATGGTCATTGCGACGACCGACCCGCCCCAGATCAACATGAACGCCAGGACTGCGAAGATGATGTTGTTTTCCACTCTTTGGCCCGAGAGCTTGACGGGCAGATAGGCGCGCGGATGAATGATGGACATGAGCTCTCGCAGCGCCTGGCGGACCATCAGCTCGGCGCGAATCATCTTGATGCCGCCGCCGGTGGAGCCGGAGCAAGTGGCGAAGCAGCAAAGGAAAAGCATCCATACGGGCGCGAAGATCGGCCACTGGTTGAAATCGGTGCTGCTGAAACCGGCTGTCGTCGCCACCGAGACGACGTTGAACGCGCTGTAGCGTAGCGCGGTCCAGAAAGACGGATAGACCTGGTTGGCGAACAGGAAATAGGCGATCCCGAGCGCCGAAATTGCGACCAATGCGACGTAGGCCCCCGCTTCGGGGTCGCTCCGGTAGGGTGCCAGGCTCAGCTTGCGGAACGCGAGGAAGTGAGTTCCGAAATTGATGCCTCCGACGAGCATGAAGAAAATCGCCGCAGCCTCGATTGCCGGGGAATCGAAGTAGCCGAAGCTCGCGTCGTGAGAGGAGAATCCCCCCAGGCTCAGGGTCGAGAACGCATGGACCACGGCATCGAACCAGCCCATCCCCGCCGCCTTGAAAACCAAAACGCACGCGAGCGTCATCACCGCGTAAACCAGCCACAGGCCTTTGGCGGTTTCGGTGATGCGTGGAGTAAGCTGGGTGTCCTTCATCGGTCCCGGGGTCTCCGTCCTCATGATCTGGCTCCCGCCGATCCCGAGCAGCGGCAGGATCGCCACCGCGAGGACGATGATTCCCATTCCGCCCAGCCACTGCAGCTCGCAGCGCCACAAGTTGATCGAAGGCGGCAGTTTGTCGAGCCCCGACAGCACGGTTGAACCGGTGGTGGTGAGCGCGGCAACGGTTTCGAAGTAGGCGTCCGTGAAATCGAGCCCGGGCATGTACACGAGCAGGGGCAGGGTGGCGAATGCAGGCAGAACGGTCCAAACCAGCGCCACCAAGAGAAACCCGTCGCGGGTCTGCAGCTCGCCCCTGCGGGAGCGCGTCACCACCCACAAAATCGCTCCGCTCACGAAGGTGATCAGCACCGCGTTCTCGTAGGCGTTGCGCGCCGCGTCACCGTACCCGAGCGATACGCACAGAGGCAGCAGCATGGCGAGGGCAAAGACGACGATCAGGACGCTCAGCACGTTGAGTACGGGGAACGGCCTGACCATGGGCGCGCGGAATCCGCTTCAGACGAAGCCGACGCTGACCTCGAAAAGTTTCTCGACCTTGGGCAGGAGTTTCTTGTCGGTGACGAAGACGATCAGGTGATCCTCGGCGAGCACCACCGTGTCGTGATGCGCCATGATCACCTTGTCGCCGCGCACGAGCGCGGCGATTGCGGCTCCCCTGGCCAGGTCGATTTCCTCGATTCTCCGGCCGACGCAGCGGCAGGAATCGCGATCCCCGTGCACCACCGCCTCGAGCGCCTCGGCCACGCCGCGGCGCAAGCTGTGCACCCGGGTGACATGGCCGCGCCGCACATGGGCGAGCAGCGTACCGATGGTCGCCTGCGCCGGTGAGATCGCGATATCGATCTGACCGGCCTGGAGGAGATCGACGTAGGAGCGCCGGTTGATGAGCGCGACCACGCGGCGCGCGCCCATGCGCTTCGCAAGCAGGCAGGACATGATGTTGTTCTCGTCGTCGTTGGTTACCGCGACGAAGAGATCCATGTCGGAGACATTCTCGGCCTCGAGGAGTGCTTCGTCGGTGACGTCTCCCTGCAACACGAGCGCCCGATCGAGGCGGGTGGAGAGCACCTCGCAGCGCCTCTTGTCGTATTCGATGATCTTGATCGCGTAGTCGCGCTCGATCGCGCGCGCGAGGCGCAATCCGATGTTTCCGCCCCCCGCAATCATGACTCTCCTTACCGCCTGGTCCATGCGCCTCAGCTCGTGCATGACCTGGCGGATGTCTTCCGTTGCCGCGAGACAAAATACCTCGTCTCCGGCCTGCACCACCGTATCGCCCTCGGGCAGAATCGGGCTGTCCCCGCGAAATATGGCGGCGATTCGCGTATCCACGGACGGAATGTGCTTCCTGAGATCCTTCAGGGGATGACCGACCAGGGGACCGCCTTGGAATGCACGCACTGCGACCAAGCTCACCTTGCCGTGAGCGAACTCGAGCACCTGCAGTGCTTCCGGAAACTCGATGAGCTTGACGATGTAGTCGGTAAGAATCTGCTCCGGACAGATTGCCAAGTCCACGGCAAAGCAGTCCGGGCCGAGCACGCGCTCGTTGGAAAGATAGTCGGTAGCGCGCAGGCGGACGATGCGGGTCGGGACGTTGAACAACTGCTGCGCCAGCTTGCATGCGACCAAGTTGGTTTCGTCGCTTTGCGTTACGGCAATCATCATGTCGCAGTCCTCGATGCCCGCCTCGACCAGCACCGAGGGGTGCGCGGCGCTGCCGAGCACCGTGCGCAAATCCAGACGGTCCTGGAGGTTGCGCAGCCTCGTGGCGTCGATATCCACGACCGTAATGTCGTTGGCTTCGGACACCAGGCTTTCGGCAACCGACGAGCCGACTTGGCCAGCACCGAGGATTACGATTTTCAAGCGGGGAATCCGTGCGAAAAAGCACGCATTTTATGCCGAACTTGTATCGGAGTTAGTCTTCTTTTCGCCCGGCAAGAATGCCGAGGGCTTTCAACTTGCGGTACAAGTGCGTGCGCTCCAGACCGCTTCGTTCAGCGACGCGCGCTATAGACCCGTTCACCTGTGCGAGATGATGCTCGAAGTAGGTCCGCTCGAACGCTTCGCGGGCCTCACGCAGGGGTAGATCGAGCGACAGGTCGGTCTCCGCGGACCTGCGTACAAACTGCGGCAGCACCCGTTCCGCGTCCGCGACACCTATCTCCTCCTCCAAGCTGGTCAGCGCCAAGTTGCGCACCGCCGCGGCGAGATCTTCTAGGTTACCCGGCCAGGCGAAATAGCGCAGGACGTTGAGAGCGCCGGTGGAGAAGTTCCGCGGAGGGCAAACGCGTGTCTCCACCAACTGGGCAAGCATGAGGCTTGCGATCTCGGGAATGTCCTCCGGATGCTCACGCAGAGCCGGAAGCGAGATGACGATTCCCTCGAGTGCTTGCATCAAGGCCGCGTCGAAACCCCGCGATTCCACCAGGTGTTTCGGCTCCTCCGCGGTAAAAGACACCAGCTGCACGTTGCTCTTTTCCGCGCGCGCTGCGAGAAACGCGAGGTGCTTCTGCTGGTTCCGGGACAGCATCGCGAGTTCCCCGACGAACAGCACGCCACTGGAGACCTGCTGCAGCAGATCCTGAGACGCCTCGTTGAGGGCGTGCGCCGCGTCGATCCAGGGCGCGTTGGGCTGCTGCAGATAGCGTGCGTAGAGCTCTGGCATCACGCCTCTTTCTCCGCGCAGCAGCACCGCCGTGCCGGCGGCTGAGATCCTCGCCAAGCGCTTCTTCAACTCGGTGATGATCGTCGAGCGGCCGAAATTCGCGATGCTGAGCGGCATCACCGCGCGCGCTTCCCCCGCACGCAGTGCGCGCTTCACGGTCGCGAGGAGCTTCTGCAACGCGATCGGTTTTTCCAGGAAATCCATTGCGCCGATGCGCGTCGCCTCCACCGCCGTGTCGATGGTGCCGTGACCGGACATCATGATCACCGGCATGGTGAGCTGGCCCCCGGTGGCCCATTCCTTGAGGAGCGTAATACCGTCCGCGTCGGGCATCCAGATATCGAGCAACACGAGGTCCGGGCGTCTCTGCGCGCGCAACGAACGCGCCGCGGTGGCATTCTCGGCAAGCTGCACCGAGTGTCCCTCGTCGGAGAGGATTTCCGACAGGAGCTCGCGGATTCCGACCTCGTCGTCGACGACTAGTATCTGCGCCATGGTCGATCAAGCGGCGAGGGGAAGCGATATCCGCACCGCCGCGCCCCGACCCCCTTCCTTCCCGATGCGGTTTTCTATCCGGACGGTGCCGTGATGCTCGTCGATGATGCGCTTTACGATCGCCAGCCCCAGTCCGGTCCCCTTGGGCTTGGTGGTGACATAGGGCTCGAACGCCCCGTTGATGATGGCCTCGGGGAAGCCGCAACCGTTGTCGCTGATCCGCAGCCACACTTGGCCGCCCGAAAGCTCGGTCGACACTTCGATTTTCGGGTCGCTGCTTCCGAAAAGGGCATCCTGTGCGTTTTGCAGCAGATTGTGGATTACCTGCCGCAGACGGTCGGGGTCACCGCGCACCAGCGGAACGTTCCTTTGGAGGTTAGCCTGAATCCGAGTTCCGGACTGTTCGTACAAAGCGAGTACCTCGGTAACGAGCCGATTCAGATCCAGGCCTTCGAGTTGCGGCGGGGGCGTTGGAGCATAATCGCGGAAATCATCCACCATGTTCTTCATGGCGGTCACTTGCGCGACGATGGTCTCCGTGGCACGGTTGAGCGCCCGCGCGGCCTCGAAGGGAAGCTTGTCGCCGAGCTTCGCCTGCAGTCGCTCCGCGGCGAGCTGGATCGGCGTGAGCGGATTCTTGATCTCGTGAGCGAGCCTGCGTGCGACCTCGCCCCAGGCGGTGGCGCGCTGCGCCGCGATCAATTGCGTGATGTCGTCGAAGACCACGACGTAACCGCCCCCACCGGTCTCGGGCAGGGGTGACCCGCGCACGAGAATCACTGCGCTCCGGTCGCGCATCTCGATCTGCTGCTGCCACGCGGTTCCTCTATGTTGCTCGAACTCCGCTTGCAACATTCGAGCAAACTCGGCGAGCGTATGCCAATTCTCGAGCTTCAGGCCGATCAGGGCCGCAATGTCCTCGTGCAGGATGCTGCCCGCCCCGCTGTTTGCAATCCGGAGGATGAGGCCGTGATCAAAAACGAGCACACCCGCCGACAGATTGGCGAGAATGCTCTCCAGGTATGCCTTGGCGGTTTCGAGCTGCGCCTGATTGAGCTGCGCGGCGTCCTGCGCCTCGCCCAGCTGTTGAGTCATGCTGTTGAACGACTGCGTGAGGATACCCAGCTCATCGCGGCTCGTGACTCGAGCGCGGCGCGAAAAATCGCCGCGCGCTACCGCCTGGGTGCCCTCGGCGAGCACGGCGAGCGGATTCGACAGGCGCCGCGACAGCAGGAACGCGAGTGCGACCGCAGAAAGCAAGGCGAGCAACAGCGTCAAGGTCAGCGTGAGAATGTAGATCTCCTTCAGCCCCTGGCGAGACAGCGACAGCTCCTTGTATGCACGATACACGCTTTGCACCGATTCGCCTTGTTCGGCGAGCGCCTGCGGGACCCAATGCGTGAGTTGCAGCAAGCGCGGCTCGTCAGAGCGCCTGGAAGTCTCCAGAGACACGATCACCCGCAGCAAGAGTCCCTTGTCGCCCACTGGCTCGACTACACTATAGCCGCGCACCTGGCGTGCATCGCGCAAGGCCTGTGCACTGGGGCCGGGTGGCACGAGTTTCCCGCGTTCTCGGCTCGCCCTCGCGAGCACCTGTCCTCCTTCGGTCATGAGCCAGGCTTCCTCGACGTAGGCCTGCTCGCGCAAACGAGCAAGCGCCGCAGCTTGGTCGCGCCTCGGGGTCTCGGAGAGATCGAGCGCCATCACATGGGCCTTGAGAAGCAGCTCGTTCAACATGACGTCGAGCGCCGCCCGGCCGAGATTCAGTCCTCCCTCGAGCGCGCGCTCGACGCGCACGTCGAACCAGGATTCAATGCTCTTTGCGAGGAACTGCAGCGACACGGTATAGACGAGAAGCCCGGGGACCACTCCCACCAGCGCAAACATGACGAGCACCCGAAACGTCAGCAGCGAACCGAACACTTTTGCGCGGCGCTGGCGCGCGAGGATAGCCAACTGGTATACCACGAGCCCGAGGAGGGCCAGAGCAATCGCCGCGTTCAGGCCCAGCAGCAGCGGATAGTGTTCGGCGAACAGCGGCGAGTTGGCGGTCGCCGCGGCAAGCAGGAACAGCAAAATGCCGCCGAGCGCGGCGCTGGCGATGAGCACGTAGGTCATCGGGCCTCCTGCACCGGCGCGAGGGGGGTGAACCGAAATCGCTTCCAATCGGACGTGAGCGTCCACTCGCGGTTGGTGACGGCACTCACTCGGAATGGCGTCGGCAGCTGAGCCGGATCAAGGCGCAGCCGCACCGCGGCAATATAAGCCCGGCCGTTGTCGACCTGATCCTGTCCCAGCACTGGCCAGCCGTGAACTCTGCCGAGTGCCTCCAGCGCCTCGGCGAGCGTGGGGAAGTTCTGATACAGCGTCCCGCTCGCCAGCCGATACTGTTGCGCAAGGGGGAGGTAGGAAAGCCGTAGCTCCAGCTTTTCCGAGGCGGTCTTCTCGTCGAACCAGTACCATCGCGGCCGCGTCAGCTGGAACTCCACGAGGAAGCCTAGCGATACGCCATTGTTCAACGCCTCCAGGAGCGGTGCAGTCAGATCAAGGCGAAAATCGGCGTTCAGGAAATAGCGCGTCTGGGCGAGTTCCAACCCTACGTTGTTGACCTGAATCGGCTGGGCTGACGCCGACGCAACGAAGTTTATCGCGAGCGCGGCAATGAGTCGACGCAGGCTTGTCTTCATTGCTCAGTTCAAGTAGTGGTTTTTCTTAGCAGTGCGTAGAAGAAACCGTCGCTATGGGCGCTCGGCAGGATCTGGCCCTCCGAGGGCCGTACGGTCAGGGTGTCATTCTGGGCGAGCCCTGGGAGCGGAAGCCTCTCGGCTTCCGGGTGCCGCAGAAGAAAACCGTCCACCTGAGCGCCGTTCTCGTCGGGAAACACCGAGCACGTGGCGTACAACAATTTACCATCGGGGGCGAGTACCCGCCATAAAGCTTCGAGCAGTTCTGCCTGCACGCGGCCGAACTCGGGTGCATCGCTCTTGCGACGCAGCCATTTGATGTCGGGATGGCGCCGTACCACACCGGATCCCGAGCAAGGCGCATCCAGGAGAATGCGGTCGAAAGGCCTTCTCCCCCAGAAAACCTCCGGCCTGCGACAATCGCCGACCACGATTTTCGCCGAGAGCTTCAGCCTGGAGAGATTTTCGGCGATACGCTGCGCCCGCACGCCGTCCGCGTCCACTGCGAGAAGCTCGCACTCGGCAAGCTCAAGCAGGTGTCCGGTCTTGCCACCTGGCGCCGCGCAGGCATCGAGCACTCGCATTCCGTCGCGAACATCCAGAAGGGGGCCGGCCCGCTGAGCGCCCGCGTCCTGCACCGAGACCTCGCCCGCAGCAA
>VBCA01000042.1 GCA_005881575.1 Betaproteobacteria bacterium
AACTGGAGCATTGCTGGAGTCGGGGACTTTGACGGAGACGGCAAGTCCGACATCCTGTGGCGCAACGGCACGACCGGCCAGAACGCGATCTATTTCATGAACGGCACCACGATTTCGAGCAACGTGCCCATCACTGCGGTGGCGGATCTCAACTGGAGCATCGCGGGAACCGTTGACTTTGACGGAGACGGCAAGTCCGACATCCTGTGGCGCAACGGCGCGACCGGCGATAACTCAATCTGGCTCATGAACGGTGCCACGACTTTGACCGGTTCTTCCATCGGCGCGGTGCAGGGCAGCGCCTGGTCGATAGTGCGCTAAGGCCTTCGCCCGAGTCAGCTACAAGGGCCGGCCCGACCGTCTACGGCCGAACGCAAGCGCTCAGAACGCGATTCGGGCGGAAATCGAGATGACGTTGACTACGTAGTCAACGGGAAGAACGACAGGACTGGCTGTAGGATCAGAAACAAAGTTTGAAGAGCGGCCCTCGCGCTGAGCGCTCAACAGGAACGTTAGGCTCCGAGCGGGCCGATACGCAAGCGTCACCGTCCCCGACCTCACTCGATCGGTTCGGCTCGGAGAACTCCCCGAGGTCTGTCCCGGACTGGGCAGGAACTCCCTGACGCTGTAATCGAAGGTCCCCGACACGTCGATTTTCTCGGTCACGCTGAGCGTCGGGCGCAGCGTGACCCCTTTCACGAGCACGAAGCTCGAGCCGATGTCCTGGTAGGGGTAGATGTCGCGCTGCGCGACCGCGGCGAGCGAAAGCTTTCCGGTCGGCTTCCAGTCGTACTGAGCGCGGGCGGTGTGACCGACAAAATCGAAGGTCTGCAGCGACATGTCGGCATAGCGCCGGCTGAGGCGATCGGCGCGTGCGCTCAAGTGTGACGCGCCGGTCGGTGTCCAGTCGGCCACGACACCCGCGCTGGTCTGACGGTATGCGTTGTCGACGAGGCCTTTCGGATAACGGCCGTCTTCGGTCCGCGCGCTAAGACCCACCGAGGTATTGGCCGGAGTGACATAGCTCAAGGCGACCTCGGTGTAGAGAACGTCGAGGTCGAGGCTCTGACGCGCCGGGTCGCCGTTCGTCAACTCCAGTCCGCTTACCCCCGTGTTGAGCCGCCAGCGCGGCGTGACGAGATAGGCCGCGCTGAAGAAGGCCTGTCGTGTCTTGAGAGGATCAGGTCTGCTGCTCTGAGGATTGGCGAACGAAACAATATTAGCGAACGATGCCAGGGCTAAAGTTTCCGTATACCCCAGTTGGCCGCTCGCGTCGTTGCCCAGCTGCCACAACCACATCGCCCGCCCCTCGTGGCCGGTGAAATCGAGAACGGTAAGTTGGTCGTAGCGGGTATCGTTCCTTGCAAAGGCCCCCTGAAAACGCTGCCGGCTCACCGGCACGTCGAAGTTGAGCCCGAGGGACGTAGTGCGGTAAGTATCACCCCGCGAAGACGCGCCGATATCCTCGGGCGCCGCATTCTTCGAGATGCGGAATACGTTATCGTCGCGAGCGGCTTTCTCCTCGGCGAACAGCGTGAGCTTGTCATCCCACAATGCGAATGCTTTCGCTGCCGGAAGGAAAAGACCGGCGACGGCAATTGCTCCGCCCACGATTCGAAGGCCCAGGCCGGCGTGGCCCTGGGCGCCGCGCATCGGAGTCACGGCCGCCTCAGACGGAAGACCGGGTTCGACCTGCAGGAATCCATGCCTCAAGCGTGCCACGGCGCGCTTGAGATGGATAGTGGGATCGGCGAAAGCCTCTTGCGAATCAGGTTCTGACCGCTGGCGTCCCTTCACGCGCCATCACAGCGACATGCGGCGGCGCGCGATGGCGATCACGCCGAGCAGCCCCGCCAACACCGTGGCCCAATTACCGGGCTCCGGGACGGGGACCGCGGGCCCCGGAGCGAGCTTGGCGTTTGCGATGAGATAGTATTTCTCCGCGTCTAGCTCGCTGCCGCCGTTTGCCGCTACCAGGACTGCTCGCGGCTGCGAGGCACCGACCACCTCGTGCCGGTTGAAGACCGACCGCTGCTTCAACCCCGTGCCGTAGCCGTTCTTGCGACCGGGCGTGAAATCGTCCGAGCCGGACGGCGAAAAGCCGAGGGCAGCGTTCGACTGCCGTGCGTCGACCCTGAAAGGGCCACGGGCCGGGGCATGCTCGCCGCTCGTCAATCGAGTTGGAGTTCCCTTCCGGGCGGCGGCCGCCGAAGTCAGGAGCGCAACGTTTGCGTTGGCGCGGATGCCGTTCGCAGGGACCTTTCCGTCTGAATACGGCGTCGTGATTTGATCCAGAGAGCGCTCCGGATCAGTGACCATCGGATTGACGACCATCGTCAACGCGCTGCTGGCGCCGAACACACTGTTGGCGCCGGCATGTATGGAAGCACAAGCGTGGCCGGACGCCGCTGCCAATGCCAGCCAAGCGGCAAGCGCTTCGAGCATCAGCCTTGTTCTCATCGTACCTTCCTCTCGGGAACCGATATGAATCACTCCGGAGAGTAAAAGGTCAACGTGACAGTGAGTCGAGTGTTTCGCCGTGTGGGAATGGGTAGAGAGAACTAAGGGGCGCCGGTCCCGATATTACCGGGACTCAGTTGTTGAGAATGCGCAGTACTAGCGCCTTGACGACGGCCTGAGTGCGGTTTTGAACATTCAGCTTGCGCAGAATTTTCTGCACGTGATTTTTTACCGTCAGCGGGCTGATCTCCAGGATGGTGCCGACCTCGATGTTGCTCTTGCCGAGGTGAATCCATCTCAGGATTTCCTGTTCGCGCGAGGTAAGAAGACCGGCACCTCCGGGATGTGCGCCGGCGCTATCTGCCGGCCGGTCGATCTGGGTGCGCACCCATGCCTGATGCAGGAACGGCACGATCAGTTCGATGCAATAGATCTGTTTTTGGCCCATCGTCTGCGCCCGGCAGGCGAAAGTGAACAAGCTCGCCGGCTTCCCGAAAGCATCGTAGGTCCCGTGCGTGATCACCGTGTCCGCCCCTATCCGGTTGAGTTCGCGCGCCAACGAGCTTTGGGCGAACTGACTCGCTGGTCCCATTTCACAGACTACGGGCCGGTAGGAGTTTTCTTCCCAGGTCTTGATGATGTGCGGCACCATGGATGTATCTTGGCGGAACATGTCGCTGAAGAGCGCAGGCTCGAGAGGGGACGTAGAAAAGCTGTCGACTTGAAAAGACATCGGCTCCGCATTGCGCAGGGCACAGATCAGGGCCTCATGTTTCACGAGGTCTTGCAGCACGCCCTGGGTCCACGTAAAAAAGTGATGTCGCGCATGCACCCGAAGCGAGGCATCCATGATGAGCTTGAGCGATTCCAGCTCAAGAGGGTCCAATAGGGTCGCGCTACCGGACGTGCCGCCGCTCACTGGGGCTTGAGACTGATGGGCCGGCAGCTCGGGATGACGTTCTGCGGTGAACGGGCGTTCGCTTGCTTGCATAAGACAACCTCCCGGAATCCAAGACTCGTCCTAGGTAAGTAGGACTAGCGTGCCTAATATGAGTAGCGCGTATTACATGAACGTGAACTGCCTGAAATGATTTTCAGTGGAAAGTCTCCTAAGCAACCCATTGTTTGTATTCATACTTCACCCACGCGTCCCAGAGGCACACTCTTCAGGAACGCGCTGGCGGCGCCGATCCGCAAACGCATCGCGCGGTAGCCATTGGACACTGCTCCCGCTCGGCGAAGCGACAAATTTCCCGCGTCGTGGGCGCTACAATTCCACACGCCAGCGATACGCCCCACCCGTGAAAGTAGTTCTTTGGGGCTAACCGGCCGTGTCCGCAAGGTTTGCAATTGGGAGCTACCGTGTCCTCCGATATCCGTCACGGCTCCCTTCGACCTTGCCCCCTTCCAGTTTGCTCGCCGCGCACCAGTCCCATCGCCTGTTCCTCGACCATCGGCTCGCGCCTGCGGCGCTGGTGCAGGCGACGCTCGATCCTCTTGTGGCGATCGGCGCGCTGCTGCTGTCCGCCTTTGCGTTCGGCAAAACGTTCGAAGGCCCGTATCTGATTCTCGCGCTGATCGTATTCTCGCTGACCTTTCCCGGAACCCCTACGAAAGGCACCAGCCTGAGAGCGCTCGCCGGTGACGTCGCGTCAAGCTGGTTTGTCGTCGTCGCACTCCTGTTGCTTATCGGTTGGGCGACGCGAACGCTCAACTCCTTTGATCCGCGCGTCATCCTCGCGTGGGTATTCGCCGCTCCGGTCGCGTTGTTCGCCGCGCGAGCGCTCATGCCCGTAGTTCTGCAGCGCCTACTCGCGGCGGAGGGTGTGCAACGAGTCGCCGTCATCGCAGGTGAGGGCGAGCTCGGGCGCAAGCTCGCCGAACGGATCCGAGGCACCCCGTTTCTCGGCATCCGCTTGGCCGGTTTTTTCGACGATCGCAGCCCCGAGCGCCTCGGCAGCGCCGAGCCCGGCGAGACTCTCGGAGCGCTGGATCAGGTCGCGCCTTACGTAAAAACACATCATGTCGATCTGATCTATATCACGCTCCCCATGGCTTCGCAGCCCCGCATCCTCAAGCTGCTCGACGAGCTGCACGACACGACAGCCTCGATCTACTTCGTCCCGGACATCTTCCTGTTCGATTTGATCCAGGCGCGCATGGATACGATCAGCGGCATTCCGGTGCTCGCCGCCTGCGAAACCCCGTTCTACGGAATCAATGGTCTGATCAAGCGCGCGAGCGACATCGTCCTCGCATCGGCGATCCTCGCCTTGATCTTGCCACTCATGCTTGTCATCGCAATCGGCGTAAAGCTGACTTCTCCCGGGCCGGTGCTGTTCAGGCAGCGGCGCTACGGGCTCGACGGCAAGGAGATCGTCATCTACAAGTTCCGCACGATGACCGTGCTCGAGGATGGGAACGTGATCAAGCAGGCCACGCGCAACGACGGACGCGTGACCGGCCTCGGCGCGCTTCTGCGGCAGACCTCGCTCGACGAGCTGCCGCAGTTTTTCAATGTGCTCCAGGGCCGCATGAGCGTCGTCGGCCCGCGCCCCCACGCAGTGGCGCACAACGAGATGTACCGCCGGTTGATCAAGGGCTACATGATCCGGCACAAGGTCAGGCCGGGAATCACCGGGCTGGCTCAAGTCAACGGTCTGCGCGGGGAGACCGATACGCTCGACAAGATGCAAGCCCGCATCGAGCATGATCTCCATTACTTGAGAAATTGGTCGCTGCAGCTCGATTTGCAGATAGTGGTCAAGACGGTCTTTGTCCTGCTCAGAAAACAGGATGCCTTTTGAGGGGCTCGGCGCGCGCCCTCCCGAACGAGCGGTGCCGGCTGCAGAGAGCATAGAGCGGGCGGAAAACCCCGGGCGGGAGCGCGGGCCTCAGGCCGGCTGGCGGCGGAAGCGGTAACCCATTCCGCGCACGGTCTCGATCAGACCTTCGTGGCCGCTGGGGGTGAGGACCTGTCGCACTCTGCGGATGTGGACGTCCACGGTGCGCTCTTCCACAAAGACGTGATCCCCCCAGACTTCGTCGAGAAGCTGGGCGCGGCTGTAGATCCGATCAGGGTGAGTCATGAAGAAATGCAGCAGCCGAAACTCGGTAGCCTTGAGATCGATTTTTTGACCGTTACCGGTAATACGATGCGCGGCCGGATCCAGCCTTAAGCCCGCGATTTCCACGACCTCGTCGCTCAGGAGCGGCGCGCGCCGGCGTATTACGGCCTTGATTCGCGCGAGCAACTCGCGCGGGGAGAAGGGCTTGGTGATGTAATCATCCGCTCCTGCCTCGAGCCCCGTCACCTTGTCCGTTTCCTCTGTACGGCCCGTCAACATGATGATCGGAATGTCCTTGGTGCGTTGATCGGTGCGCAGTTGCCTCGCAAAGCTCACTCCGGTCGCGTTGGGAAGAATCCAATCGAGGAGCACCAAATCCGGCAGTACCTCGCGGATGGCCGCTACGGCCTCGGGCACGCTGGCCGCGCGCATCACCTTGTGCCCGGCACGCTCGAGGTTCACCGCGATCAACTTCTGCGTGATGGGTTCATCTTCGACTACAAGTATGGTGCCGCCGCCCATGATCTAAATGGCTCCCTTCAACAGTAATCCGACTGGCGAAATCATGATAGTGTGCCGGACTTCCGCTCACCATACCGAAGGCTTGATTTTGGTGGCGCATCGGTGACTTGGTGTAGCTGTGTGGCTACGCGCCTAGACGAGTTGTTGCTTGACGGCATAACGGACAAGCGCAGCGTTGTCCGTCAGCTTCAGTTTCTTGAGAATGCGGGCCCGGTAGGTGCTGATCGTGCTCGGGCTCAGGAACATCTCCGCCGCAATCTGGTTGATCTGCTTGCCCGACGCGAGCAGCCACATCACCCGGTACTCGCGGTCGGAAAGAGACTCGTGAAGAGGTTTTTCGGCGTCGGGGGCAAGATCGGTTGCCAGCTTCTCCGCAAAGTTCGCGCTGACATACTTGCCCCCGTTCGCCACCTTGCGGATGGCAGCCGTCAGCTCCTCGCCGGCGCTTTCCTTGTTGATGTAGCCGGAGCCGCCGGCCTTGAACACCTGTGCGGCATGAGCCTCTTCAGGGAGCATGCTCAGAACGAGGACCGGACGACCCGGGTGCCGGCGTTTGATTTCCTTGATCAGCTCTACCCCGCTTCGGCCGGGCATGGAAAAGTCGAGAACGGCGACGTCCCAGTCGAGCTTGCGAACGAGCTCGAGGGCTTCATCACCGTCCTTGGCCTCGCCGACCACGTCCATGTCGTGCTCCGCGGCAAGGATCTCTTTCAGACCACGCCGAACGACCGCGTGGTCGTCCGCGATTAGAATTCTCATGGCGTCGCCTCCCCGGAAGCGATTCCCACAACACAATCGGGTTGCGGCACTGGGTCGCCGCAGATGCCGTCAAATTCTACTTCAAGCCCAAGGGGATTGACACTCTCACCTTTGTCCCCTTGTTCTGAGCGCCGGTGATTTCGACGGCCCCGCCAAACGGAAGAACACGCTCCCGCATTCCCAAGAGCCCCAGCGATTTCGGGTCGTAAATCGCGGATTCCGCGATGCCTTTGCCGTTGTCTTCGACCGTCAACACCAGAGCGCCGGATTCTATCTGCATCGTGACATCGATCCTGGTCGCGTTCGCGTGCCGCGCGACATTCGTCAGCAACTCCTGAAAAATACGGAACGCCGCCGTCGATCGTTCTTGATCGAGCACAGGCGCGTCCGAGAACACCGAGACTTTGCATCTGATCCCGGTGCGCTTGCGGAAATCTCCGGCCTGCCACCCGATGGCGGCGGTCAGCCCCAGATTGTCCAACACTCCCGGCCGCAGCCGCGAGGCGATCTTGCGCACGGACTGGATGGTGTCGTCGATCAACCCGGACATCGATTTCGTCTTCTCGAGGAGCACCCGTTGATCACCGGGCAGCCTGTTCGCCACCCAGGTCAAATCCATTTTCAACCCCGTCAGCGACTGACCGAGCTCGTCGTGAATCTCTCGGGCGATCCGCGTCCATTCCTCCTCGCGCACGGATTGCAAATGAGCCGCCAGAGCGCGCAAATTCTCCTCCGACTTCCTCAGCCGCTCTTCGGCCCGCGTGCGTTCGGCTATCTCCCGCATCAATACGGCATTCTTGTTGTAGAGATCGACGAAAACCGACAACTTCGATTTCAGAATTTCCGGAACGAGGGGCTTGACGATGTAGTCGACGGCCCCGGCCTCGTACCCGCGAAACACCGAGTGCACGTCTTCGTAGGCGCCGGTCAGGAAGATGATCGGGGTGTCCCGCGACCGTTCGCGCTCCCTGATCAATCTGGCGGTTTCGAACCCATCGACCCCCGGCATTCGCGCATCCAGGAGAATCGCCGCGAAGTCCTCCTTCGAGACGCATTGCAGAGCTTCTTCGCCCGAATGTGCAAGAACGACTTTTTGTGTCTCGCTTTGCAGGAGTTCTTGCAAGGCAAAGAGACTCCTCGAGTCATCATCGACGATCAAGATGCTCGCTTGGGATAGACTCGTATTCACCGCTCCTCTCAGGCCGCCGCCAAGCGCGCGTTGTTTCTGCCGGGGTGCCGCCCGAGCCCAAGCTCGCGGCCGCCCTTTGCTGCGCGCCCCGGGCGTCAGATCACGCGGATCTCGGGCAGCGGGAAGCCGTTAAAGCCGCTCGCGTAGGCCGTGGTGTAGGCGCCGGCGTTCCTGAGGTAAATATAGTCGCCCTCCTGCAGATCGGAAGGGAGCGGCTCGTCGCGCATCACCACGTCGATCGAATCGCAGGTCGGTCCCGCGACGTTCCAGGGAATGTCCGGTCCGGAGCGGTCGGTGCGGATCTTGTACTTGAGCCCTTCGGCCGTCTCGATGATGCCACCGAAAAGCCCCGCGTCCAGATGCATCCAGCGCTTGTTCGCGCGGGTCGCCGTCCCCATGATGCGGCAGACGAAATAGCCGGCGTCGGAGACCAGGAATCGGCCCGGCTCGGCGATCACCCTCACCGCGGCAGGGAACCCTTCCAGCGCCCGGTTGACGACCTCGCCGATCACCTCGATCGCCGGAATCGGCTTGACGTGCCTCACCGGGAAACCTCCGCCGATGTTCAGAAGCCGCGGATTGAGCCCCGCCTTCTGCATCTGGTCGAAAACGCCGCGCGATTTTTCGATGCCGACGCGCCAGTTTTCAGGATTGCGGCACTGCGAGCCCACGTGGAAGGCGACGCCCGCGAGGTCGACCTTGAGCCTCGCCGCTGTCACGACGATGTCGCGCATCTCGGAGGGGTGCGCGCCGAACTTGCCGGCCAGGGGCCAATCGCTGCCGATATTGGGCGTGTCGATGCGCAGGTACAGCCGGGCGTCCGCCTTGATCGACTGGATTTTCTTCAGCTCCTCGACCGAGTCGATCACGTACCAGAGGACGCCCCTCGAGCTCGCATGGGCGATCTGGTCGCGAGATTTGACCGGATTGGAGTAGAAGACATCGGCCGCGGGAACGCCCAGGGCGAGCAGGAGATCCAGCTCGGCGATAGAAGCGATCTCGAATCCCGCACCTTGCTCGAGCATGAGCTTGAGAATGCGGGGATCGGGGTTGGCCTTGACTGCGTAGTGCGGTAGCACACGCGGCATCGCCGCCGTGAAGCGCCGCGTCTTCTCGCGGACGATGGTGGAATCGATCAGGAGAAACGGCCTGTCGTAGCCGTCTTTGACTGCCGCCCGGACTTTCTCGAAATCCAGGCTCGACTCGGGGTGCGAGTCGAAGAGGTGGGTTGCTTCGAACGCCTGCTGTCGGATGGATCGGATGGTCTTTTTAGCTACGCCGGCACGCATCTGCATCGTTTAAGTCTCCAGGACGAACCTACGTTACGGGAATGTCGAGTGCGAAAAAATCCTGCGAGCCGCGGTGCTCTCTCTTGCTTGTCATGATGACCTCCTTTGCGCGTGGTTTGCAGTTCAAATCCGATCTCCAAAAGCATCGGGCCCGGGTTTGACCGTCCGCTTTGCAGACAACCGAACCGGAGCCCGTATGCGCCCGATTATAGGGGTTGCGTTTCCGAAATCAAGCGGAATCTTCGGCATTCTGCGCACCTCCCGCGCGCCGGCAGTTCTCTCCGCCGCCGCTGGACCACAATGTATGGTAGGCGCGGTGAGCCCGAAACGCAATAGGGAGTGGATGGAATTCAGATCTTGGGCAGTGTTACACCTTTCTGTCCCTGGTATTTCCCGCGGCGGTCCTTGTACGAAGTCTCGCAGACTTCGTCGGACTCGATGAAGATCACCTGGGCCACGCCCTCGTTGGCGTAGATCTTGGCGGGCAGCGGAGTGGTGTTGGAGAACTCCAGCGTGACGTGCCCCTCCCATTCGGGCTCGAGCGGCGTGACGTTGACGATGATCCCGCAGCGGGCGTAGGTCGATTTCCCCAAGCAGATGGTGAGCACGTTCCGGGGAATGCGGAAGTACTCGACCGTTCGCGCCAGGGCGAAGGAGTTGGGCGGGATGATGCAGGAGTCGCCTTTGACGTCCACGAAGGACTTGTCGTCGAAATTCTTGGGGTCGACGATGGTCGAGTTGAGATTGGTGAACAGCTTGAATTCATTCGAACAACGCACGTCGTAACCGTAGCTCGAAGTGCCGTAGGAAACGATACGCTGCCCCTTGACCTCCTTCACCTGACCCGGCTCGAACGGCTCGATCATGCGGTGCTCGGCCGCCATCCGGCGGATCCACTTGTCCGACTTGATGCTCATCGGCAATGAGCCCTCAGGTATCCTTGGACACGACGATGTTCGGAAACTTCGAGGTCATGTCCCTGGCGGACTCGGCGATCTTGACCGCAAGCCTGCGCCCGATCGCCCTGTAGATCTCCGCCGCCCGGCTTTCCGGGTCGGCTACCACGGTCGGCTTGCCCGAATCCGCCTGCTCGCGGATTGCGATGTCGAGCGGTAGTGCCCCGAGCAGCTCGACGCCGTATTCCTTGCACATGCGCTCGGCCCCGCCTTGACCGAAGATATGCTCCTCGTGGCCGCATTGGGAGCAGATGTGGGTACTCATGTTCTCCACGATCCCGAGGATGGGAATACCGACTTTCTCGAACATCTTGAGTCCCTTGCGGGCGTCGATGAGCGCGATGTCCTGAGGCGTGGTGACGATCACCACTCCGGTGACCGGGACTTTCTGGGCGAGGGTGAGCTGGATGTCTCCGGTTCCGGGCGGCATGTCGACGATGAGGTAATCGACGTCCTTCCAGCGGGTGTCCTTGAGGAGCTGTTCGAGGGCCTGGGTCACCATCGGCCCGCGCCAGACCATCGGGGTATCGATGTCGATGAGAAAGCCGATCGAGATCGCCTGGATGCCGTGGCCCATCATAGGCTCGAGCGTCTTGCCGTCTCTGGACTCGGGCCGACCGGCGATGCCGAGCATCATCGGCTGCGAGGGTCCATAGATATCGGCATCGAGCACCCCGACGCTCGCTCCTTCCGCCGCGAGCGCGAGAGCCAGATTCACGGCTGTCGTCGATTTTCCCACCCCGCCCTTGCCGGAGGCGACCGCGACGATGTTCTTCACCCCGGGAATCAGCTTGACCCCGCGCTGCACCGTGTGGGAAATGATCTTGCTCGTGACACTGACGTTCACGGCGCTCACGCCTGGGATGCCGCGGAGCTTGCCTGCGATGAGTTTGCGGATCGGATCGAGCTGGGTCTTGGCGGGATAGCCGAGCTCGATCTCGAGCGAGACGCTGCCGCCTTCCAGTTTGATGTTTCTCGCCGACTTGGTCGCAACGAAATCCTTGCCCGTATTCGGGTCAATGACTTCCTTGAGCGCAGCGTGAACTTGTTCCTGGGTGACTGACATGGTGGTTCACGCGATTTCCGTCGCGCGAGACGCTACCGGCTCTGGCAATGGGTTGATATTCTAGCAACTTTGCGGTGCCTGCCACGCCCTGCCGCGGTAGAATGAGGCCCCAAGGGAACACGGGCCGCACACGTGCGGGGGAGCCCGGCAGGCAGACTGCGGTGGACAAAGATGGCGGAGCATACCAATCGAACATTCATCTGCAGCGTGCTCTTTCTCGACATCGTCGAGTACTCGCAGCGCTCGGTCGCCGAGCAAATAGCGCTGAAAGAACGCTTCAACGCCGTCCTGACAGAGGCGATCGCAGGCGTCGCCACCGACGATCGCATCATCCTCGACACCGGGGACGGCGCGGCCGTGAGTTTTCTCGGGGACCCCGAAGATACCTTGTTCGCGGGAATGAGCCTGCGCGATGCCGTTGCCGGCCAAGACGTCACCAGCGGCCCGCAACTGCAGATCCGCGTCGGCGTCAACCTCGGACCGGTGAGACTCGTAAAGGACATCAACGGCCAGCCCAACATCATCGGCGATGGGATCAACGTAGCGCAGCGCGTCATGAGCTTCGCCGAGCCAGGCCAGATCCTCGTTTCGCGCTCGTATTACGACGTGATGGCGCGCCTCTCCGAGGACTACGCGAAATTGTTTCACTACGAAGGAGCCAAGACCGACAAGCACGTGCGCGAGCACGAGGTCTACGCGATCAGCTCGGCGCCGAGCAATCTGCGGCGAACAGTCCCCGCGCCTGCGCCGAAACCGACGTTACGTCTTCCGAGCCTGCACATCCCGAAATTCCTGAAGCTACGCCCCAGGACCTGGCCGGATACGCTGGCGGTCAACGGCAAGTTGCTCGTCGCTGCGCCGCTCGCGTTCACGCTGATCGTCGGGACAGGGGTCATCGCGCGCAGTCACCGGAACTCAGACGGCGAGGCGAAAATGGTGGTATCAGTGGCGCCACCGTCGGCAGCGCCCAGGATCGGGCCGACCAAGGTCGAGGCGCCGGAATCCGCGCCTGCGCAGGTGGAAGAGCCGGAAGCGCCGCCGCAAGCCGCGGAGCCGACTGCGCCACGCAGGGGGCGGGACGCAGTCGCGACCCCCAAAGCCGGTGCGCCGCTGCAAACGGCGAGAGTGAACGAGACCGGCGCAGGGCTCAAGGACAAGGAAATAGCGTCGGCGCCGGGGCCGAGCGAAGCGGAGGTTGTCGCAGCAGTCCCTGCTCCCCGCGATGCCACGCTCAATATCGTCGCCCTGCCCTGGGCGGAGGTTTTCGTGGACGGGACGAGACAGGGAGTCAGTCCTCCGTTGCGAGCTATCCCCCTCAGGCCGGGCAAACATCGGGTAGAGTTGAGGAACGGGTCGTTTCCGGCCCACATCCAGACAGTCGAATTGAAGCCGGGCACGGAGCTCAGCATCACGCACCGATTCCGCCGCTGAAAGGGCCATGGCCGCTTATCGCGCTCTCGCGTCGTTGCTCGTTTGCCTGGTGATATCCGGATGCGGGACGTTCTCGAGCAAGGGCGAACCGGAACTCGAATTCGGAATAAGGGCCTACGAGGACGGCGAGCTCGCTTACGCCGCGAGGCTGCTGCAGCTGAGCCTCGACTCGGGGCTGGGCGGCGCGTCCAACCGGATGAAGGCCCATAAATACCTCGCTTTCATCCATTGCGCTTCCGGTCGGATTCAGCAGTGCCGCGACGAATTCCGGATGGCGCTGGAAGTCGATTCCTCGTTCGACCTCCGGGACGACGAGACCGGACACCCGATCTGGGGTCCTGCATTCCGCAGCGTGAAACCGAAGAAATAGCCGGACGATGACTGAACCCTGGCTGCTGGGCCGCTACGAGATCGTCGCCGAGCTGGGCAAAGGCGCTATGGGTGTGGTGTACCGCGCGAACGATCCCATGCTCAACCGCATCCTGGCGATCAAGACCATCAATACGGAGGAGGCCGGGCACGAGGGCATGGCGGAGTACGAGGCGCGCTTCTACACCGAGGCCAAGGCGGCGGGCAGCCTGAACCATCCCAACATCATCATCATCTACGACATCGGAAAAAGCGGGCACCTGGTGTACATGGCCATGGAGTACATCGAGGGCCACGAGCTGCGCGAGCTCCTCGCGCAGGGACAATCGCTGCCGGTCGTGCAGGCGGTCGACGTCGCCGCCCAGGTCGGAGAGGGCCTTGCCTACGCCCACCAGCACCAGGTCGTCCATCGGGACATCAAGCCCGCCAACATCATGATCACCCCGGAAGGGCGAGCGAAAATCGCCGACTTCGGCATCGCCCGGATGCGCTCGAGCGAGACCCGCACACAGACCGGCGTGATCATGGGCTCGCCCAAGTACATTTCGCCCGAACAGGTCGTGGGAAAGCGCGCCGATCATCGCTCGGACATCTTTTCGCTCGGGGTGATCCTCTACGAGTGCCTGACCGGGTCCACCCCGTTCAACGGAGAAGGCTTGAGCGCCTTGATGTATCAGATCACCAACCACGATCCGGCGCCGCCCAGCTCGGCCAATCCGCAAGTGCCGGTGATGCTCGACTACATCATCGCCAAGGTGCTCGCCAAGGCACCGGAAGCGCGCTACCAGAGCGCTGCCGATTTTGCGAACGACCTGCGCGAGTGCAGGCTGCAGATGGAAACGGGACAGCAGGGCACGGGCCCCGCCCTCTTGACGACCCGGCCGCCGATTCCCGTGGCGCCGCAGGCCGCGACAGCCCCGATTGCGCAGAGTCCGGGAGGGAAATCGGGCGAAGAGGACGCGCCGGCGCCCTCGCCGACCAAGGGCATCTCGCGCGCGTTCGATTCGCAGGAGGCGACCCAGCGCCTCATGCGCCAGATCGGCGCGGACGGGACAACCGAGTTCGTTTCGACCAAATCCATTTCCGCGACGTCGATCTCGCGCGACCGGGCCCTGCGCCCCGGAGAGCGGCCTTGGGGACAGCGCGAAAACGTGATCATGGCCGCCACCGTCGGGGCGGCGGTCGTCATCGCGACGGTGATCGCTCTGGTCTGAGCCCTGACCCGCCGCGCGCCCGACGCGAGGCGCGAGGCGATAGAATGACGGCTTTTGAAAGTCAGCATGCCCCGCCGGCTGTTCGTCACCACCGCCCTGCCCTACGCGAACGGCCCGTTCCACATCGGCCACATCATGGAATACATCCAGGCGGACATCTGGGTGCGATTCCAGCGCATGCAGGGCCACGAGGTGCACTTCATCGGTGCCGACGACGCTCACGGCGCGCCGATCATGCTCGCGGCGGAAAAGGCCGGAAAGCCGCCCGAGCAATTCATTGCGGAAATCGCTGCGGGGCGCAAGCAATACCTCGACGGCTTTCACATTGAGTTCGACAACTGGCATTCGACCCACTCGAAAGAGAACACCGAGCTCTCGCAGGACATCTACCGCAAGCTCGACGGGGCGAGGTTGGTCTACAAGAAGGCGGTCGAACAGTTTTTCGATCCGGTGAAAGGCATGTTCCTCGCCGATCGCTACATCAAGGGCGAGTGCCCGAACTGCGGAACGAAGGATCAGTACGGAGACGCCTGCGAGAATTGCGGCACTGTCTATTCGCCCACGAAGCTGAAGAATCCGTATTCAACGCTCTCCGGTGCGAAACCCGAGCTGCGCTCTTCCGATCACCTTTTCTTCAAGCTCTCGGACGAAAAGTGCGTCAATTTCCTGCGCGAGTGGCTGGAGCAGCCCGGCCGGTTGCAGCCCCAGGTGGTCAACAAGGCTTGGGAGTGGCTGGACGGCGAAGGCGACAAGGCGCTCGCCGACTGGGACATCTCGCGCGACGCGCCTTACTTCGGCATCCCGATCCCCGGCCTTCCGGGAAAATATTTCTACGTCTGGCTCGACGCGCCGATCGGCTACCTCGCCTCGCTGAAAAACTATTTCGATACCGGCAAGGCGCGCAAGAGCGGCGAGACGCGCGGCTTCGCGGAGTTCCTTGCCGCGCGGGACACGGAGATGATCCACTTCATCGGCAAGGACATCATCTACTTCCACACCTTGTTCTGGCCGGCGATGCTGAAATTTTCCGGTTACAAGACGCCCGACCAGATCAACGTCCACGGCTTCATCACCGTCTCGGGCGACAAGATGTCGAAATCGCGCGGCACAGGGATCGACCCGTTGCGCTATCTCGAGCTCGGGATGAATCCGGAATGGCTGAGGTATTACATCGCAGCGAAGCTGAATGGCAATGTCGAGGATATCGATTTTGACCCGGATGATTTCTTGGCTCGAGTAAATAGTGACCTAGTCGGAAAGTACGTCAATATCGCCAGTCGCGCCGCCGGGTTTCTCAACAAGCAGTTCGACGGGAAACTCTTACCCGTCGATTCCGATCGGGTAGTGGCCACCGCGAAATGGACGATGCTGGCGATCGATGCCGAAGAGCGGATCGCCGGACACTATGAACAAAGGGAATTCGGAAAAGTCGTTCGCGAGACGATGGAGCTCGCGGACCGAATCAATGAAGCGATTGACCGCGAGAAACCCTGGGAACTCGCCAAGCGCCCGGATCAGAAGCAGCGCCTGCACGAGGTGTGCTCGGACAGCATCGATGCATTTCGGCGCCTCACACTGTTCTTGGCGCCGATTCTGCCGAAAACGTCGGAGCGGGTTGCGACTCTGCTCGGGCTCAAGCTCCCGTTGAAATGGAACCAGCTCGGGGAACCGTTGCACAGCATCAGACAATATGAACACTTGATCACCCGTGTCGAAGAAAAACAGCTCGACGCGCTGTTCGAACCGCCATCGGAGAAAGCCGCGATGACCACGCCCGCCAGCCCGTCGACAGACGGAACGATATCGATCGAGGAGTTCTCCAAAGTCGACCTCCGCATCGCCAAAATCGTCAAAGCCGAACGCGTCGACGGCGCGGACAAGCTCTTGAAGCTCACGCTCGACACCGGCAGCGGGACTCGCACGGTGTTCGCCGGCATCAAGTCCGCGTACGATCCGGCGAAGCTCGAAGGCCGTCTCACGGTGATGGTCGCGAATCTCGCGCCGCGCAAGATGAAGTTCGGCGTTTCCGAAGGCATGGTGCTCGCTGCTTCCGGGGACGGGCCGGGTCTATTCCTTCTTTCCCCCGACAGCGGCGCTCAAGCCGGGATGAAGGTGAAGTAGGAATGGGCGTTCTGCCGTCGCCGCTCGCAGGCTCGCTGCTCGTCGCAGCGGCCTGGCTTGTCGTGGCGGTGGCAGGACTGATTCCCGCCGGGAACGCCGCCTTCGCCAGGCGCTTCGCCTTTCCGCTGGGCGCGGCGGCCGGCGTCGCGCTCGCGGCCTTGGGCCTCCAGGCGGTGTGGCTGCCCGCGCAGACCCTGACGCTGCCGCTCGGGTTGCCCGATCTGCCCTTCCACGTTCGCATGGACCCTCTCGCGGGATTCTTCCTGATGCTGCTCGGCTCGGTCTCGGCCGGAATTTCCGTGTACGCCGCCGGCTACTTCCGCGAAGAGCCCTCGGGACGTCTGACGCTCATCAGCATGCAGTACCACGTGTTCCTCGCGAGCATGGCCTTCGTGCTGCTCGCCGACGACGCGTATCTCTTCATGGTCGCCTGGGAAACGATGGCGCTGTCCTCGTATTTTCTGGTGATCACCGACCACCAGCGGCCGGCGATCCGCAGCGCGGGGTTCCTCTACCTGCTGATCGCGCATCTTGGAGCGATCGCGATCTTGCTTTGCTTCGGCGTCCTGCACGGGGGCCGCGGCGACTACACGTTCGACGCGCTGCGCGCCGCCCAGCTGCAGCCCGCGTGGGCGAGCGTGGCCTTCCTGCTCGCGTTTTTCGGCTTCGGCGCCAAAGCGGGGATGATTCCGCTCCATGCGTGGCTGCCGGAGGCGCACCCGGCTGCGCCCTCGCCGGTGTCGGCGCTGATGAGCGGCATCATGATCAAGACGGCGATCTACGGCATGGTGCGCGTGACCTTCGACCTCATTGGCGGAACGAGCGGCAACATCCGCTGGGAATGGGGCATGGCGGTGCTCGTCGTCGGCGCAGGCACGACGCTCTTCGGCGTGCTCTACGCCTTGGTGCAGCACGACCTGAAGCGCCTGCTCGCCTATCACTCGGTCGAGAACATCGGCATCATCCTGCTCGGACTGGGCATGGCTATGGTCTTCATCGGTTTCGGCCACCCGGCAGCGGGCGCGCTCGGCCTGATCGCCGCCCTCTACCACACGCTCAACCACGCGGTGTTCAAGGGGCTCCTTTTCTTGGGTGCCGGCTCGATCCTGCACTCCACGGGCATGCGCAACCTCAACGACATGGGCGGCCTGATCCGCGGCATGCCTAAGACCGCGTTCTATTTCCTGATCGGCGCGCTCGCCATTTCGGCCCTGCCACCGCTCAACGGATTCGTCTCGGAGTGGCTGACCTTCCAAGCCGCGCTCCAGGCGACGGTCCTTCAGCACGGCGTCGTGCGCAGCCTTCTGCCGCTTTTCGCCGCGACGCTCGCCCTCGCGGGCGCGCTCACCGCGATGTGCTTCGTCAAGGTGTACGGCATCGCCTTTCTCGGCCGAGCGCGCGAGCCGGCCCATCGATCGCCTTTGCCCCACGCCGGCGACGCCGGCCCGATGGAACGCTACGGCATGGCCTGGCTTGCGGCCGGTTGCTTCGTGCTCGGGCTCTTCCCGACTTCCTTTCTCCTGATGCTGAACCGTGTCGGCGTCTCGCTGACCGGGCATGGGCTGTCCGAAGATGCGCTGCTCGGTTCGGGTTGGCTCTGGCTCGTGCCCACGGCGATGGGGCAGGCAAGTTATTCACCCGTGATATTTTTCGTCGTGATCGTAGCCGTGACTCTGCTCGCGTTCCTGCTGGTACGCCGCTTCTACCACGGCCGCCTGCGCTTCTCCGATCCCTGGGACTGCGGCTATCCCGAGCAGACGTCGCGCATGCAGGACACCGCGGATGCCTTCGGCCAGCCGATCCGCCACGTGTTCGGACCGATCTACCGCACGGATCGCCGGCTGCCCGGCCCCGAGGACACGGAGCCCAGATATTCGCTCAAGGTCGAGGACCGCCACTGGTACTGGCTCTACCTGCCGGTGGCGCGCGCGGCCGAAATCGTTTCCTCGAAGATCGCGCTCCTGCAGCAAGGCCGGATCAGCATCTACCTGCTCTACAGCTTCATCACCCTGATCGCGCTGCTGGTGTTCGTGCGATGAGCAGCGCTCCCGGCATCGCTTTCCAGATCCTGCAGTCGGTGTTCGTCGTGCTCGCGGCGCCGCTCCTCGTGGGCTGGGTGAACCAGTGCCGCGCCTGGCTGCAGAACCGCTCTGCGCCTTCCATCCTTCTGCCTTACTACACACTCGCCAAGCTCTTCAACAAGGACGCGGTGTTCGCGCACGACGCATCGCCGATTTTCCGCTGGACGCCGTACATCCTGTTCGGCTGCATGTGGCTCGCCGCGGGCATCGTTCCGGTGCTCGCAACCGGCCTCCCCTTCGCGCCCGCCGCGGACATCATCGCGCTGGTGGGCGTGTTCGCCCTCGCGCGCATGTTCTCGGCGCTCGCGGCGATGGACATCGGCACCTCGTTCGGGGGCCTCGGCGCACGGCGCGAGATGCTGATCGGCTTTCTCGCCGAGCCCGCGATGTTGATGACGCTGTTCACCGCGGCGTTCATGTCCGGCTCCACCCAGCTCACCACCATCGTCGATACCCTCGCGCACCGCGAGTTCGCCCTCTACCCGAGCCTCGCCTTCGCGGCGGTCGCCTTTCTCATGGTGCTCCTGGCGGAAAACGCCCGTATCCCGATCGACAACCCCACCACTCATCTCGAGCTCACCATGGTTCACGAAGCGCTGATCCTCGAGTACTCGGCGCGTCATCTGGCGCTGATCGAGTGGGCAGTCGCGATCAAGCTCTTCGCCTACATGACCATCGGCATCGCGCTTTTCGCACCCTGGGGCATCGCAGACGCCGGCGACTGGTCGGCGCTGCCGTATGCGTTCGCGGCGCTCGCGGGGAAGCTGGCCCTCGCCGGAGCCGGCCTCGCCCTGATCGAAACGCTGCTCGCGAAGCTGCGCCTGTTTCTCGCGCCGGAGTTCCTGTCCACCGCGTTCCTGCTCGCCGTGCTCGGCATGCTGACGCACTTCCTGGTGAAAGGCTGACTTGGCAATCCCACTCCTCGCCCAGCTGGTGAACGTGCTCGCCGCTTTCCTCCTGCTGATCGCGTTCGCGATGCTGTCGCAGCGGCGCGTGCTGACGCTCATCAAGCTCCTCGCCTGGCAGGGCGCCGCGCTCGCCACCTCCACGGCCATCGTCGCCTGGTCGACCGGGCAGACGCACCTGTATTACTCGGCCCTGATCACGGTGTTGCTCAAGGTGATCCTCATCCCCTGGGTGCTGCACCGTCTGATCGACCGCCTGTTCGTGCGCTGGGACATCGAGACCCTCATCAACATTCCGACGACCATGCTGATCGGGATCGGCCTGGTGATATTCGCCTTCGCCCTGGCCACCCCGATTTCGCAGATGGCGACCACGCTCACGCGCTCGACGCTGGGGATCGCCCTCGCGAGCGTGCTGCTTTCCTTCCTCATGATGATCGTGCGCCAGAAAGCGGTGCCGCAGGTCATCGGTTTTCTGGCCATGGAGAACGGTCTCTTCTTCGCCGCCACCAGCGCCACCTACGGCATGCCGCTCGTGGTCGAGTTGGGCGTGGCGCTCGACGTGCTGGTCGGCACCTTCATATTCGGAATATTTTTCTTCCATATCCGCGAGCGCTTCGACAGCCTCGACATCCGGCATATGGAAAAGCTCAAGGAGGACTAGCGTGGAAATCGCGCTAGTCCTCGGCGTTCCCCTTCTCGGCGCGCTGCTGCTCGCCCTCGCCGGCCACCGGAGCTGGGCGCCCGAGCTGAACGCGACGATGAGCTTTGCAACATTCTTCGCTACGACGCTACTTACGGCCCGAGTCATCGCAGGCGGGACCATGGTCTGGCTGGACGAGCGATTCATCGTCGACCCGTCCAACGTGCTTCTCGTGGCGCTAGCGGGCCTGCTCAGGGAGCAGTTCTTCGTAGATCCGTTCAACGTGTTCCTGGTCGCGCTCACCGCCTTCGTAGGGTTCACCACGGCGCTATTCTCGCGACCCTACATGCGCACCGAGCAGGACCACGGCCGGGTCAACCCCGCGCGCCTGCGGCTCTATCACAGCATGTACCAGCTGTTTACCTTCACGATGCTCTTGTGCCTGCTCTCGAACAACGTCGGCGTGATGTGGGTGGCGATGGAAGGCGCGACGCTGTCGACCGTGCTGCTGGTGAGCCTTTACCGCACCCCGGCGAGCCTCGAGGCGGCGTGGAAATACTTCATTCTGTGCTCGGTCGGCCTCGCGCAGGCTCTTTTCGGCACGATCCTCCTGTATTTCGCCGCGGAGAAGGTGCTCGGTCCGGGAGGCACTGCGCTCCTGTGGACGCATCTCCACCAGGTGCGCGGCCAGCTCGAGCCGACGGTGCTTTCGCTGGCGTTCGTGTTCCTCCTGGTCGGCTACGGCACCAAGGTGGGCCTCGTGCCGCTGCACAACTGGTTGCCCGACGCGCACGCCGAAGGCCCGACGCCGATCTCGGCGGTGCTCTCGGGGCTGCTCCTCAACGTCGCGCTCTACGCGGTGGTGAGGAGCAAGGTGCTCGTCGACGGAGCGCTCGGGCGCAATTTCTCGGGCGGCCTGATGATGGGTTTCGGGCTGCTCTCGGTCGTCGTCGCGGCGTTTTTCCTTTCCAGGCAGCGCGACATCAAGCGCATGTTCGCCTATTCGTCGGTCGAGCACATGGGCATCATGACCTTCGCCTTCGGCATGGGCGGCGCGGTGGCGGCGTTCGCGGGCCTGTTGCACATGACCGTGCATTCGCTCACCAAGAGCGCGATCTTCTTCACCGTCGGCCACGCCTCGCAGGCCGCCGGGACGCAGAACATGGACTCGATCCGCGGATTGATCCAGACGAGCCCGACCCTAGGCTGGGGCTTGGTGCTCGGGAGCCTTGCGATCCTCGGGCTTCCGCCTTTCGGTGTGTTCACGAGCGAGTTCATGGTGCTCACGACCGCGATGCACGAGCACTCCTGGGCGACGCCTTTCCTGCTGGTCGCGCTAGTCGTCGCCTTTGCGTCCATCTTCGGCAGGGTGCAGCCGATGGTGTTCGGCGAAACCACGGCGCAGCGGCTGCCGCGCGGGCCGGCGCTCGTCCCGGTGTTCGCGCACCTCGCGATCGTGCTCGCATTGGGGCTTTACATTCCGCCCTATCTCGTCGGCTGGTATCGCCAGGCGGCGGCGCTGATCGGCTGAATCATGAGCAGAGCATTCAAAGAGCTGGGACTCGACGCCACGCCGCTCGCGGCCGCGACACCCGCGTTCTGCACCTCGATCCCCGCAGGCGAGCTGCGCGGCATCTGCGAGCAGGCCAGGGCGCGCAAGGCGCGCCTGGTCGCGCTGTGGGGCAGCGACGAGACCACGCGCCGCGCCGGCCACGCGCTGCACCTCGCGCTCGCTTTCCCCGCGGGCCTGCTCTGGGTGAGCGTCCCGCTTTCGCGTGAAGACCCGCACTACCCCGGAATCGCCGACATCTACCCGAGCGCGAACCGCATGCAGCGCGCCGCGGCCGATCTACTCGGGATCATCCCTTCCGCGGACGCCGACCGGCGCAAGTGGCTGCGGCACGGAGCCTGGCCCGAAGGCGCGTTTCCTCTGCGCAAGAACGTCGAGGCCGGTGCCCGCTTCGCTCAAGGACCGGACCGCTACCCCTTCGTCCCGGTCGAAGGCGAAGGCGTGCACGAGATCCCGGTCGGCCCGGTCCACGCCGGCACGATAGAGCCGGGGCACTTCCGTTTCTCGATTGTCGGCGAAAAGATCCTGCGGCTGGAAGAGCGCCTGGGCTACAAGCACAAAGGCATCGAAAAACGCTTCGAGCAGATGACGCTCGAAGAAGGCGCGAAGCTCGCCGGACGAGTCTCCGGCGACTCCACCGTCGCCTACGCGTGGGCGTACGCGATGGCGGTCGAAGGCGCGACCGGGACCGAGCCGCCCCGGCGGGCGCTTGCGCTGCGCGGCATCCTGCTCGAGTTGGAGCGCATCGCCAACCACCTCGGGGACCTGGGCTATCTCGGCAACGACGTTTCGCTCTCGTTCGGCTTTTTCCAGTTCTGGCGGCTGAAGGAAGACCTGCTGCGGACTCACGCGCAACTCTTCGGCCACCGCTACCTGATGGATGCTGTGGTTCCTGGAGGCGTCGCGAAGGATCTGCCGCCCGCGGCGGGCGAAGCGCTCGCCGAGCGCCTGGCGAGAATCGAGCGCGAGGTCGCGACCCTGAAATCGATCTACGACGAGCACGCGGGCGCGCAGGACCGCTTCATCATGACCGGGCAGGTGACGCCCGAGCTCGCCGAGCGGATGGGCCTCACCGGGCTTGCGGCCCGAGCGAGCGGCGTCGCGCGCGATCTGCGCGTCGATTACCCGATCCCGCCCTGGCAGCAGCTCGACCCGCGCGCGGCTTCGCACACGCGCGGCGACGTCGCGGCGCGCATTGCCGTGCGCTTCGACGAGGTCTTCGAATCGATGCGCCTCGTGCAGGCGCTCGTACGGCAACTGCCCGACGGAGACATCCGCGCGCCGCTCGGGGCGGCTGCAGCGGGCGCGCGCGGCGTCGGCTGGGTCGAGGGCTGGCGCGGCGAGGTGCTGATCGCCCTCGATGTCTCGGGCACAGGTCGCATCCACCGCCTGCACCCGCACGATCCCTCCTGGCAGAACTGGCCGCTCCTCGAGCACGCGGTGCACGGCAACATCGTTCCGGACTTCCCGCTCATCAACAAGTCGTTCAACCTGAGTTACAGCGGAGTGGATTTGTGAAATGTACCAGCTGCTGAAACAGATCGCGAAGACGGGCATCGTCACCGAGCCCGCTCCGCTTCCGGACGCCGCGCTGCGGGCGCTCGAGCAGCGCCTGGGCGAGTTGATCCTCAAGCACTTCGGCCGCGCGCTGGCGATCCGGCACGTGGACGCTGGCTCGTGCAACGGCTGCGAGCTCGAGATCCACGCGATGAACAGCCCCTACTACAATCTGGAGGGTCTGGGCATCAAGTTCGTGGCGAGCCCGCGCCACGCCGACATGCTGCTGGTGACGGGCCCCGTGTCGCGCAACATGGAAACCGCGCTCAGGCGCACTTGGGAGGCCACTCCCGACCCGAAGCTGGTGGTCGCGATCGGCGACTGCGGTTGCACCGGAGGAATCTTCGGCGAGAGCTACGCGAGCTGCGGCCGGGTCTCGAACGTTATCCCGGTGGATGTCGCCGTTCCCGGCTGCCCGCCTACCCCCGTCGCGATCCTGCAGGGAATTCTCACTGCGATAACGCCCGGCCGCAAGTAGCGATGGAGCTCCCTCTTGCGTTCATCGGCTGGTTCTTCACGCTCGCTTCGGCCGGCGCGCTCGTTCTTGGCGCCGCGCTGATCGCGATGCTGGCGACCGCGGGAGATCTGCAGCGACGCTACCTCGGCTACAGCATGTGGAACGATCTGGTGCTCGCGGCGATATGGGTGCTGGGGCTCGCCGGAGGAATCGGCGTTATCCGCCTGCAACCGTGGGGAAGATACCTGCTGGAGCTCTTCTGCTGGGCGCTGATCGTGCTGCTGCCGCTCTCCGCGGCCTCCCGGCTTTACGCTCTCAGGCAGCCCGACCCGGGGCAGCCTCCGGTCAATTGGCTGGGGGCGATCGGGGGCGTCACGCTGATCCTGATTCCGGTCATCGCGATCTGCGCCGCGACCATCGTGACCCTGCGCAGCCCCGAGGCGACGAAAGCGTTTTCCTGACCGGATCAGGGTTTCAGGTAAGCGTAGCCTTCCTTTTGCTGAAGATGCGTGATCTGCACCACGCCCGAGGGCACGAACTCGACGCCGAGGATGAACTGGTCCTTCCTGAGCTTGCGGTTGCGCAGCGTGATCTCGCACACCTGGAACTTCACACCCTTGCCCATCAGATCCTGTACGCGCGCGTCGAAGGGCCCGAAGCGGTCCCTCGCCCCCTCCATGAGGAAATCGACGCCGTCAGCGTGGGCCACCGCAATGAGCTTCGCTTTGGAATCGACCTCGAGATGGTTGTTGATGTTGCGCAAGCCCTTGGTCGCCTGCTCCAGGCCACCGTCGAAGTGATACACGGCCTTTTCCTGCGCCCAGGCGGCGGACCCCGCAAGGAACAGCACGAGGATGGCGAACAGTTTCGCTGCGAATCTCACGGCATGCTCCTTTCACAATCGTCGACGCCGCTCACTTTACGCGAACCCGCCAGGATTAGAAAATCAGCGGATGGCGAAACACCTGGTGATCTCCGGCCGCGTCCAGGGCGTGGGATTCCGCTACTCGATGAGCGAGGAAGCCGAGCGGCTCGGCGTCACCGGCTGGGTCAGGAACCGCCGTGACGGGACGGTCGAGGCGGTTGTCGATGGAGCCCCCGATGCGGTGGAAGGGATGCTCGCCTGGGCACGCCGCGGACCGCGCGGGGCGAGCGTGACCGACGTGCAGGTTACGGAAACTACGGGAAGCTTCGAAGGCTTCGAGATGCGGCCGACCGGATGAGGCGCGCGTCTATTTCCCTCCGCGTTCGCACGCGGCCTGATCGCGCTGGCAAGCTTCCTGGCAGGCCTGCGCCGCGGGAGCTTCGGTCGTCGTGCGCCGGCATTTCTGCATGCAGGCGGTAAAGGCTCCCTTGCAGGTGGGCGCATCGTCGCCTCCCGAGATTCCCTTGTAGGCGTAGTAACCCGCCGCCATCGCGAGCGCGAGGACGACGAGCAGGCCGAAGGCGCTCAGGCCGCGCTGCGAAGCTCGCATCACCCCGCCTTACGCTGGTCCGTTTTCGCGGCGCGCAGCTGCTCCGAGGCGATCACGATCGCAGGAACCTTTGCGCCGGCGCGGGGCGCGATCCGATAGCAATCGAACTCGCCGCGCTCGCTTGAACGGACCCTCACGTTCCTCCCCTGCATGTCGCCTCCTCGCCTCTCGCGCTGAAAGCGGCGCTCACCGTACTCCAGCGCGAGCGCCTTGTCCAACCCGGATGTGGCAGGATTCGTCTCTCGACATTTTCCAAGGAGGACTTTATGAGAGCCGCAAGACCGACGTTTGGCGCATTCAACCAGGGAGGGGTTCCCACCATCGCGTGCTTCAACAAGGCGTCGACGCCTCTCGGGGTCGACTTCGACGCCCTGATCGCCGCGCTGCAGGCGTTCGTGGATCGATGCGTGATGCCGGTGTGGGGCACGCCCGCGAAGCTGGTGAAGTCCAAGGGATACGTGAAAGGCGCGTGGGCGGTGGTTTTCCTCGACAATGCCGATCAACCCGGCGCCCTCGCTTATCACGATCTCACGCCGGACGGGCTGCCGCAGTCCAAGGTTTTCGTCAAAACGACCTTGGACAACCACGACCTGGTAAGCGTGTCGGCGTCGCACGAACTCGTCGAGATGCTGGTCGACCCGGCGATCAACATCATGACGACGGGTCCCGATCCGAAGGTCATGTATGCCTACGAAAGCGCCGATCCGGTCGAGCAGCTCAGCTTCAAGGTCGACGGTATTGCGATGACGGACTTCGTCTATCCGGCCTATTTCGAGGTCTTTCACAAGGCCGGCTCGGTGCGGTTCGATCAGATGAAGAAGGTCAACAAGCCGTTTCAAATCCTTTCCGGCGGCTATCAGATCGTCTTCAAGAACGGAAAGTGGAGCCAGATCTTCGCCTCGGTCTCGAAGAAAAAGCGCTTTGCCCGCGAGGACCGGCGCGGCCACCGCAGCGAAGAGCGCGTGCGGGCCGCAAGGAACAAGCTGCGGCGCGCCGACCTGGGAAAGATCGCCCGGCTCGAGCTCCGATGACGCAGCGCCGCAAACCCGAATGCTCCCGTCACGATTGCTCAATGACAGCGAACTGACTACCATCCCACACTTCGTAAAAGGAGGAGTTGATTCATGGGCAGCGAATACAAGATTCTGATCATGGGCGCCTCGTACGGTTCGCTGTTGGGGACCAAGCTCGCTCTTGCGGGGCACGCGGTGCATCTGATCTGCCTTCCCGCCGAAGCCGACCTGATCAACAAGGAAGGCGCGATCGTGCGCATGCCGGTCAAGGGTCGGGATGGGCTCGTCGAGGTCAACTCGAAGAAGCTCCCGGGAAAGATGTCCGCGGGCGGGACGGCTGGGGTCAATCCCTCCGACTACCATCTGGTTGCGCTCGCCATGCAGGAGCCGCAGTATCGTTCGCCGGGCGTGCGCGAGCTCCTCGCCGCGGTGGCCAAGGCCAAGGTGCCCTGCATGTCGATCATGAACATGCCGCCGCTGACGTATCTCAAGCGCATTCCGGGCATCGACGCCGACGCCTTGCGGAGCTGTTACACCGACGCGAGCGTATGGGACGTCTTCGATCCGAAGCTCGTCACGCTATGCAGCCCGGACCCGCAGGCGTTCCGCCCGCCGGAGGAAAAGGTGAACGTGCTGCAAGTGAGGCTCCCGACCAACTTCAAGTCGGCGCGCTTCGATTCGGAGACCCACACCGCCATCCTCCGCCGACTCGAGTCGGACATCGAGGCGGCGCGCTTCGACGGGATCGAGCTGCCCGTCAAGCTCAAGGTGCACGAGTCCGTCTTCGTGCCGCTGGCGAAGTGGGCCATGCTGCTGGCGGGCAACTATCGCTGCGTGCAGAGAGACGGCATGCGCCCCATCAAGGACGCCGTGCACAGCGACCTCGAAACCTCGCGCGCTGTATACAACTGGGTGGTGAAGCTGTGCGTGTCCCTGGGCGCGAACGAGAAGGACCTCGTGCCTTTCGAAAAGTACGCGAGCGCGGCACTCTCGCTCCTGACCCCGTCCTCCGCGGCGCGGGCTCTGGCGAACGGCGCGGCCAACATCGAGCGCACCGACCGCCTGGTGCAGACCATCGCGGCGCAGAAGGGCATGCGCTTGCCTGCGGTCGATCAGACCGTCGCGCTGGTCGACGGCTGGCTGGAGAAGAACCGGAAGAAGGCGGCCTGAAAAGGCCGTGAACCAACTTTCCCCACGGGAGAACCACAGAGTCCACCGGAATAAACGGAAATACTTCACACGGGTCGCCGTATTGCTGCGCCGCCCGGGCGTCCGCGGGGCGACAATGGCTGCGACGTTCCTGCCTAAGGTAGCGTGACCCAAAGGGGAGGCCACTACATCGAGGGTGCAGCGATGTTACGACATGCAACCGCGCCGGATTCCACGCAGCGTTCCGACCCCGGCTTTCGCGGATACCACTCAGGGGTTGGCTTCCGAAATATCTGCGTCGCGCTTTTCGCCCTGGCGCTGGCCTATCTGGCCGGCGGCTGCTCCAAGTCGGGCGGCCCGCACGGCCCGGAGGGGAGCGGGGTCGATCTCTCGAGCGTGCCTCCGTCTGCATATCCCCTGCCGAGCGCCACGGACGCGGCGCGCTTCCTCAATCAGGCCTCTTTCGGCGCGACCGAGGCCGAGGTCAACAAAGTCAAGACCTACGGCTACAGCGCCTGGCTCGAGGACCAGTTCTTCATGCCGGGCCGCTCGCACGAGGCGTACATCAACGCCGTGAGCGCGAGCCTTCCCTCCGGCCAGAGCCTCGACGACAGCCACGTGATGAACACGTTCTGGAGGGAGGCCGCGACGGGCCAGGACCAATTGCGCCGGCGCGTCGCGTTCGCGCTGTCGCAGCTGTTCGTAGTCTCCCTTCAGGACTCGACCGTCTCCGAGTTCAAGCGCGGCGTCGCTTCCTATCTGGACATGCTCGGCCGGAACGCCTTCGGCAGCTACCGCCAGCTGCTCAATGAGGTCACGCTCCATCCGATGATGGGCCTCTACCTTTCGCACCTGCGCAACCGCAAGGAGGATCCGGCGCGCAACCGGGTGCCCGACCAGAACTACGCACGCGAGGTGATGCAGCTCTTCTCCATCGGTCTGTACGAACTGAACCCGGACGGCACGCCGAAGCTCGTCAACGGGCAGCCGGTGGAGACTTACGACAGCGACGACATCGTCGGCCTGTCGCGCGTATTCACTGGATTCAGCTGGGCGGGCCCGGACAAGTCCGACACCCGTTTCAACGGCGGCGGCACGCAGGATCCGGACCGCGAAGTGCTCTTCATGCAGAGCTACCCGCGCTTCCACTCGATTTCGGAGAAGCGCTTTCTCACGGGGGTGATCCCCGCGGGCACGAACGCCGATCCCGACGGAGACCTGCGCGTCGCGCTCGACACCATCGCGAGTCATCCCAACGTCGGCCCATTCATATCGCGACAGCTCATCCAGCGCCTGGTGACGAGCAACCCATCGCCGGCTTACGTCGCGCGCGTCGCCCAAGCGTTCGACGCGGGGCGCTTCACCTCGGGGCTCTGGACCACAGGCACCGGCCAGCGAGGCGACCTGCGCGCCACCGTTGCGGCGATCCTGCTGGACACGGAAGCGCGGACGGCGGCGCGGCTCGCCGACCCGGGCTTCGGCAAGGTGCGCGAGCCCATTCTCCGCGTGGCGCACTGGATGCGCTCCTTCAACGCGCGCTCCTCCTCGGGCAATTTCCTGCTCGGGGTCACCGACGACGCCACGGCCTCGCTCGGCCAATCGGCGATGCGCTCGCCGACGGTGTTCAATTTCTACCGGCCGGGGTACGTCCCGCCGAACACCTCCATCGCGACAGCAGGGCTCGTCGCCCCGGAGATGCAGATCGTCAACGAGGTCTCGGTCGTCGGCTATTCCAACTTCATGCGCTCGGCGGTCCAGAACGGCCTCGGGTCGGGCACCCCGCGCGACATCCAGCCGGATTACACCGCCGAGCTTGCGCTCGCCGACAACGCCGATCTTCTGATCGACCGCGTCAGCCTGCTCCTCACGGCCGGCTCAATGAGCGCGGCGACGAGGACGATAATCCGTGACGCGGTCAACTCGATCGCGATGCCCGCCACCAACCAAACGACCGCGCGCCTGAACCGCGTGCGGCTCGCGGTTTTCTTCACGCTGTCGTCGCCAGAGTATCTGGTGCAGAAATAAGGGAGCAAGCCATGCGTGCGTCCCGACGCCAATTCCTCAAGACCGCTTCGCTCATGTCCATGGCCGGGGTGGCCGGTCCTTTCGCGCTCAACCTCGCCGCGATCGGCGCCGCCTCGGCGCAGGCCGCTCCGGGCTACCGGGCGATCGTGTGCCTTTTCCTCTACGGCGGAAACGATCACACCAATACGCTCATCCCGTACGACCAGCCTTCCTACGACCAATACCTTGCGGCCCGGGACACGATCGCGATCGCGCGCGATCAGCTCGCCGCCACCGCCACCGGCGCGGTCGCGTCCCAGGGAGGGCGCGAGTTCGCCTTCCATCCTGCGCTGACCTCGTTCAAGGCTCGCTGGGACGAGGGCAAGCTGGCGGTCGTCGCCAACGTCGGGCCGCTCGTGGTCCCGACGACCAAGACGCAATACAGCAACCGCTCCGTGCCGCTGCCGCCCAAGCTCTTCTCGCACAACGACCAGCAGTCCGTGTGGCAGGCGCAGGCGCCGCTCGGGGAGGGCGCGAAGCTCGGCTGGGGCGGCCGAATCGGCGACCTGCTTGCCGGCCAGAACACGAACGTCCAGTTCACCTGCATTTCGGCGGGCGGCAACGCGGTGTTCCTGTCGGGGCAGAACGTCATCCAATATCAGGTGGGCTCGAGCGGGCCGGTGGCGATCTCGGGTATTTCCGGCACCCTTTACAGCTCCGCGAGCGCAGCGGCCGCCTACCGCAACCTCATCACCGGCACGAGCGCAAACCTGTTCGAGAACGAGCTCGGCGTGATCACGAACCGATCGATCACGTCGAACCAGCTGCTGAGCGCCAGTTTGCCGCCGGCTTCGACATTCCCCCTGCCCAACCCCACGAGCAACCTCGCCTCGCAGCTCAACGTCGTCGCCCGCATCATCTCCGCGCGCAGCGCTCTCGGGACGAACCGTCAGGTGTTCCTGGTCAGCCTCGGCGGCTTCGACAACCACGACTCCCTCCTCACCCAGCACAACCAGCAGCTGACGATCGCGAATGCCGCGTTGAACGCGTTCTACGGCTGGCTCGGGCAGATGGGCGTGCAGAACGACGTGACGATCTTCACCGCCTCCGATTTCGGACGCACGCTCACCTCGAACGGCGACGGGTCCGATCACGGCTGGGGCTCGCACCACTTCGTGCTCGGCGGGTCGGTCCTCGGCCACGAAATATACGGAACCCTCCCGCCGACCGCTTTCGGCACCAGCGTCGACGTCGGGCAGGGAAACATGGTGCCGGGCATCGCGGTCGACCAGTACGCCGCGACGTTCGCGCGCTGGCTGGGCGTGAGCGACACTAATGTGCCGCTCGTCGTTCCGAACGTGGTGAACTTCGGTACCTCGCGCTACCTCGCGTTCCTATAGATCGACCGTCGGCCGCGGCGCCGGCGGAAGCGGACGCAAAAGGCCTGGAAAATCTCCAGGCCTTTTTCGAACGGGTGTATACAGGTCTGTATAGTATACGATAGACTTGACCAGCATTTTCTCCATAGAATATACTCAGACAGCTCTGTACAATTTTTAAGGCGACAGTGAGCGCCCATCGTTCCGGCAAGCTCCCCTCTCGCCCGGCGAGCGTGCGAGAGCGCATCGATCAGACCGCCTACGAGCTCTTTTCCCGGCACGGTATCCGCGCGGTGGGAGTGGACACCATCAGCGCGCGCTCGGGCGTGGCGAAGATGACCTTGTATCGCCACTATCCCTCCAAGGAAGACCTCGCCTTCGCCTTCCTGCGCCGCCGCGAGGAGCTGTGGACGCGTTCCTGGCTGCAACAAGAGGTGGAACGCCGCGCGCAGGCACCGGCTGAGCGCCTGCTTGCCGTTTTCGATGTCTTCGACAAGTGGTTCCGCCGGTCCGATTTCGAGGGCTGCTCGTTCCTCAAGGTGCTGCTCGAGCACGACGACAGGGGGCACCCGGTTCGAAAGGCCGCAGAAGCCCACATTAAGACGATCCGCGCGTTCCTGAGACGGTTGGCCAAGGATGCGGGTGTGCGCGATGCCCACGCATTCGCACGACAAATGCAGATGGTAATGATGGGCTCAATCGTGGCCGCCTACGCGGGCGACCGGGACGCGGCGCGGCGGGCAAGGGAGTTGGGATCGCTGCTCCTCGCACGCGCAGGCATCGGGACCGGAAAGGGAGGCCGATCATGACGACGTACGCCACCGGCCAGCAGAATCGCGCCGCGCTTCTCGACAGCCAGCGCCGCGTGCTCGAGCGGATCGCGAACGGCGCGCCGCTGCGAGAGATTCTCGAGACGCTGGTCAGGCTGATCGAGGAACAGGCGGAGGGAATGCGCTGCGCCGTGCTGCTCGCCGATACCCAGCAGCAGCGGCTGAGGTTCGCCGCGGCGCCGAGGATCCCGGAGGATTACAAGGCGGGCATCGATCCGTTCCTGCGCATCGCTCCCGACATGGGCTCGTGCGGGACCGCGGCGTTCCTGCGAAAACCCGTATACACGCAAGACACCGGGACAGACCCGCTCTGGAAGGAGTGCCGCGACATCGCGGTCCGCAACGGACTGCGCGCGATCTGGTCGACCCCGATTCTCTCGGACGACAACGCCGTGCTGGGAACGTTTGCGATGTACTACGGAGAGCCGCGGCTGCCCTCGCCCGAGCACATCCAGCTCATCGACATGGCGACGCAGATGGCGCGCGTGGCGATCGAGGCAAAGGGCAAGGAGGAGAAGATTCAAGCCCTGTCGCGGCAAAAGGAAGATCTCCTTCGGCTTGTCATCGACACGATTCCCACGATGGCCTGGAGCGTTCGGCCTGACGGCGTCGTCGATTTCGTCAATCAGCGTTGGCTGGAGTATACGGGCCTGTCATCTGAGGACGCACTCGAAGAGGCGACTCACACCGTTCATCCCGAAGACCTTCCACGCGTCATGGAGAAGTGGTCAGTGGACATGGCTGCCGGGGAACCGTACGTGGGTGAAGTGCGTTTGCGCCGCGCTGACGGGGAATATCGCTGGTTCCTCGTCCGCACCGTGCCGCTGCGCGATGAGCAGGGGAACATTGTCAAGTGGTACGGAACGAGTACCGATATCGAGGACCGAAAGCGCGCCGAGGATGCGCTGCGCGAGAGCGAGGAAAAGTTCCGCCAGCTGGCCGAAAACATCCGGGAGGTCTTTTGGATGACCAATCTCCACTTGGAGGAAATGCTCTACGTGAGTCCCGCCTACGAGAGCGTCTGGGGACGATCTCTGGAAAGCGTACGTCAACGACCGCAATCGTTCATGGACGCGATACACAGCGAGGATCGCGAGCGCGTGGTCGGCATCCTTGAGGGGCAGCGGCAACAGGGATTTGAGGTGGAATATCGCATCGTGAGACCGGACGGGTCCGTACGGTGGATCCGTGACCGCGGATTTCCGGTGAAAGATGCATCCGGCAAGGTTTACCGAATCGCCGGCGTTGCCGAGGACATCACCGAGCGCAAACGGGTCGAGATGGCGCTGCAGAAGAACGAGCACCTCCTGAGCGAAACCCAGGTCCTGGGCCGCGCCGGCAGCTGGGAGCACAACCTTGTCACCGGCGAAATCGCCAACACCGAGGGGAACCTGCACCTATTCTTCGGCGACGATCACAGCAAGGGCGCGCGCTTCGAGGATTTCGCCGACGTCGTTCACCCGGACGATCGAGAGTACGTGAGCGCGCGGCATGCCCAGCTGCTCGCCGAGGGGGGGCCGCGCGACATCGAGTACCGCGTGGTGTGGCCCGACGGCACCGTCCACGTGCTGTTCGGGCGGGCTACCGTGGTCCGGGATGCAGCCGGGCGTCCCCTTCGCATCTACGGAACGAACGTCGACATCACCGAGCGCAAGCGGGCTGAAAATGCGTTACGGGACTCCGGTGTCCAGCTCCAGGCGCTGTCGCGGCGGTTGGTCGAGCTGCAGGAGTCCGAACGAAAGGAGCTCGCGCGCGAGCTGCACGACCGTGTTGGCCAGAGCCTGACCGCCCTGAAAATCAACATCGATCTCCTCCAGCCAGCGCTCGCTTCACAGGGAAACGCCGAAGCTCTTGCACGAGTCGCTGATTCGGCGGCGCTTCTCGAGTCGACGATGGATACGATCGAGAACGTCATGTCCGAGCTGCGGCCGCCCATGCTCGACGACCACGGCCTCGCGGCGGCGTTGGACTGGCACGCGCGAAACTTTTCCAAGCGGACTGGGATCGCGATTGCAGTACGCGGCATCGAATCCGCCCTGCGACCGGCACTTGAAGTGGAAATTGCGCTCTTTCGCATCGCCCAGGAAGCGCTCAACAACGTCGCAAAGCACGCCCGCGCTCAGCACGTCGAAATTGCGCTCGTTCATGCGAACGGCGAATGCGTGATGTCGGTGGAGGACGACGGAATCGGCTTCGATGGCGTGGAAGATGCCTCGGACAAGCCGAAGCCCGGACTCGGCATGGTGACGATGAGAGAGCGTGCGCAGGCAGTCGGCGGGCGTTTCGAAATTCAGGCGCTGCCCGGCCGCGGAACGCAGCTCACCGTGCGGGTTTCCTCCTGACATGACTATCAGGGTTCTGATCGCCGACGATCACGGCGTCGTGGCCGAAGGCCTGCGCAATCTGATCGAAGCGCAGACCGACATGAAAGTCATCGCCCTGGTCGAGGACGGCCGCGAGGCCGTGCGCCGTGCAATGGAGAGCAGTCCGGACGTGGTTCTCATGGACATCGGCATGCCCGTCCTGAACGGCACCGAGGCGACGCGGATCATCCGCGAGCGGCGCCCTCAGACCCGCGTCATCATGCTCTCGGCGTACACGGACCCGGTTCACGTGTACCGTGCGCTGCAGGCCGGCGCCTCAGGCTACATCGCGAAGAAATCGATCGCAAAGGAGGTGGTCGAGGCGATCCGGAAGGCGCACGAGGGCAGGCAGCATCTCGGCGGGCAGCTGACTGAAAGCCTGATCGACCACGTCGTCCACAAAGCCGCCTCGGACGAACCCCTCCAGCGTCTCAGCTCCCGCGAGCGCCAAGTCCTGCAAATGCTTGCCGAAGGAAACTCCATCGCCAAAATCGCGGGAACGCTTTCCCTTTCGCCGAAGACCGTGGAGACCTACCGCGCCCGAATGATGGAGAAACTCGGCATTCGCGACTTCGCGAATCTCGTCCGATTCGCGATCCAGCAGGGCGTTACTCCCCTCGAATAGTCGCGACGACGACGCCGTCAGGAAATATCTGACGCGATCTGTCGGCCGTACGGGACAGCATCCGAGGGTCTTCACAACTAGAGTTCGGGCTGAGCGCCGGCGCTCGAGCCGCCGGTCTCGCCAAAGGGGTTCCTAGACCGACTTCTCAAGGATTCCCTACAGACGAGGAATCGAATTTCAGCAAGGATATCGAGCTAACGCCACGTGGGGAAGAACTGCCGAACGCGGGCAAGAAAAAATGGCGATAAGAGTGTTTCTGGCCAATAGCCGCGTCATCCTGCTCGACAGTCTGCAGGTGCTGCTCGAGCTCCAGCAAGACATGAAAATCGTCGGCAAGGCGACGAACGGGCACGATGCGGTCAGGAGAATACAAAAACTGCGGCCCGATGTGGCGATCCTCGACATCGGCCTGGCCGGCCTCAACGGAATGGAGGCGAGTCTCAAAATCGGCGACCTATCCAAGTCAACGGGGATCGTAATGCTGTCCACGATGACCTCTCCGGAAATCATTTTTCGCGCGCTTCGGGCTGGTGCGAGGGGATATCTTTCCAGGGAAGCGTCGGGATTGGAGCTCGTCAATGCGGTTCGAGCGGTGCGGGAGGGCAAGCGCTATTTGAGTCCCAAGATCACCGCGACACTCATCGGCGACTACATCAGCGAGACCCGCTCTCCGAGCCCTCTCGAGAGCCTGACCAGCCGAGAGCGGCAGATTCTCCAGCTTGTCGTCGAGGGCAGTTCGAGCGCACGGGTGGCCGACATCTTGGCGGTCTCTCCCAAAACCGTAGACACCTACCGGAGCCGGATAAAGCAAAAGCTCGGTCTTCGCGACATAACGGCGTTGATCAAGTTCGCCATTCAGCACGGGATCACTTCGCTCGAGTAGAGAATCCTTGACATCACGTCAGGAAACACCTGACGACGATCGTTGAGCTGGCCTGACATCATTGGATAGCCTCGTTCGTTAGTCTTCGGGGATCCAAGCACGCGGTATATGGCAGAGCGGCTCAGAATTCTGCTGGTGGAAGACGTGACGGACGACGCCGAGCTCGCGCTGCTCGAGCTGCGGCGCAGCGGTTTGCACCCCGACCAGCGGGTCGTGGATAGCGAAAAGGCGTTCGTCGGGGCGCTGCGCGAATTCGCGCCAGACGTGATCCTCTCCGATTTTTCGATGCCGGGCTTCGACGGCATGACCGCGCTCACACTGGCACGTGAGATATGCCCTGACACGCCTTTTATCTTCGTTTCGGGAACGATCGGCGAGGAATTTGCCGTGAGTGCGGTGAAGAGCGGCGCCACCGACTACGTGATGAAGGCGAATCTCGTGCGTCTTCCGGCCGCCGTCGAGCGGGCACTGCGAGAGGGGAGGGAGCGAGCCGCCCGCCGCAAGGCGGAAGGAGAACTCGGGGCGCTTCGCGAGCGGCTGCGCAGCATCGTCTCCACGCTCCCGGACGTCGTATGGTCCGCCGCAGTTCCCTCGCGTGAGATCCTGTACGTCAGCCCTGCCACGTACACGGTTTTCGGCCGTACGGAAAAGGAGGTCTACGAGAACCACACGCTCTGGGGCGAGCCTATCCATCCAAAAGACCGGCCGCGGATTATGGCCTTATGGCAAGGCGCGGTGACAGGCGAGACGTTCGAGGCGGAATACCGGATCGTGAAGCCGGGCGGCGAGATACGCTGGATCCAGGGACGGGGACGCTTCACCGGCGACGCAGCAGGCAATGTAGTCCGGATAGACGGAATCTCCCGGGACATCACCGAGCGGCGTGAGCACGAACGGAAGCTCACACAGCTCAGCCGCGTCCACGCGGTGCTGAGCGGAATCAACTCGGCCATCGTGCGCGTGCACAGCCGCGATGAGCTGTTTCGCGATGCGTGCCGCATCGCCGTGGGAGCGGGAGAGTTCCGCATGGCCTGGGTGGGCGTCGTCGACCGCGAGTCCATGCAAGTGAAACCGGTCGCCTGGGACGGCGAGGTACGGGGCTTCTTCGACAACGCGCCTCTCGCCGCAACCGCGACGAGCGGACAGAGCCTGGTCGGTCAGGCGGTCAGGGAAAAGAAGCCCGCGGTCTCGAACGACATTCAGAACGATCCGCAGAAAATGACGAGGAGGGAATGCCTGGAGCGCGGGATCAATTCGCTCGCCGTTTTACCGCTGATCGTCGGCGGCGAGGCGGTCGGCGTGCTCGTCTTGTACGCAGGCGAGCTCGGGTTCTTCGACAGCGAAGAAATGAAGCTGCTAGTGGAGCTTGCGGGCGACATCGCGTTCGCGCTCGAGCACGTCGGCCAGGAGGAGAGGCTCACCTACCTGGCCTACTACGACGCGCTTACAGGCCTTCCCAATCGGACGCTGTTTCACGAACGGCTGACGCAAGTTCTGCATGCGGCCAAGCACGGCCGTACCCAGGTCGTCGTCGCAACCGGCGACATCAATCGCTTTCGCCTTATCAACGATACTTTCGGGCGCCAGGCCGGGGACGCGCTGCTGCGCGAATTCGCGCAACGCCTCAAAACGATCTGGCCGGAGCCGGAACATGTGGCGCGGATCTCGGCGGATGTCTTTGCCGGCGCTCTCGCGGATGTCCATGATCCCGGCGACATCGCCTATTCGATCGACAAGGCGGTTACGGCGATCATCGAAGCACCGTTTACCGTCGAGGGGAAGGAGCTCAGGATTGCAACCACTGCCGGAGTCGCGGTGTTCCCGGCGGATGGAGAAGATGCCGACACCTTGTTCAGAAACGCCGAGGCGGCGTTGCAGAAGGCCAAGGAATCGGGCGAAAGGTATTTGTTCTATCGACCGGAAATGAATTCGCGGGTCGCGGAAACCCTGCTGCTCGAGAACAAGCTTCGCCAGGCGATCAAGGGGAATCAATTCGTCCTGCACTATCAGCCGAAAGTGGATGGAAGGAGCGGCCGCGTCTCCGGGCTCGAGGCCCTGATCCGGTGGCAGGACCCCGAAACGGGACTGATCCCTCCCGTAGAGTTCATCCCCATACTCGAGGAAACCGGGATGATCCTGGAGGTCGGCCAGTGGGCGATACGCAAAGCATTGGAGGACTCCCGCCGTTGGCGCATGAAGGACGGGAGTCCACCGCGCATCGCGGTCAACGTGTCGCCGATTCAGCTGCGGCAACGGAACTTCGTCGAGGCCGTACGCCGCTCCGTCGAGGAAGCAGGAGCCGGAGGGTGTCCGCTCGATCTTGAAATCACCGAAGGCCTCATCATGCGGGACATAGAAGAAAACATACCAAAACTTTCCGCGATCAGGGAGATGGGCTTGCAGATCGCGATCGACGACTTCGGTACGGGTTATTCTTCGCTCGCGTACCTCGCGAAACTACCGGTCACCGCGCTCAAGATCGACCGCTCGTTCATCATCACCATGGCGAGCAACCCGCAGAGCATGACCATCGTTTCGACGATCATTTCCCTTGCTCATTCATTGGATCTGAAAGTGATCGCGGAGGGGGTGGACGCCGAGGAGCAGGCGAGGTCCCTGAGACGGCTCGGCTGCGACGAGATGCAGGGCTATCTCTTCAGCCGGCCCGTCCCTCCCGACAAGGTCGAGGACCTCCTGAAGGGAAACCCTCCCTAGGGGTAGAGCACCTCCACGTTCTCCGGTTTCAACCACTCGTTCAGCGACTTCATCAGCGCGTCGTCGAGGTTGACGCGCCAGGCGTCGCCGAGCTGCATCTCGACGCTCGCGCCGCCGTTCTTGTAGAGCACCTCGACCGGACATCGCCCGTTGCGGTAGGGTTCGAGCAGGGTCTTGAGTTTCGCCGACGCGGCTGCGCCGGTGTTGGAGGCCTCCCCGTTCATCGAGAGGCGCACCGCGCGCGCGAAGCGGCTGCGCGCACCGGCGACGTCGTAGATCCGCTCGGCGGCGACGCGCATGAACTGGGCCTCGCCCTCCTCGCCCACGGAGCGGCGCACGTTCCTCACCTTGGCTTCGATCACGACGACCGCGTCCTCCTTGACAGTATCGCGGACCTGGTCGAACACCTCGTTGTAGACAGTGACCTCCTGGGTCGCGGTTCCGTCCGACAGGTTGAGGACCACCATGCGGCCGCCCTGGGTCCTCTGAACCCTTAGCGATTCGACCACCCCGGCGACCAGCTGCGTGCGCGTTCCGCCCTCGCCCTCCGCCGAGGCCGCCAGGCTGCGCAGGTTCGTGCGGACGAAGCGCCCGATCTCGGCGCGGTAGGCGGTGAAAGGGTGCCCCGAAAGATAGAAGCCGAGGGCCGCCCTTTCCTCGCGCAGGCGCTGCGCCTCTTCCCACGGAGGTGCAGCGACGAGCGCGGGCTTTTGCTGCGAGCCGCCCTCGCCCACGCCGAAGAGGCTCACCTGCCTTGCGTTGCGCTCGCTCTGCTCGGCCGCTTCCAGCGCGATCCCCACCGAGGCGAGCAGGCTCGAACGCGCCGAGTAGTCGAGCGCACTTACGGAATCGAAGGCGCCGGCGCGCACCAGCGCCTCGACCACGCGCCGGTTGACGCTGCGCTTGTCCACGCGCTCGCAAAAATCGAACAGGTCCCGGAACGGACCGTCCTTCCTCGCCGCGAGGATCGCGGCGATCGCCGATTCGCCCGTGCCTTTCACCGCGCCCAGGCCGTAGCGGATCGTGCTCGCGTCTACGGGAACGAAGCGGTATTCGCCCGAGTTGATGTCGGGCGCGAGCACCTTCAGCCCGTTGGCGACGGAGTCCTCGTAGAACTGGTGCACCTTGTCGGTGTCGTCCATGACCGCGGAGAGGTTGGCCGCCATGAACGCGGACGGAGCGTGCGCCTTGAGATACGCGGTCTGGTACGCGATGAGCGCGTACGCGGCCGCGTGCGACTTGTTGAACCCGTAGCCCGCGAACTTCTCCATCAGGTCGAACAGAAGGATCGCCTTGGCGCGCGGCAGGCGGTTTTTCTCGGCGCCGGCGACGAACACGTCGCGCTGCTGCGCCATCTCCTTTGCGTCCTTCTTCCCCATCGCGCGGCGCAGGAGGTCCGCGCTGCCGAGCGAATACCCCCCGATCACCTGCGCGATCTGCATCACCTGCTCCTGGTACACCATGATCCCGTAGGTGGGCTTCAGGATCGGCTCCAGGCGCGGATCGAGGTATTCGACCCGCTTGCCGTTCTTGCGCTCGACGAACTCGGGGATCAGCTCCATCGGACCCGGCCGATACAATGCGACCAGCGCGATGATGTCCTCGAAGCGGTCGGGCCGCGCGCGCTTGACGAGGTCGCGCATGCCGCGCGATTCGAACTGGAATATCGCGGTGGTGTTGGCGTGGGCGAACACCGCGTAGGCGTCGGGATCGTCGAGCGGGATCTTCTCCAGCGAGAAATCGGGCTTCCCCATCGCGCGGATCGACTGCACCGCCCAGTCGAGGACGGTGAGAGTGGTGAGGCCGAGGAAGTCGAACTTCACCAGGCCGACGCGTTCGACGTCCTTCATGTCGAACTGCGAGATCGTGCTCTCGGTTCCTTGGGCCGCGTAGAGCGGGCAGAAATCGGTGAGCTTGCCCGGGGCGATCAGCACGCCCCCCGCGTGCATGCCGACGTTGCGCGCGAGACCTTCGAGCTGCCCGGCGAGCGCGAGCAGCTCGCGCGTCTCCTCCTCGGTCTTTTCGCGCTGCGCGAGGCGCGGCTCCATCTCGCGCGCATCCTGAAGCGTGATGCGCTTGCCGGGCTGGAAGGGAATGAGCTTGGCCAGCTCATCGGTGCGCGTGTAGCTCCATTCCATGACGCGCCCCACGTCGCGCACCACGGCGCGCGCCGCCATCGTGCCGAAGGTGGCGATCTGCGACACGGACTCCGCGCCGTACTTGCGCTTCACATACTCGATCACACGGTCGCGCCCGCGCTCGCAGAAATCGATGTCGAAGTCGGGCATCGATACGCGCTCGGGATTCAGGAAGCGCTCGAACAGGAGGTCGTAGCGCAAGGGGTCCAGGTCGGTGATGCCGAGCGAGTAGGCGACGAGCGACCCGGCACCCGAGCCGCGTCCCGGGCCGACCGGTACGCCGTTCGATTTCGCCCAGTTGATGAAATCGGCGACGATCAGGAAGTAGCCGGCGAATCCCATCTGGATGATGGTTCGTAGCTCGACTTCGAGGCGGAGCTTGTATTTCTCCTTCCACTTTTCGTCCGCCCGGGCTCCATTATTCGCGGCAAGCCGCCGCTCCAGCCCGTCTTGGGCTTGCTGACGAAGATATTCCTCGCGCGTCACGCCCGGCGGCGTCGGGAAAACCGGCAACTTCGGCTTCCCCAGCTCGAGCGCGAGATTGCAGCGCCGCGCGATCTCGACGGAGTTGGCGAGCGCCTCGGGCAGATCGGCGAAGCGAGTCGCCATTTCCGCCTGGGACAGGAAATAACTCTCCGGCGTGAATGGCCGAGGGCGGCGCTTGTCGCCGAGCACCTGGCCTTCGGCGATGCACACGCGCGCTTCGTGCGCGGTGAAATCCTCAGTCTTCAGGAACTGCACCGGGTGGGTGGCGACCACCGGAAGCGAGCAGCTTCCTGCGAGCCGTACCGCCGCCTCGATGTAGCTCTCGGCCTGGGGCGCGCCGGCACGCTGCAGCTCCAGATAGAACCGCCCGGGAAAGAGCCGCGCCCACTCCATTGCGAGCCGTTTCGCAGGCTCCCGATGATCCTGCAGGAGAGCGGCAGCGACGTCGCCCTGCATCGCACCGGAGAGGGCGATCAGGCCCTCGGTGCCTTCGCCGAACCAGGCCTTGCGCAGCTCGGCGCGGCCCCGGTACTGGTTCTCGAGCCAGGCGCGCGTCAGGAGCTCGGACAACCTGAGATAGCCCGCGCGCGACTGCGTGAGCAGCAGCAGCCGGTGCGGCTTGTCGCGCTCGGACTCGTTCGCGATCCAGACGTCGCAGCCGACGATGGGCTTCACGCCCGCCGCGCGCGCGGCCTTGTAGAACTTGACCATGCCGAAGACGTTGGCGAGGTCGGTGATCGCCAGGGCCGGCATGCCGTCCGCGGCGGCCCGCGCGACGGCTTCGTCGATGCGCACGATCCCGTCGGTGATGGAGAACTCGCTGTGGAGCCGAAGGTGGACGAAGGCGGGATTCGGCATCGGCTTACGGGGAACGGGCGACGCGAAAATTTTACCACCCGCTCCCGCAACCTACGACGCCAATTTGACTGCGATCGAAAAATTGCGGCATGCTCCGCGTTCCGACGAGGAGTCGTCTCCCGCGAGGAATTCATGACCCCGATCAAAGGACTAGTCGTGCTCATCCTCGTCCTCGCGCTCGCGCCGCGTTTAACCGCGGCGGAAACGGTCTACAAGTACCGGCGCCCCGACGGCTCGACGCTCTATTCGGACGTTCCCTTGCGCGGAGCGAAGTTGATCGGCCGCTTCGAGCTCGTCCCGGTTCCGCCGCCGGCCAGAGCCCGGCCAGCGATGCCCGAGCGCGGCGCCGCCAAGGATCCCGACGAGCTCGCCCGCCGGCGCGTTCAGGATCTGGACGCAGCCGACGCGGCGATCAAGGCGGCCGAGCAATCGTTGAAGGAGGCGCTGGAGCGCCAACAGGCGGGCGTGGAGCCTTTTGCCGGAGAGCGCCTGGGCAACGTCGACAGGCGCAGCCGCCTGACGCCGGACTACTTCGCGCGGCAGCGCTCTCTGGCCGCCGAGGTCGACGCGGCGCGCGCCCGGCTGGACGAGGCTTTCCGCCAGCGCAACGAGCTTCGCGACTAGCCCTTCTCCGGATCGCTGCGCCGCAGCTAGGCGTGGTCGGCCGCGGGAAAGCTGAGAGTGAAAGTCGTGAGCAGCCCCGGCTCGCTACTTACGCCGACCCTGCCGCCGTGCAGCTCGGCGATCGACTTCACGATGGCGAGGCCGAGGCCCGAGCCCGCCGACGATTCCTCGCGCGAGCTGCAAGGCCGATAGAAGCGGTCGAAGATGCGCGGCAGGTGCTCCGCCGCGATCCCCGATCCGGGATTGACCACCTCGATCTCGGCCGAGCCGTCGCCGCGCGCCACCGCCTTCACGGTGACCGTGCAGTCCGGGCGGCCGTGGCGCAGCGCGTTGGACAGGAGATTTCCCACCGCGCGGTTGAGCATCAGCTCGTCCGCCCAGGCGCGCGCCTCCCCGCCTTTCAGGGCGCGCACTTCGAGCGCGAGGCGGATATTGCGCTCCTCCGCGAGCAGCTCGTAGTAGGAGAGGATCTTTCCCAGCGCCTCGCGCAGATCGATCCACTGCGGTGCGGCCCGCGCCTGCGCGTTGTCGGCGCGGGCGAGAAAGAGCATGTTCTCGATCATCCGCGAGAGCCGCTCGTATTCCTCGACGGCGGATTCCAGCACCGCGCGGTACTCGCCCGCGTCCCGCGGACGCGACAGCGCCACCTGCGCCTCGCCCAGCAGATTGTTGATCGGGGTGCGCAGGTCGTGCGCGAGGTCGGAGGAGAATTCCGAGAGGCGCTTGAACGAATCCTGGAGGCGGTCGAGCATGTTGTTGAATGCGAGCGTCGATTCGAGGAACTCCTCCGGCGTATCATCGAGCGAGAGGCGCTCGTTCAGGGCGTGCGCGCTGATGCGGCCGGCTGTGGCGGCGATGCGCCGCGCGCGCTTCAGCACCTCGCGCACGGCCCAGATCCCGAGCGCGGCCGCAAACAGCACGCTCGCGACCAGGGTCTCGAGCAGCCCCTTGCGGTAGCGCGCGAGCAATTCCCGCGGCAGCGAGCGGTCGTACGAGAGCGCGATCAGCACGGGGGACGGCTGATCGTTCGCCCCGGAAGCGAGCGGGAGGCGCGCGAGCAGCACCTGGTACCAGCGCCCGTCGGGCGCGGTCCACTGACGGCTTAAGACCCCGAAGCGCGCGCGCAGGTCGCGTTCGGACGCGGTGTCCATGCGGTCCGGAATCGCTTCGATGGGGATCGCCTTCTCGGGCAGCGCAGGAACCGGGATATTGAACTCGCTCGAAGCCTTGAGAATGCGGCGGTCCTCGTCGAGCACCGCAACGGCGAGTTTGCGGTATCCCATCCCGGCTTCCTCGACGAACTGGGGACTGGTGAGGACCGTCTCCGACGGTCCGAGACGCGCCAGCCGGTTGCGCAGCAGGCTCATGTTGCCGAGGAGGAGCACGTCGTTCGCCTCGAGCAGCTCGCTCGCGAGCATGCGGTCGATGCTGAATCCCATCGCCCCGATGACCAGGAACGAGATGAGCGCGAACAAGAAGCTGATCTGCCAGGTGAGCGACTTGCGCCTCCCGCTCAGTCTCTGAAGCAGCCCCTCGAGGCGGCCCGTCATGCCGCGGGCTCCTCGAGCAGGTAACCCACGCCGCGGATGGTGCGGATGAGCTTCACGTCGAACGGATCGTCGACCTTGGCGCGCAGGCGCCGCATCGCGACGTCGACGACGTTGGTGTCGCTGTCGAAGTTCATGTCCCAGACATGCTCGGCGATGAGCGTCCGCGAGAGCACCTCGCCAGCATTGCGCACGAGATAGTCGAGCAGCGCGTATTCCTTCGCGGTGAGATCGATCTTCTTGTCGCCCCTGGAAACCCTGCGCCTGCGCGGCTCGATCTCGAGATCGCCGATTTTCCGGGTCTCGGCGGCCTGCTTCGGCCCGCGGCGCAGCACCGAGCGTACGCGCGCGAGCAGCTCGGAGAACGCGAAGGGCTTGACCAGGTAGTCGTCCGCGCCGAGCTCCAGGCCCTTGACCCTGTCGGCGACGTCGTCGCGCGCAGTCAGAAACAGGACAGGAGTCTGCTTCTGGCCGCGGATCTCGCGCAGCACCGTCCAGCCGTCGGCGCCGGGGAGCATGACGTCGAGAATGACCAGGTCGTAGTCCGAGGACAGGGCGAGATGCCGGCCGTCGACCCCGTTCGCAGCGATATCGACGACGAAGCCGTGCTCGGCCAGCCCTTTTTTCGCGTAGGCTGCCGTCTTGGGCTCGTCTTCGACGATCAGGATGCGCATGGTCGGGAGCGAAAGAAGAGAAAGAAAAAGGCGCCGGAACTTCGGCGCCTATTCATTCTACACCGCCGGGTGCTCGGCGATCAGTCGCCGAGGCCTCCGTCCATTTCCGAGCGCTCGATGTAGACGCGCACGTTGTGGTCGATGGCGCCTTGGGGCGCAATCTTGGCCAGCTCGAACGGCTGCTCGATGCCGTCGAAATCCCAGGCGAATTCCTTGCCGCCCGCGACGATCTTCACGACCTCGCCGTGCTTGACGTTGACATACTTGGTGCCGGGAGTGACGACGATCGTGCGTTCGGCGAGGGAAGCCTCGGCCGGCTCGCCGTACAGGTCGCCGAAAGTCAGCGCCGCGGCCGACAGGCTCGTGGCAGACAGTGCGAGTGCAGCGACAGCTAGAACCTTCTTCATGTCATTCTCCAATTCATAAAGTTGAGAGGCATCCAGAGCACCCAGGTTGCCGGCGCCCTGCATGTGCCGTCACTCTAGGACCCGGCCCCGGACAGGAATCTGACCGGCGAATTACATTTCTGTAATGCGGCGTCGTGAAGCTGTGGAAGTTACCGACGAAAGCGAATCAGGCGTGGGCGCTCTCGCTCCCACGGCTGCCTTGTCTTAGAACGAGTAGATCATCCGATGTCGAAGCGGGCGCTTCGATCCACCTTGATCAGGCGCCCGAGAACCGCGCCGCCTGCACCCGGGCCCGCAGCAGCTCCACTTCCGCGGCGATCTCGGCACCCTCCGATTCCTCGTATTCGAACTCGTCCATTGGCGCCGGACCGCCAGCGTCAGCGTCGAGTTCGTCGAGTTCGTCGAGTTCGTCGACATGATTTACACGATGGTTCACGAGTGATCTCCTTGCGGGGCGTTCAATTCACTGTGCGTGCGAACGTGCGACCGGACAGGAAGTCGAACGCTTCGGGCTGCTCGTCCATCAGCTCGAGCAGCGTGCACGCTATCTCGTTGTAAAACTCGAGCGTCATGTGAAAACCAGGCCAGGTGCTCACCGAGACGTCGGCGAGGCACAACTCGCCCTGGAGCGGGGCAACGGCGCGTTCCTTTGTCTTTGTAAGCGTGGAGCGCCTTTGCACCGAGAATCCGCACAGGATGGGGTATTCCTCGAAAATCCCCGCGACTCGCGCCGCGAGATCGGTTGCAACGCTCTGAGCCTGCAGATTCTGCGTCCTGTCGTGTAGCGCTTTCATTTGCGGCCTCCTTGCGACGGGTTTCCGTACGCCTACCAGCTTACGGCGGCGTCATGTCAAATGCGCTACGGATAAACGCCTAATTGACTACATATTTAACGCGCGACTGAACACGCAGTTTCATAATCGGAGGCGGTCCATCATGTCAGTAAGGAACTCGCACTGTGAGTTTCGTGCCGCGGCCAGTTTGCGCGCCGACCTCGAAATGCCCGCCGACTGCCTGCGACCGCTCTCTCATCGTCACCACGTGTAGCCGATCAACCGTGCGAAGGGCGGATCAACGCGGATGATATTCCCCTCGCGGGGAAAGAAGTGCGGCCACATTAGCGAGCAGCAACGAGCGGGAAACTGACCGCTCGATTACATTTTTGTCACTTTTTTTCCGCAGCAGGTTCGTCGGCTCGCGGCGCCGCCCAGCGGCGCACGAACCTGAAGCCGACCGCGAGAAGCGTGGGCCCCAGGAAGATGCCCACGAAACCGAATGCGAGTATGCCGCCGAGCACGCCGAGCAGCACCAGCACGAACGGCAGGCTCGAGCCGCGGCTGATCAGCAGCGGTTTCACGATGTTGTCGATGCCGCTCACGACGAAGAACCCCCACAGCGCCATGAACACGGCCCAGCCGGGCTGGTCCTGGAAGAACAGCCACACCGTGGCGCTGATCCAGATCAGCGGCGGTCCCGCCGGAACGATCGAAAGAAAGGCGGTGATGAAACCCAGCATCAGCGCTCCGGGCACGCCGGCGATGAGCAAGCCGATGACCGCCGCCAGGCCCTGC
>VBCA01000070.1 GCA_005881575.1 Betaproteobacteria bacterium
CAGAAGGATCTGGTGCCGGTTGCAAGCCTGGTATCGAACGGATTTTTCATGGCGGTCAATCCCTCGGTACCGGCGCGGACATTTCCGGAGTTCATCGAATACGCGCGCCGCGCCAATCCGCCGCTGCAGTACGCCTCGGGGGGCAACGGCAGCCAGCATCACCTCACCATGGAGCGCCTGAAGGCCCGTGCCGGGATCGACATGATCCACGTCCCGTACAAGGGCGGCGCGCCGGCGACTACGGCGACCGTCGCGGGCGAGGTCGCGGTGATGATGTCGGGCACGTCCACCGCGCCGCAGATCAAGGCGGGCCGCCTGCGCGCGCTCGCTTTCACCGGCCAGCAGCGCTCGCGGGTGTTGCCCGAGGTGCCGACGATCGCCGAGTTCTATCCCGATTTCGTCATGGTGCAGTGGTACGGCTTGTTCGCGCCGGCCGGCACTCCGGAAGCCGTGCTCGCGCGCCTGCGCGCGGAAGTGAATAAAGCGCTCCTGCTGCCAGATATCAGGGACAAGCTGACCAACGCGGGCGGGGTCGAGCCCTGGATCACCACGCCCGAGGAATTTGCCGTCGAGATCCGCAACGAGTACGCAAGATACGCAAAGCTCGTGAAAGACGTCGGCGCCAAGGTCGATTGAGGAGGAGCGCATGAGATATCGCTACTGGACTTTCGCGTTGCTCCTAGCGTGCGCGAGCGCGTTCGCCCAGACCGCGGCGAAACCCGAGTCGCGCGACATGGAGCTCGTCGGCTATGACGATCTCCAGGGCCGCAGCGCCTACCAGCCGCTCGTCCATCGGCAAGGCGATCGCTGGATCGCGTACATCGGGCATCACGGCGGCCATTCGCGCAATCCTCTGAGCGATGCGGAGGAGCCCAACGGCACTTCCATTCTCGATGTGACCGATCCCAAGAGCCCGCGCTACCTCGCCCACGTTCCGGGCGAGCCGGGGAAAGACGAGGCGGGCGGCGCGCAGATGGTGCGCGTGTGCGACGGCTCGCAACTCCCCAAGGGCGACAGGAGCAAGGTCTATCTGCTGCGCAACTACGGCGACACGGCGCACGAGGTCTGGGACGTGACCGACCCGGCGAAGCCCGCGCGCCTCTCGACCGTCGTCGACAACTTGAAGGGCACGCACAAGAGCTGGTGGGAGTGCGACACGGGCATCGCGTTTCTCGTCTCGGGCGTCGAAGGTTGGCGGGCGCGGCGCCATCCGCAAGTCTACGATCTCTCCGATCCGGCGAAGCCCGTTTTCATCCGCAACTTCGGGCTGCCCGGACACGAGCCCGGCGCGAGCGGTCCGGTGCCGAGCACGCTGCACGGACCCATTTCGACCGGCGCGAAACACAATCGCGTCTATTTCGCCTACGGCGCGAACAGCAAAGGCGTATTGCAGATCGTCGACCGCGAAAAGCTCCTGAACGGCCCGAAGGAGCCCACGCCAGCGAATCTCGTCCATCCGCAGATCGCGCGCCTCGACTTGCCGCCCCAGTTCGGCGCGCACACCGGCTTTCCGCTGCTCGGCATGGAGATCGCGGAGTTCGCGAAGGACAAGGACGCGCGCAGGCGCGATTTCGTCGTCGTGACTGGCGAAACCTTCCGCAACGAGTGCCAGGAGGCGCGCCAGATGGTCATCTTCGTCGACGTCACCGACGAGACGCGGCCGGTCGGCGTGTCGAGCTGGGCCGTGCCCGAGAGAAGCGGAGACTTCTGCGGCCGCGGCGGGCGCTTCGGCACGCACTCCTCGAACGAGAGCTTCGCTGCCGTGTATTACAAGCGCATCATGTTCTTCGCCCACTTCAACGCCGGGGTGCGCGCCCTAGACATCCGCGATCCCTTTCGCCCGAGGGAGATCGCCTATTACATTCCCGCGGTCACGGCGAGGACCGAGAAGCGCTGCGTCGGCAAGGGGGCGGAAGAGCGCTGCAAGACCGCGATCCAGACCAACAACGTCGAGGTCGACGAGCGCGGCTACATCTACGCGGTCGACCGCGCCAACACCGGCATGCACATTCTGCGGCTCACCGGGGCCGCAAGGGAGGCGATGAAATGAAATCGTATTGGATCCGCCCCGAATCGGGGAAAACCGCTCTCGAGCTGCGCGAGGCGCCTGTGCCCGACCCCGGGCCGGGACAACTGCTCGTGCGCATGCGCGCCGCAGGCTTGAACCGCGGCGAGCTGATCGTCGGGCACAGCGTCAAGGCGGGCGGTGCGGCCAAGGCCGCCGGTAACGAAGGCGCGGGCGAGGTGGCCAAGCTGGGTTCCGGCGTCACCGGGCTCAGGGTCGGCGAGCGCGTCATGGGGCGCTGCACAGGGGCCTTCGCCGAATACTCGCTCATGGACGCGCGCGAGGCGATCGCGATGCCTGCGAATCTTTCCTGGGAGGAAGCGGGATCGATCCCGCTCGTTTTCATGGTCGTGCACGACATGCTGATTGCGCAAGGGCGCCTCAAGTCCGGGGAATGGCTGCTCGTCACCGGCATCTCGGCGGGGGTCGGCGTCGCGGCGCTGCAGACCGCCAAGGCGCTGGATGCGAAGGTGATCGGGACTTCGGGGTCTGCGCAGAAGCTCGACAAGCTCAAGGCGCTCGGGCTCGACGCCGGGATCCGAACCCGCTCCGGCGACTTTGCAGACGCCGTCATGAAGGCGACCGGAGGCAAGGGCGCCAACCTCGTCGTGAACAACGTCGGCGGCTCGGTCTTTGCCGAGACCATCCGCGCGCTCGCCTACGAGGGCAGGCACGCGACCGTCGGCTACGTGGACGGCGTGCTGAAAAGCGAGATCGACATCGAGGCCCTGCACACCAAGCGGCTGACGCTCTTCGGCGTCAGCAACCGGCTGCGTACGCCCGAGCAGCGCGCCGTCACCGTGCGAGCATTCGCCGCCGATATCCTCCCCCTCATCTCCGGGAGAAAGATCCGGCCGCTCGTCGACCGGGTGTTCCCGTTCTCCGAGCTGCCCGCAGCCAAGAACTACATGGAATCGAACGCGCATCTCGGCAAGATCGCCGTGCGCATGGACGGCTGATTCCGCCCGTCACTGCTCGACGGGGATCCCGGCTTCCCGGATCACGCGACCCCAGGTGGCGTACTCGCGCGCCATGTGCTGCGCGAGCCCCTCGGGAGTCGACGGCGTCGGTTCTTCGCCCTGCTTGAAAATCGCGGCGTGAGTCTCGGGATCGCGCAGCGTTTTCACTATTTCCCGATTCAGCCGGGCGACGATGTCCTTCGGCGTCTTCGCCGGAGCCACGAACGCGTACCAGTTCGTCGCCTCGTACCCCGGGTAGCCTTGCTCCGCGATCGTAGGCACGTCGGGCATGGTCGCGGAGCGCTTCGCGCTGGTCGTCCCGAGCGCGCGCAGTTTTCCCGCCTTCACTTGCGGCACCGCCGTCGTCGCGGAGGCGAACACCGAGAGGATCTGCCCGCCGAGCAGGTCGCTCATCGCCGGGCCGCCGCCCTTGTACGGCACGTGGATGAGATTGGCTTTCGCGGTGAGCCGGAACAGCTCGCCCGCGAGGTTGCCGGCGCTGCCGACGCCGGAAGTGCCGTAGGGGAGGCCGCCGGGCCGGGTGTTGGCCTCCTTCACGTACTCGGCGATGGTCTTGGCCGGCAGGGACGGATGCACCACGAGCACGTTGCCCGAGACCGTCGCCATGGATATCGGAGCGAAATCCCGCAACGGGTTGTACGGCAGCTTCGAGTTGAGGTGCGGTGCGACGGCGAGGGCTGCGATGGTTGCGAGGAGAATCGTATAGCCGTCGGGCGCGGCCTTGGAGACCAGGTCCGCGGCGATGATGCCGCCCGCGCCGGCGCGGTTCTCGACGACGATGGTCTGGCCGAGAAACTCGCCGAGCTTCCTCTGCATGACGCGGGCCACGGTGTCGGTCCCGCCGCCCGGTGCGAAGCCGACGACGAGGGTGATCGGTCGGCCCGGATAGCCCTGGGCCGCCGCGTTCGCGGCCGCAGCCAGCAATGCAGCAAGCGCTGCGGCAACAGCAATGATGATCTTCATGCTCCTTCTCCTCTTTTGCGGCGCTTACTTTCCCTGAAACACGGGCTTGCGCTTTTCCATGAAGGCTCTGCGGCCTTCGATGTAATCCTGGCTCTCGAAGCAGGCTTTGACCAAGGCCGCGCACGCCTCCGCATCGAACGCCGCGCTCGATTTCAGCAGCTCGCGAATGATTCGCTTGGAAGCGCGGATGGTGAGCGGGGCGTTCTCCGAAATCGTCGCGCAATACTCGAGGACGAGCGATTCGAGCTCCGCCACCGGCGCCACACGGTGCACGAGGCCCATCGTTTTCGCCTCTGCGGCGCTGAAATGGCGTCCGGTGATGAGCACCTCGCGTGCGTACGCCGGGCCGACGATGTCGATGAGGTTCTTCAGCGACGAGGCGCGATAGCCCAGGCCGAGCTTCGCCGCCGGAATGCCGAGCTTCGCGTCCTCCGCGGCGATGCGCAGGTCGCAGCACAGCGCGATGTTGACCCCCGCCCCCAGGCAATAGCCGCGGATCATGGCGACGATCACCTTGTCGCAGTTCTGCAGGCGCTCGGCCACCCGTCCCGCGATCTCCTCGTAGTACTGGATGCCCTCTGCGCTCGAGCGCTGCTTCTCGTATTGCGAGACGTCCGCGCCCGAGACGAAGGCCTTGTCGCCCTCGCCCTTCAGCACGATCGCACGGACCTCGGGATCCTGCTCGAAGCGGTCGAGAACCTTCGGGATCGCCTCCCACATGTCGATGGAGATGGCATTGCGGCGCGCCGGATTGTTGAACGTGAGCCAGCCGACCGGCCCCTGCTTTTCAGCGACGATGCGCTCGCTGAGCGCGCCCGCTGCGAGGGCCGGTTGCTTGCGGAGGACGAGGAGCTCTTCCTGGGTCATAAGCCTTGCTCTTTCGACGAAACAGCAATTGTAATGCACCGCGCCGGCGCGAAAGAGCACAGGGCCGCAAGCAGCACGCCGCGGGCGGTGCTCATGCGAGGACCGCCGCCCTCAATAAGGTCGCGCGCCGAACAGATAGGGATGCAGGAATGCGAGCGCGAAGTACAGCGCGAGCCCGGCGAGCACTTTCCCCCAACCGATTTCGTCGAACCTGAACTGGTTGCGGCCCTGCATGATCGCCGCGAACGGGAAGTTGGACGTGGTCAGGGCGAAACGCTTCCAGTCCACGCCGATCATCCTGTCCTTGCGACTATCCTGCAGCACCGTGCCCGATGCCGCGAGCAGCAGAAATCCGCCGAAGAAAATAAGCGACGCGGTATCCCCGCGGGAGATCAGATGCACCGCCGCCCAGAGCGCGATCCCCCACAGGATGGGATGGCGTGTGACGCGCAGGATGCCGCGCGGTTCGCCCATGGCCCGGAGCGCGCTTTCCTGGCGCACTGCGCTCGGGTTGCGGGTGAGCGCGCCGCAGGCGATGAGCACCAGCGACACGGGCATCAGCACCACCGCCCACACCTTGAATTCGTCCCCGACCCACAGCCGCTCGTAGGGCGCCTTGACATAAGCCCAGATCATCCACGCGAGCGTCACCAGGGAAACGACCGTGTAGAGGCCGAGATAGGCGTTTTCACCCAGGAGCGCCACCAGCCCCGACCGCAGCGGCGTGCTCGAGATGTAGTGCGTGGCAAGAAAGACGGCGGTGGCGAGCGCGAGCATTGCCATCGGATCCATCCCAACCTCCCCAGTCGGACTCGATTTTCGAAGCTATGCTGCCATGAAGAGGGGGGACGGTCAAAGCTCGCGGAGCGCCCTGGTACGAACTGTTACATTTTTTACCCCTCGCAGGGTAGACCGATGGCCGGGACGGGCGTTATTCGCCCGGGGAGACATATCATGAGGAACTTCAAGGAGGCAACATGAAAACAGCAGCCACGGTCATCGCAGTCGCAGTCGCCGGTATGTTTTCGGTCGCGGCTTCGGCCCAGACAGCCGGCTCGGAGGTGCAGCGCGACGTCAACCAGCAGCAGCGGATCGAACAGGGCCTGAAGAGCGGGTCGCTCAACACCGGCGAAGCCGCGAAGCTGGAGCGCGGCGAAGCGCGGATCGACCGCATGGAGTCGAACGCCGCCAAGGACGGCACGCTCAGCCCGGCCGAGAAAGCGCGCATCCAGCGCGCGCAGAACCAGGAAAGCCGCCAGATCAACCGGCTCGAGAACAACGCCGCCCGAGGCAATCCCAACTCGGCCTCGTCGCAGCGCATGCAGGCCGACGTTCAGCGCAACGTCAACCAGGAGCGGCGCATCGAGCAAGGCGTCCAGTCCGGCCGGCTCACCAACCGCGAAGCCGGAAGGCTGGAGCGCGGCCAGGCGCGTGTCGATCGCGCCGAGGCGCGAGCGGGCGCCGACGGCCACGTGGGCGCGGGCGAGCAGCGGCGCATCCAGAAGCAGGAGAACCGGCAGAGCAAGCGCATTTACCGCGAGAAGCACGACGCCCAGACCCGGCGCTGAGGCCGGCGCTCCATCAAAGCCCGCTTCGCGCGGGCTTTTTCATTGGCGCCGGAGGAGCTCGGTCCCTTTGCGGTCCACGTTTCCTGCCGCGTCCAACGCGACGCGATAGATTTCCCGGGCGATTTCGCGGCTCACGTAACCCTGGCGCACATCGTGCGCCACCTTCTCCGGATCGCGCTCGTCGGGCGGCCCGAAGCCGCCGCCGCCGCCGGCGCGAAGGGTGATCGCGTCGCCGGGGTTGAGCTTTTTCATGAGCACCTTGGCGTTGGGAAGGTCGGAGATTTCCTTGCCGCCGATACGCAGGCAGACCTGGTTGCCCGCTCCCGACTGGCCGCCGGCCAATCCCCAGGGCGCGCAGTGCACGCGATCGACCTGCACGTTGATGTTGATGGGCGCGCGCGCCTGCACCACCTGCTCGGTGCCCAGGCCGCCGCGGTAGCGGCCCGCGCCGCCGGAATCCTCGCGCAGCGCGTGGCGCTCGAAAAGCACCGGGTACTTCGCTTCCATCTGCTCCACCGGATGATTGTGCGTGTCGCCGTCGTTCAGGCACACCGTCGCGCTCACGCCGTCCTCGGTGAGCTTCGCGCCGAAGCCGCCCCCGGAAGGGCCGATGCCTGCGAGGAACAGCCTCCCGTCCTTCGGCGAGATGCCGTTGATCAGGCAGACGAGGAGATCGGCATGGTGCGCGGCGACGGTGCGGTCCGGGATCGCCTTTTCCAATGACCTGAATACCGTGTCGACGACCGTCATCGGGAAAGTCATCCACCAGCGCATCGCCGCCGGTTTCACCGCGCTCACCACGGTGCCGGGGGCGAGGATCACCTTGAGGGGCCGGAAGCTCCCTTCGTTGATCGGGTAATCGGCAGGCGAGGTTAGGCATTTGTAGGCGACCTGCGCGCAGGAATAACCGGTGGTCGCGCCCGAGTTGTAGAAGCCGCGCACCTGCGGGCTCATCTGCGAGAGGTCGATCGTCATCTCCTCGCCCTTTTTCACCACGCGCACCTTGACCGGCACGGGCCTGCCGATCTCCACGCCGTCGTCGTCCATGTAGGACTCCGCCTCGTACGCGCCGTCGGGAATGGTCCGGGTGCGCGCGCGCGCCGCGGCTTCCGACAGGTCCATCATGTTCGCGATCGCGGCGAGCACCTCCTCGCGCCCGTAGCGCTCGAGCAGCTCGAGAAAGCGGCGCTCGCCCGTCTTCACCGCGGTGATCTGGGCGCGCAGGTCCCCCATCGCGCGCTCGGGGATGCGCACGTTCATGCGGATGATGTCGACGAGGTCCTGGTTCACCACGCCCGCCCTGGCGTACTTCACGATCGGGATCTGAAGACCCTCGGAGTAGATGTCGGTGGTCACACCGCCGAGCACCCCGCCGACGTCGGTCCAGTGCGCCATGCAGCAGGCGAATCCCGAGAGCTTCTCCTGATGGAAGATCGGCAGGCTGAAGGTGAAGTGGTAGAGGTGGCTGCCCGTGGTGTAGGCGTCGTTCGTGACCAGGATATCGCCAGGCTGGAGCCCGTCTTTCCCGAAGTGCCTGAGCTTTGCCTTCACCGTCTCGGCCATCCCGCGGATGAAGCTCGGAAGCCCTAGCCCGATCGACACCGTCTCGCCCTCCGCCGTATACAGGCCCACGGTGAAATCGAGCGCCTCGTAGACGATCATGTTGTAGGCGGTGCGCATGAGGTTGGTCTTCATCTCCTCGGTCACCGCGATGACGCCGTTGCGGACGATCTCCGTGAGGACTGCGTCGGCGCGCCGGCGTCTCATGTGCGCCTCCGGCCGACTTCGATATCGAGATTGCCGAAGGCATCCACCCGCAAGCGGTCCCCGGGCAGAATGACCGTCGTCGAGGCGTGCTCCTCCACCAGGGCGGGTCCTTCGATGCGGTTGCCCGCACTCAGCTCGTCGCGCGCATAGATCGGCGTGGCAATGGTCTTGCCGAGTTCGGTGAAATAAGCGCTGCGCTTGCCGCGTAGCGCCGAAGCGGAGGGCGCACGCCCGCCGCGCGCGATGCGCTCGAGCCGCGGCTTTTTCATCGCGCCGGTCACCGTCGCGCGCAGGCTCACGATCTCGGCCGCTTCCTCGGGGGCGCATGTGCCGTAGCGCCGCAGGTGCTCCTCGTCGAAGCGCCGCTTCAATGCATCGCCGCTGCGCCGGCGAAAGACTTCGGCGGGCAGCTCTACGGTTACGGGGTGCTCCTGCCCGACATAACGCATGTCGGCGGCGCGCGCGGCGGCGACGCCCTCGGCCCGGACGCCGCTCGCGGCGAGTGCCTTCTTTCCGTCGGCGATCAGCGATTCGTAGACTCTCTCGATCGAGTCAAACGATGCGTCGGCGAGCCGCGTGAACCAGGTGTGCACGAAGTCGTAGCGCAGATCCGAGAACAGCATGCCGAAGGCGCAGAAATGTCCTGGAGCGCGCGGCACGATGACCCGCTTCATGCCGATCTCCCGGGCGATGGCCGAGGCGTGCAGAGGGCCCGCGCCTCCGTAGGCGATGAGGGTGAAAGCGGCGGCATCGAGACCCCGCTCGGTCGATACCGCCTTCACCGCGTAGGACATGGCCGTGGCCGCGATGCGCAGGATGCCGTCAGCGGCACGGATGACGTCCACGCCCAGCGGCGCGGCGACGTGCTCGAGGATGGCACGCTCTGCGGCGCGCGCATCCAGCTTCATCTCGCCGCTCAAGAAACGGTCCGCGCCGAGGCGTCCCAGCACGAGATTGGCGTCGGTTACCGTGGCCCGATTTCCGCCCAGCGCATAGCAGGCGGGGCCGGGGTCTGCGCCCGCGCTCTGCGGACCGACCCTGAGTGCGCCGCTCGAGTCGACGGCGGCGATGCTGCCGCCGCCCGTGCCGACCTCGAAGATGTCCATCATCGGAATCTGCACCGGAAGCGCCTGCGCGTAGCCGCCGACGAGCGCGGCCCCGGTCGTGAGCGCCTCGCCCCTGTGGATGACTCCCGCCTTCGCCGTAGTGCCTCCCATGTCGAAGGCGACGGCGTCGGCGAGATCGAGCGCGCTGCACAGCGCCTGCGCGCCGACGACGCCGGCGGCCGGGCCCGATTCGAGCAAGCGGATGCACTCGCTCCTCGCCTGGTGCGATTCGTAGAGTCCGCCGGTCGATTGCACCAGGAGGAACGATCCCTCGAATCCGGATTGCTTCAGGCGCTCGTCGATCCCGCGCACATACTCGCTGACGACCGGCCCGATGTAAGCGTTCGCGGCCACGGTCGAGCAGCGCTCGAACTCGCGGTATTCGCGGGATAGCTCGTGCGAGGCGGTGACGAAGGCGCGGGGCAGACGCTCGCGCACGATCTCGGTGGTGCGCGTCTCGTGCGCGGGGTTGACGTAGGAATGAAGAAGCATGATCGCGACCGCCTCGACGCCTGCCGCTTCGAGGCGATCGCAGGCGGCGTGCACGCTCGCCTCATCGAGCGCCACGTGTATCGCCCCTTCGGCGGTGATGCGCTCGCGCACCTCGAAGCGCAGCGCACGCTCGATGAGAGGCACGTGTTTCCTGAAGTAGAGGTTGTACGCGTCGGGCCGGTTGATGCGCCCGATCTCGTAGACGTCGCGAAAACCCTCCGTGGTGAGCAGCGCGGCCTTGGCCCCGGTGCGCTCGAGCATGGTGTTGATCGCGATGGTCGAGCCGTGCAGGAAGGCTTCCGCGCCCGCGAAGCGCGCGCCGGCTCTTTCCATGCCGCGGGAGATGCCGTCGACCAGCCGCGCGGGCGTCGACAGGGCCTTCCCCAAAAGCAGCCGCCCGGTTCTTTCGTCGAAGGCCACGATGTCGGTAAACGTTCCGCCGATGTCGGCGGCGAGGCGCGTGCGCGGGGAAGCGTGCTGCGAGGTTCGGTGGCCGGTCGGCCGGAGCTTCTTCATCGTGCGCGGATGATACCAACGCTGCGGATATCTGAGACAATTGTCCCGATCGAGCGCGAGCGCATGGACCTCAAGGACATCAGGCTCTACGTGGACGACCGTCCCGCGGAAGGCGTTTTTCGCGTGCATCGCGACGTGTATTCCGATCCGGAGCTTTTCGAGCTGGAGCAGAAATTCATCTTCGAGAGCACCTGGAATTTCCTCGCGCTCGAGTCGCAGATCAGGAAGCCCAACGATTTCGTCACCGCGCACATCGGCAGGACTCCGGTGCTCGCCACGCGCGACGCCAAGGGGCGCCTCGGCGCCTTTGTCAACGTCTGCCGCCACAAGGGCGCGATGCTGTGCGCG
>VBCA01000071.1 GCA_005881575.1 Betaproteobacteria bacterium
CCTCGAGCCCGAGCAGCGCGGCCGCGCCGATCACTCCGCCCCAGAGCCGTCCCGCGCCGCCCATGATCACCATCATCATGAGCGTGCCCGACTGTGTCCAGTGCAGCACGTTCGGGTTCACGTACTTGCCGTGGCTCGCAAGCAGCGCGCCTGCGAGTCCGCCGGCGGCCCCGGCAATGACGAAGCAGACGAGCTTGCAGCGGTACACGGGAAAGCCGATCGCCTCGGCACGTTCATCGTTTTCGCGTATCGCCTGGATCACTCGCCCGAAACGCGAATGCGCGAGCCGATGCAGGCCGTAAAGGCCGGCTGCCAGCGCCGCGAGCGCGGCGTAATAGAACGCAAGATCGCTGCCCAGATCGACGCCCAGTCCCACCGAAGCGCGCTCGGAGAGGCTCAGGCCCTCGTCGCCTCCATAGGCTTTCATCGAGTTCACGAGGAAGAACACCATCTGCGCGAACGCGAGCGTGATCATGATGAAGTACACGCCGCGCGTGCGCAGCGAGACCGCGCCGATCGCGAGCGCCGCCCCGGAAGAAGCCGCGACCGCCGCCGGCCAGCCGATCCATGCGCTCGCGACGCCTTCCGACAGCAGGATGCTGGACACGTAGGCGCCGGTGCCGACGAAGGCGGCGTGGCCGAAGGAGATCATTCCGCCGTAGCCGAGGATCAGGTTGAGGCTGGTCGCGGCGAGCGCGTAGATGAAGATGCGGCTGGCGAAGCTCAGGTAGTAGGTCTGGTGCTCAGCCTGCATCGCCAGGGGAAAAGCGAGAGCGAGTGCAAGAACGACCCAGGGTGCGGCGCGACGCATCGCGCTACCCGCGTGCAGGGAACAGTCCCTGCGGCTTGATGTACAGGACCACGGCCATCAGCAGGTAGACGAGCACCGAAGCGATCGCCGGCCCTGCGGCGCTCGCGACCCGCGGCTGAAAGAATATCCCGAACAGTATCGGCAGAAAGGCGCGCCCGATCGTGTCCACGACCCCGACGAGCAGCGATCCCACCAGGGCGCCGCGGATCGAGCCGATGCCTCCGATGACGATGACGACGAAGGCGAGGATGAGGATGTTCTCGCCCATGCCGACCTGCACCGCGAAGAGCGGTCCGAGCAGCGCGCCCGCGACGGCGCACAGGCCGGCGCCCACGCCGAACAGCAGCGTGAAGAGCCGCGGGATGTCGACCCCCATCGCGAGCGCCATTTCGCGGTTCGATGCGCCCGCACGCACCAGCATGCCGATGCGCGTGCGCCCGACGAGCAGGTACAGAGCCCCGGCCACCGCAGCGCCGACGCCGATGATGAGGAGCCGGTAGGCGGGGTAGACCATGCCCGGGAGCAGCTGCACCGGCCCCGAGAGCGCCGCGGGCACGGAGAGCGGCATGTCCGGCCCCCAGATGATGCGCACACCTTCGTTGAAGATCAGGATGAGCGCGAAGGTCGCGAGCACCTGGGACAGGTGGTCGCGCGCGTAGAGCGTGCGCAGCACCGACATCTCGAGCAGCATGCCGAGGACCGCGGTTGCCGGGATCGCGAGCAGCACGCCGGCGGCGAACGAGCCGGTCGCCTGGACCAGGGTCGCGGCGAGAAAGGCGCCCAGCATGTAGAGCGAGCCGTGCGCGAGGTTGATCATGTCCATGATGCCGAACACGAGCGTGAGTCCCGCGGCGAGCAGGAACAGCATCAGTCCGAACTGCAACCCGTTCAGAGACTGCTCGACGATCAGGATCCAGGACATGAAATAAGAAAGGGGCGATTTACGCCCCCTTCATTCTCGTTCAAGGATTTCCTATTTCATAGGACATTCTTGAACATAGGCGTCGCCGCGGTCCTTGAATATCGTTCCCATGGTCTTGTTGACCAGGCGACCCTGCGAATCCTTCCCCACTACGCGGAGGTAGTAGTTCTGGATCGGGTATTGGTTGCGGTTGAACCTGAACGCACCGCGCACCGATTGGAACTTCGCCGCCTTGAGCGCCTTGCGCAGTCCTTCCGTGTCCTCGATTCGGCCCTTGACTTCGCGAACCGCGGAATCGATGAGGAGCGCCGTGTCGTAGCCCTGCGAGGCGTATACGGTGGGAAGCCGCTGGTACTCCTTCTCGAACTCCGCGACGAATTTCTTGTTGGCCGCGTTGTCGAGGTCGAGCGCCCAGTGCGCGGCGTCGAAGATGCCGAGCATGGAATCGCCCACCGCGCGGATGATGTCCTGATCGGACGAAAAACCGGGCGTGATGAGCTGGACGTCCTTCGAAAGGCCGGCGGCGACGAACTGCTTGATGAAGTTCACGCCCATGCCGCCCGGCAGGAAGATGTACACGGCCTCGGGCTTCGCCGCGCGCAGCTGCGCGAGCTCCGCCGAGTAGTCGAGCTGGCCGAGCTGCGTATACACTTCGCCGGCGATCGTGCCCTTGTAGAAGCGCTTGAAGCCTTCGAGCGAGTCCTTTCCCGCCTGGTAGTTGGGCGCGAGCATGTACACGGAGTGGTAGCCCCGGGTCGTCGCGTACTGTCCGGCCGCCTCGTGATAGGCGTCGTTCGGCCATGACGCCGCGAAGAAATACGGGTTGCACTGCTTGCCGGCGAGGGGCGAGGGCGCGGCATTCGGGCTCACGTAGATGATCTTGTTCTCGAACGCCACCGGCACGGACGCGAGCATGATGTTCGAGAACACGAACCCGGTGAGGAAATTCACCTTGTCGAGCTTGATGTTCTTCTCGGCGAGCTGCCTTCCGACGTCGGGCTTGAACTGGTCGTCGCCGACGACGACTTCCGCCGGCAGGCCGCCGAGCTTTCCCCCGTTCATCTTCACCGCCAGCAGGAATGCATCGCGGATGTCGACGCCGAGCGCTGCGCTCGGGCCCGAGAGCGTGCTGATGAAGCCGATCTTCACCTTGTCGGCCGCCTGAGCCGGCAGCGGGAGCCATGCCGCGGCGACCCAAACGAGTGCAAGCAGGTACCTGGTCATGACCGCCGCCTCCTGACGCTGGTGAGAACGCAGACCATATGTGCGGGGCAACCGGAAGTCAAGCTGCCGGGGTCGTCCCGGACGCGCCGGTGCAGCGTGACAAAGAGGACGGGCCGGCCTAAAATGCTTCAGGATACTTTAGGCTTAATCTATTCAAGGTCAAAGCATCTGTGCTTCGCGTCACCGCGATCGAATCTTCCGGCGGGGCCCGGGCGCGCCGCGCCGACCGCGAAACGAGCGCGCGGGCCCGCGACCACCGCGCCTTGCGCCTCTGGTTGCGTCTGCTCACCTGCACGCAGCTGCTCGAGCGGCACATGCGCAACCTCCTGCGATTGCGCTTCGGGACGACGCTGCCGCGCTTCGACCTGATGTCGCGCCTCGAGCGCTATCCGGAAGGCCTCAGGATGAACGAGCTTTCGCACCACCTGATGGTGACCGGCGGAAACGTGACCGGCATCGTCGACCAGCTGGTGAGCGAGAGGCTGGTCGAGCGCCTGCCCGAGCCGGGTGACCGCCGCGCCTTCCGGGTGCGGCTCACCCGCGTCGGATATGACGCCTTCGGCAAGATGGCGCGGGCGCACGAGGAATGGATCGTCTCGGTGCTCTCCGGCTTGAGCCGCAAGGAGCACGCCGAGCTGTTCCGGCTGCTCGCCAAGGTCAAAAGCCACGCGCTAGCGATCACGGAACGAAAGGACGGCGCATGAAGGAAACCGGACTCGCGGGATATCGGCCGAAGCATTTCCAATGGCGCACCGAGGGCCGCGTCGGCGTGATCACGTTCGACCGGCCGGAAAAGAAGAATCCGCTCACCTTCGAATCTTACGGCGAGCTGCGCGATCTATTCCGCGGCTTGAGCGCCGCGCGCGACATCAAGGCGGTGGTCGTCACGGGCGCAGGCGGCAATTTCTGCTCCGGCGGCGATGTGCACGAGATCATCGGGCCGCTCACGAAGATGCGCAAGCCCCAGCTGCTGAAGTTCACGGGCATGACGGGCGACCTCGCCAGGGCGATGCGCCGCTGCCCGCAGCCGGTCGTCGCCGCCGTGGACGGAGTGTGCGCCGGCGCGGGCGCGATCATCGCCCTGTTTTCGGACCTGCGCTACGGCACGCGCGACGCCAAGGTGGCGTTCCTCTTCACGCGCGTAGGCCTGTCGGGCTGCGACATGGGCGCCTGCGCGATGCTGCCGCGAGTGATCGGCCAGGGACGCGCAGCCGAGCTCCTGTATACCGGTCGGGCGATGTCCGGCGAAGAGGGCCTCGCCTGGGGTTTCTTCAATGCGCTCGCTGAGCCCGGCGAGGTGCTGAAGACCGCGCTCGACGCCGCGCGGCAGCTCGCCTCGGGCCCGACGTTCGCCCACGGCATGACCAAGAAAATGCTTCACGAGGAATGGGCGGTGGGCCTCGACAGGGCGATCGGGATGGAGGCCCGCGCACAGGCGGTCTGCATGCAGACGCGCGATTTCCGCCGAGCGTTCGAGGCCTTTGTCGCCAAGCAAAAACCGGTCTTTGAAGGCGATTGAGGTCTCATGGACCGATTCGCGCATCTGGATTGGCCTTTCTTCGAGCCGCGGCACGCGGAGCTCGCGCGCCGGGCGGAATCCTGGGCCGCGGCGAATCTCGGCTACGCGCACGACGGGGACGAAGACTCCGTCTGCCGCCACCTGGTGAAGGACCTGGGCGCGGCGGGGTTCCTCGCGCACTGCGCGCCCGAAGATTCGCGCTTCGACGTGCGCTCGCTGGCGGTGCTGCGCGAGGTGTTCGCCTTCCACGCCGGCCTCGCCGACTTCGCCCTCACCATGCAGGGACTGGGCAGCGGTCCTGTCGCGCTCGCCGGCACCGAGGCGCAGAAGAAACGCTATGTCGGGCGGGCCGCCCGCGGCGAGGCGATCGCCGCCTTCGCGCTTTCCGAGCCCGACGCGGGTTCGGACGTCGCAGCGCTCGCCGCGACGGCGCGCCGCGACGGTTCGGATTACGTCCTCGACGGGATCAAGACCTGGATCTCGAACGGCGGCATCGCCGACTTCTACATTGTCTTTGCCCGCACCGGGCAGGAGTCCGGAACAAAGACCATCTCGGCCTTCGTCGTCGACGCGGACGCGCCGGGGCTCTCCATCGAGGAGCGCATCGAGATCGTCGCACCGCATCCGATGGCGACGCTGCGTTTTTCCGCGTGCAAGGTCCCGGCGGCGAACCTGCTGGGAGCCGAGGGCGAGGGCTTCAAGCTCGCCATGCGGACCCTGGACATCTTCCGCACGGGCGTCGCGGCCGCCGCGCTTGGCTTCGCGCGACGCGCTCTCGCCGAGGCGCTGCTGCGCGCGCGCGAGAGAAAAATGTTCGGCCAGGCGCTCGCCGACTTCCAGCTGACGCAGGCGAAGCTCGCCGACATGGCGACCGGCATCGATGCCGCCGCGCTGCTCGCGTACCGCGCTGCCTGGATGCGCGACGTGAAGCAGAAACGCGTGACCCGCGAAGCCGCCATGGCGAAGATGCAGGCGACCGAGACCGCCCAGGAAGTCGTCGACGCCGCGGTGCAGATTTTCGGGGGGCTGGGCGTGATGCGCGGTCACCCGGTGGAGAAGCTTTATCGCGAAGTGCGCGCGCTGCGCATCTACGAAGGCGCGACCGAGGTGCAGAAGCTGATCATCGCTCGCGAGCTTTTGAAGGAATAGCGTGGGGGCCGCAGACCGGACCATGGGCACCGCGCACATCGACACCTTCGCGCGCGACAATCTGCCGCCGCGCGCGCAATGGCCGGAGCTGATCTTCGATCTGCCGGAGCTGCGTTATCCCGGCCGTCTGAATTGCGCGACCGAGCTGCTCGACCGGGCGCCGGAGCGCGGCTGGGCGCGGCGCGTCGCCCTGCGCTTTCCGGAAGGTGAGCTCAGCTATGCACAGCTGCTCGAGCAGTCCAACCGCATCGCCCGCGTGCTGACCGAGGACATGGGCCTCGCGACTGGCAATCGCGTTCTGCTTCGCGGCGCGAACAGCCCCTGGATGGCCGCATGCTGGTTCGCGGTGATGAAGGCGGGCGGAATCGCGGTGGCGACCATGCCGCTTCTGCGTGCGAAGGAGCTGACCGAGATCATCTTGAAGGCGAGGGTCACGCATGCGCTGTGCGACAGGCGCCTGGACGCCGAGCTGAAGGCCGCCCTGCCCGCGTGTTCGATCCTGAAAGCCGTGGCGTACTGGCGCGACGACGCGCCCGATTCGCTCGAAACGCTCGCCGCGCGGAAGCCGGGCAGCTTCACGAACGCGGACACGGCCGCGGAGGACGTGGCTTTGATCGCTTTCACTTCCGGGACCACGGGCAAGCCCAAAGGCACGGTGCATTTCCATCGCGACGTGATCGCCATGTGCGATTGCTTTCCGCGCTCCTGCCTCGCGCCTGACGCGGACGACATTTTCTGCGGCACGCCGCCCATCGCCTTCACGTTCGGCCTGGGCGGGATGCTGTGCTTCCCCATGCGGTTCGGCGCGTCCGTCGTGCTCGTGGAGAAGCCGACGCCGGACCTGCTGCTGGAGACGATCGCGAAGCACAAGGCGACGATCTGCTTCACCGCGCCGACGTTCTACCGGCAGATGGCACAGCTCGCGCCGGGCCGCGATCTGGGCTCGCTCAGGAAATGCGTCTCGGCGGGCGAAGCTCTGCCCGATGCGACGCGGCGCCTTTTCCGGGACGCGACCGGGATCGAGATCATCGACGGCATCGGCTCGACCGAGATGATCCACATCTTCATTTCTCACACGCCGGAGAGAGTGCGCCGCGGCGCGACCGGCTATGCGCTACCCGGGTACCGGGCCGCCGTGCTCGATGAGGAGGGCCGCCCCTGCGCCGCGGGCGCGATCGGCCGCCTCGCGGTGAAAGGGCCCACCGGCTGCCGTTATCTCGCCGACGAGCGCCAGCGCGACTATGTGCAAGGCGGTTGGAACATCACCGGCGACGCCTACACGCGGGATGGCGACGGTTATTTCTTCTACCAGGCGCGCACCGACGACATGATCATTTCGGCCGGCTACAACATCGCCGGTCCCGAAGTCGAGGGCGTGCTGCTCGTGCACGAGGCGGTGTCCGAATGCGGTGTGGTCGGCGTGCCCGACGAAGACCGTGGACAGGTCGTGAAGGCGTACGTCGTGCTCAAGGCCGGCTACGCAAGATCGGACGCGCTCGCAAAGAGCTTGCAGGACCACGTGAAAGGCGCAATCGCGCCGTACAAGTACCCGCGGCGCGTCGAGTTCGTCGACGCCCTGCCGCGCACCGAGACCGGGAAATTGCAGAGGTTCAAATTGAGGGAGCGCGCATGATGCAAGTCCTCCAGCCGCCGGAATGGGCCGCGCCGCGCGGGTTTGCCAACGGCATCGCGGTCAGGGGCGGCACGACCGTCTACATCGCGGGCCAGGTAGGCTGGACAGGCGCGGGCGCGTGGGAAGCAAAGGACTTCGCCGGCCAGTTCCGCCAGGCGCTGCGCAACGTCATGGAAGTCCTGGCGCAGGCGCGGGGGCGTCCCGAGCACATTGTCCGCCTCACGTGGTACGTGGTCGACCGCGGCGAATATCTCGCCGCGCTGAAACCCGTCGGACAGGCGTACCGGGAGATCATGGGCGGGCATTACCCGGCGATGAGCGTGGTGCAGGTGAGCGGCCTCGTGGAGGTCCTTGCGCGCCTGGAGATCGAGGCGACCGCGGTGATTCCGGACTCATTCCGGACTGAGGGCAAGCCTTGAAGATCAGCATCATCGGCGGCGGACCGGGCGGACTGTACTTCGCGCTGCTCGCGAAGAAGCGATGGCCGCGCTGGGAGATCGCCGTCCACGAGCGCAACCGCTCCGACGATACCTTCGGTTTCGGCGTGGTGTTCTCCGACGCGACGCTCGGAACGTTCCACGACTACGATCCGCCTTCGTACGAATCGATCCGCCGCAGCTTCGCCTACTGGGACGACGTCGAAATCGTCTACAAGGGCCGCGCCCTGCGCTGCGCTGGCAACGGCTTCTGCGGCTGCTCGCGCGTCACGCTGCTGAAGCTCCTGCAGGCTCGTTGCCGCGAGCTGGGCGTCGATTTGCGCTTCCAGGCCGAAGCGAGCGTCGAAGACTTCCCGGACAGCGACCTCATCGTCGCGGCGGACGGCATCAATTCGCGCACTCGCGAGGCGTACAGCGAGCACTTCAGGCCCTCGGTCGACTTGCGGCCGAACAAGTTCGTGTGGCTGGGCTCGACCCGGCCGCTCGATGCTTTCAAGTATTTCTTCAAGGAGACCGAGCACGGCATCCTGCTTGCGCACTGCTATCAGTACGAGAAGGGCGCGAGCACCTGGATCATCGAGACCAACGCGGACACTTGGGAGCGCTCGGGCTTCGACACGATGGACGAAGCGCAGATGTTGCGCGCGCTGGAGGTCCTGTTCGCCGAGGAGCTCGGCGGCCACAGGCTCATCGCCAACCGCTCGCTGTGGCGCAATTTTCCCAACATCCGCAATGCCACCTGGGTGATGGACAAGGTGGTGCTGGTGGGCGACGCCAAGGCCACCGCGCACTTCTCCATCGGCTCGGGCACCAAGCTCGCGATGGAGGACGCGATCGCGCTGTTCGACTCGCTGCGGACCGAGGGCGGCGTCGAGGGTGCGCTCGCGCTCTACGATTCGCAGCGCCGCGAGGACGTCGAAAAGACGCAGCACGCGGCGGACGTGTCGCTCGCATGGTTCGAGAACATGCGCCGCTACTGGGCCATGGAGCCGCCGCAGTTCGCTTTCGGCGTCATCTCGCGTTCCAAGCAGATCACCTACGAGAATGTGCGGCTGCGCGATCCGGAGTTTCTCGAAGGCGTCACGCGCTGGTTCGCGAACACGGTCCTGCCGCCGGGGTTCGAGGTCCAGATGCGCAACCCGCCGCCGCCGATGTTCACGCCTTTCGCTCTGCGCGGCATGCGCCTGGAGAACCGCGTCGTCGTCTCGCCCATGGACCAGTACATGGCGGTGGACGGCGTGCCCAACGACTGGCACCTGGTGCATCTGGGCAGCCGCGCCGTCGGCGGCGCGGGCCTGGTGTTCGTCGAGATGACCTGCCCCTCGCCCGAAGCGCGCATTTCGCCGGGATGCACGGGGCTGTGGAACGAAGCGCAGCGCGATGCATTCAAGCGCATCGTCGATTTCTGCCACGCGCAATCCGGCGCCAAGCTTTGCATGCAGCTCGGCCACTCGGGGCGCAAGGGCTCGACCCAGCTCGGCTGGGAGCGTATCGACCATCCGCTCGAATCGGGCAACTGGGATCTGGTCGCGCCTTCGCCCCTTCCGTATTACCCGGAATCCCAGGCCCCGCGCGAGATGACCCGCGCCGACATGGACCGGATCCGGGACGAGTTCGTGCGTTCCGCGAAATACGCGAACCAGGCCGGCTTCGACATGCTCGAGCTGCACATGGCGCACGGCTACCTGCTCTCGTCCTTCATCTCGCCGCTCACCAACTTGCGCAAGGACGAATACGGGGGATCGATCCGGAACCGCCTGCGCTATCCGGTGGAAGTGTTCCGCGCGGTGCGCGCCGTCTGGCCGCAGGAGAAGCCCATGTCGATCCGCATTTCCGCCACCGACTGGGCGCCGGGGGGATTGTCGGAAGACGATCTGCTCGCGCTCGCGCGCGCCTTCAAGGAGGCGGGCGTCGACCTGATCGACGTCTCCACCGGCCAGGTCGTGCCGCACCAGAAGCCGGTATACGGGCGCATGTACCAGACGCCTTTCGCCGACAAGATCCGCAACGAGATCGGGCTCGCCACGATGGCGGTCGGCAACATCACCAGCGCCGACCAGGTGAATACCATCGTCGTTTCCGGACGCGCCGACCTGGTCGCGCTCGCGCGCGCGCATCTCGCCGATCCCTACTTCACGCTGCACGCGGCGGCGTGGTACCAGCACCCGGGACAGTTCTGGCCCAAGCCCTATCTGCCGGGACGCGACCAGGCTTACCGGCTCGCGGTCCGCGACCGGGAGGAATGGACTGCGGGACGGATCGCGACGCGGCCGCCGAGCCACGAGGTGAAGGACGAGCCCGCGCAGGACGAGAACCGGTGTGCCGCGACGAGCAGCGGCGGCCCCGGCAAGAAGGCCGCGTAGCGGCCGGTCGGAATTCTCTCAGTCGTCGCGCGGCACCAGCGCGAAAGCACGCAGCGCGGAACCCGTGCCGCCGAGAATTCTCAGAGGCGGTACGACGACGGCGAATTCGTACGCTTTCGCCTGCGCCAGCTCCTCCAGGTTCAGGTTCTCGATGATGAAGATGCCGGAGTCGGCGATCACGCGCATGTGCACCGGAAAGACCTGGAAGGTCGGGCTGGTGACGATCGGCGGGCGCTGCTCGAAGGTGAGCGTGTCGTCTCCGACCACGCGCGCGCCATTCTTGATCAGGAAGTTCGCGCCGTCGAGGCTCGGCCCGGGCGAGTTTGCTCCCGAGTAGAGGCTCGGGTTCGACTTGAAATACTGACCCCAGCCCGTGCGGATGAAGACCGTGTCGCCCTTCTTCAGTCTGACGTTTTGGCGCTTCGCCGCCTGATCGAGGTGCGCCGCCGTAATTTCGAAGGTTGCGGGCAGCGGGCTCGAGTCGCCTTGAATCAGCGTGGCAACGTCGAGCAGGATGCCACGGTTCAACAGCAGGTCCGCCGGAAACTTGTCGATCGAGAGGCCGGCGCCGACACCGCTCGCGCCGATCCCGTCGGGGTTGCTCGTCGCGGCCGCCGCATCGAGTCCGCCGAAGAGCTTTCCGTCCCTGCCTATATGCCCGATCGCGTCGATGCTCGGCGCGCCGTGCTGGCCGCTGAAATGCTGCACCTCGGCGGTGAACGAGAGCTGGCCGCCGTCGCCGAAGGTGCCGCGCGTGTTGGCGTGCGTGGCGCTGAGGGCAAACGAATAGAACGGATTCACGGATGCTACTGGAGAGGTGATCTCCCAGTTGTGGGAGAGGTCGATCAGGCGCGCTCTCTTGAGCGTGCTCAAAAACGCTTGAATCTGCCCGGAGTCGTCGGCAAGCGCCGGCGCAAGCGGAGTCAGGCAAAATGCGGCAAAGGCGCCTACGAGTACGGCGCGGGCGGCGTGACGGTTGCGCGCGACCCGGCGGGGGGCAATCAGAGGCTCGGACATGGCTTTTCTCCCTTGGGTAAGGTTCAAGTAACAACACAAGAATCTATTCGAGCTTAATACGGGGTTGTCTGGAATACAAACGGGTACAGCTTGGGCGACATGGCGCCGAAGAGAAGGCTCAAAAGAGGAAGGCAATGCCGTCCAGCTCGGCTTCCGAGTTCACGAGATCCACCCGCTTGGCGGCGACCCTGAGCCCCGCCGGGGTGCGCCGCAGCCGGTGCTCGACTGAAGCGCCGAACACGCGCTGCCGCTCCTTGCGGTATTCGACCAGCACGAGCGAAGACCCGACGCGCAACTCGCTCCCGTCGGACCCGAGGATCATGACGTTGCCGACCTGGTGGCAGGTGCGCGCCGCGGGCAAGCGCGCGTGCGCGCGCGGATGAGTGTATTGACGCACGCGGATCTGGAGAAGGGTGCGGTCGTCGAAGATGATGGAGCTGGTGTTCCAGGGATCCAGCTGACCGCGCTCGAGCGGCACCCAGTAGGTCGCGTCCTCCGTGAAGAGATCGAGCCACTCGTCCAGGCGATGCTGGTCCAGCAGCCAAGCCTCACGGAACAGGAGTTGCTCCGCCTCGCGCAGCGCCGCGTCGCTCGCTACGCCGGTACTTTCGATTGCGCCCATGCCGCGTCTACTCGGCCGTCATGTAGCGCAGCCAGGCTGCGAACTGGCTGCGGATAGGGAGCTCGCTCGTGCCGGTTGCGCCGCGGCGCGTCCTCCCGGCGTCGTCGGCGTCGCCGCCGTAGCCGCGCGCGAGGTAAACCCAGTCGCCCGCCTGTGCGGTGAGCCCCTTCTGCACCCGTTCGTAGACTTCCAGGTCGTCTGTCAGGACCCACGATGCGGTGCCGTTCACGACGTTGGCGAACGCAATGGTGTCGCGGTACATCTGCTCCGGCGCGCCCTTCAGGCGGAACGAATAGGTGTACACGATGGTGCGATCGACGGCGAGCGGGTGCACGATGCGCAGCTGCCGGAACTGTCCCATGAACGAGCAGTTGGGATAGACGATCGAGTTCCAGCGGGTCACACTCAGCACTTTCGCGGCGCGTTCCTTGCCGATCTTGTGCTCCAGGCGCTCGCGGTAGCCTGCGAACACGGGGTTGTCCATGCCGACAACGAGCCGGCTGTCCGAGTGGTAGTCGGCCATGTATCCGTGGCCGAAGTCCGTCGTCCAGATGCCGATCGATTCCCAGATGGCTTCCGGTGCGCCGTTCTGGCGCATCTGCCGGATGGCGATGTCGGCATATCTTTCCGGCTGCGCCGGATCGGGAGCATCGCGCGCCGCCTGCACCGAGGAGGCATGCACGTAGTTCGGGTGCAGGCCGTCGAGATGGTTTTCGAGCACGAGCTTCCAGTTACCGTGGTAGGCGTGCTTGAACACGCCGCCCGCGACCTCGACTTCGCCGTCCGGCGCGCGGTCGACCATGTCGTCGAACGAGCTGCTCAGAGGGCCGAGAAAGTCGGAAAGAGTCGGGCCGTCTGCGGCGAGGGAAGCAAACAGAAAGCCGCGATAGGATTCGACCCGCGGCACGTTCACGAGGCCGAGCTCGCTCTTCTTCCGTTCGACGTCCCGCCCGTATCCGTGCGCAAGCGGCACGAAACGCAAGCTGCCGTCGGTGCGGTAGGTCCAGCCGTGGTACGGACAGACGAATTCGGCGCAATGGCCGCGAGCATCCTCGCAGACGGTGCTGCCGCGGTGGCTGCAGCGATTGATCATCACTTTCACCGTGCCGTCGGCGTGCCGCGTGACGATTACGGGGTCGCGTCCCATGCGAGTGGTGAGGAAATCGCCGGCTGCGGGGATCTGGCTTTCGTGCCCGACTACCAGCCAGGCGCGCCCGAAGAGGCGCTGCATCTCCAGTTCGAAGATCGCCGGATCGGAGTACAGCGCACGGTGCACCCGGTCGGGCCGGACCATCATCGCGAGCTGCTCGCGGCCGAACATCCCCATCGTGTTCTCCGAAGGCTGCGGCGCAGCGTTCCTGGATCGCCTCCGCCGCGATTGACAAACGAATGCCGTTCATTATTCTTCTACTTTGGCGCGCGATACGCAAGATTTCGCTCCGGCCGCCTGGTCGATACTTTTCTCCAAGGTCCGCGTGTATGGCAAGCATGCCGCGATGGCGATGATCTCCACGCTGGTCGTCGGAGGTGGAATCGGCGGCCTGTCCCTTGCCCGGGAGCTGACGATCCGCGGCCTACCGGTGACGGTGCTCGAGAAGGCCGCGCAGCTGAACCCGATCGGGGCCGGTATCATCATCAACCCCAACGCGATGCGCGTCCTCGAGCGAAACGGGCTGGCCGAGGCGCTGCGCAGGGACGCCTGGCCGTATCTGATGCGCGAGACCTGCGACCACCGCGGCAGGCTGCTTGCGGTCCGCGACTATCGTCCCCTGTACGATTCCGGCAAGCTCTCGACGGGCGCGCTGGCGCACCGCGCGCAGCTGCTTGAGACGCTCTGCCGCGGCGTGCCGCGGGAAGCCGTGCGCTTCGGCGTCGCCGTAAGGAGCATCGATCTCGTGCCCGATCGGGTCCGGCTCGAGACGGAGGATCACGGAGTTTTCGAGGCGGATGTCCTGGTCGGGGCGGACGGGATTCACTCCCAGGTGAGGCGGCATGCATTCGGAGAGATCGAACCCCTCTACATGGGATACCGTTCGCATCGCATGGTCGTGGATAATGTCGCCGGGGTCCGGAATTTCACCGAGTTCCTGGGCCATGGCCGGCGAATCGGGCTCGTCCCGATTTCGGAGAGGCGGCTCTACGTGTGGACCACGTTCAACTCACCGCGCGATCGCCCGTCCGCCCTCGAAAGCGCGGACGCATTCCGCGCGATGTTCGCGCAATTCACTGACGAGCGGATCAGGCGCCTTTTCTCACAGCTGCGTTCTGCCGATGAGATCATCACGACGGAAGTCGAAGAGATCAGGCTCGATCGCTGGACGCGGGGAAGATCGGTCCTGCTGGGTGACGCCGTCCACGCGATGACTCCCAATATCGGCCAGGGAGCCGGGATGGCGATGGAGGATGCGGCCGTCCTCGCCGCCGAGCTGGAGGGGGTTCACGCCCGCAGGCAGGGACTTGCACAGGGCCTGGAGAACTACGTCGCGCGGCGAAAATCACGGGTCGAGACGGTGATGCGGGTATCCCGCGAAGTGGGCGATGAGGGACAATTGTCAGGCGTGATCGGCTGCTGGCTCAGGAACCGCCGCGTGCACCGGGCGGGCCGCGACAGGGGAAAAATGCTGGCGGATCTCGAGCGTCTGCTGGCTTACCCCGGGTGACTGGAAAGGAGAAGCGCATGGCGAGGATTCGGCATATCGCAATTACCGCGGAAGATCCCTTCGTCACCGCCGAGCTCTTCAAGCAGGGCTTGGGTCTGCGGGAAATCGGCCGAGGGGACAGCGACCTGGCGCGCGAGGTCTACCTCACGGACGGGTACATCAATCTCGCAATCGTGTGCTGGAAGCGCACCAAGCAGAATCCCAATCCCTATCCAGAAGGCTACGGACTCGACCACTTCGGCGTGCAAGTCGACGACCTCGATGCGGCGGAAGCCCGCGTCAAGGATAGCGGCGCCACGCTCCAGCCCCCGCCCAAGGTGGATCTGTCCAAGCTGGACGGCCGGTTCTTCTTCGAAAAGAAATACACCCTCGCGGGGGTGAAGTTCGACCTGTCGAGCCATGGTTGGCCGGTCGCACCGGAATGAGGGTGATCGCGCTGGAGGCCGCAGGGGTCAGGAAGGTCTACACCAAGAACGGCCAGACGCTGGAGGTCCTCAACGTCGAGCAGTTCATCGTCCTCGAAGGCGAGTTCATCACCGTGATCGGCCCCAGCGGCTGCGGCAAGAGCACGTTCCTGCATATCGTCGGGGGCTTCATCAAGGCGGAGGGCGGCAGGGTCCGGGTGTACGGCGAGGAGGTGAGCGGGCCCGGCCCCGATCGGGGCATGATGTTCCAGGAGTTCGCACTGTTTCCGTGGAAGACCGTTGCCGGCAATGTCGCGTGGGGCCTCGAGGCTCAGGGGGTGCCGCGACGACAGATCGAGGCGACCGTAGGGAAGTACCTGGAGATCATGGGTCTGGCTGATTTCCGCAATCACCTACCCGCCGAGCTTTCGGGCGGGATGAAGCAGCGCGCGGCCCTCGCCCGCGTGCTCGCCTTCGATCCCAAGGTGTTGCTCATGGACGAGCCGTTCGGTGCGCTCGACGCGCAGACGCGCGAAGCGATGCAGGAGGAGCTGACGCGCCTCTGGGAGCGCACCGGCAAGACGATCGTATTCGTTACCCACGACATCGAGGAAGCGGTCTATCTGGGAGACCGCGTCGTCGTCCTGAGCGCCCGTCCCGCGCGCATCCGGGAAGAGGTACGCATCGACTTGCCGAGACCGCGGGGCCTCACGGTCAAGAAGTCAGTTCAGTGCCTGGAATACCGGAACTACATCTGGGACCTGATCCGCGGCGAGCCCGCGGAGGCGAAGCGCTAGCGTCATCCGCGCAACTACTGACGCGGCAGATAGCTCTCGTCGACCATCTGCCGGACATCCACCGGCTTCTCCAGCCACTGCAGTTTCTCCAGCATGAATTTCGACAGTTTGTCCAGGCTCGCCACGTCCACGCGCGCGGCGGGATCGCGCTTCCAGTCGGCGTTCTTCAGATAGATCTCCAGGGGCGTGCGCACGAACCCTGCCTTGTGGAGGTCGCGCTTGGCCTGCGCCGTGTTGGCAAGGTAGTACTTAGTCACCGCGACGTAATCCGCCAGGAAGGCGCGCACCGTGTCCGGGTGTGCCTTGAGGAATTTCTCCCCGAACCAGATGTCGAGTAGCTCGTGGTCGTAGCCGACCGCCTCGACGGCGGTGAACAGCTTGCGCAGGCCGCCCCTAGCCATTTCCGCCGAGTAGAACGGCTCGACGAAGGTGCCGGCGTTGATCTTGCCTGTGCGCACCGCGTCGCCCATGCCGGGGAAGCCCATCGGGAAGATCTTCGCGTCCTTGTCGGGAACGACGCTCGCATTGAGCAGCCCGGCGCGCGCCCACAGGTCGGTCGCCGTCTTGATACCGACTACGCCGACTGTTCCGCCCTTGAGGTCCTTGGCGCTGCGGACCGGTCCGTCGTCTTTCACCATGTACGTGGTGCTGAACCACTCCCTCCCCGCTGCCTCCAGGCAGACGCTGGCGACGATTTTCATATCGACGCCCTGCGCGCGGGCGAAGATCACCGCGAGGCCCGGCGCCGTGCCCCCATCGAGCTCCCCGGCGAGAAAGGCTTGGAAGCGCTCCGGGTTGGCCTGAAACAGGATCTGCTTGAGCTGGTATTTCTTGCCCTGGTTCGGAGTCAGCTCGGGACGCGCGCTCATCAACCACACCTGCTCCTCGGCGGCGAAGCCGCGGCCGAAACGGATCAGCGGCGGCTCCTGCGCCGCGGCATTGAAGGCACCCAGCGCGGTGACCGCGAGGAGCGCAGCGGGGAAACAGCGTGATCGCTTCACGGACCCTCCTTCAGACATAGTAGGTTTCGAGTTTTTCCCAGTATACCAACCGGTCGCGCATCACCACGAGCGCCTTGTCGAGCAGCCAGCCGAGGAGCGCGATCACGACCACCAGGGCGAGCATGCGATCGGTCTTCAGGGACGCGAGCGCATAGATCACCTGGTAGCCGAGCCCGTCGGCAGAGCTGACCATCTCGGTCATGATGACCACGATCAGCGCGACCGGCAGGGCCACGCGGAATCCCGCGAAGATGAAAGGCACCGTGGCGGGAACTACGACGCGCCGCAGGATCTCTCCTCGGGGGGCTCCCATGTTCTGCGCCGACCAGAGCAGCACGCGGTCGACGCCACGCGCTCCGTGGCAGGTGATGATGACGATCGGGTAGAGACACTCCAGGAAGACCAGCGCCACCTTCGACAGGCTGCCGATGCCGAAAGCGAAGATGAAGATCGGGAACAGGGCGAGCTTGGGTACCGCATAGGTCCCGGAGAATAGCGGGTCGAGCAAGCCCGCAACGAACGCCGAGCGCCCCATCAGCATGCCGATCACGACTCCGGTCATCGCTGCCAGCGCGAAGCCGCCGAGTGCCCGGTGCAGCGAGGTCCAGGCCTCGAGCAGGCGGTCGGTTCGCGAGAAGAACTGAGCGAATTCGTAGCCGATGTTCGCGAGCGAAGGAAACAGCAACGGGCTCCACAGGCCGCTGCGGGCCATGATTTCCCAGCCCGCAAGCGCCGCGCCGATCAGAACAAAGGGTACGAGCCGGCTCACGCGTCCAGCTCTTGCCAGGTGAGGAGGCGGGTGCGCGTGACGCGGAGGAGGGAGTCACTCAGGTAGCCGAGGATCGCGATGCTGAGCAGGGACACATACATGAGATCGAACCGCAGCCCGCTTTCGGCGACGCGGATGAGATGTCCGAGGCCCGAGTCGGCGTTGATCATTTCGGCGGCGAACATCACGATGTAGGACAGCGCCAGCGACACCCGCAGCCCGGCGAAGATCAGAGGGAGGGCGCTCGGCACCACCACCCTGCAGAAGACCCGCCAAGGGCTTGCACCCAGGTTGAGCGCGGACCAGACGAGAATCTTCGGAGTGGACTTCGCGCCATAGTAGGCGTTGATGAAGGTCGGGTAGAAGCAGGCGAGGGCTATGATCAGGATCTTCGAGATGTCCCCTATCCCGAACCAGAGCATGAACAGAGGCAGCATGACGATCTTGGGCACCGGGTAGCTGAGGAAGATCATTGGGCTGAGCATGCGGTCGAGCACGCGCGAGACTCCGGCCGCAAGCCCGAGGGCGCTTCCCAGCACGGCGCCGATGGCGAAGCCGGGCACCGAGCGCATCAGGCTCGCGCCGATGTTTCCGTAGAGCTCGGTCGAGCCGAGAGCGGCGAAGAAATGCTTCAGGATTTCGAACGGCCCCAGGATGTAGGCCGGGAGCCCCCGGATCCACAGGAGTTCCCAAAGAAGCACTACGAAGAGCAACAGGCCTGCCCTGGCGAGAGCTAAACTCATGACTGCGGCAAATCATGCGCGCCCTGAATGAGCCAGGTCAAGAAATCCGAGGTGAAAGCGGCGATCCTAGCCTCCGCGCATCGCCTCTTCGGCAGGAACGGCTACAACGATACTTCGATTGCCCGCATCGCCGCCGATGCCGGCATCTCGACCGCCAACGTCTATGTGTATTTCCGCTCGAAGATCGAGATCCTGTACGCGATCTACGATCCCTGGATGCGCGCCCGCCTTTCGCGGCTGGAACGGGAGCTCGCGCGAATCTCCGATCCGCGCCGCCGGCTGAAAAAGCTCTTCCGCACGCTGTGGCGCGACATTCCTGCCGAGGACAACGGCTTCGCCAACAACATCATGCAGGCGATCTCCACGGCGACGCCCGGGACGGGATACAAGCCGACTCTGCTGCGCTGGATGGAGCAGAAGCTCGCGGAGATGGTGACGGCGGCGCTTCCCGCGCAACGCCGCAGCTTGCTTGGGCGGGCCCGCATCGCGCATCTCATGGTCATGGCGTTCGACGGCTTCATCGTCTATCACCACCTCAATCCGGCAGGACCGTGCGACGGCGCCACCATAAATTATTTCTGCTCGCTGCTCCTGGGTGACTCTGCCGCCTCACCGAGGCGAGCCCGGAACTGAACGCTGATAGACTCGGACCATGAACAAATCTCTCGAGTCGGTCCAGGCCACGAGTGCATTGCCGGAAGAGGTGCGCCGCCAGGTGGCGGCGGTCGGCCCTGTGTGGGGCACTGACATCCAGAAGCATCGCGACATCGTGCTCGCGGCCTACGCACCCCTCCTCGCGCAATCGCCGAAGGCGGGCATCACCGTCGAGTGCGAGCGGGCCTACGGCGAGCACCCCCGGCAGCGCCTCGACATCTATCGCCCGCAGAGCGAGCTTCCGATGCCGGTCGTGATCTTCGTGCACGGAGGCGCGTTCGTCCGCGGGGACAAGCGGCCCAACGACGAGATCTACGCCAATGTCCTCTACTACTTCGCGCGGAACGGCTGTCTCGGCGTGAACATGGAATACAGGCTTGCGCCCGAGGCGGTATTTCCCGCGGGCGCGCAGGACGTCGCCGCCGCGGTGGATTGGGTAGTGAAGCATGCGGCCGAGTTCGGCGGCGACCCCGGCCGTATTTTCCTGATCGGCCATTCGGCCGGCGCGACGCACGTTGCGACCTACGCCTGCGACCCGAACACGGGGGCGAGGCTCCCCGCGGGCGTTCGCGGCATCGTGCTCCTGAGTGGCCGCTTGCGCGCCGATGCGCGCCCCGACAACCCCAACGCGGCGGGCGTCCGGGCCTATTTCGGAGACGACGCGTCGCGGTACGACGAGCGCTCGCCCGTCACTTGGGCCGGCCGCTGCACGCTGCCGGTCATGATCGCCATCGCAGAATTCGATAACCCGCTGCTTGACGTCTATGGCGCGGAGTTCTTCTGGAAGCTCGCCGCGGCGCGCGGTAGGGCACCGCGGTTCCTGCGCCTGCGCGACCACAATCACATTTCCATGGTCGCGCACTTCAACACCGGCGAGGACCTGCTCGGGCGAGAGATCCTGGACTTCATGGCCACGCTGCGCTGACCCGGGTTTGGAATCGATGTCATAATCGTGCAATTTCCCCATTCGATCTGCCGACCATGACTGCTCCGAAAGGACTCTCAGGCGTCCTCGCCCCCGTGGTGACGCCCTTCAAGCGCGATCTCTCGCCCGACCGCGAGCGCTATGTGCGCCACTGCAAATGGCTGCTCGCGAACGGCTGCCGCGGGCTCGCCGTGTTCGGAACGAACAGCGAAGCGAATTCGCTTTCCGTCGACGAGCGCATGGTGCTGCTCGAGACGCTGATCCAGGAAGGCCTGCCGGCCGCGGCGCTGATGCCGGGAACCGGCTGCTGCGCGCTCAGCGACTCGGTGCGCCTCACGGCGCACGCGGTGGCGCTCGGCTGCGCGGGCGTCCTGATGCTTCCGCCCTTCTACTACAAGGGTGTCTCCGACGAAGGCCTTTACCGCAATTTCGCCGAGGTGATCGAGCGCGTGGGCGATACGCGCTTGCGGCTCTACCTCTATCACATCCCGCCGGTATCGCAGGTGCCGGTCACGCTCGCACTCATCGAGCGGCGCTTGAAGAACTTTCCGGGAACCGTGGCGGGCGTGAAGGATTCCTCCGGCGACTGGACCAATACGAAAGCGATGCTCGACGCCTTCTCGAAATCCGGTTTCGACGTGTTCGCGGGAAGCGAAGTCTTCCTGCTCGACAACATGCGGGGAGGCGGCGTGGGCTGCATCACGGCGACGGGCAACATCAATCCCGGCGCGATCAACGAACTCTACGAGAATTGGCGCGGCGCGAACGCGGACGCGCTTCAGAAGGACATCACGGCGACGCGCGGCATCATGCAAAAGTATCCGATGATGGCGGCGCTGAAAGCGGTCATCGCGCATTTCGGACGCGACCCGAACTGGGCGACGGTAAGGCCTCCGCTCGTCGAGCTCACGCCCGCGCAGAGCAAGGCGTTGATGGCGGAGCTCGAAGCGCGCGGCTTCGAGATGCCGGGGCTTGCGGCGCCGGCGGTGGCGACCGCCTGATCGTTCCTTCGGGGAGGCGGTGCGTGGCCTCGCGCGTCAATCACGTCGCCATCGCGTCCGACCAATACGCGTTGGACGGCCGGTTCTACGAGTCCCTCTTCGGCATGAAGCCGTCGAGCAAGCCCCGGCCGGCACGCTCGGTCGTGCTGGGCGACGGCTATGTCGGCATGAACGTGATTCCGCGCCGCGACGGGCGCACCAGCGGGCTCGATCATTTCGGCATCGAAGTCGACGATGTCGAGGACACCATTGCGCGTATCGCGAAATTCGATTCGTCTTTGGGCGCCGTAAAGCGCCCGCCCATCCGCCCCTTTGCCGCCTACAGCGCTCACGATCCCGACACCAACATCTTCGATCTGTCGCAGAAGAGTTCGGGCGCTCAGAAAGACGTCTATGCCGAGAACGATTGGGTCCAGCCGCGCACGATCTCGCATATCGCGCTGCGTACGCGCCACGCCGAGCGTTGCTCCCAGTTCTACGCGGACGTGTTCGGATTGGCGCCGCTCGACCGGCCCAAGGACGGCAATTTCTATCTCTCCGACGGGCGCGTGACGCTGATGATCATTCCCTGGAAGATCACGGATTATTACGGCCAAGACCCCGCGCGCACGGGGCTCGATCACATCGGCTTCAAGGTGGAGTCGGTCGACCGGGTGAAGAAGGACATGGAATTCCTGATCGGCGAGAACCCGCACATGCGCACGCGTGCGCTCGGTTACGGCTCGGAAGGCGAAGCGCGCCTCAAGCTGTTCCAAAAATGCCCGCTCGGCAGCTTCCACCTGACCGACATCGAAGGCGTCCACATCGACGTGGCGGAATGAACGCCATCACTCGTCGGTGATGTCGATCCAGTTCCCGTCGGGATCGGACATCTGCCATTTGCCGCCCGCCTGACCCGCGAAAAAGCGTTTGCGCACATCGGATTCCGGGCTGCCGCCGAGCGGCAGGCCGGCGAGATAGGGATTCATCCCGGCCACTTCCGCGACCCGCGCCTTGAACGCGTCCAGATTCTCGACATGAAAGCCGATATGGTCCGGACCCGGGCGCTTGACCGACATGCCCTCGAACGCCGGAATCGACCAGGGCAGGACGGCGAGCGTCACCCGCCCGTCGGTTAGACAATAAGCAGCCGTGCCGGATTTGCGGTGCACGGGTTCGAGCTCGAACACGTCGCGATAGAATTCCGCGCATTCTTCAGCGTTGGGCGTGCGGATGGCGAATTTGTTGACGTAGCGGTCCTGGGCCCAGCCGCCGCCTGCGATCTCGGCATAGACTTCCTTGCGCGTGTCCTCTTTCTTCTGCGCGAGATCGAAGACATTGCCGTCGGGATCGTGGCCGCTGTAGGCGGCGAAGGGCCGCGCCGAGGGCCGCTTCACGATTGCCGCGTTCTTGTGCTTCCGCTTCATGCGCTCCAGCACCGGTTCGACGTCATCGACCACCATGCCGAAATGATCGATTCCCTCGACATAGCCGTCGCGTCGCGGAATGAGGTTCAGACCCACATAGCCGTCGCCGATGGTGATCGCCGATGCCGGGCGGCCCTTGGCGGAAGACTTCAGCCCGAACACGGCCTCGTAGAACTTGCCAAGCGTGTTGTATTGGTGGCTGATGAGGGCCACGTGATTGATTTGGGCGAACATCTACGCTTGAACTTGCGTTGCTGCGGTGGTTGGAATAGATTGCCCCGTAATTTACCATTAACCCGGTCGCCCTGATCGGGAAGCAGTCGTGAACCGGCTTTGCCTTCGCATCCTCGCCGCGCTCGCCTTGGCTTCGCTGCCGACCGGCGCAGCGCTCAGTGCGGAACTCACGGCGCAGGACTACCCCGCAAGGCCGATTCGGATCATCGTCTCGTTTCCCGCGGGCAGCAGCGATGTTCTGGGCCGGGCCTTCGCGCAGTACGCGACCCTCGGCCAGCCGGTAGTGGTCGAGAATGTGTCCGGTGCCAACGGCGCCATCGGGATGACGCGCCTGGCGAAGTCCGCCCCCGACGGCTATACCATCGCGGTCGGCGCCACCACCAACCTCGCCGTCAGTCCCCACCTCAACTCGCACCTTCCCTACGACCCGCTGAAGGATTTCGCGCCGATCGCGCTGCTCGCGCGCGTGCCCATCGTGATGGTGGTGAACGCGGCCGTGCCGGCGACATCGGTAGCCGAGTTCGTCGCCCTCGCGCGCGCGCATCCCGGCAAGCTCAACTACGGCTCGATCGGCAACGGCTCCACCGGTCACCTGCTCGGCGAGATGCTGCGGCGGCTGGCCGGCATCGACATCGTTCACGTGCCCTACAAGGGCGCCGCGCCGGGCGTGACGGCTTTGCTCGCCGGAGACTTGCAGCTCTTTTTCTTCCCGGTGTTCGTCGACGCAGCAGCGCAAGTCCGCTCGGGCGCGCTGCGGCCGCTCGCGCTCGTCGATTCGCGCCGCTCCCCGGTCGCGCCGGACCTGCCGACGCTGCCGGAGCTCGGCTATCCCCTGGAAGCGGCGGCCTGGTTCGCTTTGATCGCGCCGGCCGGCGCGCCGGAGGCGATCGTGCAGCGGCTCGCCCGGGAGGTGCGGCGCGTCCTTTCGCTCGAGGCGATGAGGCGCTTCCTCGACGATCACGGAATCGAGGCGGGCGACCTGGGGCCGGAGGCGCTCAAGGCCTACATCGCCTCGGAGCACGCCCGCTACGGCCGCATGGTGCGCGAGACGGGCGTGCAGGTCGAGTGATCCGATTGCTTGGAATGGGTCAGCGGCGCGCTCGGCGCCGTGCTGCAATGTCCGAAAACGGCCAGACAAGGCCGGCCGCTGCGCCCATAATGCGCTCGTGATTCTCGACTCCCGCATCTGTTACCGGGCGCTCAAAGCGCGTGATGCCAGATTCGACGGCCGTTTTTTCGTCGCGGTCTCGTCGACGCGCATTTATTGCCGCCCGGTGTGCACCGTCAAGCCGCCCAAGCGCGAGAACTGCCGCTTCTTTCCGAGCGCGGCGGCCGCGGAGTCGGGTGGCTACCGGCCGTGCCTGCGCTGCCGGCCGGAGCTCGCGCCCGGCAACGCGAGCGTGGATTCGATCTCGCGCCTCGCGCAGGCCGCCGCGAGCATGATGGAAGACCGGACGCTGGACCAGGAAGGACTGGATACTATCGCCTCGCGCCTGGGCATCACCGACCGGCACTTGCGCCGCGCTTTCGGCGCCGAGTTCGGCGTCTCACCGGTGGAATTCGCGCAGACGCAAAAGCTACTGCTCGCGAGGCGCCTCCTCACCGACACGGCGCTACCGGTCACCGAGGTCGCGTTCGCGAGCGGTTTCGGCAGCGTGCGGCGTTTCAACGCACTCTTCAAGCAGCGCTACCGCCTCAGGCCCGGTCAACTCCGCGGCCCGCTGCGGGGCGGCACGCCACTGGCCGCCGCAGCCGACGTGCTCAAGTTCGAGCTGAGTTTCCGGCCGCCTTTCGATTGGTCGGCGGTGAGCGCATTCCTCGGCGCGCGCTCTATCGCCGGCGTCGAAGCGGTGGAGGATGGCTGCTATCGCCGCACGGTGCGCATCCTGATCGACGGCAAGGAGCACACCGGCTGGATCGCGGTCGAGATGTCGCCCGGGAAACC
>VBCA01000043.1 GCA_005881575.1 Betaproteobacteria bacterium
GTGGAAAAGTCACCCCGCCTTGATCGTATTCACCAGCACTCCCACCTTGCTCACTTCGATCTCCACCGTGTCGCCGGGCTTCATCCACACCGGAGGATTGCGGCGCGCGCCCACGCCGCCCGGGGTGCCGGTGACGATGACGTCGCCCGGCTCGAGCGTGGTGAAGGCCGAGATGTAGTTGATGAGCCGCGGGATGCGGTGGATCATCTGCTCGGTGGTGGCGTGCTGCATGACCTGGCCGTTGAGCCGCGTCTCGAGCGTCAGCTCCTCGCCGTCCGCGATCTCGCTGCGCGTGACCATCCACGGGCCGAATCCGCCGGTGCGGCTGAAGTTCTTGCCCGCGGTCCACTGCAGGGTGTGGCGCTGCCAGTCGCGCACCGAGCCGTCGTTGTAGCAGGCGTAACCGGCGACGTGCTTCCACGAATTTTCCTGTGATATGCGCCGCCCGGACTTGCCGATGATCACGGCGATCTCGCCCTCGTAGTCGAGGTTGGTCGATTCGGGCGGCATGAGGATGGCCTGCTTGTGCCCGACCTGCGACTCGGGAACGCGGATGAAGAGCGCGGGGTTCTCGGTCTTGTCGCGGCCGGTCTCCATACGGTGTTCTTCGTAATTGAGGCCCACGCAGACGATCTTTCCCGGGTTCGGAATCACCGGAAGGAAAGGCACCTTGGAGAGCTTGAGATCGGCCTTCTTCGCGGCTTTCGCGATTTTTTCGGCCTGGGCGAGCGCGCCGCCCGCGAGCAGGGCGCGAAGGTCCGGGAATTTCCTGCCGATGCGCCGCGTGAGATCGACGATCCCGTCGTTCATCACGACTCCGTACCCGGCGCCTTTGGGAGTGCGGTAGCTCGCGAGCTTCATTTTTTTCTCCGCTTGAGTGTAGCGCGTTAGTCTACCGCAAGGCTCAGAAGCGCATGGTCGCACCGGCCACGAACGCCCAATCCACGCTCAGCTGGATGCCGTTGTAGAAGCGGTAGATCGGCAGCTGCAGGAAGCCGTAGAGCTGCACGTCGTGCGTGACCGAGTAGGCGAGCCCCGGGCTCAAGAACACGGTCCGCGATCCGCTCAACTCCGGCTCGGAGTTCGCGCCGGAGTCCTTGCCCTTGACCATGCTGTTGATCTGCAGCAGCGCCTGCCAGTCATGGCCGAGGGGATGGCGATAGCCGAAGTTAATCTGGAACTGCCTGCCGGGCCTATATTCGTCCTTGATGCTCACCGGCTGCTGATAAAGCGCCTGGACGGACCAGCTTGAGTCCTGGTAAATGCCCGGCGCGGAGTAGAAGCCGCCGAGCACGACGTCGGTGCTTCCCGTCCCGGGCTGCAGCATGCGTTCGGCCACGGCGCCGTCCGAGTTGCTGACGCGCGCGTTTCCCGTCGGCAGTTTCAACCCGAAAGTGAGCCCGGAGTTGACGACCGGATTCTTCTCGTTGTCGAAGCGGTAGTAGCCGAGCACGCGCGCGTCGCCGGCCTTGGTGAAGTCCCATTTCTCGAAAGTGTTCGCTCCGGTCGGATCCGCGAAGTGCGAGTGCGAGCGGCTCGCGACCGGGAGCGAGGCCGATACCGCCCAGTTCTTGGCGAGCGCGTAGTCGAGCGTGCTCACCAGGTTCCGGTTGATGGTGCGCAGCTCCCTGATGTCCTCATTGTCATCTTCCGGCGGGATCTGCCGGGTGCCGGAGCGAAGGTGCTTCTGGTCGACGAACTCGTAGTGCAGGTCCAGCCTCGCGGTACCGGGCGCGGCTGCGGCGCCTTGCGTCGACCAGTTGGTGTCGAGCACGCAGAACGCCGAGCCGCAAGACCCTTGCGCGGCGCCGGCGGCGGCCAGGAGCGCGACGCTCCCCGAGTATGCGATTGCAAATCGCTTATTCATTCCCTTCCTTCTGAAATCTTTCAGTCGCGTGCCGGTCCGCTCGGAACCTGAGCACGCGCGACAGGCGTACGGCCGCAGCCGTGCGCTACAGAGCCGCTGGAATCAGGAGAAAAAAGGCGGGGCGCGCGGAGGCGCGCAAGGGTCGAGCGCAGCCGGAAGCTGCGGCTCGGAGAAAAGCTCCCGGACCGGTCCGGAAGCAGGTATCGGGCAAAGGAGCGCTAGCGCAGAGCCCGAAATCGCGGCGCCGCGCTCGGGGTTGAAGGGGCACAGCGTGCAATGCGAAGGCCGGGCGCCTTTGCCGGGGGTTTCGCCGGGCAAGCCTTCTCCCCCGTGTTTCTGGCCGGTCGCGCTGCACACTTCGGAGGGAAGCGCCGGGACGTTCGGCCTGGCGTTCGCGAGCAGCGGCCAGGAGGCGTTGAGCGCGATGCCCGCGAGCGCGAACCAGGCGCCAATGCGGTTGCGAAAGCGATGCGCGTTCATCGCCGCTTTTTTAGCACAGATGCGCGGGCTTTTCCAGCGTCGGTTCTGGTATTCTCCACTCCGACATGAAGGGAAGACTGGAAGACCGGCGCCTGCTCACCGGGCAGGGGCGATTCATCTCCGACTGGAATTTTCCGAATCAGGCCTATTGCTCGTTCCTGCGCTCGGACCGCGCGCACGCGGAGATCGTTTCCGTCGACGCGGGAAGCGCGCTCCAAGCCCCGGGGGTGCTCGCCGTGCTCACCGGCCGTGACGTGGCCGAAGCGGGCTACAAGTCGATTCCGACCAACTTGGGCGTCAAGGACCGCTTCGGCGAGCCGCTCAAAAAACCGCCGCGTCCGGTGCTCGCCCAAGGAAAAGTCCGCCATGTCGGCGAGTGCGTCGCCTGCGTGGTCGCCGAGTCGGCGCAGCTCGCGCAGGACGCGGCCGAATTGATCGTGGTCGAGTACCGCGAGCTGCCTGCGGTGACCTCCGCGGACAAGGCGCTCGAACCCGGGGCGGCGCAGCTCCACGCCGAGCTTCCCGGAAATCTTTCCTTCGACTGGATCGCGGGCGACGAGGCTGCGACCGAGGCCGCATTCCGGGCGGCCGACCGCGTGGTGAAGCTCGCCCTCGAGAACCCGCGCATGGTCGGAAACCCGATGGAGCCGCGCGCCTGCGCGGGGACCTACGACGCGGCGACGCAGAAATACGCGCTCTACGCTTGCACTCAAGGGACGGCCGGCATGCGCGGGCAGCTCGTCTACACCATGGGCGTCCCCGACGACAGGATCGACGTCATCGCGGAAGACGTCGGCGGCGGATTCGGCGTGCGCTTCAACATGTATCCGGAATACTGCGCGGTGCTGCTCGCGGCGAAGAAGACCGGACGCCCGGTGAAGTGGACCGGCAGCCGCTCGGAAGTTTTCCTGTCGGACGAGCAGGGCAGGGACGTCGCGAGCATGAGCGAGCTCGCGCTAGCCGCCTCGGGGAAATTCCTGGCGCTGCGCTTCTCCTACATCGCCGACCTCGGCGCCTATCTCGCTCCCACCGGCCCTTTCATCAATACGCAGGGCGTGGTGGCGTGCCTCACCGGCGTGTACGCGGTGCCGGCCGCCTGCGCCCGGGTCAAGCTCGCCGTGACCAACAAGGCGCCCGGCGCCGCCTACCGCGGCGCGGGCCGCCCGGTGATGTCGTACATGCTCGAGCGCCTGGTCGACGCGGCCGCGGCGGAGCTGAAAATGGACCCCGCCGAGCTCAGGCGAAAGAATCTTGTCGCGAAGAACGCGTTTCCCTATAAGGCGGCAAGCGGCGTCACCTACGACTGCGGCGACTTCGAGGGCGTGCTCGCCGACGCGCTGAAAGCTTCCGACTGGGCGGGATTCCCGGCGCGGCGCGCGCAATCGGAATCGCGCGGAAGGCTGCGCGGGCGCGGCATGGCCGCTTACATCGAGGCGAGCGGCGGGGGCTTTGCGCCCTCCGACCAGGTCGAGCTGCGCTTCGGCGCGGAGGGCGGCGTGACGATGTACGCGGTCTCGCACTCGCACGGGCAGGGGCACGAGACGAGCTACGCGCAGATCGTCTCCGCCGTGCTCGGCGTGCCGATGGAAAACTTTCGCCTCCGGAACGGCGACCCCGCGGTGCGCCTCATCGGCAACGCGACCGGCGGCTCGCGCTCGCTCCTCGGCGTGGGGAGCGTCATGCAGCTCGCGGCGAAGCAGGTGGTGGAAAAAGGCCTCGCGCTCGCGGCCAAGGATCTGGAGGCGGCCGCAGCGGACATCGAATTCACGGACGGCTCCTATCGCATCAGGGGCACCGACCGCGCGATCACGCTGCTCGCGCTCGCGCAGAAGTACGCGGGTACGCCGCAGGCGCTCGACGTGAAGACCGAGGGCAAGTTCGGCGTGACCTTCCCGAACGGCTGCCACGTCGCCGAGGTCGAGATCGAGCCCGAGACGGGAATCGCGGAAATCGTGCGCTTCACCGCGGTGGACGACGCCGGCAACATCGTCAATCACCCGATCGTCGAAGGCCAGATGCAGGGCGGGATCACCCAAGGGGCGGGACAGGTGTTCGGCGAGCAGGCGGTCTACGATCCCGACACCGGCCAGCTGCTCACCGGGAGCTTCATGGACTACCCGATGCCGCGCGCGGGCCTCGTGGACGGCCTCGAGATCCGAGAGCACCCGGTGCCGACCGCCGCGAACCCGCTCGGCGCGAAAGGCGTGGGCGAAGCGGGCGTGAGCGGATCGCTCCCCGCGCTGATGAACGCCGTGATGGATGCGCTGCGCCGGGCGGGCGTCGCGCGCTTCGACATGCCGGCGACGCCCGACCGCCTGTGGCGCGCGATCCGGGATGCGGGAGGACGTTCATAGAAGGGGATCATCATGAACCACGGAGATATTTCCCCGGACATCGCCAAGGGCCTCAAGGTCCTGCAATCGAGAATCGCGAAAGCCGGGATCCCGCCCTCGAAGCTCGACGAGACGCTCAACATCGCGACCTGGAACATCCGGGAATTCGGCAAGAAGGAGCGCAGCGCGGCGGCGATCCACTACATCGCCGAGATCCTGGGTCAATTCGACCTCATCAGCATCGCGGAACTGCGCGATAACCTGACGGACCTGGGCCGGGTCCTCGAGGTTCTCGGGCCGTTCTGGCGGGTCATCTACTCCGACGCGCTGAGAGATTCGGGCGGAAACAACGAGCGGGTCGGATTCATCTACGACAAGAGGGCGGTCGCATTCAGCGGGTTCGCCGCCACGGCCAACCCGCCGCGCGAGAAGGTCGGAAACCTGTATCTGCCCAAATTCCACTGGTGGCGCGAGCCCTTCATGGCGTCCTTCAGCGCCGGCAGCTTCGATTTCGTCCTTCTCGCGGCGCACGCGCAGTGGGGGACGCCCGCGGGGCGTCTGGTCGAGCTGCAGTCCCTCGCCCAATGGGTCGACCTGAAGCGGAAGGAGAAGACCTGCGAGGACAAGGATCTCATCATCGTCGGCGACTTCAACATCGAAACGCCCGAGCAGCTCGCGGCTCTGACCGGTAAAGGGCTTCAGATGCCCGCCGCCTTGAAGGGCAAGTCCTTCGGCACCAACCTCGCCCAGGACAAGCGCTACGATCAGATTCTGCATTACCCCGGCTATCCGGAGAACTTCTCGAACCAGGCGGGCGTGGTCGATTTCTACGCCGGGAGCTCGAAAGAGCTGTTCCCGGATCTGGACAAACTTGCGTTTTCCTTTCAGATGTCCGATCACCTTCCGCTGTGGATGCAGGTCAACACCGACATAGAGGGTCAGAAGCTCGACGAGATCATCCGGGCGGGGAAGTGATGCGGCCGCCAGCCGATCCGCTTAACCCCGTTCGGGCGCGGCCCGCGTTAACCTCAGGATGTCGGACTTCGCCACGGTCCTGGCCTTTCCACCTCGCGCGCTCCCGGTGCAGCACCGGAGCCCTGCGGAGGCGCTACACTTGCGCCGCATGAGGATCGAGGCGAGCGACGAGGAGCTGATGCTGCGCTACGGCAGGGGCGATGCTCGCGCCTTCGAGCTGCTCTACCGACGCCATCGTCTCCCCCTGTACCGGTTCCTGCTGCGACAGGTCGGCAATGCGGCCACAGCCGAGGAATTGTTCCAGGACCTCTGGATGCGCGTCGTCAATTCCCGCGGGCGTTATGAGGCCCGGGCGAAATTCACCTCCTGGGTATACGCGATCGCGCACAATCGCCTGATGGATTTCTACCGGGGGAACGGCAACGCGTCGTTCCTGAGCCAGGAGGAAAGCGAGTCGGTCCTCGAGGACCTTCCGGCCGCGGAGATCGCAGCGGACCTGCGCCTGGACCGCAAGCGCGCGGTGGAGCGCCTGCTCGTCGCGCTCGGCAAGCTTCCCGATGCGCAGCGCGAGGCCTTTTTACTGCAGCAAGAGAGCGAAATGTCGATCGAGGAAATCGCCGCGGCGACCGGCGTCGGCCCCGAGACCGCGAAGAGCCGCCTGCGCTATGCTGTGGCGAAGCTGCGTGCGAGCTTGGGGAAGCAATCATGATCGAGCGGCGCGACGAGGAGCTTTTGCACATCTATCGTGAGGCCGAGGGGCCGCGCCCTCCGCAGCGCGTCGACGACAATATCCTGGCGGCGTCGCAGCGAGTCGCGGGCACGGTGCGGCGGCCCGCAGCGCTAGTGTTCGCACGCCGCTGGGGCACGCCGGTCGCGCTCGCCGCGACCGTGCTGGTGACCTCGACCCTCGCGCTCATGGTGTTCGAGCGGCAATCCGGCCTCGACACGATAGCGCCCAAGGCACCGGGGTCCGTCCGGCCGGCGAAAGTCTCTCCGGCAGAGGCGACGCGCGCTTCTCCGGCGGAGCCGCACCGCGCCGAGGCGGCGGCGAAATCCCCGGTCGCGGAGCCGCGGCGAGCCGATTCGCCGGCGAAATCTCCGTCGGTCGCTTTGCCGCACCCCGCGCCGGCGGCGCCGAGTCCGCCGGCAGCATCGCGGAGCGACAGGGTGAAGCAGCCCACGCTCGAAACCGCCCTCTCGGGCGAACGCCGCGCAACAGTGCAACCCGCGCGCGTGCCGGCAATTCCGCCCGGGGTCGAAATTCTCCGCAAGAGCGAAGAGGCAAAGCCGGCGCCCGCCGCCGCGGGTTCGGCCGCGAACGTGCGCGCCGGCACCATCCCGCCACAGCCGCCCGTGCCGGACGCCCAGCGCGTCTTCGACGCCCAACAGCAAATCCGACCGGCGCAGGCGCCGGCGGCCGCGCCAGCCCCGAGCTCGAACGTTGTCCGCGAATCGGCATCGACGCTCCAAGGCGCGAGCGCCGGTGCTGCAATCGGAAACCGTCTCGCGGTTCCGGAAGCCAAGGAGCGCACGCCGGAAAAATGGCTGGCGGATATTCGCAAGCTCAAGACCGAAGGCAAGGCGATCGAAGCCGAGCGCGGGCTGGGCGAGTTCAAGAAGCGCTATCCCGACTACATCTTGCCTGAGGACCTGCGCTAGCCGCCCGAGTCGGAATCGTCCGGCTCGTTCAAGCTTTCGGCAGGGTTTTCTCAGTACACTGCCGCGGCGCCGCGGAGCGCGGCGCCTCCCGACAGCAGCCATGATCGCAAAAGAGGAAAAACTTGCAGCCGTCTCGGTCGCGGTAAAGCCGGCGGTCCGATTGCCTCTGCTGAAGCAGCTGGGGCCGGGATTGATCGCCGGCGCCGCGGACGACGATCCGAGCGGCATTGCCACCTATTCGCAGGCGGGCGCGCAGTTCGGGTACGGCATGCTGTGGTCGGTGCTGTTCACGTTGCCGCTCATGATCGGCATCCAGATCGTGAGCGCGCGCATCGGCCGCGTGACCGGGCAGGGCCTCGCCGCCAACATCCGGCAGCATTATCCGAAGTCGCTCCTTTACGCAGTCATCGCGCTCCTGCTCGTCGCCAACACGATCAACATCGCGGCCGACCTCGGCGCGATGGCCGCGGCCCTGCAACTGCTCGTCGGAGGCTCGACGCGCCTCTATATCGTCGCGTTCGCGCTGGTGTCGCTGGGACTGCAGGTCTTCATTCCCTTTCCGCGATACGCGCCGTTCCTGAAATGGCTCACGCTCGCGCTTTTTGCCTACGTCGCGACGGTGTTCGTGGTGCGGGTGCCGTGGCTCGAGGCCGGTTTGCACACGCTCGTCCCGGACCTCGCGCTCCGCGCGGACTATCTCCTCACGCTCGTCGCAGTGTTCGGCACGACCATCAGCCCCTATCTTTTTTTCTGGCAGGCTTCGCAGGAGGTGGAAGAGCAGCGCGCGGCTGACGGCGAAGCGCCGCTGCGCGAGGCGCCCGAGCAGGCCACGGCGCACCTCCACCGCATCAAGATCGATACGTACATAGGAATGACGTTCTCGAACCTGGTGGCGTTCTTCATCATGCTGACGACCGCAGTGACCCTGCACGCGCACGGCATCACCGACATCCGGACCTCGGCGCAGGCGGCCGAGGCGTTGCGCCCGATAGGCGGGGAATTCGCGTTCCTGCTGTTCGCCGCGGGCATCGTCGGCACCGGAATGCTCGCCGTGCCGGTGCTCGCCGGGTCGGCGGCGTACGCGGTCGCCGAATCCTTCCGCTGGCCGATCGGCCTGGGCTTGAGGCTGATGGAAGCGCGCGGCTTCTACGGCATCCTCACCGCCGCGACGACGATCGGCGTCGCGCTCAACTTCACCGCGATCGATCCGGTCAAGGCGCTCATCTGGAGCGCGGTGATCAACGGAGTGATCTCGGTGCCCATCATGGCCGTGATGATGCTGATGGCGGCGAGCCCGGAGATCATGGGGCGCTTCACCGTGAGGCGGCGCTTGAAGAATCTCGGCTGGCTCGCCACCGGGGTGATGGCCGTCGCGGTGGTCGCGATGTTGGCGGCGCTGCTTTCCGCGCGGCGGTGATTTTAGGCAACCCGTGGGCCGCTAGCGGACTTTGATTTGTCGTTTGACAGGCATAAACAAATAGTTTATATGTTCGTTTGTGATCCGCTCCTTTGCCTCGTCCGAGACGGAGCGCTTCTTTGCTACGGGTAAGTCGCGGCGCTTGCCGCCGGAGATCCGCAAACGGGCGGCGATGCGTCTGACGCAGCTCCACGCGGCGACGACGCTCGAGGACTTGCGCTTTCCGCCTTCGAATCGCCTGGAAGCATTGAAGCACGATCGCAAAGGGCAGTGGAGCATTCGCATCAACGATCAATGGCGCGTGTGTTTTCGCTTCGAGCGCGGCGATGCATTCGATGTGGAAATTACCGATTACCACTAAGGAGTAACTGACATGACCGTCAAGAACGGCTTGCCCCCGATTCATCCGGGGGAGTTTCTCAAGGAGGCGCTCGAAGAACTGGGCACGTCCCAGGCCGAATTCGCGCGCGCCATCGGCGTTTCGCCCATGCGGATCTCCCATGTCGTCAAAGGCACGCGGCCCGTCACGGCAGAGCTGGCGCTGCTATTCGGCCGGGCTTTCGGGCAATCACCGCAATACTGGCTCAATCTGCAGGCCGCCTACGATCTGAAGACGGCCCAAAAGGAAATCGGGGGGAGACTGCGCGCGGTGCGCCCGCTGGAGCATGCTTGAGATGAAGGCGTTCATTCTGGCGGGCACCTTGCTCGCCGCTGCGCTTTGTGTCCAGCCGGTCAACGCGCAGGAACCGGCCGACTATCCTTCGAAGCCCATCCACATCCTCGTCGGCTTCACACCCGGCGGCGGGCCGGACATCACCGCGCGCTACGTCGCGCAGAAGCTCGGCAAAGCCTGGAAGCAGCAGGTGATCGTCGACAACCGCCCGGGCGCGGGCGGCACGCTCGCGGCGGGAATGGTGGCGCGCGCCGCGCCCGACGGCGCGACGATGCTCTCGGTCTCCTCCGCGCACGCCATCGCGCCCATCCTCTATTCGAATCTCACCTACGACACGTTCAAGGATCTTTCCGGCATCACGCTCTCCGCAGTCTCGAAGTACGTGCTCGTCGTGTCGCCTTCGCTCGGCATCAAGTCGGTGAAGGAGCTGATCGCGCGGGCGCGCGCGAAGCCCGGGAGCCTCAACTTCTCGTCCGCAGGCGTGGGCAGCGGCACGCACTTCGCCGGGGAGATGTTCAAGGCGATGGCCGCGATCGATGTCGTGCACGTTCCCGTCAAGGGCATCCCCGAGGCGCTCACCGAGACCCTGACCGGGCGCGTGCAGTTCTTTATGGCGCCGATCGCGAACGCCGTGGGACAGGTGAAGGAGGGCAAGCTCGCGGGCCTGGGCGTGTCGTCGGCCGCGCGCGACCCCTTGCTGCCTGAGGTGCCCACCGTCGCGGAGGCCGGCGTTCCCGGCTACGAATCGATCCTGTGGTTTGGGCTGCTCGCCTCGTCCGCCGTCCCGAAACCGATCGTGACGAAACTCAACCGCGAGATTGTGCGCATCCTCTCCGAGCCCGAAGTGAGACAGCGCTGGATCCCGATCGGCCTGCAGCCGCAGCCGACCACGCCGGAAGGATTCGACAAGCTGATCCGGGACGACGTGGCGACGTTTACGAAGATTGCGAGAGGGGCGAACCTAAAAGCAGAGTAGGGCTGAACCCAAGGTCGTTTTAACCCCGGCGGCACCCCCGGCGCGTTTACCGACATTGAATCGGCGTGACGCCGGATGAAAGGGGTTGAACAATGGCGCTTCATCGAAGGACGAGTATTGGAGCTGGGCTGGTTGCGATGTCACTCGGCTGCGGCGCTGCGATGGCGCAGGACGCATCCCGAATCACCTCCGTGATCCTCTACCCCGGCAGTGCCACGGTGGAGCGCAGCGTGCGCGTCGTGCCGGGCATGACGCGCCTGGAAATCTCCGGGCTGCCGGCGAATTTCGATCCGCAGACGGTGCGCGTGGAATCGGATCCGGGCGTGCGCATCGGCGAGGTCTCCACGCAGGACCAGAGCCGCACGGCCGCGTCGAACGCGCGCGAGTCCGCGATCGAGGAAAAAATCCAGGCGCTCAAGGACCGGCAGGGGGTGCTCGAGGTCGATGCCAGGTCGGCTCAGATGACCGCCGATTTCATTGCGCGCCTGGGCGCGCCGGCAGGTGACAAGCCCGCGCCTCTTCCCGGCGCAAGGTCGCTCGCAGAAACGATCGAGGCGGTGCGGCGCGGCGGCGCCGACGCCTTCGGCAGGATCCAGAAGGTGCAGGTGCAAAAGCGCGAGATCGACAAGCAGATACGCGCGCTCGAGCGCGATCTCGCGCGGCTGAAGAGCGGCGCGAAGGACGTGCGCACGATCGCGGTCGGCGTTTCCGCCGAGCGGCCGGGCGAGGTGAGGGTGTCCTACCAGGTGAACGGCGCCGGATGGCGGCCCGCGTACCGCGCGGGCCTCGACTCGGCGGGATCGAAAGTGCTGCTCGAACGGCAGGGCGCCATCTCCCAGACCACGGGAGAGGACTGGACGAACGTCAGGCTGAAGCTCTCCACCGGCCAGCCGCGGCTCTCGCCCCAAGGGACCGAGCCGCGCCCGTGGAAGTTGTCCTTGTACAGCCCGAGCGTCGGTGCCGTGTCGGATCTTTCATCTATTCGCGCAGCCGTGGCGCCCACCCAGCGGCTGCGCCAGATGGCAGACGAGCCCAAGGCGGAAGCGCCGGTCGAAGTGCAGACCGCGTTCACCACCGAGTTCGAAGTGCCCGGCACGGTGAGCCTGCCTTCCGACGGGCGCAAGCTGACCGTGTCGCTCGCGAAACTCTCGCTCCCGGCGAAAATGCGCCTGCGCGTGGTGCCGCGGCTGGATGCGGCGGCAATCGTCACCGCAGAGGCCGAGCGCCCCGAAGGCGTGTGGCTCGCCGGAGACATCCAGCTCTACCGCGACGGTAACTACGTCGGCGCGACGGCCTGGAATCCGCAGTCTTCCGCGGCGCTCGTCCTGCCTTTCGGCCGCGACAGCCTGGTGCGCGTGAAGGTCGACCGCGCCAAGGACAGGAACGGCTCGGGCGGACTCATCGGCCGGCGCAACGAGCGCGAGGTGAGCGACCTCTACACGCTCACGAGCTTCCACAAGGCGCCGGTCGAACTCCTGGTATTGGAATCTTCGCCCGTCTCGACCAACGATCAGATCAAGGTCGAGGCCAAGTTCGATCCGAAACCCACGGAGGAAAACTGGGAAGAGCGCCAGGGCGTGGTCGCCTGGGCGCGCGCCATCGCGCCGAACCAGACGCTGAAATTCAGCGTGGCTTACACGATCGGTTATCCGAAGGACGGGGCGGTGGTCGGGCTGCCGTAGGCCTCGAGGCGTCACCTCGAGCCGGCATCGCGCCGAAGCTGTCAGTTGACTGAAAGAAATCGCGGCGACGAAATCGGTAAGTTGTAGGGGACGCACCGGTGACGCACCATGAGCTCCCCGAGCCCGGCGCCGGCGCATCCCGTTTCCCCGCCGGCGCGTTTGCCCACTCTCGACGGCCTACGGGCGATCGCGATCCTTCTCGTCGTTCCGCACAATCTCGATCTGATCGCGACGTTCGACGGCGCGCAGCTCGTCGTCGCAGCTCTGCATCGGGGGTGGATCGGCGTTCAGCTGTTCTTCGTTCTCAGCGGGTTTCTCATCACCGGCATCCTGCTCGATGCCCGCGACGCACCCGATTACTACCGCTCGTTCTTCGTGCGCCGGGCGCTTCGGATTTTTCCGCTCTATTACGCAACGCTGCTCGTCCTGTTCGTTCTTCTGCCGGCCCTGGGCCTCGTGCCGGCTTCCTTCAAGTGCGATGCGATGGTCGAGCTGTCGTACTGGACCTATTTTTCGAACTGGTACGGGCCATTTCATCAAGGTCCGGATCCGGTGTCCCACTTCTGGTCGCTTGCGCTGGAGGAGCAGTTCTATCTGCTGTGGCCGTTTGTAATACACCGGCGCAGCGCGGGATGGGTGATGCGCTTGTGCCTCGCGATCGCTGCGGCAAGCCTGCTGCTCCGGGTCGTCATGCTTCTGGCCGGAACCCCTGCCCAGGCGATCTACCAGTTCCTCGTGACGCGCATGGATGCGCTCGCTCTCGGCGGCGCGGCTGCCGCCGCGTTTCGCGTTCCTTCCGCAGCCTCGTGGACGCTGGATCACCGCCGATTCCTGTTGGGCGCGAGCCTTCTCTCTCTGGTCGGCGGGGCGGTGCTCTCCCGCGGCTATAACTTCACCCACCCCGTGACCCTTTCCCTGGGATTCACATTTCTTGCCGTCGGGTTTGCGCTGCTGGTCGCTGCGGGAGTGGCGGCGGATCTGCTCGGTGCGGCGGGCTGGCCGGCAGCGTTGCGGTGGTCCTTCCTGCGAAGAGTCGCGAAGTACAGCTACGCGATGTACGTGCTGAGCGTTCCCCTTCACTTCCTGGTGGGGAAGCCGGTGCTGTCGGCCCTTGGACTGGCCGCGGGCAACTCGATCCTCGTCGACCTCGCGTACATCATCGTCGGCACGGCGCTCAGCTTTCTTGCCGCCGCGGCATCGTTTCACCTCCTCGAGGTTCATTTCCTGAATCTCAAGGACCGCTTTGCACCGCCTTTGCGAGCGGGAGTTTGATACACTCGAACGCCTATTCCCGGGTCACGCTAAACGCGCAAGGAGAACACGATGTTTCCGACAATCCGCTCCGCTGTCTTGCTGCTGCTCCTCGTTCCGTTTTCCGTCCGCGCGGGAGTGAGCTGCGAAGACGTGCGCAAGGCTCTCGGGAGCCGTATCGCGGACGTCAACTGCTTCGCCAGCACTGACCTCACCACCAACAATCCGCTGACGACGCCGGCCAACAATTCGCTGGCCGGTCTTCCGGTGGGCGCCTTTACACCCGTCACCGATCGCGGAGTGATCGCGCCGAGTGCGGGCAAGCGCACGCCCATCACCAAAACGGTTCCCGGCCTGCAGCTCAACGCGCGCATCGCCTCGGATCCGACCGGCCAGGCGCGGTTTCTGCTGCGGCTGCCGAACGACTGGAACGGCCGGCTAGTCGTCGCCGGCGCTTCCGGCACGCGCAGCGAGTTCAACGGCGATTTCGCGTGGAGCGACTATGCGCTGCAGCAGGGCTACGCCTACGCCTCGCAGAACAAGGGCGTGCTGAACCTGTCCATCGTCACGCTGGTGCCGCCGCCGCCCGCGGATCCGCTCGCCTGCCGGCTCAACCCGGCGTCCCCGGTGTTCGTGCATTTCTTCGACAACGATCCCGGCCAGCCTTTCACGCGCTGGGCCGAATTCATGATCAAGGGGGCGCAGCTCGCGCGCGACGGCGTGAAGGCGGGCTACGGCCGCTCGCCGCGCTTCACCTACGCGGTCGGCACCTCGAACGGCGGTTACCAGGTGCGCCGCGCGGTCGAGCTGGCGCCTGAGCTCTTCGACGGCGGCGTCGACTGGGAAGGCACCTTTGTCGACGAGCACGCGCCCAATATCCTCACCGACCTGCCGCCCGCGATCCTCAATTTCCCGGACTACGCCGCCTCCGGACTCAACGGCGCGGGCACTGCGGCGAAGAACATCATGGCTGCCGGCTATCCGCCCGACATCGTCGTGGGGACTGCTTCGCTCTGGGGCCTCTACAACGCCCAGTTCTGGGAAGTGACGCAATGCCAGTGGCAGAAGCGGCTCGATCCCGCCTACGACACCTACGTCAGCGGGACCGGAACCTACAACTACGTCAGCCGGCTTTCCTTCTCCGACGTCGGCGCGCAGCTCGCCGCCTTCGCCACGACCGGGCAAATCCGGCGCCCCCTAGTCACCGTCGCCGGCACCATGGACGCGTTGCTGCCGATCGACCACCACGCGCGGGCGTACGCGCGCAAGGTCGCGGCCGCGTCAAAGCACAAGCACGACGACGACGGCGACGAGCGCGGCGACAGGAAACCCGCGTACCGCCTGTACGAGATCCAGAACGGCAACCATATCGAGACGTTCCAGGACGTTTTCCCGCAGCTCGAGCTGATCGAGCCGCACGCGCAGCGCGCCTTCGATCTCCTGGTGCGCCAGGTGGAGGGCAACGTCCCGCTGCCTCCCGACCAGTGCATCGCTCGCGGCGGGAGCATCGCCGACTCGCCGGCGCAGGCGGGACACTGCGCAAGCCTGTTCGTGCCCTGAGGCGCGGGCGCTCGACTCTTGCGCCGTGGTCGGGTTACAGGATCCCGATTGCGCGCGACGCGAGGAGCGCGACGATGATCAGTGAAATCATCGACTGCAGCATCGTGAGCGCTTTGGCCCATCGCGAGAGAACCGGAGTATCCGAAGGGGAAAACGCGGTGCTCGTATTGAAGGCTATGAAAAGGTAATCGATGAACCGCGGGGACCAATGTTTTTCTGCGGTCGTTTTTGAATACTGCGTCATTTGGGGAAACAGGAACGAACCTTCCGTGTGGGCGCCCCGGCTGTCCCGTCGGTGCGGGCCTCCTGCGTCGAGTCTCCAGTACCAGAGGGCGAATACGAGAATATTGGCGAGCCAGAGCGCTCCGGCGGATTGCAGCAATGCAGGCGCCGGCTCCACTCGTGTCGGCAGCGCCCTGATCAGGAGCGCCAGCGACAGAACCAGGGCAAGAGTGATCACTGTGCTCACGATGTAACCCAGAAGACGATTGAGTCTATGGCGTCCTGCGCGATAAGAGATCACCGTCGGAATCAACAGAACGACAACGACCACGAGAAGCAACCAACGCGGCCCTACGGTAAGGAAAGAGGGAAGCGCGGCATAAATGCCTCCCACGGCAAGAAGCGCGATGATTGCCGGCCAGCGCGGTTCGGTATTGGAAACGGGCGCGATCAAGATGGCTGCTGCCTGCGTGGCAGTTTCGCTCGCAGGTCGCGCAGCTCCGTTTCGAGATCGCGAACGCGCTCGAGCAGGGTCACCACCAGGGCCACCCCGTGCGGGTCCAGGTCGAAGTCCTTGCGCAGGCGGCGCGCGCTCCGTGCGACGACCAGCCGGTCCGCCCTGAAGCTCCAATCGCGTGCGTCCGGTTCGATCGGCGCGAGCACTCCGTAATCCACGAGCTCACGCAACTCCGTTTCGGACAGGCCCGACAGCTCGCACAGTTCTGCGAGCGAGAATTCGTAGTGCTCGTGCAGCCAGGTTGCCTGTTCGATTTTCATTTCGCCGCCTCCCGCTCGAAATGTCCGCGCGGGTTGAAGGTCGAAGCCTCGGCGAGCTCCTTGAACAGCGCGCGTTCGCGCCCGCTTGCCGCTGTGGGCACGGCGATCTGGACGATCGCGAAGAGGTCGCCTTCTCCCGCATGCGGCTTGGGCAAACCGCGACTCGCGAGGCGCAGCCGCTGCCCGGCGTGCGTTCCCGGCGGGACCTTGAGGCTCACCGTTCCGGCGAGGGTGGGCACCTGCACGCTCGTGCCGAGCACGGCTTCCCAGGGCGCGAGCGGCAGGTCGAGGTAGAGATCGTGGCCGCTCGCGCGAAACAGGCGATGCGGATGCAAGGCGATGTTGAGGTACAGATCGCCGTCGCGCCCGCCATTCAGGCCTTTGCCTCCCTTGCCGGGGAGGCGCAGGCGCTGGCCGTCGGTTGCGCCCTTGGGAATGCGCGCCTTGAAGGCGCGCCGCACGCGATGGGGAAAACCCTGCTCGTCGTGCTCGGGTACCTCGAGCTCGAGATCGACCTCGGTGCCGCGATAGGCGTCCTCCAGTGAAATGTGCGCGGTGACTTCGTAATCCTCTCCGGGCACGCGGATCTTGCCGCCGCCCGGTCCCGCGCGGCGGCGGCCGCGCGAAAATTGCGAGAACAGATCTCCCAGGTCGAGATCGTCGAAGGAGAACTGCCCGCCGCCGAACTGCTTTTCCCAGCCCGGGGGCGGGCGAAAGTCCTGCCCGGGCTGATGGCTGCCCAGCCGATCGTACGCGGCGCGCTTATCCGGGTCCTTGAGCGTCTCGTAGGCTTCGCCGACCTCCTTGAATTTTTCCTCGGCCCCGGGCTCCTTGGAAACGTCCGGATGATATTTTCGCGCGAGCTTCCGGTACGCGTTCTTGATCTCCTCGGCGCTCGCCTTGCGGTCCACGCCCATCACGCCGTAGTAGTCCTTGTATTTCATCCCGACTCGGGGCCGCTTCCGCCCGACGGCGTTGCTCTAGCGCAGGCGCCCCTTGTTCGACTTGGGTTGCGGCGCCTGAAAAACGTAACCCTTTTCTCTGGCATCGGCCAGGCATCCCTCGTAATTCTTGTAGGCCCGGTGGGATTCCGAGACGACCGTCCGGTCCGCGGAAATCTGCTGCCACCTCCAGGCGTGGGCGGGGTCGCTGTAGAAGCGCCAGATGATGTTCATCCGCAGAATTTCTCCCAGGGGCGATCGCGAGCGGTCACATCGCCTTCAGGTTCTCCGCCGAGGTCTTGCCGTTCTTGCCCGTGACCAGCTCGTATCCCACCTTCTGGCCTTCGTTCAAGGTGGAAAGGCCGGCCTTCTCCACCGCCGAGACATGCACGAACACGTCCTTCGAACCATCGTCTGCCTGAATGAAACCAAAACCCTTCGATGCGTTGAACCACTTCACTTTTCCGGTTGGCACAAGTCTCTCCTGACGAAAGAAATTGGATTGAAGGCCGGCCCTGGCCGTCACTTTGGCCCGGAGCGACGGAAGCTAGTTTAGTCCAATTCGCCACCGCTGCGCTCACCGGTCTGCCGTTATACTCGCCCGTTGCAAGAGGAGGAGTCCCCGGCGCACCGCGCCGCAACACCCGCTCAAGGAGGATGTCATGAAAAGCCTGCTTTTTGGCCTGATGCTGCTTGCGTCGCCCGTGTCGGCGCAGGACGCGGTGCCGCAGATTCCGTTCGACGGGACCGACCCGCTCAAGCTGCCGAAGGACCTGTATCTCGGCGAAGTCACCGGCGTCGCGGTGAACTCGCAGGGGCACGTCTTCGTCCTGTCGCGCGGCAACACCACGGGCCCGGCCTACGCGGCGGCGGCTGCGCAGCTGCTCGAGTTCGATCCCGAAGGAAAGTTCGTGCGGGAGATCGGCAAGAACCTGTATGCCTGGTCGTTCGGTCATACCGTCCGCGTGGATCCGAGCGACAACATCTGGGTCACGGACAAAGGATCGGACATGGTGGTCAAGTTCAACCCCCGCGGCCGCGTTGCGATGGTCTTCGGGCGCAAGCAGGAGGCCTCCGACGAGGAAACCGGGCCGGTGAAGCATCCCAATCCGCCGCTGCCCCATGAAGACGGGCGCTTCCGGCAGGTGACCGACGTCGCCTTCGATGCGGCCGGCAACGCCTACATCAGTGACGGGTACATCAATTCGCGCGTCGCCAAGGTGGACAGGAACGGCAAGTGGGTGAAGTCGTGGGGGAGCAAGGGCGCGAAGCCCGGCGAGTTCAACACGCCGCACTCGATCGCCGCCGACGCGAAGGGCAACCTCTACGTCGCCGACCGCGGCAACCGGCGCATCCAGGTGTTCGACGGCGAGGGGACCTTTCAGCGCGAGTTCACGATCGACGTGCCCTACGATGCGAAGTCGCGCCCGGCGATCGGCAACCTGCCGGATCTGGCGAAGATCGAGGCGGGGGGCGGGCCGAAGACGCAGATGCCCGGGGCGCCTTGGGCGGTGTGCATCACGCCCGGGCCGAAACAGGTGCTCTACGCCTCCGACGCGTTCCCGGGTCGCGTGTTCAAGCTGTCCCTGGACGGAAAGGTGCTCGGCGTGCTGGGCGAATCGGGCAAGCAGCTGAAGCAGTTCGGCTGGATCCACGAGATCGCCTGCCCGTCGGAGAACGTGCTCTACGTCGCGGAGCTGCTCAACTGGCGCGTGCAGAAGCTGGTGCTGCACCCGAAGAAATAGCCCGGCGGGTTATCCATCCACTGGAACGATGGTTTTTATCGACAAATATAGGCTACCGCGATGAGCAACGGAAGGATATCTTCCGAGCATGTCTTGCCGCTTCAGCGGTCGTAGGTTTTTCCCGCCGTCACGCGCGATCCGCGTGACGGCGCTCACCTTCTTCTTCATGCTCGGATCCGCAGCCGCGGCCGCGGAGGACGCTGCACAGCCCGTGCCCGAGTACGTGAAATTCGGTTTGCTGCGCGAGCGCGATCTCACGCCGTTCGGATTCCTGCGCCTGGACATGCGTCCCGCGCACGCCGTGTGGGCTCCGCCGGGCAGCTTGGGCGTCGAAGTCCTTCTGGGCTACCAGAACACCTGGGCGATGAGCCCGAACGTCGAGCAATACCTCAAGTCGCTGCCCGGGCGCCGCCGCCTCGGACCGGCAGACGTCGCTGCGATCCGCGCCTTGCCCGGCGAGGCCTATCTCGTCGATCTCGAGCTCGGACTCGTCGACGTAACCCTGCATCGGAAGCTGGCCGATCATTGGAGCGTCAACGCCACCTTCAGCGCCGTGAACTACAGCGGCGGTTTCATGGACGGCGCGATCGAGAGCTTCCACAAGGCTTTCGGCTTCGACTCGTACGGCAGGCCTGCGGTCGAGCGCAACACCGTCAACGTCATCCTCAATCTCAAGAATGCGCAGACGGTGTTCCTGAACGCCCACCTGGACGGAGGACTGCTCGATCCCACGTTCGCTCTGCGCTATTCGGTCGCGGCGGCGCCTTCGCCCTGGAATCTCGTGCTGGAAGCCGCCGTGAAGGTTCCGATAGACGGGCAGCGGGATTTTCTGTCGACCGGCCACACCGACGTCGGCCTGCAGGCGACGCTGCAGCGTTTCGCCGGACGCCACGCGGCTTACTTGAGCGCGGCCGCGGTGCGCACTACGGGCAGCGTCCTGACCTCGAACGACCGCACGCAGATCGTGCCCACGTACATCTTCGGCTATGAATACAGCTATAGCCAGAAGACCAATATCGTCGCGCAATTCTATGTGAGCCCGAGCCCGTTCAGGCACGAGGACACCGATCTGCCGGGGCTGCTCAACACCAAGTATCAGATCTCGATCGGCCTGCGCCATCGCATCGACGGCTCGGTATGGACCTTCGCGATCACGGAAAACGTGCGCAACTTCGACAACACGCCCGACATCGGCTTCCAGATCGGCTGGGTGTACGGCGCGGCGTTCATGCGCTGATCCGCGGAAAGCCCCGGGTGTTCCCAGGCGCTGCAGTTCTCCGGGAACAGAAATACTCGGCGGTTCGCCTGCTACGCGCGCTAGCGCTTCATCCACTCCGGCTCAGGACTCATCATCCGCGGCAGGAACCCGGCAGGAACTTCGGGTTCAGGTTCGTGCCGTCGCTGTTGTTGCCACAACGCCAGCCGAAGAGCGTGGTTCCACCGACGTCGGTAGAGGCCATCGCCGCCGGCGCACCGCCCGGGTTTTTCAGCGGGACTAGAGTGACTATTTTGCCGTTGATATTGGTCGAGGGAGCAAAGCCCTGGATCGCCACCATCACCTTCCCGTTGACGTCCGTCGAAATCGTATTCACGTACTTCGAGGCCCCGCCCGTCGTGATGCTTGTGACTTCACAGCCCCAGTTGTTGGCTCCAGGCGCGCTGGTGGCACTCTGGAAGATCTCGGTAATCGAGGTGCGGCATGCGCTCGCAGCCAAGATCACTTCGGATATCTTCGCGCGGTTGCTGTAGTCCTGATACGCCGGGAGTGCTACTGCGGCCAGAATTCCGATGATCGCAACTACGATCATCAACTCGATCAAGGTAAAACCCTTCTGAATCGTTCTCATAGAAGTCTCCTTCCCTGTCACAGCGGTGTGGCCCTCGGGCACGTCCTCGATCCCGATTTTCACCAGCGATCCATCTGCGAGGTCGGCTTCGACTACGCCCACCGGCATGCCGCCCCAACCCAGACCCGCGCAGGAAGGCGTGCTGGGGTAGCGGACGGGACGCCGCAGCTCTGTGACGTCCTGACAGGCTGGGTGGAGAAGGGCGTCGCGCCGCGGCGAATCGATATTTTCTCAGCTGTCACGACCACGTTCCCGGTCGCCAAATCCAGGCCCATCTGCGTCTACCCGAAGAAAGGGACGTACGTCGGCGGCGACGTCAACGTAGCTTCGAGCTATGTCTGCGCTGGTTCGCGCGGGGGGCATGGGCACGGCCATGGGAACGACGATGACGATGATGATGATTGATCCACCAATCTGGCGCGCGACCAGTACGCAAGGGCCTGCAGAAGTGCAGGCCCTTTTGTTTTGCACCGGATAGCGCCCGCCACGTTGATGGAAGGCGCAGGGTTGGTGTGTTCTGGTGGGGCGGCGGGAATCGAATACCGCTCGTAAAACCGTGTATCTCCTCGCGGCCTGATCACGCGGGGCGCTCGATTGCCCCCAGAGTTGCCCCCGCGCTCGAAATTCTCTGACGTTTGACGTCCTCGCGGAGCTGGCGTAGATCCCAAAGCTTCGCCTTCGAGATGTCGACGAGAGGCTAAGGCGTCCGGGAAGAAGCATTCCGGAGTTCGCCGCAATGTGATCGCCGATGAATCCGTGAGGATGCGGGGATTACCTGACGCGCTGTGTAGGGTTTGCCTGACCGCTCAGTTGTTTTCGCTGCCCGTGAACGAGTCTATGATGGGCATTCATCGGCCCAGTCTCCTGGTCCGACCAACCCTAGGGCCGTCGCCCCCACGCTTCTGTTCACACCGTAATCGCTCTGGCTGCCTTATCTTCATGACCTCAGGCAGGTGAAGTTCGATGTACCAACTAAGGAGGAAACATGGCCGACGAGATCCAGCAGGCCGCATCCAAAGCCCTAATGCGCGAGATGGGGCTCGATGAAGCGAACATCGAGCGCCGGAAGAAGATCGTCGGCTTCGAGGCGTCGGACGTGCCGCGCATCGCGGCGATCCGGGACCTGGTGACGCAGCACACCGATGATTACGTGACAACGTTCTTCAACCATCTTTCGGGCCTCGATGACGCCCGCTCCCTGATCGCGAGCCGCGCCATCGCGGAGAGGGCGCGCCAGCTCAAGAGGGAGCACCTGGTGGCGATGGTCCAAGGCGAGTACGGGATGAAGTACGTCGAGCAACGCATCGAGCTCGGCACCCTCTACGCCAAGGCCGGTCTGGACGCGCGCGTGTTCCTCGGCGCGTTCCACCAGTTGCTCAAGCACATCGGCAGCGCGGTCATGAAGCAGGTCGACCGTAAGCCGCTCGACGGGTTCGAGAGCTTCATGTCGCTCAAGAAGATCGCGTTCTTCGACATCGGCCTCATTGTCGACGTCCTCGTGTTCGAGCGCGAGCGCGTCATCCGGCAGCAGCAGGAGTCCATCCGGGAGCTCTCGACGCCGGTACTCCAGATCCGCGAGCGTCTGCTGCTGCTCCCGATCATCGGCGTCATCGACACCCAGCGCGCACGGCTCATCACCGAGAGCCTGCTTCGCTCGATACGCGCGAACCGTGCGAAGGTCGTCGTCATGGACATCACGGGGGTGGCGACGATCGACTCGAAGGTTTCGAATCACCTGCTGCAGACGGTCACTGCGGCGCGGCTCATGGGCGCCCACGTGATCGTGACCGGCCTCAGCGCGGAAGTCGCGCAATCGCTCGTCGCGCTCGGCATCGAGCTCTCGAAGCTGAACACCGTCGGCGACCTCCAGGGAGGCCTCGAGGAGGCCGAGCGGATTCTGGGATACCGCGTGCTCACGACTGCGACCGATGCGGGTCCGGCGCCGGAAGGGAGCTGAGACCGTGTCTGTTCCCATTCTCAAGCAGGGCGATGTGCTCATCGCCTCGATCCAGGCCGCTCTCTCCGATCGGGAGCTGGCTCAACTTCACGACGCGTTCGCGGACCAGGTGGGACGATTCCGCAGCCGCGGGGTGATCATCGACGTGACTGCGCTCGATGTCCTCGACTCTTTCGCAACGCGCACCCTTCGATCGATCGCGTACACGGCCAAGCTCCGCGGCGCCAACGCGGTGGTGGTCGGCATCCAGCCCGATGTCGCGTTTGCGATGGTCCAGCTTGGTCTGTCTCTGGAGGGCGTGGCGACGGCGCTCGACCTCGAAGAGGGCCTCGCGTACATCAGGGACGTCGCGAAACGGGGCAGCCACCGTGTCCGCTGAGGTGTCTGTCCCGATCGAGCGCGACGCGGATATCGTGACCGCGCGTCAGGAAGGGCGTCAGCTTGCAGCCGCGGCCGGATTTTCGAGCGCGGACCAGACCATCATCGCCCTCGCCATCTCCGAGATCACGCGCAACATCGTCAGCTACGCACAGCGCGGCAAGGTGACGCTCAGCCGGATGGACGAAGGCGGACGTCGCGGCATCCTGATCGTCGCCCAAGACGACGGACCAGGCATCCCCGACATCGATCTTGCCATGCGCGACGGCTACTCGACCGCCAAGAGCCTGGGCGTCGGGCTTCCCGGCGCGAGGCGCGTGATGGACGAGTTCGAGCTGGTCTCGGCGCTGGGCAAAGGCACGACGGTGACGATGAAAAAATGGCTTCGATGACCAACGTCGTGCCACATGCACACCCGATCATCGACTGGGGATGGGCGGGCAGCGCGCTGGAAGCGCCGTCCGGTGATCTGCACGTCGTTGCCCCGTTTCCCGGCGGCGTCCTGGTCGCCCTTCTCGACGGGCTCGGGCACGGGGAAGCGGCGGCGGCGGCTTCGAGAGCGGCGCTCCCGGTGCTTCACGATCACGCGGGAGACTCTCTGCTGCTGCTCGTGCCGCGATGCCACGACGCCCTGCGCAGGACACGCGGTGTCGTCATGAGCCTTGCCTCCTTCCGCACCGCCGATTCGTCGATGACCTGGACAGGCATCGGCAACGTCGAGGGCGTTCTCCTCCGCGCCAGAGGCAGCCCGGAACGTCCCGACGAATCAATCAGCGTCCGTGGCGGCGTCGTGGGGTATCAGCTCCCTCCGCTGCGCGCGGACGCGCTGCTCGTTTTCCCGGGCGACACCCTGATCATGGCGACGGACGGAATCCGAAGCGGCTTCGCCACCGGCCTGGCGATCGAGAATAGCCCCCAGGAAATCGCCGAATCCATCCTGGCGCGCTTTGCGAAGGGGACGGATGACGCCCACATCGTGGTTGCTCGCTATCTCGGAGCCGGGCAATGAGCGACCGGACCGACGGATTCGCGCACGAGTATTTCACCGCACTCGAAGGGTATCTCAGAGCCGGGCATGAATCCGCGCTGACCCGCGCCTACGAGCTCGGTCGACGCGCAATGGCCGACGGCCTTGGGGTCCTGGACATGGCCGTCCTTCATCGGGGCGCCGTCGATGTTCTCGTCGTCTCTGCGCCGGCGCGCGACCAACCGCAGTTCGCCAGGGCGGTCGCGGACTTCTTCAACGAGCTGCTCTCGCCGTTCGAGATGTCCTTTCGGGGCTACCGCGAGGCGAACGAAGAGCTGCAACGTTTTAGCGAGTCGCTGCGACGGCAGAAAGAAGAAGTCGAGATCGTCAATCGGGAACTGGAGTCGTTCGGCTATTCGGTCTCCCACGATCTCCGCGCGCCGCTTCGGAGCATTGACGGGTACAGTCAGATCCTACTCAAGGAGTTCGCTCACACGCTCGATGACGATGGCAAGAAGTATCTCGGGAATGTCCGCGAAGCCGCGCAGCGCATGTCGCAACTCATCGACGGCCTGCTGTCGCTCGCACGCGTCACTCGCACCGAGATTCGTCGCGTCGACGTGGACCTGACCGCGCTCGCCCGGCGCATTTCCGAGCGGTTGCGGGCCGAGTCACCCGAGCGCGGCGGCCGCTTCATCATCGAGGACGGTGTGCGCGGCAACGGCGACCCGAGCCTGCTCGCCGTCGTCCTGGAGAATCTCCTCGGCAACGCCTGGAAGTTCACCTCCAAGCGCAAGCAAGCGGAGATCGCTTTCGGCTGCGAGGAACGCGATGGCAAGCCGACCTACTTCGTCAGGGACAACGGAGCGGGCTTCGACGCGGCCTATACCGATAAGCTCTTTGGAGCGTTCCAGCGCCTCCACTCTCCCAGCGAGTTCGAGGGTACCGGGATCGGTCTGGCCACGGTCCAGCGTGTCGTGCGGAGACACGACGGTCAGGTCAGTGCCGAAGGCAAGATCGATGGCGGCGCGACGTTCTACTTCACGCTTGGGGGTGGACGGAAGCCGTGATGGAGCGCGTCGCTTCCGAGGCTCAGGTCCGGGTTTTCATCCGCGATGAGTCCGATGTGGCCGTAGCCCGGCGACGCGCTCGCGAGCTGGCCTCGCAGCAGGGGCTCTCCGAGGTCGAGGCCGAGGCACTCGCGACTGCCGTCACGGAGATCGCGCGGAACATTGTCGTTCACGCAGGCGGCGGAGAGATCCTCTTCGAGCGGGTCGTGGATGCTCCGAGGCGCGGGGTCGTCGTGATTGCGCGCGACACCGGGCCGGGCATCCCCGACGTCGAGCAGGCGATGCAAGACGGTTTCTCCACGAAGCGCGGCCTCGGCTTCGGTCTTCCCGGCGCGCGCCGGCTCGTGGACAAGTTTGAGATCGAATCGAAAGCGGGTGCAGGAACCACGGTGACGCTGCGAAAATGGGCCGCAGCGAAGTCACAATGATCAAGGAGGCCGGGGACGGTTTTGAACGTCCCCGCCGCCAAAAAAAAGACCGCCACCGCAGGGGTGGCCGTTAAGTTGGTGGAGGCGGCGGGAATCGAACCCGCGTCCGCAAGTCCTCCGCAGTCAGGCCTACATACTTAGCCTGGTCATTTGGGTCTCGCCTTGCGCCCGCCGGCCGGCAGGCTGACGCTCAGCCAGTCGCTTCGACGGATGCGCGCGGTCAAGCGACCAAACCGCGCACAGGAGCTGATGTGAATGACGCTGCACTCCCTTTCGGGAGCCTGGCCCATCAGCAAGCCAGTGCAGCGTCTAGCCGGTATTAGGCGGCTAGAGCGAAACGCTCGTCGTTGGCGTTTGAGAATTTCCAGATGGATTTACGAGGTCACTGGTCCTCGGTATGCCCTGCGCTGCTTCGATACCCACGTCGAAACCAGGTCGCCCCCGATTTCTCTGCAGCGGATGAATTATCCCATAGATGGGGCCCTCACCCTAGCCCTCTACCGCCTCGATCATCACCAGCTCGTTCTCGCCCGCCTTGTTCTTGCGGCGAAACGCCGCCGCCTCCCTGTATTCCGCGGAATTGAAGCAGGCGACGCCCTGCTCGAAGCTCGGGAACTCGATGACGACGAAGCGGTTGAATCTCTCCGGGCCTTCGAGGGTCTGATAGCGCCCGCCGCGCGCGAGCACCTTCGCCCCGTATTTCGCGAGGATCGCGGGCACCCGGTCCGCGTACTTCTTGTATTCCACCGGATCGTTGACTTTGGCGCGGGCTACCCAATAGGCGGGCATGGGTTTCTCCTCAGGCGAGCAGGTCCAGGAATTCGCGCGGGTGGCCGACCACCGCGTCCGAATCCCAGGCGTTGGGATCGCCGCCCTCGCCGTGATAGCCCCAACCGGCGGCGACGAAGCGCATGCCCGCGGCGCGGGCGGCCTGTGCGTCGCGCAGATCGTCGCCGATGTACACGCAATCGGCCGGCCGCTGCGAGAGCAGCGATGCGGCGAGCAGCAGCGGAGCCGGATGCGGCTTGATGTGGGAGGTCGAGTCGCCGCTCACCACGCAGCCGGCGAGGTGGTCCACGGCGAGTAAGCGCAGCAGCGGCTCGGTGAAGCGCTTGCCCTTGTTGGTGACGATGCCCCAAGGCAGCTTGCGCAACTTGATTTTCGCAAGCAGTTCGGGGATCCCGTCGAAGAGGCGCGTCTCGACGCACAGACCCTCCGCGTAGAAATCGAGGAAGCGCTCGCGCAGCGCGCCGTAGCCCTCGTCTTCGGGCGCGATATCGAATCCGGCCTTGAGCAGGCCGCGTGCGCCGCTCGAGGTGTGCGGCCGCGCGACCTCCGGCGGCAGGGGCGGGAGGCCCCGCTCGACGCGGACACGGTTCAGCGCGCGGGCGAGATCGGGAGCCGTGTCCGCAAGGGTACCGTCCAGGTCGAACAAGACGGCGCGGACCCCGGCGAGCTTCACTCGCGCACGCAGTGGAGGAGGTAGTTGACGTCCGTGTCGGATCCGAGCGAGTAGACGCGCGTGAGCGGGTTGTAGCTCATGCCCGTGATCTCGCGCACGTCGAGCCCTGCGTCGCGGCAGTGGCGCGCGAGCTCCGAGGGCTTGACGAACTTCGCGTAGTCGTGCGTGCCCTTCGGGAGGAGCTTCAGCACGTATTCGGCGCCGATCACCGCGAGGACGTAGGCTTTCAGGTTGCGGTTGATGGTGGAGAAGAAGACATGGCTGCCGGGCCGCGCGAGCTGCGCGCAGGCGCGCACGGTGCTCGCCGGATCGGGCACGTGCTCGAGCAGCTCCATGCAGGTGACGACGTCGTAGGCGCCCGGTGAGCGTTCAGCGAGATCCTCGGCCGAGATCGCCTCGTAGTCCACGGCGAGCTTGCTCTCGTGCAGGTGCAGCTGCGCCACCTTCAGCGCCTTGTCGGAGAGGTCGATGCCCTTGACCCTCGCGCCGCGCCGCGCCATCGCCTCGGCGAGGATCCCGCCGCCGCAGCCGACGTCGAGCACCGACGCCCCGGCGAGCTTCGAGATGCGGGCTATCCAGTCCAGGCGCAGCGGGTTGATCCGGTGGAGCGGCTTGAACTCGCTCTCCGGATCCCACCAGCGGTGCGCGAGCGCGCTGAATTTCTCCAGTTCCTGCGGGTCGGCGTTCATATCGAGCTGTCACATTGTAAGCACACTCGGGCGTCGCAATAAAAAAGCCCTGCCTGGGCAGGGCTTTTCGAAAGGAAGCGCTCTTACTTTTCGGCGGAACCGACGGCTTCGGACTCGACGCGGCGGTTCGGCTCGAGGCAGGCGATCAGCTCCTTGGTCTTCTTGTCGCCCTTGCATTCCTTGACGCGCGGCGCACCGACAGCTTCATATTGTAGGCGTCGCTGCCGATGCGATCGGCGTGCCCGACCGCGATGATCACCTCGAGGTTGACGCCGCGCAGCTTCCCGACCAGGTCGTCGAGCTTGGACCTCGCATCCGGTCGTATCACGTACCGGTCGAAATCGAAATTGACCGTCGACGCCGTGGTGACTTTCTCCGCTTTTGGAGCCGCCTTCGGCGGCGCAGGAGGAGGCGGCGGCGGCGGGGCCGGCGGAGTTTCCCGCGCGGGTGCCGGCGGCGCGGGTTCCGGCGTGGCTGCACAGCCTGCGAACGCGAGCAGGACGAACGCCGATAGCGCGGTGCTCAGTCTTTTGTTCATGCTTTCCTCTCGTAGGTTGGGGCTCGAGCCGCGGCTCGAGCAGCTGGGATACGCCTTTAGGAAATCCGCAAAAACGCCCGCCTTAAGCTTTTGTTTCTGCTGCCAACTTATTCTGCCACACAAGGGCGCGGCTGTTCAAGCCGCGATTCTCGAATCCGACGAGCTGTCTCTCCCGGACCCGGGGCTCCCCCGCGACCCACACATGCGATACCTGCTCGCGGCCCGCCGCATACACCAGATGCGAGACCGGGTCGTAGCAGGGGGCGAGCTCGGGCTCGTCGAAGGCGACCGCGCACAGATCGGCGAACTTGCCCGGCGCAAGCGACCCGACCGATGCGTCGAGGCCGAGCGCGCGGGCGCCGTGCAGCGTCGCCGCGGCAAGCGCACGATGCGCCGGCATCGCCTGCGCGTCGTTCCCGGCCGCCTTTGCGAGAAGCGCGGCGGTGCGCATCTCCTGGAACAGGTCGAGGCGGTTGTTGCTCGCCGCGCCGTCGGTGCCGATGCCGACATTGACGCCGCGCTCGAGCATGGCGGCGACGGGCGCGAAACCGCTCGCGAGCTTCAGGTTCGACGAGGGGCAATGCGCGATGGAGGCGCCGTGGTGCGCGAGCATCGCGATCTCCTCGCCCGTGACGTGCACCGCGTGCGCCGCGACGAGGCGCGGTGAGAGCATCCCCAGCGCGCGCAGGCGCTCGAGCGGCCGCGCCTTGTGCTTGCCGAGGCTCTCCTCGATCTCTGCTCTCGTCTCGTGCAGGTGGGTGTGGATGGGAAGGTCGAGCTCCTCGGCGATCGTGACGACCTTCGCAAATGTCCTGTCGCTCACCGTATACGGCGCGTGCGGGGCCATGCAGAAGGAAAGCAGCGGCTCCTCCTTGAGCGCGTCGCGCGCCGCGAGCCCCTTGGCGATGTAGTCGTCGGCGTCGGCCGCGTAGGAGGTGGGGAATTCGAACGCGATGATCCCCAGGGCGGCGCGCATTCCCGAGTCGAGCGCCGCGCGCGCCGCCGCCTCGGGGAAGAAATACATCTCGTTGAAGCAGGTCACGCCGCCGCGCAGCATTTCGGCGCAGGCGAGCAGCGTGCCGTCGTAGACGAACTCGGGCGACACGTGCTTCGATTCGGCGGGCCAGATGTGGTCGCGCAGCCAGGCCATCAGGGGAAGATCGTCGGCGAGCCCCCGCAGGAGCGTCATGGCCGCGTGGGTGTGGAGATTCACCAGGCCCGGAATCAGGGCGTGCCTGTCCAGGCGCACGTGCTCACGCGCCTCGAAGCGGCGCTCGGCCTCGCCCGAAGGGAGCACCGCGGCGATGCGCCCTGCGGCGATCGCGACGCAGTGATCCTCGAGGACGGCTCCCGCGGGTTCGACCGGGATCACCCAGCGCGCGCTGACGAGGAGGTCGACCGGCAATGACAAGCAGATCCTTCGCTTCGCTCAGGATGACAGCCGGTTAATTTCGAAACGGACTCTTACTTTCCCGGGCCCTTGATCGAAACGATGGCGCGTCGGTTGGGGGCGAGGCAGGCGATCAGCTCCGAGCGCTTGCGGATATCGGGACAGAACTTCGCCGGAACGGTCTTGCCCATGCCGATCGTTTCGATCGCGTTGCGATCGGCGCCTTTGCCGACGAGGTAGGCCTTGACGCTCTCGGCGCGCCGCTCGGACAGCTTCTGGTTGTACTGCTGGCTGCCGATGCGATCGGCATGGCCCTCGATCACGACGGCTTCCACGCCGGCGCAGTCGGCGAGCTTTCCGATCACGTCGCGATCCAGGCGCGCTTTCGCCGCGTCGGTGAGCGCGTATCGATCGAATGGGAATGTCTCGTCCTTCTGGAAGGCAAGCGTCGCATCGCATCGCTTCGGCGCCGCTACGGGTGCCGGAGCTGGTGCAGGGGCCGGCGCAGCCTGGCGCGGTGCAGGCGCGGGAGCCGGCTGGGGCGGCGGCGCCGGTTCGGGGGCGGCGGCGCAGGATGCGAGGAGGCCGAGGACGGCGCTTCCGATCGCGAGTTTCAGCGTGCTCAAGGGACCCTCCTGGTCGTGGACGCGCGCTGCGCTTGCAGTCGTGCGCGCAACTTCTCCGACGCCGGGGATCATACACCACATGGGCGAGCGGCAAGCGAATTTCCAGAGGGAAAATCGCGCGATCGCGAGCGCGATTCCGGTGGTTCGAAAAGTCCTAAGCTGATAAAATTTCAGCTTCTAAAAGGCCCGCCCGGCTCGAAAAAAACCCCTCTCATGGATCAATTCGCCAAGGAAACTCTTCCCGTCAGCCTGGAAGAGGAGATGCGCCGCTCCTACCTCGATTACGCGATGAGCGTGATCGTGGGGCGCGCGCTGCCGGACGTGCGCGACGGGCTGAAGCCGGTGCACCGCAGGGTGCTCTTCGCGATGTTCGAGACGAACAACGTGTGGAACCGGCCTTACGTGAAATGCGCGCGCGTGGTCGGCGACGTCCTCGGCAAATACCATCCTCACGGCGACAACGCCACCTACGAGGCGCTGGTGCGCATGGCGCAGGACTTCTCCATGCGCTACACGCTGATCGACGGGCAGGGGAACTTCGGCTCGATCGACGGCGACCCGGCCGCGGCCTACCGCTACACCGAGTGCCGCCTGGACCGCATCGCCTCGGAGCTGCTCGCCGACATCGAGAAGGAAACCGTCGATTTCGTCCCGAACTACGACGGCAAGGAGCAGGAACCCTCGGCGCTGCCGACCAAGGTCCCGAACCTGCTCATCAACGGGTCCTCGGGAATCGCCGTGGGCATGGCGACCAACATCCCGCCCCACAACCTCGGCGAGGTGGTGGACGCCTGCCAGGCATTGCTCAAGAAGCCCGACCTCGGGATCGACGAGCTGATCAAGCACATCCCCGCGCCGGACTTCCCGACGGCGGGGATCATCTACGGCGTGTCCGGCGTGCGCGAAGGCTATCGCACCGGCCGCGGCCGCATCCTGATGCGCGCGCGCACGCACTTTGAGGACCTGGAGAAAGGCAACCGCCAGGCGATCATCATCGACGAGATCCCCTACCAGGTGAACAAGGCGGTGCTGCTCGCCCGGATCGGCGAGCTCGCGAACGAGAAGAAGATCGAGGGCATCGCGCACATCCAGGACGAGTCGGACAAGTCCGGCATGCGGGCGGTCGTCGAGCTGAAGCGCGACGCGCTGCCCGAAGTCGTCCTCAACAACCTCTTCAAGCAGACTCAGCTCGAGGACACTTTCGGCATCAACATGGTGGCGCTGATCGACGGCCAGCCGCGCGTTCTCAATCTCAAGGAGATGCTGCAGGCGTTCCTCGCGCACCGGCGCGAGGTGGTGACGCGGCGCACGCTCTTCGACCTGCGCGAGGCGAGGAAGAAGGCGCATATCCAGGAAGGGCTCGCGGTCGCCCTCTCCAACGTCGACGAGATCATCGCCCTCATCAAGAAATCCCAGACTCCGCCCGAGGCGAAGGTCGCGCTGATGGCGAAGGCCTGGAAATCGCCCGTGGTCGAGGAGATGTTGAAGCGCGCCGCGGCGGACGCCTCGCGGCCCGAGGGCCTGGGCGCGGAATTCGGCCCGCAGGAGACCGGCTACCGGCTCTCGGACGCGCAGGCGCAGGCGATCCTCGAGATGCGCCTCGCGCGCCTCACGGGCCTGGAGCAGGACAAGATCGTCGCCGAGTACAAGGAGCTGATCGAGAGAATCGGCGATTTCCTGGACATGCTCGCCAAGCCCGCGCGCATCACGGCGGTCATCTCCGAGGAGCTGAAGGCGTTGAAAGCTCAGTACGGCGACAAGAGGAAGAGCGAGATCGTCGAGCAGGCCGAGGACCTGCAGATGGAGGACCTGATCGCAGCGGAAGACGTCGTGGTGACCTTCTCTCACGCGGGCTACATCAAGTCGCAGCCCTTGACCGACTACCGCGCGCAGCGCCGCGGCGGGCGCGGCAAGCAGGCGGCGACCACCAAGGAGGACGATTTCATCGAGCGCCTCTTCATCGCCAACACCCACGACACGATGTTGTGCTTCTCCTCGCGCGGGAGGGTGTACTGGCTCAAGGTGTACAACGTGCCGCAGGGGACGCGCGCGAGCCGCGGCAAGCCGATCGTGAACCTCTTTCCCTTATCCGAAGGAGAGAAGATCAACGCCGTGCTCCCCGTCAAGGAGTACGACGACAAGCATTTCGTGTTCTTGGCGACCTCGCTCGGCACGGTGAAGAAGACGCCGCTCTCGCAGTTCTCCAATCCGCGCGAGAAGGGGATCATCGCGGTCGAGCTCGACGACGGCGACCACCTGATCGGCGGCGCGATCACCGAGGGCAAGCACGACGTGATGCTGTTCTCCGACGCGGGCAAGGCGGTGCGCTTCGAGGAGGGCGACGTGAGGCCCATGGGCCGGCAGGCGCGAGGCGTGCGCGGAATGAAGATCGGCGAAGGCAAGCGGGTGATCTCGATGCTGGTCGCTGACAGCGAAAACCAGACGGTGCTGACGGCGACCGAGAAGGGTTTCGGCAAGCGCACGCCGATCTCAGACTACACGCGTCACGGCCGCGGCACGCAAGGGATGATCGCGATCCAGACGACCGAGCGCAACGGCAAGGTCATCGGCGCGGTGCTCGTGGGCGACGAGGACGAGATCATGCTCATCTCCACGGGCGGCGTGCTCATACGCATGCGCGTGAAGCAGATCCGCGAGATGGGGCGCTCGACGCAAGGCGTGCGCCTGATCGACCTCGACGAAGGCACCAAGCTCGCGGGCGTCGAGCGCGTCGCCGAGAAGGAAGAGGACGAGGAGAACGGGCAGGCGAATGGGCAGTAGGCCGGCGACGCGGGTGTTCAATTTCAGCGCCGGGCCGGCGGTCCTGCCTGAGGAGGTGCTCGAGAAGGCCGCCTCCGAGATGCTCGACTGGCACGGTTCGGGCATGTCGGTGATGGAGATGAGCCACCGCGGCAAGGAGTTCATCGCGATCGCGGAACAAGCGGAAGCGGATTTCCGCGAGCTGCTCGAGGTCCCCAGAAACTACAAGGTGCTCTTCCTCCAGGGCGGGGCGACGCTGCAGTTCGGCATGGTGCCGATGAATCTCCTCGGCGGAAGGAACTCGGCCGACTATATCTATACGGGCGAGTGGTCGAAGAAGGCGATCAAGGAAGCGAACCGCTTCTGCGAGATCAATATCGCGGCGAGCTCCGAGGGCAAGAACTTCAGCTTCGCGCCCGAGCAGTCGACGTGGAAGCTCGACCCGAAGTCGGCCTACGTCCACTACACCTCGAACGAAACCATAGGCGGAGTGGAATTCCACTGGATCCCGGACACGGGCAAGGTGCCGCTCGTCGCCGACGCCTCGTCGCATATCCTCTCGCGCCCGCTCGATGTCTCCAAGTTCGGCCTGATCTACGCGGGAGCGCAGAAGAACATCGGGCCGGCGGGCCTGACCCTCGTCATCGTGCGCGAAGACCTGCTCGGCCAGGCGATTCCGCACACGCCCTCGATGCTCGACTACAAAGTGCACGCCGAAAGCGGCTCGATGTCGAACACCCCCGCGACCTACGCCTGGTACATCGCAGGGCTCGTGTTCCAGTGGCTGAAGGCGCAGGGCGGTCTCGCGGAAATGGAAAAGACGAACATCGCCAAGGCGAAGCTCCTCTACGACTTTCTCGACTCGAGCGCCTTTTTCAAGAACCCGGTGCGCAAGTCGGACCGCTCGCGCATGAATATCCCCTTCACCCTCGCGGACTCCAAGCTCGACAGCGAATTCCTGAAAGGCGCGGAAGCGCGCGGCATGGTGCAGCTCAAAGGCCACCGCGCCGTCGGCGGCATGCGCGCCTCGATCTACAACGCCATGCCGATCGAGGGGGTGAAGCGGCTCGTCGAGTACATGAAGGAGTTCGAGGCGAAGCGGGGGTGACCGCTTCGAGCGTCGCAGCGGCTTAACGAGGAGGAGACATGAATGTGCAGCGCGGCCGGCGAGCGGTGCTCGCCGCCCTTCTGGCATTGATTGCGGCCGACGCAGCAGCCGCGCTCACTGCCGCCGAGCGGCAGATCGTCGCTGCGGTGAAGGAACGCTCCGGTGCCGCCTTGCAGTTTCTCGAGCGCACGGTGAACGTCAACAGCGGCACCTTGAATCCCGAAGGCGTGCGCGAGGTGGGGCGCATGTTTCGCGCCGAATTCGACCAGCTCGGCTTCACCACCCGCTGGGTCGACTTGCCGCCCGCCATGCAGCGGGCGGGCCATCTCGTGGCGGCGCGTGAAGGCAAGCAGGGCAAGCGGCTTCTTTTGATCGGCCACCTCGATACCGTGTTCGAAAAGGACAGTCCGGTCCAGCGCTGGGAGCGCAAGGGGGATCGCATTCGCGGCCCGGGCGTATCCGACATGAAAGGCGGCGATGTGATCATCGTCGAGGCGTTGCGGGCGCTCGCCAAATTGCACGCGCTGGACAACACGAGCATCACCGTCGTGTTCACCGGCGACGAAGAGAAGCCGGGTTCGCCTTTGGAGGTCACGCGCGCCGAGCTCGTCAGCGCGGCCAAGAGAAGCGATCTCGCGCTGGGCTTCGAAGGCATCGTGAAGGACAGAGAGGGCAGGGATACCGCGACCATCGGCCGGCGCGCCGCCTCCGGCTGGATGCTCACCGTCACCGGCAAGCCGGGGCATTCTTCCGGCGTATTCAGCGAATCTTCGGGCTTCGGTGCGATATATGAAGGCGCGCGCATTCTGAACGCCTTTCGCGAGCAGGTGGCCGAAGCGGATCTCACCTTCAATCCCGGCGCCGTGGTGGGCGGCACGGAGGTTTCCTACGACCCCGCTGTCAACAAAGGCAGCGCCTTCGGCAAGACCAATGTGATTGCGGCGAGTTTCCGCGCCCAGGGAGACCTGCGCTATCTCACTTACGGGCAGCGCGATCGGGCCCACGCCCGGATGCGCGCGATCGTGGCGAAGAGCTTACCCGGTGCGAAAGCGGAAATCACGTTCAGCGAGTCGTATCCGCCGATGTCGCCCACGCCCGGGAACCTGCGCCTCCTGGAAGCGTATTCGCAAGCCAGCGTGGATGCGGGGCTCGGTGTCATCGAAGCGTTGCCGCCGGGACAGCGTGGCGCGGGCGACGTCCAGTTCGTCGCTCCTTACGTGGCGTGCCTCGACGGCATCGGCGCGAGCGGCGAGGGGTCGCACACCAACGACGAAGACCTGGAGCCCGGGTCGATCGAGCGCGCGACGATTCGCGCGGCCTTGCTTATCTATCGCCTGACGCGCTGATCCGACCCTGGGCCGCCCTCGCTCCTGGAAACGGCGACTACTTCGCGTCAGCCGGAAAAGCCGGCAGCTTGCCGATGTCGCGCAGGTCGTGCTGGATGATCACGGTCGCCTTGAGGTTCGCGGCGATCTTCTTCAACCGCTCGAGCGACGCGACCGTCTGCGCGCGGTCGTAGTTGAAGGCCGGCACGCCGTCCGATTGGTAGTTCTCGTGGAAGTGCGCGGCGTCGCCGCTCAGCAGGAAATTCTTTCCCGACGAGACGCGCACGAGGAGGCTCGAGTGCCCGGGCGTGTGGCCGGGCGTGCGGATCACCCTCACCGTGCCGTCGCCCCAGACGTCCTTGTCGAGCGTCAGGGCCTCGACCTTGCGGGCGTTCTCGCCCATCCAGTCCTTGAAGCCCGCCGCGTTCGCGCCCTGCATCGGCGGGATTGCCGTGATGCCGTCCCAGTCGCCCTTGCCGATGAGCAGCGTCGCATTCGCAAACGGCGCGAGCTGGCCGGTGTGGTCGGCGTGGAAGTGGCTGATGCCGACGTATTTCACCTGCTCCGGCCTCACCTTCACCTCGGCGAGGCGCTCGACGATGCCGACTTTCGGCGCGTTCGGGTTCGAGCCCGGAGCGAAACCGGTGTCCCAGACCATGTAATCGTCACCGTGCTTGATCAGGTAGCAGCTGAACGTGAAACTCAGCGCGAGGTCCGGCTTGTACGCGAACGTGTCGCTGAAGCGCTCGGCGACGTTGGTGGGCTTAGCGGCCGTGCCGCATTCGATCCGGGTCAGGGTGACTTCGGGTGTCTGCGCGACCGCGGACAGCGAGAGCAGCGCGCCGGCGATCGCCGGCCAGATTCCGGTCTTCATCGTTTGATTCCTCCTAGTAAATTGGTCAATGATAGTTCAGGAATCTTCATCCCGTCACAGCGCGGAGAGATAGCGCGCGATGGCGTTGCGCTCGCCCTCGCTCAGCATCTGCATGAATCTCGGCATGTCGAGGTTGTTGGTTCGCTGCTCGGTGGCAAAGGCGCGCATTGCCGCGGCGAGGTATTCCTGACTGAGCCCGGCCAGCCGCGGCGCCGGCATGCCGCCCTGGAAGTTCGGCTGGTGACAGGCCTGGCACTGGGCGATGCCTTTCGGCGGCGAGGGCGGCTTTGCGGAGGCCCGCCGCGCCGGCCAGGTCTTGGCCGCGAAATAGGCGGCGATCTTGCGCAGGTCGCCCTCGTCCAGGCCCTTGGCGATGGGCGCCATGATCGCGCTCGCGCGCTCGCCGTTGCGGAAATCGCGCAGCTGCTTCATGAGGTAGCCCTGCTCCTGGCCCCAGATGGGCGGAACGGTCTTGGGGTCGGCAGGAACGCCTTTGTCGCCATGGCATGCCGCGCAGAGCTGCGCTTTCGCCTCGATCTCATCCGCGGCATGCGCCGGCGGGACGGCGAGCGCAAGGCCGATCCCCATTCCGAAAATCGCCGAAAAGAAGCGTGTGTGCATGACGAGATTCCTCCCTCTCCCCCGCGGGGCCAAAGTGTGGCAGGATACCGCATAGTTTTCATCGGGAGAACCCTATGCGAGCCAAGCTGATGTTGACCCTTGCCGCCACCGCAGCCGCGATGGTGTTTCCGCCGGCCAGCAGCGTCGCCTGGGCCGAAGCCGATGCGGCGCTCACCGGCGTCGTCAGCTCCGAGGCCGAAGGCAGGATGGAAGGCGTGGTCGTCACCGCGCACCGGCCCGGAGCTATCGTCCAGGTCAGCGTGACCACGGATTCGGAGGGCCGCTACAGCTTCCCGCGGAACCGCTTGCAACCGGGCGCATACACGCTCGACATCCGGGCGGTCGGCTACGACATCGGCTCCCCGGTCAGGGCGACCGTGGCGAACGGAAAAGCCGCGACGGCCGACATCAAGCTGAAGAAGACGAAGAACCTCGCCGGCCAGCTTACCAATGCCGAGTGGATGATGAGTTTCCCCGGCACCGAGGACCAGAAGGCGGAGCTGCTCAACTGCGTAGGCTGCCACACGCTGGAGCGCGTCGCGCGCTCGACGCACGATGCCGACGAATGGACGCACGTGATCAGCCGCATGCGGGGCTACGGCGCCGTGAGCCAGCCGATCAAGCCTCAGCGCATGCTGGACGCGAACCGCGCCGGGACGCCCGAGCAATTCCGCAAGGCCGCCGAGTATCTTGCGACGATCAACCTCGCCGCCACCGACCATTGGGCGTACGAATTGAAGACGCTGCCGCGTCCCAAGGGCCGCGACACCCGCGCCATCGTCACGCAGTACGACATGGGGCGCCCGACGACCGAGCCGCACGACGTGCTGGTCGACAAGGAGGGCTACGTCTGGTACACGGATTTCGGCGAGATGTTCATCGGCAAGTTCGATCCGAAGACGCTCAAGCTCGTCGAATATCCGATCCGGAAGTTCAAGGACAAGGCGCCGACCGGGCTGCTCTCGATCGAGTTCGATCACGAGGGCAAGATCTGGTTCGACACCATGTATCAGGGCTCGCTCGGCTGCCTCGATCCCAAGACCGGCAAGATCGACTACTACCCGGTGGCGAAGGAATGGAACGACGACACCGTGCAGCTCAACTTCTCGGGGCTGCGCCACGACGTCGACGGCAAGGTCTGGACCAAGACCGTGGGCACGCAGCATATCTTCCGGGTCGACATCAAGACCGGCCAATGGGAGCGCTTCCACCCGGCCGACTTCCTGCCGGAGGACAAGAGGAAGGGCGCGAGCATCTACCAGGTGATCTCGGACTCGCAGAACAACCTGTGGATGGCCGAGTTCACCCGGGGCCATATCGGCAAGATCGACGCGAAGACGACGAAGGTGACGTGGTGGCCGTTCCCCACGGAGAACGCCCGCGGCCGCCGCATGAACATCGACGATCAGGACCGCATCACCGTGACCGAATATCGCGGCAACAAGGTCGCGGTGTTCGACACGAGGGCGGAGAAATTCACGGAATACGAATTGCCGCCCCGCACCTATCCGTACCGGGCCAATTTCGACAAGAACGGCGAAATCTGGGCGTCGACGATGCACACCGACCGGGTCGTGCGCCTCGATCCCAAAACGGGAACAGCAGTGCAGTACCTGATGCCGTCCGACACCAACATGCGCACGGTGTTCGTCGACAACTCGACGACGCCGACGACGTTCTGGGTCGGGAGCAACCACGACCACCGGATCGTGAAGGTCGAGCCGCTCGACTGAAGTCCCGGCACCGTCGCCGGTTCGGCACCGGGCTGTTATGTGCTCGCGGGGCGGTGATCCCCAAGTCGCTGCGGTGAGGGCTCGTGCCGAGCCGCTCAACTCGCTCTATAAGGACTTCCCCGGAACTGCAAGGCTGATGTGAACAGGATCGACTGCGGAACTATAACCGGCCTGTTTGCGAGCGAATGTGTGCTCTGGCCCTGATGAAAGCCGCGCGCCCGGTTCCCATACGTTAGTCGGCATCGTATTGCTGCCGAGTTGATCGGAGTGTCCGAACGCCGGTCTGACCTGTTTGTCATCAACGAGTGCAGTCTGGCAAGGAAGTGAATTCGATTCACGCGGCTCGCAGCGTTTGATTCTTGCTCAGTAGCGCCCAGGCGATGCGCGCGTTCTTGGCGGCGGTGGCGACGAGCGCCTTGTGGTAACCGCGTCGAGCCTGCATCGATAGGACCCAACGCGACAGGCGATCGCTGTGGCGCGTGGCGGTGAGCAGTCTGCGCAAGGCCCCGACGCCCGATTTCGCGGGAGCCGAGAAGTTCTACGACGAAGCGCTGCGCATCGACCCCAGGCACCGCGGCGCGCTCGAATACTCGGGCGAGCTCTACCTGCAGACGGGCGACCTCGCGAAGGCCGAGCAGCGCCTCGCCGCGCTCGACAAGGCGTGCAGGTTCGGGTGCTCGGAATACAGCGACCTGAAGAAGGCGATCGCGCAATACAAGGCCGGCAGCGGCACGACTTCGTCGGGCTACTGAAGGCTTATTCCAACGGCACAAGGCGCCGGTCGGCGCCTTGTCGCTCACCCATCCAATACCGCGAGGTCGAGCCGCCGTAGGCGCGCCGGGTCTGCAATCACCTCGACCTCGGAGATCTTCCCTGCGCTGATTTTCAGCCCGAGCACGAGGAACAGACGACCGCGCGGCGCCACGACCACGCCCACCGCGCCGTTCACGAGCGCGATTCGCGCCGCCTGCGCGCGTCCCGAGAAGAGCTTGGCCACGGCCTGGGCCCCACGCACTTCCGCGGACGGGCCTCCGCGCAGCGCCGCCGGGTCGGGCCGGAAGACGACCTCCGGATCGAGCACGGAGACGAGCGCCTCGAAGTCGCCCCCGCGAGCGGCCGCGAGAAAGGCCCCGACGACCTCGCGCTGGCGCGCGATGTCGGGCGCCGCAGCCGCCCCGCGCACGCGCCGGCGCGCGCGGCTCGCGAGCTGCCGCGCCGCGGCCGTGGAGCGCCCGACGATGGGGGCGATCTCGTCGAACGACAGGTCGAACATGTCGTGCAGCACGAACGCGAGCCGCTCGGCGGGGGCTAGCGTGTCGAGCACCACCAAGAGCGCTAGGCCGACCGAGTCGGCGAGCAGCGCCTCCTCTTGGGGGTCGGGTGCCAGCCCGCGGTCAGGGTCTGGCGCCTGATCGTCGAGCGGTTGCTCGCCGCGCGACTTGCGCGAGCGCAGCATGTCGAGGCACACCCGCGCGACCACCGTCGTCAGCCAGCCCTCGAGGTTGTCGATGCCGCCGCTGTCCGCGCGGCCGAGCCGCAGCCAGGCCTCCTGGACCGCGTCCTCGGCCTCGCCGAGCGATCCGAGCATCCGGTAGGCCACCCCCCGCAGGCGGCCGCGCTCGGCCTCGAAGCGCTGCGCCAGCCCTTCGTGCTTGTCCATCGGTCACATTCTCCCGCGTTGATCCGTCATGGCGATGACGAGTGGATCGCATTCAATGTGACACAGTCAAGACCGAAACCTGATAGGAGAAGCACCATGCAAGCACGTATGAAGAACCCCGCGATGATCGTTCCCGATGCCCTGCAGGCGCTGCAGACGCTGGCGGCGGCCACGGAAAAAGCCGGCGTGCCGCCGCGCACGCTAGGCCTCGCCCACCTGCGCGCAAGCCAGATCAACGGCTGCAGCGTCTGCGTCGACATGGCGCGCCTCGCGAAGAAGAAGACCGGCGAGACGGAAGAGCGCCTGTTCGCGGTGGCGGCGTGGCGCGAGATGCCTTACTTCACCGACGCCGAGCGCGCCGCGCTGGCGCTGACCGAGGCCGTAACCCGGCTGAGCGACCGGGCGGACGCGGTGCCGGATGCGGTCTGGGACGAGGCCGCGCGCCACTACGACGAGAAGGCGCTCGGGGCGCTGGTGCTGTCGATCGCCATGACCAACGTCTGGAACCGGCTCAACGTCGCGGTGAGACAGCCGGCGGGGCAGAGCTGGGGCTAGAGCGGCGCGCGGGGCTTACGCCGGCCCTACGAAGCCGATATATGCCCCGCACGCGTGCTCGGGCATGACGAGCATCGCTCCTTCGCCCGTGTTGCGGATTCCGCGCGCGGGCGGCGGGAGGCCGTGGTCGGCGATCCATTTCGCGCAAGCGTCCATGCTGCTCGTTCGGTACAAAATCTGGAACGGTCCCGGGCCGCTGCGCTCGAGGGCGTCGGCGCAGACGCCCGGCCCCGCGGGCTGCGCGAGGCCCAGCGCCGTCGCGCCGAGCTGGAATATCGCCATGTCGGCGTTGATCACGGTGCCGCGCTCCATTTTCGGCGCCGGCACGCCGAGCACGCGGGCGTAGTGGGCTGCGGCCGCGGCGACGTCCTTGACGGCGATGTAGACGCGCTCGATGCGCTGCACGCCGTTGGGATGGCGGCTCGCCGGTTGTACGTTCGGCGCGACCAGCGTGAGGTAGGCGATGCCGTGGCGCGCGTGCACCGCGGCCGAATCCGCGGCCAGATCGTCGCTCGCGAGGGCGATCGACCGGAGGCCTTCGCGAGGGGCGGGCGCGAGCTGCAGGCGGTCGCCGTCGTTGCGGGCTATGCCGACGTCGTCGACGTCGAAGCCCAGACGGCGGTACGCGGCGATCCCGGATGCGAGGTCCGCGACGCCGATCGTTACGTGATCGATGCGGGTAAGAATGGCTGCGTTCGAGGCGGAGCGGGAGTGACCCGGCGCTCAGATTCCGGGTCTTGCGACCAGCGGGAACTTGTCGGGATGGCGGATCGATTCGACGGCCAGATCCACGTCGAGGTCGGGCCAGTAGAGGTGATGCGGCTGAGGGCGTTCGACGTTCGTGAGCTTCGCGATCGGAGCGTCCTTGAACCAGGGAAATTCCGAAAACGGGACGAACAGCTCCTCCGCACTGAGCATCAGCCAGAAGCCGTGAGTCGAGACGTTCGTTACCTCAACGTCCAAAGTGCTTGCGCCAGGCAGCACGGATGTCATGTTCGCGTTTCCGGATCAGTGCCTCGCCGCCCGAATTTGGCGGTCGTCCAGGCGGTAATTCTGCGCCAGTTCGATCTTCGGCTCAAGCGAGAACTTCGCTTCCCCGTCTGCGCAATGCACGTGGACATGCATGCGCGATTCCTCGCGGGAGAAGAAAAAGAACCGGAATCCATCCTCGCGAAAGATCGTAGGGCTCACGGGGCTGGCCTACTCCGCCTGGATCTTCGCGCGCTGCACGATGTCGCGCATGCGCTTCAGGCCGTCCTGAGTCCACTGCGTGACTAGCTCGGGCTTCGAGCCGATCGGCTCCAAGCCTTGCGCGATCAGCTTCTCGCGCACGTCGGGTGAGCTCACAGCCTTGATCATCTCGGCGTTGAGCCGCTCGACGATTGCGTTGGGCGTCGCGAGCGGCAGCACGAACGACGCCCAGGTGCGCCACTCGAACCCGGGCACTCCGGCCTCGGCGACGGTCGGCACTTGGGGCAATAGCGGCGAGCGCGCCGCGCTCGGAACGGCGAGCGCGCGCATGCGGCCATCGAGGATGTACGGCCGCACGATCGACACCGCGCCCAGATGCGCCTGCACCCGGTTCGACATCACGTCGACCGCCGCTTGGGTCGCGCCGCGGTAGGGGATGTGCACGAGGTCGATTCCCGTCGCCGCCTTGAACGCCTCCATCGCGACGTGCTGCGGGCTGCCGTTGCCCCCGGAGGAGTAGTCGATCTTCCCGGGCCGGCTCTTCGCGAGCGCGACGAACTCCGCGACCGACTTCGCCGGCAGCTCGTTGCTCACCACCATCACCCAGGTGATCGCCGCCACCACACCCACCGGCACGAAGTCCTTCACCGGGTCGTACGCCACCTGCCGGATGTTCGGGATCATGGTGAGGATGCTGTCGTTCAGCACGCCGACGGTGTAGCCGTCGGGCGCTGCGCGCTTCACCCGCTCGGCGCCGATCGAGCCAGCCGCGCCGGGCTGGTTCTCGATCACGATCTGCTGGCCCATGTCCTCGCCCATCTTCTGCGCGACGATGCGGATCATCACGTCGACCGCGCTCCCCGCCTGCAGCGGCATCAGCACCAGGAGTGGCTTCGTGGGATAGGTTTGAGCCGCGCACGGCAGCGACGCGGCGAGCGCCGCTGCAGCGAGGAACCGCATCAGGGAATCCTTCATCGTCGCCTCTGCCGTGGAGTCGGCGCAGAATAGCACTTATGGCCGGCGCCACAGCAAGCTTTACGGGTCCCCAGTACTACGATCGCCTGGGTCCCATCTGGATGGATTCCTTCGCGGCCGACCTCGCGCGGCGCCTGCCGGAACGCCCGCCGGGGGAAGTCCTGGAGATCGCCTGCGGCACCGGCATCGTGACGCGCAGGCTTCGCGAGCGCTTGAGCCCGTCCCTGCGGCTGGTCGCCACCGATCTGAGCAAGGCGATGCTCGACTACGCCCGCGACAGGCTCGACGGCCGCAAGGGCATCGAATGGCGCGAAGCCGATGCGCTGAAGCTGCCGTTCGGGGACGCGAGCTTCGGCGCGGTCGTCTGCGGGTTCGGCCTGATGTTCGCGCCGGACAGGCAGGCCGCGCTCGCCGAGGCGCGGCGCGTGCTCGCAAAGGGCGGGATTCTCCTGTTCAACGTCTGGGATCGCATCGAAGAGAATCGGCATGCGTTGGTCAACGCCGAATTGCTCGAAGCCTTGTTTCCGGGCGATCCGGAGATGAAGTACAGGTTTCCCTACGAGATGAACGATCCGGGTCTGTTGCGCCGGCTGCTCGCGGGCGCGCGCCTCCGCGAGACACGCATCGAAACCAAGCGCATCCCGCTCGAGCCCGCGGACCCGCGCAGCATCGCCACCGCGCAGATCCGCGGCACGCCGAGGTCGGCGCTCCTCGAGGAGCGCGGCGTCTCGCTCGATCTCGTTATCGACCGGCTCACCGAGGCCCTCACCAAGGCGGGCGGCAATCCCTACAGGGGCCACGCACAAGCGGTCGTCGTGCAAGCGCAGGCGATCTGAAGCGAATTTCCTACGTGGGTCGCGCCTTGCGCCAGGCGGCGGGCGGCATCCCGAACTCGCGCTTGAACGCGCGGTTGAAGGCGGCTTCCGACTCGTAGCCGCTGCGCTCGGCCACGCGCGCAATGGCGTCTCCGCCCGAGCGCAGCGTTTGCGCCGCGAGCGCGAGGCGCCAGCGCATCAGGTACTGCATGGGCGGCTCGCCGACCAGCGCCGCGAAACGCTCGGCGAGCGCGGAACGGGAAAGCGCCACCTCGCGCGCCAGCTCGTCCACCGTCCACGCCCTGCCGGGCTCGCCGTGCAACAGGGCCAGCGCGCGCCCGATATGCGCGTCGCGCACGCCGGCAAGCCAGCCCTTGCCCTCGGGCGGCAGGCTCTCGGCGTAGCGGCGCATCGCCTCCACGAACATAAGCTCGGACAGCTTGGCGAGCATGGATTCGGTGCCCGGCCGCGCGGCCGAGGATTCGCGCACACCCACCCGCAACAGCTCGCGCAGCAGCGCCGCCGCCGGCCCGTCGCCGATCGGGATGCGCAGCACGCGCGGCAGGGCATCGAGCAGCGGGCGGCACACGCTGCGGCTGCAGGCGAGATAGCCGCACACGAAGCGCGTGGCCGCGCCGCCGCCGCCGTGGCGCATCCGGATGAAGTCGCCTCCGGCCGCGGCATCGGCGGCGATCAGGCTGGCCGCCTCCACGGGCGCGAGGTGCAGGTCGCTGCCCATCAGGTGCTTGTCTTCCCTCGCAAACAACACCAGATCCCCGGCGGCCGCATCGAGCACTTCCGCGCTGTCGGCCAGCCGCACCTTGCAGACGCCTTCGGTGAGGAAGTGGAAGAACACCACGTGCTCGGCTCCGGCAAGCCGCGCCCTGACGCTCGCCAGGCCGAATTTCGCGTGTATGCACCAGGGCGCGGTGAACTCCGCGTTGAGGTAGACGGCGCCCTCGAGGCGCACCGACTTGAGAACGTCCGACAGGGCGTCCATGGGGTTTCGGGCAAGAACCGCGGGGTCTCGGCCAAGACGCAATGCGCAGCAGCAAGGATACTACCCCGTGCGACAAAGGAGAAAAGACATGATCACAGCCCTCGTTCGACTCCTTGGACTGACACTCTGCGCGATCGGCATGGGATCGCAGGCGCCCGCGCAGGAGTATCCGGCAAGGCCGATCCGATTCATCGTGCCTTTCCCGCCCGGCGGCACGCTCGACATCACTGCGCGCATCATGCAGCCCAGGCTCTCGGAGGGACTCGGGCAGACGATCGTCATCGAGAACCGCGGCGGCGCCGGCGGCGTGGTCGGCACCGAAGCGGCGGCGAAGAGCGCGCCCGACGGCTACACGTTCCTTTTCACGTTCTCCGCGCACACGATGAATCCGGCGCTCTACAAGCTGAGCTACGACGTCGAGCGCGACTTCGCCCCGGTTTCGCTCCTCGTGAGCGTGCCGCAGCTCATCGCCGCGCACCCGGGCGCGCCGGCGAAGACGCTGCGCGAGCTGGTCGCCGCGGCCAAGGAGCGCCCCGGCTTCTACGCCTACGCTTCGCCCGGCAACGGCACGCCGGGCCACATCGCGGCCGAGTTGCTGAAGCGCAGGGCGGGCATCGACATGGTCCACGTTCCCTACAAGGGCGGCGCCCCCGCGCTCGCCGACACGATCGCGGGCCAGGTTCCGTTTCTCTTCCTCACGGCGCCCGCGGGGCTCCCGTCCGTGCGCTCCGGGAAACTGCGCGCCCTCGCGGTGACCACGCTCAAGCGCACTGCGGCGGCGCCCGAGATTCCGACGGTCGCCGAAGAGTTGAACCTCCCCGATTACGAGGTGGATACCTGGCTCGCGCTGTTCGCCCCGGCAAAGACGCCCGAGCCGATCATCGCGCGCATGCACAAGGAAGTCGCCCGGGTGCTGCACCTGCCGGAAGTGAAGCAGAAACTCCTCGAGCAGAGCGCGGACCCGGTGGGCGGCAGCCCCGAGGAGTTGGGGCGCGTGGTGAAGACCGAGCTGAAGAAATGGGCCGAAGTGGTCCGGTCGGCGAAGATCAGGATCGACTAGGTTCCGTCCCGGCACCTATCTATCCAGACGCGACCGGCCAGCAAAACCTCCGCTCAGGTCGGCAAGGTGGAATTCCAGAACTCGTGCAGCCCCTCGGTGCAGGAGAAACTGCTGGGCGGCATCGCTATGCTGCACTCGTTCTACTACTCGGCGGCGCAGAAGGCGTTCGAGGAGGTGGCCGCGGAGGACAACTCCTGCGCCATCGCCGCCTGGGGCTACGCCTCGATCCTGATGTCGAATCCGCTCGCCGGCCAGGGCGCCTCCGCCAAGGACGGGCCGCGGGCTCAAGGCGCCATCGACAAGGGCCGGAAAATGGGAGCGAAGACCGAGCGCGAGCGCGACTACCTCGAAGCGGTGGCCGCCTACTACGACGACTTCGCCGGACGGCCGGAGCGCGCGCGCCAGGTCTCTCGCGCCAAGGCCTACGAGGCGCTCGCGGCGAAGTATCCGGACGACGACGAGGCGCAGATCTTCTCCGCCCTGTACATCGCGGGGACGCAGCTGCAGTCCGACCAGACCTATGCCGCCTACCTCAAGGCCGGGGCGATCCTCGAGAAGCAGTTCAAGAAGCATCCCGACCATCCGGGCGTCGCGCACTACCTGATCCACAGCTACGACGCGCCGCCGATCGCGCAGCAGGGCGTGCCGGCCGCGCGCCGCTACGCGCAGATCGCGCCCGATGTGCCGCATGCGCTGCACATGCCTTCGCACATCTTTACCCGCGTCGGCGAATGGACCGAGTCCGCGGCGACCAACCGCCGTTCCTCAACGGTGGCGCAGAAGAACAACGAGCCCGACGAGGCCTTGCACGCGCTCGACTACATGACGTACGCCTTGCTGCAGATGGCTCGCGACGGCGACGCGCGCAAGGCGCTGGACGAAGCGCAGCAGATCAAGGGCATCACGCCGCGCTTCGTCGCTCCCTACGCGCTGACCGCGATGCCGGCGCGCTACGCGCTCGAGCGCGGCGACTGGCGCGCGGCGGCCGAGCTCCAGCCGAGGCAGGACAACTTCCCGTTCACCGTGGCGATGACGCATTTCGCGCGCGCGCTCGGCGCCGCGCGGAGCGGTGATGCCGCGTCCGCGCAGAAGGACGCCGATCGCATCGCGGCGCTCGGCGCGGAGCTCAAGGCGGCGAACAACGCCTACTGGGGCGGGGAAGTCGAGGTGATGCGGCTCGCGTCGTTCGCTTGGACGGCGCTCGCGCAGAAGAGGAACGACGAGGCGCTCGGCCTGATGCGCCAGGCCGCGGACCTCGAGGACAAGAGCGAGAAGCACATCGTCACCCCGGCGCGGCTGGTGCCGGCGCGCGAGCTTCTCGGCGACATGCTGATGGAGATGAAGCGTCCGGCCGAGGCGTTGAAGGAATACGAGGCCTCGCAGGTTCGCGAGCCCAACCGCTACCGCGGCCTGTACGGAGCGGGCATGGCCGCATGGCAGTCGGGGGACACGGCCAAGGCGAAGCAGCACTTCAGCCGGCTGGTCGACATGGCCGGGTCCTCCGGTCCCCGGCCCGAGATCGGCAACGCAAGGGACTACCTCGCTCGGAACTGAAGGCCCTGCGGCTTCGATATGGGTTCCGGCTTCGAGCGGAGCAGACGGTTCGCAATTCGCGCCGCATGCGCCGTGATCGGCGCATTGCTCGCGGGGACGAGCCCGGCTGAGCAGGACCTCGCCGCGAAGCCCGACTTCACCGACGCCGAGATCAAGATCATCCTCTCCCACGGGCCGTGGCCGGCGCCCGCGCAGGCCGATCCGAGCAACCGCGTCTCGGGGAAGCCGGACGCGATCGAGTTGGGGACGCGCCTGTTCTTCGACCAGCGCCTCTCCGCGAGCGGAACGCTGTCGTGCTCGAGCTGCCACGTTCCGGAGCGCAACTGGACCGACAACTTGACGCGCGGCGTCGGCATGAGCGAGGTCGACCGCAACACGCCGACACTGATGAATCTGCTCGCGAGCCGCTGGTATGGATGGAGCGGCGCCTCCGACAGCCTGTGGTCGCAGAGCCTGCGCCCGATCCTGGATGAGCGCGAGCTGGCCGCGACGCCGCGCCATGTGGCGCAGCTCGTGCGCGACGACGAGCAGCTCGCCTGCCGCTACCGCAAGGCCTTCGGCGCTCCGCCTTCGCCGAGCGACGACGAAGCGGTGTTCGTCGACGTCGGCAAGGCGCTGGCCGCGTTCCAGGAAACCTTGATCAGCGGACGCACGCCCTTCGATCGCTTTCGGGACGCGCTCGCGAAGTCTGAACAGCCTCCTTCCGAAACCTACTCCGAACCCGCACAACGGGGACTGAAGATCTTCATCGGGAAAGGCGGCTGCACCGCCTGCCATTCCGGGCCCAATTTCACCGGCGGCGAATTCTTCAGGACCGGCCTGTCGCGGTTCGCTCCGCGCGGGCAAGCCGATCCCGGACGCCGGGCCGAAATCCCGCAGCTCATGAAAAGCCGGTTCAATCTTCTCGGACGCTACAACGACGATAAGAGCGGAGCCAGCGCCTTGCGCACGCGCGAGGCGGCTCTGGAGAAGACGAACTTCGGCGAGTTCAAGGTGCCGTCGCTGCGCAACCTGATACTCACCGCTCCGTACGGCCGCGACGGCGGCGTAGAGACCCTCGCGGAGGTCGTGCGCCACTACTCCGGCGTCGATCCCGCGAGCCTGCGCGCGAAGGACGGGCGCCCCGGGAAGCCCCTCGACCTTACGCCGCGAGAGCAGACCGACCTCGTCGTCTTCCTCGAATCGCTGAGCACCTTCTCCAATCCCTGGCGCCCGGACGACGGAGGTCAGTGCTACT
>VBCA01000012.1 GCA_005881575.1 Betaproteobacteria bacterium
GTCCCGAGAAGCTGAGATTGAGCAGCGGTATCAGCCCGGTCAGGATGAGCCAGGCGGCGAGCAACAGCATCCCGAGGTTTCGTATCACTTTCATTGACGGACTCCCTTGAACACGCGCTGGTGAAGCGACGGAAAAACTTCAGCTCTTGGAAACCCTACACTTCCCTTTTTCGCAGATTATCCTGGAATCGCGCTTCAGTTTCGGCATCCACGCGGCCGCTTTGCGGCGGATCTGGTCGCGGTGTTCGGACGACAGGCTGCGGATGTAGGCGGAGTCGGCCTTGAACCAGATTCCCTGGTAGCGCCTCATCTCCGCAATCGCCGCGTCGCGGCTCAGGCCTTCGACGATCACCCGGTACGCGGCGACCATCACGCCGGTGCGGTTCTGTCCCGAGCGGCAGTGGACGTAGACGGGCTTCGCTTGCTTGTCGACGACCGCGAGGAAATGGGCGACGTGTTCGTCCAGAAGAGCCGGAGCGAGCACCGCGTTCGGCTCCCAATCGGATATGCGGAAGTAACCCGCTTCGTACCGGCCGGCGCTAGTAGGTCTGGCCTCGCCGAACGCGCGCCGGTCGTCGTGGAGCAGCTCGAGGTTTACGATCGTCCGCACGCCATGCTGAATGAGCCATGCGGCGCCGTCTTGCGCGGGCTTCGCCCCGCGCCACAGCACGTTCGGCGTCACCACGCAAAAATTCGGTATGGGAGAGCCGAGGTCGTTCGTACACGCGGAGGGAGCGGCCGGCATCGACGAGGACGGGAAACCGGCCAGGAGCACGAACAAGCAGAGGAATAGGAGGCTGCAGGTGCTGGGGCGCGCCATGTCAGTGATACGGACGCTCGCGCCGCCAGCGCACGTCACAGGAACCGCCACTTGAGCAGAAGGGCCGCTGCGACGAGGAAGAGAGTGGTGCGCATGGATGCCGCGTCGTGCTACCCGAAAGCAGAAGGGCTTCCATAGTTCGGATCCAACCCTTGTCTTCCACGGTAGTCCTTAAGGATTGTCATGGCGTCTTCGAATTGAAGCTCCGGAACTGCCACTTTGATATTTCCGACAGCGCCGGTGTAGAACGCATTCATCCGGCTCAGTTCGGCGTCCAAGAGACAAGGCTTCAAACCGCTGCCCTCGAGGAGTCCAACCACCAATTGCGCTTCCATCCAGTTTGCAGGCACGAAAACGATCTTCATCCGGCCTCATGTACCTAAGGTAGCTAACTCCCTAAATCAACCCTTCGGGCGCTCGACCGAGCGGCGCTCGTAATGGCTGGCGTCGTCGACTCGCCACGGCCGCGGTTCGCGCCGATGCGACTGCCACAGCAGGCCGATCCCGAGGAGGGCGGCCGCGATCGAGGCGCCGAGCAGCGCGGTCGTGACGCTTCCTTCGCCGAGGCCGAGACCGGCGACTGCGAGCGCAAGGCTCGCGGCGAACGCGCCGACTCCGGCTTCCCAGAGATGGCAGCGCGGCGTGCGGCGCCAGCCGCGCCCGACCTCCCAGGCGAGAATCACTCCGGGCAGGACGAGCCACCACGGGCTCGGTTGAGCGCGGCCGCCCAGCACTCCGACCAGCAGGACGGCGACCAGCGCGGCTATCAGGAGCGTGATGGGACGTCGCAGCCGATCCCGCCACGCGCGGTGCAGATCCCGGGCGAGGAGCAGCACCGCCGCGAGCGCGAGGACGAGCTCGATCACGGACTGCAGCGTCATGCCGGTTTCCATCACGCCTCCGCCGCGTCCTCCTGCAAGAACTGCAGCACCGCGATTTCGTCGCGCCTCAACGCGGCGGTGGGGTGCTCGCGGCGCGCGCGGTTCGGCGGGACGCCGGGGGCGAGCGGGGCGGTGAGTCCCTGCAGGTACGCGCGCACGAGGCCGGGGTGGACGTAGTACTTGCGGCACACGGCGCGGGTGTTGCCGAGGCGCTTCGCCACGGCGTCGATCGCGCGGATCATGTTGCGCTCGGCCTCGCGCTGGCTCTTCGCGGGTCCCAGCAGGAAAAGCTCCCGCGCCGCGAGCATCGTGCCCGCCCAGGTGCGGAAGTCCTTCGCCGTGATGTCCCGGCCGGTGATCTCGCGAAGATACGCGTTGACGTCGTCCGACGAGATCGTCTGGCGCTTGCCGGAGCTGTCGATGTACTTGAACAGCTCCTGACCGGGGAGGTCCTGGCACTGCTGGACGATGCGCGCGAGGCGCCGGTCGGTGATCGACACCGTGTGATCGACCCCGCTCTTGCCGCGGAAGCTGAAGAGCAATTTCGCGCCCTTGATCTCGACGTGACGCTCGCGCAGGGTGGTGAGGCCGAAGGAGCGGTTCTCGCGCGCGTACTCGTCGTTGCCCACGCGGATCAGCGTCTTGTCGAGCAGCATCACCACGGTGGCGAGGATCTGGCGCCGCGTGAGATCGCGCGCGCGCAAATCGCGCTCCACGCGCTCGCGGATCTCGGGGAGAATTTCGCTGAACTCGAGCATGCGGCCGAATTTCGACTTGTCGCGCGCCTCGCGGTACAGGGGATGGTAGCGATACTGCTTGCGGCCGCGCGCGTCGCGCGCAGTCGCCTGGATGTGCCCCTCGGGGTCCGGGCTTATCCAGACGTCGGTCCAGGCCGGCGGAATCGCGAGAGAGTTGATGCGCTTGCGCTCGGTCTTGTCCGTGATGCGCGCGCCGTCCGGTGCGTAGTAAACCCAGCCCTTTCCCGCGCGCTCGCGCCGGATCCCGGAGACGCCGTCGCTGACGTAGTTGAGCCCGGCGCGCAGCGCCGCCTCGCGATGCTCGTCGACGCGCGGCGAGATCACCGGATCACCCTGCGCCCGGATGGACCACGCCGCAATTTCCGCAGGTGCGCAGCGCCTTGCTCGAATAGAAACGCTCGAAGAGCGGCGGCAGGTCGCGCACGATGCTCTTCAGCTGCACTTCCACGCGGTGCAACAAGGCGTAGCACGACCGGCAATACCACTCGAACCCGTCGACGACGCCTTCCGGTCGGGTGCGTTCGATCACGAGGCACGCGCTGCCGGCTTCGGGGCGCTGCGGAGAATGGCGCAGGTGCGGCGGCATGAGGAAGATCGCGCCTTCCTTCAACTCGAACCGCCCGGGCTTCCCGTTTTCCATGATATCGAGATACGCGTTTCCCTTCACCTGGTAGAAGAATTCCTCGTAGGGATCGTCGTGGTAGTCGGTGCGCCGGTTGGGCCCGCCTACGACGGTGACGATGAAATCCGTGTCCGGCCAAACTTGAGCGTTGCCGACCGGCGGCTTCAGCAGATGCCGGTGCTCCTCGATCCATTTCTGGAAATCGAGCGGCTTGGAGCACGGCGGGGCGGCGCTCACAGTTTGATGCAGATGTTGGTCGGCTCGGAATAGAAATTGAGCGAGTGCAGGCCGCCTTCACGGCCGATCCCCGAGAGCTTGGCCCCGCCGAAAGGCGTGCGCAGGTCGCGCAGGAACCAGCAGTTGACCCAGGAGATGCCGACTTCCATCGCCTGCCCGACGCGGTGGCCGCGCGCGAGGTTCGAGGTCCAGACCGTGGAGGCGAGGCCGTAGGGCGTGTCGTTCGCCATGGCGATCGCTTCTTCCTCGCGGTCGAAAGGCGCGATGTGGGCGCAGGGGCCGAAGATCTCCTCGCGCACGCTGCGCGCGGTCTCGGGGAGCCCGGTCCACAGCGTCGGCTGGATCCAGGCGCCCGAGTCGCGCGCATCGCCGAACTTCGGCACGCCGCCGCCGGTGACGACCTTCGCGCCCTCCTTCCTCGCGAGCTCGTAGTAGGAGAGCACCTTCTCGCGGTGCTGCCTGGAGATGAGCGGCCCCATGTTGGTCGCCTTGTCCTGCGGGAAGCCGAGCACCAGGGCCTCGGCTTTGCTTTTCAAGGCCGCGACGAACGGGTCGAAGATCGCCCGCTCGACGTAGATCCGCTCCGGCGCGAGGCACACCTGCCCGGTGTTGGAGAATATCGCGTTCGACATCCCGGCTGCCGCGGCCTCGAAGTCGCAGTCGGCGAAGACGATGCCGGCATTCTTGCCGCCGAGCTCGAAGGAAACCGGCTTCACCGTCGGGGCGACCGCTTTCATGATCGCGGCGCCCGTGGCGGTTTCTCCGGTGAACGTGATCCCGTTCACCCCGGGATGCGTGGTGATGAACTCGCCCGCCGAATCCGGCCCGAACCCGTGCACGACGTTGTAGACGCCCGCGGGGACGCCCGCCTCGTGCATGACCTCGGCGAGCAGCGTGGCGGTGGAAGGCGTTTCCTCCGAAGGCTTCGCCACGATCGTGTTCCCGCAGGCGAGCGCGGGGGCGAGCTTCCAGGTGAGGAGCAAGAGCGGCAGGTTCCAGGGCGCGATCACGCCGACCACGCCGAGCGGCTTGCGCATCGCGTAGTTCACCGCGCCCTTGGCGTCGGGCGTGTCCAGATGATAGGACTCCGTGCCGTAGGTGCGCACGATGTCCGCGAAGACGCGAAAGTTCGCCGCGCCGCGCGGAACGTCGAGGTGGCTCGCGAGCGACACGGGTTTTCCGGTGTCGGCGACCTCCGCCTGCAGGAAATCATCGAAGCGTTTTTCGATGCCCTCGGCGATCTTGCGCAGCAGATCGACGCGCGCCTGCAGCGCCATCCTGCCCCAGGGACCTTTCAGCGCGGCCCTGGCCGCGCGCACCGCCGCGTCGACCATCGCGCGGTCGGCCTCGTGAACCTGCGCGACCACGGTGCCGTCGACCGGATTGATCTTGGCGAACTGCCTCCCGCTGCCGACGAATTGGCCGTTGATGTAGCACTTGCGCTCGGCAACCTTGATGTTGGCAGTCATGAAACTCTCCGCGGGAGGGCGTGGCGGGCCCAGAGAAAATAGGGGATACTTTACCAAAATGCAACAAGCCCATGCGTTCGAATGGGCGAGCTTACGACAGTCCGTTGCGATGACTCTGATCTCCAAGGAACGCGCGATTCTTTTTGCCGACGTGAGCGGCAGCACGGCCCTCTACGAGCTGCTCGGCGACAAGCCCGCGGCGAAAGCGATCGAGGCCTGCTTGAACGAGCTCCGCGCAGTCGTCGCGAACCGCGAGGGCCAGGTCGTCAAGACGATAGGCGACGAGATCATGGTGGTGTTCGGCAACGGGGAGGCCGCTTGCGACGCGGCGAGGGAAATGCAGCAGCGGGTGATCGCCCTGCCTCCGAGCGCCGGTGTGAAGCTCGCCATCCGCATCGGCTTTCATTTCGGCCTCGTCCTCGAGGACAAGGGCGATTTCTGGGGGGACGGCGTCAACACCGCGGCGCGCCTCGCCGCGCTCGCCAAGGCGGGGCAGATTCTCACCAGCGGCGCCACCGCGAACGCCTTGCCCGCGGCGCAGCGCGCGGGCCTGCGCGATCTGGACGCGATCCAGGTCAAGGGAAAGCACGACGCGGTGCGCGTGTTCGAGCTGATGTGGGGCGACACCGAGGACGCGACCCAGGTCGCCGGGCTCGCCTCCAGCGCCAAGGTGGAGATAAAGCTGACCCTCGAGGTCGGCGAGCGCACCCTCGAATTCCCGCGGGAGAAAACGGCGCTCTCGCTCGGCCGCGATTCGAGCTGCGATATCGTGGTGAGCGAGAAGACCGCCTCGCGCCTGCACGCGCGCATCGAGCGCAGGGGCGTGCAGTACATCCTGATCGACGAATCGACCAACGGCACCTACGTGCAGATCGGGGCGGACCGCGAAGTGCTGCTGCGCCGCGACCGCGTCATGCTGCGCGGCAGGGGCAGGATCGCCTTCGGCACCTCGACCGCGGCGGCGGTCGAGCTGGTGCTGTTCGACTGTTCGTGAGCGCCGCGTCCCGCAATGGGCCGGGTGCGGGTGCTAAAATTCGCATTTTTCCCGGAGACAAGACGTGAAGCAGGCGGTATCGAAAGCGCGCGCGGCGGAAACTGGGAAGGAGCACTGGATCAACAAGGGCAGGGACAAGGTCCGGCTGTTTCTCTGGCAAAAACTCCCTGCCGCGGGCGCGCAAAGGCGCGGCACCGTGCTCTTCGTGCACGGCTCCTCGATGGCCTCGCAGCCGACTTTCGATCTGAAAGTCCCCGGCCGCCCCGATTCCTCGGTGATGGACTGGTTCGCGGCCCGCGGCTTCGAGACCTGGTGCATGGACAACGAGGGTTACGGTCGCTCCGACAAGTCGCGCCCGATCAACTGCGACATTGCGAACGGCGCCGACGATCTCGCCGCCGGCAGCGAATATATCCTCGAGACCTCGGGCGCGGGGAAGCTGCTCGTGTACGGCATCTCCTCCGGGGCGCTGCGGGCGGCGCTCTTCGCCCAGGCGCACCCGGAGCGCGTCGCGCGCCTCGCGCTCGACGCCTTCGTGTGGACGGGCGAGGGCAGCCCGACGCTCGCCGAGCGAAGGAAAAAACTTCCCGAGTTCTCGGCCAGGAACCGCCGGCCGATCGACCGCGCGTTCGTGCACAGCATCTTCGAGCGCGATCATCCGGGCACGGCCGACAAGGCGACCATCGACGCCTTCGCCGAGGCCATCGTCGCGCTCGACGATTCGGTGCCGACCGGGACCTACGTGGACATGTGCTCGAAGCTGCCTCTGGTCGATCCGGCGAAGATCACCGTTCCCACGATCATCATGCGCGGGCAATGGGACGGCATCGCGGGGATCGACGACCTGATCGAATTCTTCAAGCGCCTGCCCAACCCCGACAAGCAGTTCGCGGTCATGGCCGGCGTCTCGCACGCGAGCTTCCACCAGAAGAACTACCTGATGGTCTATCACATCCTGCACTCGTTCTTCTCGCAGCCGGAACCCGTCTACCGGGGTTGATCATGCGCGCGCTTTCCGCTTTTTGCCTCGCCATGCTGCTTGTCGCCTCTGCGGCGGCGCAAACTTATCCAAGCCGTCCGGTGCGCATCGTGATCCCGCTTTCGCCGGGCGGCACGACCGACGTGCCCGGGCGCATCATCGCGCAGAAGCTCTCCGAGTCCCTCGGGCAGCAGTTCTTCGTCGAGAACCGGGCCGGTGCGGGCGGAACGATCGGGTCGGACTACGTGGCGAAGGCGAGGCCGGACGGCTACACGCTGCTCCTCACCGCCTCGCCTTTCGTGATCGCGCCGCACGTGTACAAGACGATGCCGTACGACACGCTCGCCGACTTCGCGCCGGTGATCCGCATCGCGACCGGGCCGTACGTGCTGGTCGTGCACCCCTCGCTCGGGGTGAATTCGGTGAAGGAGCTGATCGCGGCTGCGAAGAAGGAGCCGGGCAAGATCGACTTCGCCAGCTCCGGCAACGGCGGCGCGCAGCACCTCGTCACGGAGCTCTTCATGTACATGGCCGGCATCAAGCTCAATCACGTGCCGTACAAGGGCAGCGGGCCGGCGCAGCAGGACCTGATGTCGGGAATCATCAAGGTGAGCTTCGTCGGCACGCCGATCGCGATTCCGCACATGAAATCGGGGCGATTGAAGGCGCTGGGCGTGAGCACGGCGACGCGCTCGCCCGAGATTCCCGAGGTGCCGACCATCGCCGAGGCGGGCGTCCCCGGCTACGAGGCGATCGTGTGGATCGGCCTGCTGGCGCCGGCGGGAACCCCGCGCGACATCGTCGCGAAGCTGAACGGCGAGATCGGGAAGCTCGTGCGCGCCGACGAGGTGAAGAAACTCATCGCCCCGACCGGCATGGAGCCCGACCCGGACACGCCCGCGCAATTCGGTGCCTACCTCAAGGGCGATTACGACAAATGGGGCAAGGTGGTGCGCGATTCGGGGGCGACGGTCCAGTAGAGCTCCTCCCGCTATAATTCAGGGACCTCCTATGAACACCCGTGACGCCGCACTTGCCAAAGTTCGCGAACTGAGTCATTTCATCGGCGGCAAACACGTCCGCGGTGAAAGCGGCCGCTTCGGCGACGTGTTCAACCCGACGAGCGGCGCGCTCGCCGCCAAGGCGCCGCTCGCTTCGCGGCCTGAGGTCGAGCGCGCGATCGCCGTGGCGAAGGAGGCCTTTGCAGGCTGGTCGGAGACTTCGCCCCTCACACGAGCGCGGGTGATGTTCCGCTTCAAGGAGCTGATCGAGCGGCACATGGACGAGCTCGCGCTCCTCATCTCGAACGAGCACGGCAAGGTGCTCTCCGACGCCAAGGGCTCGATCCAGCGGGGCCTCGAAGTCGTCGAGTTCGCCTGCGGCATCCCGCACCTGATGAAGGGCGAGTTCTCCGACAACATCTCCGCGGGCATGGACCTGTACTCGATCCGCCAGCCGCTGGGCGTATGCGCCGGGATCACGCCCTTCAATTTTCCGGCGATGGTGCCGATGTGGATGTTCCCCGTGGCGGTCGCCTGCGGAAACACTTTCATCCTCAAGCCCTCAGAGAAGGATCCCTCCTGCCCCTTGCGCCTTGCCGAGCTGATGCTCGAAGCAGGCGCGCCGGCGGGCGTGCTGAACGTCGTGAACGGCGACAAGGAGGCGGTGGACGCGCTGCTCAGCGATGCGCGCGTCGCCGCGGTGAGCTTCGTCGGCTCGACCCCGATCGCCAAATACGTGTTCGCCACCGGCTCGGTCAACGGCAAGCGCGTGCAGGCGCTCGGCGGAGCGAAGAACCACATGGTGGTGATGCCCGACGCGGACATCGAGGTCGCGGCCGAGGCGCTGATGGGGGCGGCCTACGGCTCGGCGGGCGAGCGCTGCATGGCGGTCTCGGTGGCGGTGCCCGTGAGCGAGCGCACGGCGGACGAATTGATCGAAGCGATGACCCCCAGGATCAGGAAGCTCAAGATCGGGCCGTCGACGGACGATTCTTCGGAGATGGGGCCGCTCGTCACGCGCGAGCACCGCGACAAGGTCAGGGGCTACGTCGATCTGGGAGTGAAGGAGGGCGCGAGCCTCGTGGTGGACGGGCGCGGGTTCAAGGTGGCCGAGCAGCCGAACGGGTTCTTTCTCGGCGGCAGCCTCTTCGACAAGGTCAGGCCCGAGATGCGCATCTACAAGGAAGAGATCTTCGGCCCGGTCCTCTCCGTGGTGCGGGCGAAGAATTTCGAGGAAGCGCTCGCGCTGCCCTCCGACCACGAATACGGCAACGGCGTGGCGATCTTCACCCGGAACGGAGACGTGGCGCGCAACTTCACCCACAAGGTGAACTGCGGCATGGTGGGGATCAACGTGCCGATCCCGGTGCCGCTCTCGTTCCACAGCTTCGGCGGCTGGAAGCACTCGATCTTCGGCGACATGAACCAACACGGGCCGGAAGGCGTGCGCTTCTACACGCGCATCAAGACCGTGACCTCGCGCTGGCGCGAGGGCGTGAATCCCGGCGCCAATTTCGGCATGCCGCTGATGAAGTGACAAAAATGCGAATGCATTTTTGTCATCCTGAGGAGCGGCTTTACCGCGACGAAGGATCTGCTTCTGTTGGAAAAGCAGATTCTTCGTTTCGCTCAGAATGACAGTGAGGGAATAGGTTTGGTCGATCTCCACGACATCCGCTACCTACGGATCGGCACGCCCGATCTGGGGTCGGCCGTGGAGTTCGCGACCAAGATCGTCGGTCTGCAGCTCGCGGGCCGGGAGGGCAAAGCCGCGTATTTCCGCAGCGACAAGACATCGGTGCGGGGCGACACGCGCGATCACACCCTGGTCTATTTCGAGGGGGATCCCGCGGATCATACGATCGCCTTCGATCTGAAAAGTCGCGAGGACTTCGACCGCGCCGGCGCCGAGATCGAAAAGGCGGGGCACCCGGTGCGCTACGGGACAAAGGACGAATGCGAGCTGCGCCGCGTACAGCAGCTCCTCGCTTTCAAGGACCCGACCGGAAACAAGATCGAGATCGTGGTGCGCCCGTTTCACAGCGGCGAGCGCTATTTTCCCGCGCGCGACGCCGGAATCACGCATTTCAGCCACATCGGCCTGCGGACTTCCGACGCGCCGCGCGACGAGGCTTTCTGGACGCGCCTCCTCAACGCGCGCGTATCCGACTGGATCGGCGACGCGCCGCTTCTGCGGGTGAATACCATCCACCATACGCTCGCGCTCTTTCCGTCTTCGCATCCCGGCGTGCAGCACATCAACCACCAGGTCGAGGATTTCGACGACGTGATGCGCTCTTACTATTTCCTGCGCGAGAAGGGAGTGAAGATCGTGTTCGGCCCGGGCCGCCATCCTTCCTCCTCGGCTTGCTTCCTCTACTTCGAAGGGCCGGACAGGATGGTCTACGAGTACTCGGTCGGCGTGAAGCACATCCTCCCCGAGGAAGAATCGAGCTACCGGCCGCGGCAGTTCCCGTTCGCGCCCGAGTCGTTCTGCATGTGGGGCTCGCGGCCCGACATCCCGGAGTTTCGCGAAAGCCGCGAAGGAATCAAAAACGCGCCGCTGAAGACCGCGGCGTGACCGCACTCGCGGGGGACGCCTGAAGTCCCCTCACCGGCGTAGATCGACGTTTAGGGGGAGAACTCATGGTCCGTCTGAAAATACTCTCGATCCTGGCGCTGGGCTTCTTGCTCGCGTCCTGCGCGGGCGATCCGTCGGCTCCACGCACGCCGCGTTTGCCGCACGCGCTGCTCGCGCCACCGCCATCGGCCCCGTCGCTGCAAACCGTCAACCTGATCGTGTTTCCGGGCGGCTTCAATTGGCCGATCTGGGTGGCGCAGGAAAAAGGCTTCTTCGCGAGCAACGGCATCGAGTTGAAAGTCACTCCGACGCCGAGCTCGGTGTTCCAGCTCACCAATCTCATCGACGGAAAGTTCGACATCGCGATGACGGCGATCGACAACCTGATCGCCTACCGTGAGGGGCAAGGTGAGGTTGCCAAGCCCGGGCCGGACCTCTTCGCTTTCATGGGCGGCGACAACGGCTTCTTGCGCCTGGTGACGGTGCCGGAGGTGAAGAGCTACGTCGCCCTGCGCGGCAGGACCCTGTCGGTCGATGCGCTCACCACGGGCTACGCGTTCGTGCTGTTCGAGATTTTGGCGCGCAACAAATTGCGCAAGGACAAGGACTACAGGGTGGTGACAGCAGGCGGCGTGCTGCAGCGGTTCCAGGCGCTCATGGAGAAGAAGCACGCCGGCACGCTTCTTCTTTCGCCCTTCGAAGTGCAGGCCGAGGCGCGCGGCTTCAACCGCCTCGCGAACGCGACCGACGTCCTCGGCCGCTATCAGGGGCTGGTGGGCGGCGCCCGCAAGGCCTGGGCCGAGCAGAATCGCGAAGCGGTGATCGGTTATATCCGTGCTTTCAGCGAATCGGTGGACTGGCTCTACGATCCGCGCAACAAGGAAGAGGCCCTCTCGATCCTCCTGAAGAATCTGCCCAACGCGAATGCGCAGGCTGCGGAGACCGCCTACAGAGTGCTGCTCAGCCCGACCGATGGATTCCAGAAGAAAGCGAAAATCGACCTGGAAGGCGTCAGGACGGTGCTCGCGCTGCGCTCGAAATACGGGCGGCCGCGCAAGTCCCTGAGCGATCCTTCTCCCTACTACGATCCGAGCTTCTACGACGCGGCGATGAGACGCTGACGCGAAGCGCGCCCGATTTTCAACCGACCAGAGAAAACGTGAACACACCCGCTCACTTTCAGGTGCTCGGCATCTGCGGAAGCCTCAGGCAGAAGTCCTACAACATGGCCGCCCTCAGGGCGGCGGGGGAGCTGATGCCGCCCGGCCTGAAGCTGCGCATCACGGGCATCGGCGAGCTTCCGATCTACAACTTCGACGTCCAGGAGAAGGGTTTCCCGGCTGCGGCGACGAAGCTGCGCGACGAGATCCTCGCGGCGGACGCGCTGCTCTTCGCCTCGCCCGAATACAACTGGTCGGTCGGGGCGCCCCTCAAGAACGCGATCGACTGGATGTCGCGGTTCCAGCCGCAGCCGTTCAACAACAAGCCCGCGGCGGTGTTCAGCTGCACCACGGGCGTGGTGGGAGGTTCCCGAGGCCAATACCACTTGCGCCCGATCCTTTCGCAGCTTGGGGTGCACTGGCTCGTGAAGCCCGAGGTGTTCATCGGCAACTCGGCGAGCAAGTTCACCGACGGCAAGCTCACCGACGAGACCACGCGCAAGTTCCTCTCCGACCAGATGGTCGCGCTCGAAGACTGGATCAAGCGCGTCAAGCGCCTCGTCGCGTGAAGGGAAGACCATGAGCTACAAGCTGCTGAGTTTCAAGTCGGGCGGGGAAGCGCGCGCGGGGCTCCTCGTCGGCGAGCGGGTCTACGATGCGGCGCGCGTTACTGGCGAGTCCGCTTGGGCAACGGTGCTCGGTGCGCTGCAGGATTGGCCGAAGGCGCAGCGCGAGTTCGCCGCCTTCGCGAAGCGCATCGCCTCCGGAAAGAGCAAGGCGAAAGGTCTGCAGCTCAAGCGCGCGAGGCTGCTCGCGCCGGTGCTCTATCCGGGCGACATCTATTGCGCGGGCGCCAACTACACCGATCACATGGCCGAGATGGCGCGTGCGCAGGGCAAGGAGCCGGGGCCGACGATGAAGGATCTGGGCGAGAAGCCCTGGCACTTCGTCAAGACTTCCCGGAGCTCGGTGGTCGGGCCCGGCGCGAAAGTGAAGCTTCCGGCCTACTCGCAGAAGGTGGACTGGGAAGTCGAGCTCGCGGTCGTGATCGGCAGGGCCGCGAAAAACGTGCCGGCGGAGAAGGCGCTCGCCTGCGTCGCCGGCTACACCATCGCGAACGATCTCTCGGCGCGAGACGCGATGAGGCGCGACAAGAACCCGCCGACTTCGCCCTTCCATTACGACTGGGTCAGCCAGAAGTGCTTCGACGGCTCCTGCCCGCTCGGGCCCTGGATCGTCCCGGCGGACGAGCTCCGCGATCCGCACCAGCTCGGCATCAAGCTGTGGGTGAACGGCGAGCTGATGCAGGACTCCCATACGAGCAAGCTGATCTTCGATACCGCCGAGCAGATCGCGATGCTGTCTTCGCGCGTGACTCTCCTGCCGGGCGACCTCATTCTCACCGGAACTCCGGCCGGTGTGGGCATGGGACGGGGCCGGTTCCTCAAACCCGGCGATGCCGTGAAGCTGTGGATCGAGGAGATCGGCGAGTTGAACCATACGCTCGCCTGAGCGTCCCGCGCGGAAATCAACCGAAAGGATCGAAGCGATGTCGAAAGAACTGTGGGACAAGGGACTCGCCGTGCGCAAGGAAGTGCTCGGCGCCGAGTACGTCGAGCGCAACCTCGCGAGCGCGGACGATTTCAACATGCCGATGCAGGAGCTGGTCACCCAGTCCTGCTGGGGCTGGCTGTGGGCGCGGCCGCAAATGTCGCGCAAGATGCGAAGCCTGATCAATCTGGGGATACTGTCGGCGCTGAACCGCCCGCACGAATTCAAGGCGCATATGAAGGGCGCGCTCACCAACGGCTGCTCGCGCGAAGAGATCCGCGAGGTCCTGCTTCAGGTGGCGGTGTATTGCGGCATGCCCGCGGGAGTGGAGGCGTTCAGGCTCGCCCGCGAGGCGATGAAGGAATACGAGCAGGAAAAACGGTCATGAAGGCGGTCAACGCCGGCCCCGCCCGCCGCCCGGGAGGAAGACCTCGTCGAGCCTCAACGTGGTTCTCACCGTGCCGCCGGTGCGATCGAACAGGACGTTGAAGAACCTGTAAGTGATTTCGAAATAACGCCAGACCCACACTTCTTCGTCGCGCGCCGGAAAATACCAGACCTCCTTCGGCCGACCGAGCAGCCGGCGCACGTCGTCGCGGGACATTCCCGCGACGACCTTCGAGAAGTACTCCTCCTTCAGCACCTGGCGGACTGCCCGCACGGCCCGGTCAGGACCGATGTCGATCATGAAGGTCTGCACGCCGCTCGGGCCCATCGGATATTCCCAGACCTCGGAGCCGTCGGCGTTTGTCCACACGGTGCCGGGCGGGCCGACGCGCGCTTCGACCGTCAGCGCGGAATCCCCGGGGGATAGGGCGGAGAAATTCGCGCACCCGGCCGCGAGCAAAGTCAGGGCGAGCAGGGCGGTGCGACGAAGCGCTGCGATCATGAAGCGAAACGCTCGGCTATTGCGCGGAGAAAAGGTCCGGGCAGCGCTCAGCGTTGCTTGCTGTCGCTCGTATCGACTTGGAACTTCGAAACCGTCTTGAGCCTGCCTGTGGGCCTGTCGAACTGGACGTAAAGGTCCATGGTGCGGACTTTCCAGGCGCGATACCGCCAGGACCATATCTCTTCGTCGGTACGGTTGGAAAAGCCGACGTACCGCGGGCTGCCGACCAGCCGGCGCACCTCCTCGCGCGACATCCCGGCCTGCAGCTTGGAGATGGTCTCCTCGCTCAGCACCTGGCGGACTTCCCGCACCGCGCGGTCGGGGCCCAGCGTCACCATGTAAGTTTCGACCCCGAAGGGCCCCCGCGGATATTCCCAGACCTCGGAGCCGTCGGCGTTCTTCCACACGTTCGCGGGCGCGCCCGCCAGCGTTTCGATCTGCTGGGCGGAAGCGCCCGGCTCGATGGCGGCAAAATTCGCGCACCCCGCCGCGAACAGGGCGGGAAACAGCACAAGAACGGCGCGGGAAAGTATCGTGTTCATGACCCCCTCGACGCTTCAGCAGTCGTGGTCCATCCAGAGGATTTCGTCGAGCCTCTGGGTGGTCTTGACCGTCCCTGCGGTCCGGTCAAAGAGCACGTTGAAGAACATCGGATTCTGCTGCTGGTAGCGCCAGGACCATACCTCTTCGTCGCGCGCGCTGAACACCATGATGTCCCCGGGCTTGCCGAGCAGCTGCCGCACCTCGTCGCGGGACATTCCCGCGCGCACCCTCGAAAAGTACTCGTCGTTCAACACCTGGCGGACTTCCCGGACTGCGTGGTCGGATCCGAGGGTCACCATGTAGGTCACCCTTCCGAGCGGACCGCCCGGATATTCCCAGACCTCCGATCCGTCGGCGTTCTTCCTGACCGTCTCGGGCGCGCCGAGCTTCGCCTGGACCTGCTGCGCCGGCATCCCGCTCGCGACGGTGTTGAAATTTGCGCATCCGGCAAGGGACGCCGCGAGCGCGAAGAGCAGAAGGCCGAGGGTGGCTTTTGGCATGATATCGATCCAATGAGGTACGATCACAGACTCGAACGAAGGCTCGACTCCGTAAACATCGCCATGTTAGCCCCTATTCCTAGGACCAGCGTGCCGCATACAAGATGACAGGCCAGCGCAAGATACCTTGTGTGCTCATGCGCGGCGGCACCTCGCGGGGTCCTTATTTCCTCGCCTCGGACCTGCCTGCGGATCCCGGGCGGCGCGACGCAGTCCTGCTCAGCGTCATGGGCTCTCCGCATTCGCTGCAGGTCGACGGCATCGGGGGATCCAATACCTTGACGAGCAAGGTCGCGATCGTCAGCCGGTCGCAGCGCGAGGGCGCCGATGTGGATTACCTGTTTGCGCAGGTCTCGGTGACGGAAGCGTTCGTCGATACCAAGCCCAACTGCGGCAACATGCTCGCGGGCGTCGGCCCGTTCGCGATCGATGTCGGTTTGGTTCGCCCTCGGAATCCCACCACGACGGTGCGCATCTACAACGTCAACACGCAGACGCTGATCGAAGCGGTGATCCAGACTCCCGGAGGGCAGGTCGAGTATGCGGGCGACACGCGCATCGACGGCGTTACCGAGCCTGCGGCGCCGATCAAGCTGACCTTTCTCGATGCGCTCGGCGCCGTGACGGGGAAGCTGCTGCCGACCGGAAACAGCCTGGACCGCATCGACGGGATCGAGGCGAGCTGCGTGGACATGGCGATGCCGGTGATGATCATGGCTGCCGAAGCGTTCGGAAAGACCGGGCGCGAAACGCCGCAGGAGCTGGATGCGGACAAGGCGATGCTGAAAAAAATCGAGGCGCTCCGGTTGGAAGCCGGCAGGCGCATGGGGATGGGGGACGTATCGCGCCTGGTCGTGCCCAAACCCGTGCTGGTCTCGCGCCCGGCGCAGGGCGGGAACATCGCATCGCGCTACTTCACGCCGCACGCCTGCCACAGCTCGCATGCGGTGACCGGCGCGCTCGCCGTGGGCACCGCCGCGGTGCTTCCCGGAACCGTCGCGAGCCGCTACATCGAGCCCAAGGGATTTTCCGGCGGCGTGCTCAGCATCGAGCATCCCTCGGGTCACATCGAGGTGGACCTGGTCACCGACCGATCGGGAGCGGTGCCGGTGGTCGAGCGCGCCTCGTTCGTGCGCACCGCGCGGCGCATCTTCGACGGGCATGTCTACGTGCCCGACGCGCTTTTCGACTGATTTCGTGCGCGCGACGTTGCACCTCTTCGTGCTGGTCCTGGCCGGCTGCGGTCCGGCCTGGGGCCAGGCTCCGACTCCCGCGGGCCTGTGGCAGACCGTGAGCGACAAGACGGGGCAGCCCGCCGGCCTGGTGCGCGTCGTGGAGGTCGACGGGGAATACCTCGGCACGGTCGTCGCCGTGTTTTCTCCGCCCAGGCCGGATGCCAATCCCTTGTGCACCCTGTGCGAAGGCGATCTGAAGGACAAGCCGGTCGTGGGGATGACCATACTTCGCGGCGTGCGGCGATCGGGAGACGGCTATTCGACCGGCCGGATACTGGACCCCGACGAGGGGCAGTTCTACAAGTGCCGCATCGCGCTGCTCGATGACGGGCGCAAACTCGAAGTTCGCGGCTACATCGGCATACCGCTCCTCGGCCGGTCCCAGACCTGGGTTCGCAAGGAGTAGCTCGACCGTGCACGACCGGCCGGCGGACCAGGGCAGCGCGTACGCGATGAAGCCCTCGGCGCACAACGCGAAGCTCACAGAAGTGGGGCGCGGCACGCCGATGGGCGAGCTGCTGCGCCGCTACTGGCACCCGGTGGGGCTGGCCTCGCACGCGACCGCCACGCCGCGCCCGGTGCGCGTCCTGGGGGAAGACCTCATCCTCTTCCGCGATGGCGCCGGGCGGACGGGCCTCGTGCACGCCCGCTGCTGCCATCGCGGCGCCAGTCTCTATTATGGCCGCGTCGACGAGCGCGGCATCCGCTGCTGTTATCACGGCTGGCTCTTCGACGTGCAGGGCAACTGCCTCGAGCAGCCCTGCGAGCCCGAGGCCGGCGCGAAGCACCGACACACCGCGCGCCAGCCCTGGTATCCGCTCGGGGAGCGCTACGGCCTGATATTCGCCTACATGGGGCCGCCGCAGAAGAAGCCCGCGCTGCCGAGGTTCGACGCGCTGGAGGAGCTCGCGGCCGGCGAGCTCGTCGACGCGGACGACACGAGCATAGGCTCGGGCGGCGGCGTCATCGTGCCGTGCAACTGGCTGCAGCACTACGAGAACCTGATGGATCCGTATCACGTGCCGATCCTGCACGGCAGCTTCAGCGGCCCGCAGTTCGTGCCCATGATGGGCGTGATGCCGCAGGTGGAGTTCGAGCCCACGCCGCGCGGCCTCAAGTCGACCAGCGTGCGCAAGCTCGCAGATGGCCGCGTGTTCCTGCGCGTCACCGAGGCGGTCCTGCCGACGCTGCGCGTGGTGCCGAATCCGCGCGTCGCTGGCTACGGCCGGGTGGAGTCCATCGGCTGGGTGGTGCCGATCGACGATACCCACTTTCGTATCTATACCGCGGGCCGGGTCAGCGAGCGCGGCGAGCTCGGGCGCGGGCGCTCGAAGATGAACGGCAAGTTCTGGCGCGAGCTGACCGAAGAGGAGCACCAGCGCTTTCCCGGCGACTGGGAAGCGCAGACCGGGCAGGGTCCGATCACGCTGCATTCGGAGGAGCATTTGCGGACCAGCGATCGGGGCATCGTCATGCTGCGCCGGCTGCTCGAGCGCCAGGTGGACGCCGTGGCGAAAGGCGAGGATCCGCTCGGCGTGTGCTTCGACGACGAATCCGCCTGCGTGCATCTGGAAGCGGGGCAGCACCTGCTCGAGGGCGCGTCATGACAATGACGGCTCGAATCATCGCCATCGCGGTGGCGACGAGCCTGCTTTGCGCGTCTGCGGCACAGGCGCAAGGATTTCCCGGCAAGCCGGTGCGCATCGTGCCCTTCGGCACGGCCGGAGGGCCCGTCGATACCCTGGCGCGGCTATATGCGGAAAAGCTGCGCGAACGCTGGAAGCAACCGGTCATCGTGGAAGCGAAGCCGGGAGCGAGCGGCACGCTCGCCGCCGACTTCGTCGCCAAGGCGCCCCCGGACGGCACCACTTTCCTCATCACGCTTTCGCTCACCCACATCAACAACGCGATCCTGCAGAAGACCATCCCCTACGATCCGTTTCGGGACTTCGCGCCGCTCTCGCAGCTCGCGGTCGGCTACGGGCCCGCGCTCATCGCGCCTGCGGCGGCGCCTTTCAACGATGTGCGCGAGCTCGTCGCGTACGCGAAGCAAAAGCCGGTCGGCCTGACGTACGGCACCTGGGGCACGGGCTCGACGCCGCACCTGTTCGGCGAGATGCTCGCGAAGCAGACCGGGATTCGGCTCGTCCATGTGCCTTACAAGGGCGAGGGGGCCGCGCATCTCGATCTCTTCGGCGGCACGCTCGACATCGCCTGGGCCAACTCCGGCACCGCGCGCACCCTCCTCAACTCGAATCGGATCAAGGTGCTCGGCGCGACCGGATCGCGCCGCAGCCAGGTGCTGGCGCAGACGCCGCTGTTCGGCGAGCAAGGCTTCGACGGCTTCGAGCCGACGACCTGGATCGGCGCCTACGCCCCCGCCAAGACGCCGCCTGCGATCGTCGACGAGCTCTCCGCCGCGTTGCGCGAAGCGACCCGGCAGCCCGACATCGCCGCCCGCTGGCGGGACATCGGCTTCGAGCCGGCCGGGACAACGCCGGGAGAATTCGCGCGCATCCACAAGGCCGACTTCCCGAAGTGGGCGCGGATGATCGAGGCGGCGGGAGTGACCGCGGAGTAGACCGGCTCTAGTCAAGGTTGAGGCATGATTGCACCTCGGTCTCAGCTGCGGCAATCTCGAGGGCCGGGCTCGCGCCGCTCTCAGGACGCTAGTCAAGAATGCGGGGCGGCTCGCCTCGCCGCGCTCGCGCCCGCGATCTTTCCGAACACCGCGCCGTTCGTGAGCCCGGTGCCGCCGGGATAGTTGAAGTAGAAAATCCCGCCCACCAGCTCGCCCGCCGCGTACAGCCCGGGAATCGGCTCGCCGTCGGTCGAGATCACCTGCGCGTCGGTGTTGATGCGCAGCCCGCCGAAGGTAAACGTGATCCCGCAGGTCACCGCGTAAGCTTCGAACGGCGGCGTATCGACCGTGTTCGCCCAGTTCGATTTGTTGATCGCAAGGCCCTCGGTGCGGCGGCCGTCCTTGATGTTGGGGTTGAACGGGATATCGGTCCTCACCGCGGCGTTGTAAGCCTTGATCTCCTTCAGCGCCGCGTCGGCATCGACGTCGTCGAGCTTCTTCACCAGTTCTTCCAGCGTGTTCGCGGTGACCTTGGTGACCTGCTTGATGCGGTACTCGTCGCGCAGCTGGCTCTTCACCTTGGCGTCGAACACCTGCCACGCAAACTGCCCCGGCTGGGAGAGGATCACGCGGCCGTATTTCGCGTAGGTGTAGTTGCGGAAATCGGCGCCTTCGTCGACGAAGCGCCTGCCCTCGGCGTTGATGTAGATGCCCCAGGGATAGGAATGCTTCTGGAACTGGTCGCCGACGGCGAGATCGCCGAATTCGGGCGCGTTCCGCTCCCAGGCGACGGCGTGGCAGCCCGACCAGTTGCCGGTCGGCTGCCCCCCCACTTCGAGCGCCATGCGGATGACGTCCCCGGTGTTGAAGCGCGTGCCGCGCACCTTGGCGAGCTCCCAGAGCGGCCCCAGATAGCGCGCGCGCATTTCGGCGTTCGCCTGGAAGCCGCCCGCGGCGAGCACGACCGCCTTGGATTTGATCTCGGTGGTCTTGCCCGCGCGCTTCACGACCACGCCGTGCACGCCCGCGTCGTCGGCGATAAGCGACACCGCGCGAGCCGAGTACCAGATCTCGATTGCGCTCTTTTTCGCGACTTGCGTCAGGGAATCGACCAGTCCCGGGCCGCCGCCGATCGCTTCGAGCGTGAGGCCGCCCCAGAACTTGAACCGGCCTTCGATCTTGAACGCCTGCCGCCCCCAGGCCGCGGTGAAACGCACGCCTTTTTTCTTCATCCACAGCGCCGTGGGAAAGCTCTGCTTGACCAGGATCTCGGTGAGGTCGGGATCGCAGCGGTACTCGGTGACGCGCGCCATGTCGTCGAGGAACTGGTCCGAGGTGTAGGTCCCGAAATCCGTCCGCTCGATTTCCTCGCGCGACAGCTCGATCAGCCGACCGAGATCGTCGGCGCCGTTGTAGACGATGCGCAGGAGCCCCGCGGTGAAGCGCGAGTTGCCGCCCGCTTCGTTCTCGGGCGCGCGCTCGAGGACGAGCACCCGCTTCGCAGCCTCCTTTGCCGAGAGCGCCGCGCACAGCGCGGCGTTGCCGCCCCCGACGACGATGACGTCCCAGGTCTGCATCATTCGACCTTGAATTGCTGGCCCAGGCCCTTGCTCATCTCGGCGGAGAAGGCGCTCGCGACGATCGAGGAGCTGCCGCCCGGCGCGAACGGTACGACCAGGCGGATGGGCTTGGAAGGGTAGGTCTGCGCGAGCGCCGCCGCCGAGCAAAACGCGGCGGCGGCGAACGCCGCAAATCTCGACGGCACGAGAACTCCTCCTCCTACGCGGCTGCGCGAACCGAGGGCTCAGCCTTCCCGAGGAGCTGGCGCAGCACGAACGGCAGGATGCCGCCGTGGACGTAGTAGTCCACTTCGATCGGTGTGTCGATGCGCAGTAGCACCTCGATCTCCTTCGTCGATCCGTCCTTGCGATGGATTACCAGCTGCACTTCCTGGCGCGGATGCACGCCGGACTCGATGCCGAGGATGTCGATCGTCTCGTCCCCCTTGATGCCGAGCGACGCCACCGAGTCGTTCCCCATGAACTGGAAGGGCAGCACGCCCATCATCACTAGGTTGGCGCGGTGGATGCGCTCGAAGCTCTTCGCGATCACCGCGCGCGTGCCGAGCAACAGGGTTCCTTTCGCCGCCCAGTCGCGCGAGCTGCCGGTGCCGTATTCCTCGCCGCCGAACACCACGGTCGGCACGCCCGCGGCGACGTACTTCATCGCCGCCTCGTAAATCGGCATCTGCTCGCCCGAAGGCTGGTGGTAGGTGAGGCCGCCCTCGGTGCGCGAACCGTCGGCCTTGACCGGGAGCATCAGATTCTTGATGCGCACGTTGCCGAAGGTGCCGCGCATCATGACCTCGTGGTTGCCGCGGCGCGCCCCGAAGCTGTTGAAGTCGGGCGCCGCGACGTCGTGCTCGAGGAGGTAAGTGCCCGCGGGCGAGGTGGGCTTGATCGAGCCCGCGGGGCTGATGTGGTCGGTGGTGAGCGAGTCGCCGAAGATGCCGAGGACGCGCGCCGCGCGGATCTTCTCGATCGGGCGGGGCTGCATCGAGAAGTCGCGGAAGAAGGGAGGCTCGGCGATGTAGGTCGATTTCGGCCAGCTGTAGACCTGGCCGGTGGGCGCGGGAACGCTCTTCCACATCGGGTTGGCGTTGGCGACGTCGCCGTAGAGCTCACGGTAGGTCTTCGGGTCTAGCGCATGCTTCATGCCGCTCTGGATCTCCTCGGCCGTGGGCCAGATATCGCCGATCCATACGTCCTCGCCGTTCTTGCCCTTGCCGATCGGCTCGCTCATGAGGTCCTTGAGCACGGTGCCCGCGAGCGCGTAGGCGACGACCAGCGGCGGGGAGGCGAGGAAATTCGCGCGCAGGCTCGCGTGGATGCGCGCTTCGAAGTTGCGGTTTCCCGAGAGCACCGCGGCGCCGACGAGATCGTTCTGGGAGACCGCCTCCTCGATCGTGGGCTTGAGCGGCCCGGAGTTGCCGATGCAGGTGGTGCAGCCGTAGGCGGCGAGGTTGAAACCGATTTTCTCCAGGTAGGCGAGCAGGCCCGCTTTCTTGAGGTATTCGGTCACGACGCGCGAGCCCGGCGCAAGCGAGGTTTTCACGTGCGGCTTGACGCTCAGGCCCCGCTCGACCGCCTTTTGGGCGAGCAGCCCCGCGGCGAGCATCACGCCGGGGTTCGAAGTGTTGGTGCACGAGGTGATCGCCGCGATCATCACGTCGCCCGAGCCGACTTCGATCCCATCGCGAGTCTTGAAACGCTTCTTCAGGTCCTCGGCCTTCTTGGAGAAACCGTTCTCCGCGGCCGGCTTCGCGAAGAGCTCGGTGAACTTCGCTTTCACCTTGCCGATCTCGATGCGGTCCTGCGGGCGCTTCGGGCCGGCGAGCGAAGGCGTCACGGTGCCCAGATCGAGCTCGATCACCTGGCTGTAGTCGATCTCGCCCTTTTTCGGCGTGCCGTACATGCCCTGCGCCTTGAAGTAGGACTTGAATGCGTCGATCTCGTCCTTGGTGCGCCCGGTGCCTTCGAAGTAGGCGATGGTGGCGTCGTCGACGGGGAAGAAGCCCATGGTCGCGCCGTAGTCGGGCGCCATGTTCCCTATGGTGGCGCGGTCGGGGACGGTGAGGCTCGCCGTGCCCTCGCCGAAGAACTCGACGAATTTGTTGACCACCTTGGCTTTGCGCAATATCTCGGTGACCGTCAGCACCAGATCGGTGGCGGTGACGCCGCCGCGCAGCTCGCCTTTCAGATGGAAGCCGACCACGTCGGGCGTGAGGAGGTAGGTGGGCTGGCCGAGCATTCCGGCTTCGGCCTCGATCCCCCCCACGCCCCAGCCGACCACGCCTATGCCGTTGATCATGGTGGTATGGCTGTCGGTGCCTACGAGGGTATCCGGGTAGTACACGCCGTCCTTCTTGTGCACGCCGCGCGCGAGGTATTCGAGATTCACCTGGTGCACGATGCCGATCCCGGGCGGCACCACGCGGAAAGTGTCGAACGCCTGCGTCGCCCACTTCATGAAGGTGTAGCGCTCCTGGTTGCGCTTGAACTCGAGCTTCATGTTGAGATCGAGCGCGTTCTTGACCCCGTAGTGGTCGATCTGGATGGAGTGGTCGACCACGAGATCGACCGGCACGAGCGGCTCGACCACCTTGGGGTCCTTGCCGAGCCGCTGTGCGACGCTCCTCATCGCGGCGAGGTCGGCGAGCGAGGGGATGCCGGTCAGGTCCTGCAGCAGGATGCGCGAGAGCACGAAGGGAATCTCGTCGGTGCGCGGCGCGTTGGGCTTCCAGCCTGCGAGCTGGCGGACGTGCTCCTCGGTGATTTTCTTGCCGTCGCAATTGCGCAGCACCGATTCGAGAACGATGCGGATCGATACGGGCAGGCGCGAGATCCTCGCGCCCAGTGCCTTTTCCAGAGCCGGCAGGGAATAGAACTTGCCGGTCCTGCCCGATGACATCCTGAATTCCTGCAGCGTGTTGAAGAGATTGTGTGACATCCGGCGTGGTCCTTTAGATTACGTGCGGAATTTCGCTTCGAGCGAGGGGATGCCCGGATATTGTACCGCCAGCTTGACTTCGCGCGCCTGCCGACTGCATGATATGCCGCGACGCCGCAGCGGGACGCATGCAAAGCGCCGGCCATCACTTCCTACCACTTCTTCTTCACGAATCGCAAGACTAAGGGGGCTATCCCATGACTCGCTCGTGGCATGTTGCCGCACTTTCACTCGCTTTGCTGCTGCTCGCCGGGGCCGCCGCGACGGCCGCCGAGATCGACGCCAAGCGGTTGATGAACGCGGACAAGGAGGCGGACAACTGGCTGACCTATCACGGCTCGTACAAGTCGTGGCACTACAGTGCACTCGCCGATATCAACACCAAGAATGTGGGCAGCCTGCGAGAAGCCTGGTCGCATGTCGCGAGCCGCTCCGTCAGAGGTCTCCAGTCTTACCCGTTGGCGGCGGACGGTGTGCTGTACTACTCCGGGTCCTATAACCAGGTTTGGGCGCTCGACGGCGCAACGGGCGAGGTGCTGTGGCAGTACAAGCAGAAGCTCAACGAGGACCTGGTCGCCAAGCAGACGCATTCGCCGTACAACCGCGGCATCGCGCTCGGCTACGGCAACGTCTACATGGGTACGCTCGACGGCAAGCTGGCGGCGATCGACATGAAGACCGGCAAGCTCAAGTGGGAAACGAAGCTGGTCAACTCGGAAAAGCTGACGGTCGGGTTTACCGGCGCGCCGCTGCTCGTGAAGGACAAGGTCATCGTCGGCGCGCAGGGCGGCGAGTGGCCCGACCGTGGGCCGATCTTCGGCGTGGACGCGAACACCGGCAAGCAGCTGTGGCGGTTCTACACCGCCGGGGGCGAGGAAAACAACGGCGACGCGCGCAATACGTGGCTCAACGACTCGTGGCGGACCGGCGGCGGCGGCGGCTGGATGGCCGGCGGCTATGACCCCGACACCAATACGGTGTGGTGGGGGACTGCCAACCCGGCGCCGCTCTACGACTGGTCGGGACCCGATTGGAAGACGGCCGGCGCCCGCCCGGGCGACAATCTCTACACGACTTCGGTCATCCTGCTCGACCCGGACACCGGAAAGCTCAAGGGCTATCACCAGGAGGTGCCCCACGACGCGTGGGATTTCGACAGCGCGACCGGCGAGTTCATCATGCTCGAGCGCGGCGGCAAGAAGTACGTCGTCCATCCGAGCAAGAGCGGTTTCGTGTGGGTGTACGATCGCAATGCCAAGGTCCAAAACGTCTGGCGGCTGATAAAGAACATCAACTTCGTACAGGACATCAAACCGAACGGCGAGTTGGTGGGACGCCGTGACATGACCGCGGGCAAGCACGAGAACCTGTGCCCGTTCATCGCCGGCGGCATGAGCTGGAACATGGGCTCCTACAATCCGAAGACGGGGTTGCTCTACAAGGTCGGCAACGAGTGGTGCATGGACCTCGAGATCGTCAAGACGACGCCGATCCTCGAGCCGATGGCGCAGCTCAACATCGGGGCGAACTTCAACATTACGAATCCGAAGGGCGACAAGGCGCACGGCCACGTCTCGGGGCGCGACCCGATCACCGGCAAACTGACTTGGGAGGTCAAGTTCCCCGAGCCGCCGCTCGCGAGCCTGCTGTCGACTGGCGGGGACTTGCTGTTCGTGCCCGACCCGCGCGGCTGGTTGCGGGCGTACGACGCGCGCACCGGCAAGGAACTGTGGAAACACAACAACGGGCAGGGCCACAACGGCGGGATCATCAGCTATCGGGCGAAGGGCAAGCAGTACATCGCCGTGGCAACCGGCTGGGGCGGCCTCGCCGGCGATGATTACCCGTCGTTCTTCGGTGGGGTATTTGCGCAGATGCCGAAGGACTCTGGCGTGCTCAAAGTGTTTGCGTTGCCGTAATTGACGAACGGCCAGGCACACGGGGAGGACGCGACGCGTCTCCCTGTTGCATTGCTGTTCGCTTTGCTCTGTCTTTGCGGGAGCGTCTGGCCGCAGGTGGCCGACAAACCCGGCCCAATGCAGTCGGGACGACACACACCGGGCACGAACGACAACCCGAGCACCGCGCCGGCAAGTCCGTCAGCCACGGGTCCCGCAAGCGACTTCGACGTCAATCAGCTGTTCGCGTCGACTTGCGGCTGGTGCCACCTCAAGGGCGGACGCGAGGCGGGCAAGGGGCCGAAGCTCGCGGATACCCAACTCGCCGACGGCGAGATCATCGCGCGCATCAGGAACGGCAAGCCGGGCCAGATGCCTGCCTTCGGATCCGCCTTCAACGACGAACAGTTGAAAGCGATCGTCGGTTATATTCGCGGTCTCAAGCCTTGATGCGAGAAGGGCCGAGATGAAGCGCGCTGTACGACCGGGCATCGTCGTGCTGGCTGCATCGGCGGCCTTGGGCGCGATGACGTCGGCGCCGCTCGCGCACGCGCGTCCGTACGAGGAAATCCGCACGCGCGGGGAGATCTCCGTCTGCGCGAATCCCAATGCGCTCCCCTACGCCGCCAATCGACCCGAGACGCCCGGCTTCCAGATCGAAATTGCCCGGGCGATCGCCCAGCGGCTGGTCGTGCGCCTGCACATCGACTGGATCGTTCCGCGCATGCGCGCCGCGATGGTGGACTGCGACATGCTGATGGACACGATCGCGAGCCCGGAGGTCCAGGGACCGGCGATCAAGCTCTCGCTGCCGTATCAGACCGGCGGCGTCGCGCTCGCATTCGCACCGGGTCGGCCGACAGTCGCGAGCTATCGCGAGTTGAAGGCAGGGACCCGCGTCGGCGTGATGATGAACTCGCTTGCGAGCCTGATCGTCAGTAAGACGCCCGCGCGAATGGTGCCGTTCGGGTTCGAGGACGACATGTGCGAAGCCGTCGCGAAAGGCGACGTGGACGCAGCAGCCATTTCGCCGGCCTCCATCGGGTACTACAACCACAGCAATGCTCACCGCAAGTTAGCGCTCGTCCACGCAGAGGATTCGGAACCCGAGCTGAAATGGGTGGTCGCGGTCGGCCTGAGGCGAGCCGATGCGCCGCTGGTGGAAGCGGTCAACGCAGCAGTCAGCGCACTGATTGCCGACGGCACGATCGCCGGCATTTACGCTAAATACGGCGTCGACTATCGGCGGCCGTGACGCGCGCCAGCCGGAGTAGCTAAGGGAGCGCGGCGATCCGCTGATGGACCCGTTCACTTCGATCCTCAAGGCCTTCTGGTGGGGCTCACGCAGCCGTTCACCCGGCGGCCCAAGCCCCCACCGGGTCGCTAGCGCGTCACGGAGCGCCCCGAGCTGCGGGTGATCGTAGCGGTGAAGGGCATCGCTGTCGTATCAACGACTCGGCCGTCCACGACGCCTTTGACCAGCGCGTCGTTGGCCGTGGAGTGGTCGGCGTGTTTCGAGAACGTCGTGCCGGAGGGCCGGATCACCTCGGTTGCATACGAGGAACTGGTTTTGACGGTCTGCTGCCAGGTGGCCGTCCACGTGAGATCCACCCCACGGAAGCGCAGCGTGGCGGCGGTGCCCTGGGGATTGACGATCAGATCGTCCGGCCCCAGCCACGCGGTCCACTCCGAGAGGAACGCGCCCGAGTCCCGATCCAGGACGGAGACCCAGACGGCCGTGCGGCCGTCGCTCAGATCGCTGGCCTGGACGTCGGTGTAGGGATTCTCGAACAGGTAGGTGGACAGGTGCACCACGCGCACCTTCTCCGTTGCGGCGGCTTCCAAGGCGTGGTCGATTTGCGCGTGCGCGATGCTGACGAGGCCGGGGAGGAGCGCGAGCGTGAGGGCTACGCTGGTCTTCATGACGACCCGCCCATTCTCATTCTGGAAGCGAAGGCACTGCAGCGAGGCGAGAGGGCACCGCAGCGAGCACTGCCACTGCAGCGAGGCGAGTGAAGAATGAAGTGAGCACGGAGTATCCGCGCGGAACAGGGAGCGAATGCCGAGAATGCTGCAAGGATGTTTAGATTGTATGAAGGGCCGACTCCTCCGAGCGGCTCATGGTGACGCTGCCGCCTTAGCTTCAGCGACGGATTGACTTTCCTATTCTATATCCTGTAGCCTCAACCCCACCTGCAGCAGGCCAACCCACTCTCTCTGTCTGTCCTACTCTCTCTCCTTGAGTCTGTCTCCCTGAGGCGGCTGATGAAAACAACCACACCGTTGGCAAGACACTTACGGGTTCAAGTGCTGCTCATGATCTCGCTGCTAGTAAGCGTCGGCTGTACCCTACTGAAGCAAGAGCGGACAACCGTAGGACCGCTTTGCAACATCACGTGGGAAAAGACGAGCGACTCGAAAGTCACCGGGTATCAACTCACAGTGATTGACCAGAGCATGCAGGCGAAGGAAACCGTGCGGTTCATCCCCGCAGATACAACGAAGGTGTCCTGCAGGGACGCGGGCGCCGACCATGAAGGACCGTGGGACGTGACTGTGCAATCCTGTTACGGCAAATCAACGTGCAGCGCCCCCGCCGATGTCGCACGCATACGTATCACCGCCAAATAAGGATCCGACGCCGTCATCCGTTGTTGGGTCTGGTTTCTTTGGTTGGTCTGATGCGTGGGTCTAACAGCGAAAGAAACAACACAAACCCAAATAACTGGCCCAGTCCCGCACTTCGCGCTCGTTTCACCAGGATGCTACGGCAGTACGTCCTAGCGCGTGCGGGCATCGGTCCTTGACGCGCTGATGAGGAAATCTTCCAGCGCGCGGATGACTGCAACGTCATCGAATAGAGCAGGGCGGGAGTTTTCAATACGCTCGCTGACCTGCTTGCGATAGCCGGCGTCCCGGACCAGCTTGACCGCGAGCGCGACATAGTCCTCATCCGTCTGCGCAACCAGATCCGACAATCCGATCCGCTTCAGGATGCCGCTCGCCAGCCGCCCGCGCATGAAACGGCCTTCCCGCGTCACGATCGGCAGCCCGCACTCCACGGCGAACATCGCGGTGTTGTACCCGGAAAAACCGATCGTATCCAGAAAGACATCTGCGCGCCGCAGCCAGCCGTAGAATTCCGGCCCTCGTTGCCATGGAATGAAGGTTACGAAATCGTCGAAATCAAGCCCGTTCCTCGCAAACACGGCTTCGAGCCGCCGCCGCAGCTTCTCCGACAAGATGGGATTCCAGTGCGTGAAGAAAATGAATCGACAGCCGCCCAATCCCCGGGCGATTTCGACCAGCACCCGGTCGTGTTGAGGCGCGTACTTGAACGGGGCGCCGGGACAAAGCAGCAGCGGCGATTGCGCATCTAGCCCCAGACCGGCGAGGTCGGGTTTGGTCGCGACGACCCGCGAGGGCTGGCAACAGCATCCGAGATGCGGCAGGGTAATGAGCCGCTCGGTGTAATTCTCTTGTGCATCGGCCGGCTCAAGATCTTCAGCGGACAGGTAATAGTCCATGGTCGGTAGACCGCTTGTCTCGGGGTGTCCCCAGGCCGCTGCCTGAACCGGCGCCAGGCGCAGACTGGCGAGCTTCAAGGTCGACGCGTCCATCCCGATTTCGGGATAGATGAGAACGTCGGGCCGCTGCTCCGTGATGGCATCCATCCACTGCCGCAAGCTCCTCGTCCCCTGTTCGAAATGCGCTGCACGGGACTTCGCGAATTGCGTTTCGTGGTCTTCGCCGATTCCCAGGTTGAACGCAAGAAGCTCGAAACGTTTTCGATCGAGCCGCTCGAACCAGCCTTTGACGATTGCGTTCCAGACCGAGTGGCTGCGGAAATACTGCGAAACCACCCCGACGCGGATGGCGCCGGCGGGGCCGGGTTTCTTCGCGCGAGGAATGGCTTGTCGATCGAGCCAATCAGCCATCAACCGGGCGCAGAGCCTGCCGTGGCGTTCCAGCAAATCCCTATTGTTCTCCTCCTGATACGCGAGGAAGAACGGCGTTTGATTGCCGACGACTTTGTAGCCTTCGGCGATGCGCGTCGCGTCAAACCAGCGTTCCAGATTGCCCAGCTCGGACGAGAACGCAGCCCGGTGGCGCATCGGGTCGGCGTCGAGCGGAAAGACTGCCGGCAGTTGGGCCATGGCGAGCGACCAGCGCGCCAGGGTATGTTCCGGATTGAGCGCCGCCGCCTTCTCAAAGCAAGCGAGAGCCTCGTCGCAACGGTCTTCATCGCAGAAAACGTGTCCCCGGCCGTAATGTGCATCGGCCAGATCGGGCCTGAGCTCGAGAGCTCTATCGAAGCAGGCGAGGGCCTCGCTGCGCCGCACCTGATCGCGATAGACGACGCCGAGATAGTAGTGCGCTTCGGCATAGTCGGGTTTCAGCCGGAGGGCCTCCCGGCAGGAGGCAACGGCCTCGTCCAGCCTGCCCAGTTCCTTCAGGGCGCACCCCAGGTTGGCGTGGGCTTCCGGGAATTCGGGCCGGAGCTCGATGGCCCTGCGGTAGCACGCAACTGCGTCGGCGCCACGGCCCTGCTCGGCGAGGATGTTGCCCAGGAGATAATGCGCCGGCAGGAAGCTTGGGTCGAGTTCCGTCACGCGCCGCAGAGCCGTTTCCGCCTCGGCCAGCCGTCCCAGCTTCGACAACACGACCCCGTAGTTATTCCAGGCGCCCGCATAGTCCGGCCGCCGCTTCAGCGCCGCCTCCAGCGCGCGGGCCGCGGCGGAAAGGTTTCCCTGCGCGTCGTACACGTTGGAGAGCACGACTTGGGCTTCCGTAAAGTCAGGCTTGCTCTCCAGGGCGGCCCTGAGCAGCGGCTCCGCGCGCGCCAGATCTCCACGCGCATAGAGCAGCTTGGCGAAATTGTAGTTGGCGTAGATATCCGCGGCATCGATCACTAGCGCCGCCTCGTATTGCCCCATGGCACCGTCGACGTTACCGGTGGCCTCCAAGCCTATGCCGAGGTTGAGATGCGCTTTAGCATAACCGGGCGCCGCCTGCACGGCCTTGCGATACAGCTCGCACGCCTCGACCAGCTTGCCGTCCTTCTCCGCCTCGTTCCCCCGCGCGATCAGGCGATCGCTGGCGTCATTTGCAGAGGACACCTGGCGCTGTCTTTCAGACTACAAATAGATCGACGAACTCGTTGACCGGCGTCGATTCCAGGCGGCCTTGATCCAGGCACAACTGGAGAATCGCCTCGCGCCGTTCCTTCGGAAAGCGGCGGGCGAGATTGCTGCGGAACTTCGCCTCCAGCAGCGGGACGCCGTCCTTGCGCCGGCGGCGGTGCCCGATGGGATATTCGCAGACGACTTCCTTGAGCTTCCTCCCGTCCTTGAACGTCACGGTGAGCGCGTTGGCGATGGAGCGCTTTGCCGGGTCGTGGTAGTCACGGGTGAACTTCTTGTCCTCGAAGCAGAACATTTTCGCGCGCAGCGTGTCGATGCGCTTGTCCGAGGCCACATCGTCCTCGTAGTCGGCCGCGGTGAGCCGGCCGTGGATCAGCGGCACGGCGATCATGTACTGAATGCAGTGGTCGCGGTCGGCCGGGTTGTTGAGCGGTCCCTTCTTGTCGATGATGCGGATCGCAGCTTCCTGGGTGCGGACGCTGATCTTTTTGATGTCTTCGACCTTACGGCCGAGCTTCTTCAGCTCTTCGTGCAGGCTCATCGCGCATTCCACCGCGGTCTGCGCGTGGAATTCGGCCGGGAAGGCGATCTTGAACAGCACGTTCTCCATCACGTAGGAGCCGTAGCGCCGCGGAAACCGGAAAGGCTTGCCGCGAAAGAGCACGTCGTAGAAGCCCCAGGTCTTGGCGGTGAGCACCGACGGATAGCCCATCTCCCCGGTCTTGGCGATCAGGGCGAGGCGCACCGCGCGCGATGTCGCATCGCCCGCGGCCCAGGATTTGCGCGAGCCGGTGTTGGGAGCGTGGCGGTAAGTCCTCAAGGCTTGGCCGTCCACCCAGGCGTGGGAGACGGCGTTGATGATCGCTTCGCGCGAAAGGCCGAGAAGGTTCGAGACCACCGCGGTGGAGGCGACCTTCACCAGCACCACGTGATCGAGGCCGACGCGGTTGAAGCCGTTCTGGAGCGCGATCACTCCTTGGATCTCGTGCGCCTTGATCATCGCGGTGAGCACGTCGCGCATGACGAGGGGCGCGCCGTTGCGCGAAAGCCAGTCGGCGACCGCGAGAATTCCGCCGAGATTGTCGGAGGGGTGGCCCCACTCCGCCGCGAGCCAGGTGTCGTTGAAGTCCAGCCACCGGATCATCGCCCCGATGTTGAAGGCCGCCTGCACCGGATCGAGCTCGAAGCGCGTGCCGGGGACGCGCGCGCCCTTGGCGACCGCCGTTCCCGGAACGAGGGGCCCGAGAAGCTTGGTGCACGCGGGATACTCGAGCGCCTCCAAGCCGCAGCCGAGCGTGTCCATCAAGCACAGCCGTGCGGTGTCGTAGGCTTCCGCGCCCCCTATCTCGGACTTGCTGGCGTAATCGGCGATGTCGACGAGGACCTTGTCCGGTCTGGGACGGACATTGGAAACGGGCGCTGGCATCACTACTCTTTTTTGGGCGCGTCCCCTTCGCTCTGCGCGGGCTCAGGCGGTGCCCCCAGGTCGATGACGGGCGGAGGAGCGCTTTGCTCGTCGGCCGGGGCGAGCGGTATCACCGCGCTCGGCACGCCCGACGGCGGGAGCCGCAGGCAGCGATACTCGCTTTTCGAATCCGCGAAACGCAGGCCCATCGCGGGCGTGCGCTGCTTCGCGCTGGCGTCGGGGCGGATCATGAATTCCTGACCTTGCGCCGGTTTGACCTTCCACCAGCCGCCCTGGTCGGCGGCGATTTCGGAGCGCCCGTAGATTTCGCGCGCGAACCCGTCTACCTCGATCGTGACCTGCGACTGCTCGCCGCCCGTTTCGGCGACGTAGAGAATGGGGGGCTTGTTGCGGTATTCGATCCCGGGCTGCCGGCATTCCCAGGTGCCGGCGATGTCCCCCGCCGGCGAAGCAGCCGCGGCGCATGGGCCGGCGAGCGCGGCGAGGAATGCGAGCCTCAATGCCTTCATGGCGGTTTGCTCCTTCATCTCAGTGTCACCGGCGCTCCTTGAGAGGCACCCATCGCCGGTCCTCGGGGCCCGTATAGACGGCGCCGGGACGGATGATTTTACCGTCGATTCGCTGCTCGATGATGTGAGCCGACCAGCCCGAAGTGCGCGAGATGACGAAAATCGGGGTGAACATCGCGGTGGGGACACCCATCATGTGATACGAGACCGCACTATACCAGTCCAGATTGGCGAACATCTTCTTTTCCCGCCACATCACCTGCTCGATCCGCTCGGCGATGTCGAAGAGCTTCATGTTCTTTTGGGCCTTCGACAGGCGCCGGGCGACTTCCTTGATCACCTTGTTGCGCGGATCGCCCGTCGTGTAGACGGGGTGACCGAAGCCGATGACGATCTCCTTGCCCCGCAGCCTGCGCATGATGTCGGCCTCGGCCTCGCCGGGATCGGAGTAGCGCGACAAGACCTCGAAAGCGAACTCGTTCGCGCCGCCGTGCTTGGGGCCGCGCAGGGCGCCGATGCCTCCGCAGATCGCCGAGTAGATGTCCGATCCGGTGCCGGCGATGACTCGGGCAGTGAAGGTCGAGGCGTTGAACTCGTGCTCCGCGTAGAGGATGAGCGAGGTATGCATCTCGCGCACCCAATCGGCCGAGGGTGGCTTGCCGTGCAGCAGGTGCAGCAGGTGCCCGCCGATCGAATCGTCGTCGGTCTCGACCTCGATGCGCCTGCGCCCGCGGCTGAAGTGGTGCCAATAGAGCAGCATCGAGCCGAGCGACGCCATCAGCCGGTCGGCGATGTCTTTTGCGCGGGCGAGGGGATGGTCGTCCTTTTCAGGCTCCACGGTGCCGAGCGCCGACACCCCGGTGCGCATCACGTCCATCGGGTGCGCCGAGGCCGGCACGGCTTCGAGCGCAGACCTGACCGCTGCCGGCAGCCCGCGCAGCCCCTTGAGCTTCGCCTTGTACGCCGCGAGCTCCGCCGCGGTCGGCAATTTCTCGTGAACGAGCAGGTGGGCGACTTCCTCGAACTCGGCCTCATCGGCGAAATCGAGAATGTCGTAGCCGCGGTAATGCAGATCGTTGCCGCTGCGGCCGACCGTGCACAGCGCGGTGTTGCCGGCCGGAACTCCGGAGAGCGCAACCGACTTCTTGGGCCTCGGTGCCGCTGCGCCCTCGCTCATCTCGTTTTCTCTTTGGCGAACAGCTGGTCGAGCTTGCGCTCGTAGGCGAGATAGTCGAGGGTCTCGTAGAGATCGGCGCGCGTCTGCATCAGGTCGATGACGCTCTTCTGCGTTCCTTCCTTGCGGATCGCGTTGTAGACCTTGAGCGCCGCCGCGTTCATGGCGCGGAACGCCGAGAGGGGATAGAGCGCGATCGAGACACCGGCCGAGCGCAGCTCCTGCAGCGTGAAAAGCGGCGTCGCGCCGAATTCCGTGATGTTGGCGAGCACCGGCACCTTCACCGCATCGGCGAACTTGCGGTACATGGAAAGCTCAGTTATAGCCTCGGGAAAAACGGCATCCGCGCCCGCGTCCACGCAGGCGAGCGCCCGCTCGATCGCGCGCTCCAGGCCCTCGACCGCGAGCGCGTCGGTGCGCGCCATGACCACGAAGTCCGGATCGGTCTTCGCGTCCACCGCCGCCTTGATGCGGTCGGCCATTTCCTCCTTCGACACGAGTTCCTTTCCCGGGCGGTGCCCGCAGCGCTTGGCGCCGACCTGGTCTTCGATGTGCATCGCGGCGGCGCCCGACTTGATCAGCGACTTGACGGTGCGCGCGATGTTGAAGGCGCTCGCGCCGAAACCGGTATCGACGTCGACCAGCAGCGGGAGGGAGCAGGCGTCGGTTATGCGGCGCGCTTCGATCAGCACGTCCTCGAGATTGCTGATGCCCAGATCGGGGAGCCCGAGGGAGCCCGCTGCGACTCCTCCGCCCGAGAGATAGACGGATTGGTAGCCGGTGCGCTCGGCGAGGCGCGCGTGATAGGCATTGATCGCGCCCACGCATTGCAGCGGCTTCTCCGCTTTCATCGCGGCGCGGAATTTTGCTCCCGGCGACATGATGGCCATCCTCAATCCTAACCCAGGAGGGGCCCGATTCCTTCTCGCTCTTCGTGCAGTTCCTTCAGGGTCGCGTCCATCCTGGCGCGGCTGAATTCGTTCACCGGGATGCCCTTGACGATCTTGTATCTGCCGCCTTGGCAAGTCACCGGATAGCCGTAGATCACGCCTTCGGCAATGCCGTAGCTCCCGTCCGAGGGGACGCCCATGCTGACCCAGTTGCCGGGGCGCGTGCCCTGGATCCAGTCGCGCACGTGATCCATGGCGGCGTTCGCCGCGCTCGCGGCGGAAGACAGCCCACGGGCCTCGATGATCGCCGCGCCTCGCTTCTGGATCGTCGGGATGAAAGTCTTCTCCAGCCAATCCCTGTCGTTGATCATCGGCCAGGCTTTCTTGCCGCCGCACTCCGCCTGGAATACGTCGGGGTACTGGGTCGCCGAGTGGTTTCCCCAGACGGTGACTTTGCGGATCGAGCTCAAGGGTTTGCCGATTTTCCGCGCGAGCTGCGCGACGGCGCGATTGTGGTCCAAGCGCATCATCGCGGTGAACTGCGTGGCTTTGAGGCCCGGCGCATTTTTCATGGCGATGAGACAGTTGGTGTTGGCGGGGTTGCCGACCACCAGCACTCTGACCTTGCGGCTCGCGACTGCGTCGAGCGCCTTGCCCTGCGGCGCGAAGATCCTGCCGTTCGCTTCGAGCAGGTCTTTGCGCTCCATGCCCGGCCCGCGCGGACGGGCGCCGACGAGGAGCGCGATTTCCACGTCCCTGAACGCCACCATCGGGTCGGCGGTGGGGACCATGGCGTGCAGCAGCGGGAAAGCGCAGTCGTCGAGCTCCATCATCACGCCCTTCAGCGCCTTCTGCGCCTTCTCGTCGGGAATCTCGAGCATCTGCAGTATCACCGGCTGGTTCTTTCCCAGCATTTCGCCGCTCGCGATGCGGAAGAGCAGGCTGTAGCCGATCTGGCCGGCGGCGCCCGTCACCGCGACACGAATGGGTTTGTTGGACATGGTGAGACTCTCCTGGAGAAGCCCGAATATATCCGGCTTGGCGCTTTTGCGCAGCACAAGAGCGAGTCGAAGCCTGCTATAATCTTGACTCCCGTCAAGATTCCAAATCAGCCCAAGCGTTTCGGAAGGATTGCTTTACATGCCTGATCTGACGGCGAAAAAAAAGCGTCCCCTCTGGTATAACCTCAGTCCTCTCAATCTCCCTCTCCCGGGTCTGGTTTCGATTCTTCATCGCGTCAGCGGTGTGGTGCTTTTCCTCGGGCTCATCGCCTTTCTGTACCTGCTCGACCTGAGCCTCGCTTCCGAAAGCGGCTACGCGCAGGCGGCCGGACTCCTGCGTGCTCCGATCGCCAAGCTCCTGGTGATCGCGTCCATCTGGGCGCTCCTGCATCACATGTGCGCGGGGATCCGGCACCTGTTCCTCGACGTAGACATCGGCACGAGCCTGCGTACGGCCAGGCGCAGCGCCTTTGCGGTGTTCATCGCAAGCCTCGCGCTGACCGCCTCGATCGCGGTGCGGATATGGTGAACCGCATCATCGTCGGCGCGCACTATGGTCTGAAGGACTGGCTCGCGCAGCGCATCACCGCGCTGCTGATGATCGGCTACACGGTGATCTTCCTCGTCGTCTGGCCCCGGCCGATGAGTTACGCGGGGTGGAAGGCGTTGTTCGCTCAAGGGTGGATGCGCTTCGCGACCTTCCTGCTCGTCGCGAGCGTGCTGATCCACGCCTGGATCGGCATGCGCAATGTCTGGATGGATTACGTCAAGCACACGGGGCTGCGCCTTGCGCTGGAGGTCGCGACGATCCTATGGCTCGTCGGATGCGCCGGCTGGGCGATGCAGATCCTCTGGAGAATCTGAAGTGGCGGTCGCAAGGCGCAGCTTCGATGCGGTCGTGGTGGGCGCGGGCGGCGCCGGCCTGCGCGCCGCGCTGCAGTTGTCGGAAGCGGGCTTGAGCGTCGCGGTGCTTTCCAAGGTATTCCCGACGCGCTCGCACACGGTCGCGGCGCAGGGCGGGATCGGCGCGGCGCTCGGCAACATGGGCGAGGACTCGTGGCTGTGGCACATGTACGACACGGTGAAGGGCTCCGATTGGCTCGGCGACCAGGACGCGATCGAATTCATGGTGCGCGAAGCGCCCAAGCTCGTGTACGAGCTCGAGCACTTCGGCATGCCGTTCGATCGCAACGAGAACGGCACGGTATACCAGCGGCCCTTCGGCGGTCATTCGCAGAATTTCGGCGAGCGTCCGGTGCAACGCTCCTGCTGCGCAGCGGACCGCACCGGCCACGCGATGCTGCATACGCTCTATCAGAGGAACGTCCGGGCCCGCACGCAGTTTTTCGTCGAATGGATGGCGCTCGACCTCCTAAGAGACGCGAGCGGCCAGGTGCTGGGCGTGACCGCGCTCGAGATGGAAACCGGCGAAGTGATGGTCCTGCACGCGCGCGCGACGCTTTTCGCGACCGGCGGGGCGGGGCGGATCTTCTCCTCCACGACCAACGCGTACATCTGCACCGGGGACGGCCTCGGCATGGCGGCGCGTGCCGGCATCCCTCTCGAAGACATGGAGTTCTGGCAGTTTCACCCGACGGGTGTCGCGGGCGCAGGCGTCCTGATCACCGAAGGCGTGCGCGGGGAGGGCGGTTACCTGCTCAACAAGGGCGGCGAGCGCTTCATGGAGCGCTATGCGCCGAATCTGAAGGACCTCGCTTCGCGCGACGTCGTCTCGCGCGCCATGGCGACCGAGATCAAGGAAGGCCGTGGCGCCGGGCCGCGCGGCGATTATCTGCTGCTGAAACTCGACCATCTCGGCCCGGAGGTCATCGAGAAGCGCCTGCCGGGGATCCGCGAGATCGCGAAGAAATTCGCCGACATCGACCCGGTGAAGGATCCGATCCCGGTGGTGCCGACGGTGCACTACATGATGGGAGGGATACCGACGAACTACCGCGGCGAGGTCGTCGTCCCCGCATTTTCGAATGGGCGAAGCGACCCCGAAGCGGTGGTGCCCGGCTTCTACGCGGCGGGCGAGTGCGCCTGTGCCTCGGTCCACGGGGCGAACCGCCTCGGAACGAATTCGCTCACCGACCTGCTCGTGTTCGGCAAGGCGGCTGCGGAATCGATCATCAAATTCCTGCAGGAGAATCCCGGGCGCAAGGACTTGCCCAAGGACGCGGCCGAGCGGACCGAGGCGCGCCTCGCGCGGCTCGACGGCCAGACGAACGGCGAGTCGGTCGCCGAGGTCGGCATGGAGATTCGCCGCACCATGCAGGCCCACTGCGGCGTGTTCCGCTTTCCGGACATGCTCGCCAAGGGCGTGAAGAAAATCCGGGAAATCGCCGACCGCGCGAGCCGCACCCAGGTCAAGGACAAGAGCCGCGTGTTCAATACCGCGCGGATCGAGGCCCTGGAGCTCGACAACTTGATCGAGGCGGCGCGCGCCTCGATGGTCTCCGCGGAGGCGCGGCGCGAGTCGCGCGGCGCGCACGACCGCGCCGACCATCACAGCCGCGACGATTCGAACTGGCTCAAGCACACGCTCTGGTACAAGGACGGCGACCGGCTGGAATACAAGCCGGTGCACATGAAGCCGCTGACCGCTCGGACCATCGAGCCGAAGGTACGGACCTACTGACCACGCGAACTGGGGGAAGCGATGCGTTTCAGGATCTTCCGGTACGACCCGGACAAGGACGAAAAGCCGGCGATGCGGGACTACGAGGTCGTGCTCGATCCGCACGACCGCATGCTCCTTGATGCGCTGGTGCGCATCAAGGAGCAGGACGACAGCTTGAGCTTGCGCCGCTCCTGCCGCGAAGGCGTGTGCGGCTCGGACGCGATGAACATCAACGGCAAGAACGGGCTCGCATGCATCACCAAGCTCTCCGACTTGAAGGAGCCCGTCGAACTTCGGCCCCTGCCGGGGCTGCCGGTGATCCGCGACCTGATCGTCGACATGACCCAGTTCTTCAAGCAATACCACTCGATCAAGCCCTACCTGATCAACGCAGACCCTCCGCCGGAAAAGGAGCGGCTGCAGTCCCCCGAGGAGCGCGACGAGCTCGACGGCCTCTATGAATGCATCCTGTGCGCGTGCTGCTCGACCTCCTGCCCGTCGTTCTGGTGGAATCCGGACAAGTTCGTGGGGCCGGCCGGCCTCTTGCAGGCGTACCGGTTCATCGCCGACAGCCGCGATCAGGCTACGGCTGAGCGGCTCGACGACCTCGAGGACCCTTATCGCCTGTTCCGCTGTCATACCATCATGAACTGCGTGGATGCCTGCCCGAAGAACCTCAACCCGACCCGGGCGATCGGCAAGATCAAGGAGCTGATGGTGAAGCGCTCGGTATGAACATGACGAATGCCGAGATGAACCGCTTGCGCTGGAGCTGCCGCCGCGGCCTGCTCGAGAACGAGCTGGTGCTCGAGCGGTTCCTGCATGCCCACGCGGCGCTGCTCGAGGGCGAGCGCCTCGCCGCTTTCAAGACCCTCCTCGGCTACGGCGACGACGAGCTCTGGGACCTTGTCAGCGGGCGCCGCGAATGCGGCGATCCCGCGCTCGGCGAGGTGGTCCGATTGTTGCGGAATTGCTGAAGGCGCGAATTCACCGGGGGAAACACCATGGGTTCCACGAAAAAGGCCACGCTTTCCTACGGGGAAGGCAAGTCGATCGAGTTTCCGATGTTGTCGGGCAGCGTCGGCCCCGACGTGGTCGATATCCGCGCGCTTTACGCGAAAACGGGGATATTCACCTACGACCCGGGGTTCCTGTCCACCGCGAGCTGCAGCTCGAAAATCACCTACATCGACGGCGACGCGGGCGTGCTGCTCTACCGCGGCTATCCGATCGAGCAGCTTGCGGTGCATTGCGATTTTCTCGAGGTCTGTTACCTGCTGCTGAACGGCGAGCTGCCGGACAAGAAGCAGAAGGAAGGGTTCGTCAACATCGTCATCCATCACACCATGGTGCACGAACAGCTGGCGCGGCTCTATACGGGATTTCGCCGCGATTCGCACCCGATGGCCGTGATGGTCGGGGTCGTGGGCGCGCTGTCGGCCTTCTACCACGACTCGCTCGACATCGGTAACCCACAGCACCGCGAAATCTCGGCGTTCCGCCTGATCGCGAAACTGCCGACCATCGTCGCGATGGCCTACAAGTACTCGGTCGGCCAGCCCTTCATCTATCCCCAGAACAACCTCTCGTACACCGAGAACTTCATGCGCATGATGTTCGCCGTGCCCGCCGAGGAATACAAGCCGAACCCGGTGCTGGTGAGGGCCCTGGACCGCATTTTCATCCTGCACGCCGACCACGAGCAGAACGCTTCCACTTCCACCGTGCGGCTGGCCGGCTCCTCCGGCGCGAACCCGTTCGCCTGCATCGCCGCGGGAATCGTGTCTCTGTGGGGCCCCGCCCACGGCGGCGCCAACGAGGCCTGCCTGCAGATGCTCGAGGAAATAGGCGACGTGTCCAAGGTCGGCGATTTCATCAAGCGCGCGAAGGACAAGAACTCCGGCGTGCGCCTCATGGGCTTCGGGCACCGCGTCTACAAGAACTACGATCCGCGCGCGAAGCTCATGCGCGAGACCTGCCACGAGGTGCTCGAGGAGCTCGGGCTGCACGACGACCGCCTCTTCAAGCTCGCCCTCGCGCTGGAGAAAATCGCGCTCGAGGACGGCTATTTCGTCGAGCGCAAGCTCTACCCGAACGTGGATTTCTATTCGGGAATCGTTCAGCGCGCCCTCGGCATCCCGGTATCGATGTTCACCTGCATCTTCTCGCTGGCGCGCACCGTGGGCTGGATCGCGCAATGGCAGGAGATGATCAGCGACCCGGAATACAAGATCGGCCGGCCGCGCCAGCTCTACACCGGCGCCGCTCGGCGGGAGTTCGTGCCGATCGACAGGCGCTAAAGCCCGCTCGAAACGGGACCCGCAACGCGGAGGTCTGACATGAGCGCAATGAAGGAATTCCTCTCCAATTCGTATCTCTTCGGAGCCAACGCGCCCTTCATCGAGGAGCTGTACGAAGCCTATCTCGACGACCCGCAATCGGTGCGCGAGCAGTGGCGCGAGTATTTCGACAGGCTGCAAGGCGGAGGCGCGAGCGACGTCGCGCACGCGCCCATCGTGGAAGCGTTCGCCCAGCGCGCCAAGGCGGGCGCAACGCGCCCCGCGGCTCCCGTCGCCGGACTCGACCGCAAGCAGATGTCGGTGCTGCAGCTCATCGCCGAGTACCGCTTCCGCGGAGTTCTCGTCGCCGACATCGATCCTTTGAAGCGCCACGAGCCTCCGCGCATCCCCGAGCTCGACCCGGCCTACTACGACCTCAGCGACGCGGACATGGACGCGGTATACAACACCGGGACGCTCATCGGACCGGAGCAGGCGACGCTCCGCGAGATCATCAAGGCGCTGCGGGATACCTACTGCGGCACCCTGGGCGTGGAGTACATGTACCTTTCCAGCCGCGCCGAGAAGCGCTGGATCCAGGAGCGGCTCGAGCCGATCCGCTCCAAGCCGAGGTATTCGGCCGATACCAAGCGTCAGATCCTCGAGCGCCTCACCGCGGCCGAGGGCCTGGAGCGATTCCTGCACACCCGCTACGTGGGGCAGAAGCGCTTCTCGCTCGAGGGCGGCGAGACGCTGATCCCGATGCTCGACGACCTGCTGCAGCGCGCCGGCGCCGCCGGTGTACAGGAGCTCGTCATTGGAATGGCGCACCGCGGTCGGCTCAACGTCCTCGTGAACACCCTGGGCAAGCTGCCCAAGGACCTGTTCGCCGAGTTCGAGGGCAAGCACGACGAATCGATCCTCGCAGGCGACGTGAAGTACCACGTCGGGTTCTCGTCCGATATCAACACCCCCGGCGGCCCGATGCACCTGACGCTCGCGTTCAACCCTTCTCATCTCGAGATCGTGAACCCGGTCGTGGAGGGCTCGGTGCGGGCGCGCCAGCACCGCCGCAAGGACCGCGGCGGCGATCAGGTTCTGCCAGTGCTGATCCACGGTGACGCCGCAGTCGCCGGGCAGGGCGTCGTGATGGAGACCTTGAACCTCTCGAACACGCGCGGCTACGGCACCGGCGGCACGGTGCACATCGTGCTCAACAACCAGATCGGCTTCACGACCTCCGACCCGCGCGACAGCCGTTCTACGCTGTACTGTACCGACGTGATGAAGATGGTGGAGATGCCCATCTTCCACGTGAACGGCGACGATCCGGAAGCCTGCGTCATGGGGATCGAGATCGCGCTCGACTACCGCAGCAAGTTCAAGAAGGACGTCGCGGTCGACCTGGTGTGCTTCCGCAAGCTCGGCCACAACGAGCAGGACGAGCCGATGGTGACGCAGCCGCTGATGTACAAGATCGTCAATGCGCATCCCGGCACCCGGAAGCTCTACGCGGACAGACTCCTCGCTCAAGGGCTGATCGGTCCGGAGGACGCCGACAAGATGGTCGCCGGCTACCGCCAGGCGCTCGACGGCGGCTACCACACGAACAAGACGATCCTCTCCAACTTCAAGCCACCCTTCGCGGTGGATTGGAGCAAGTACAACAAGAGCAAGTGGAACGAGAAGGACGACACCACGCTGCCTCTCGCCGATCTCAAGGCGCTCGCGGAGAAGCTCACCACCATTCCGCCCAACTTCAAGCTGCATGCGCGCGTGGAGAAAATCATCGCGGATCGCCGCCTGATGGGTCAGGGCAAGCTGCCCGTCGACTGGGGCATGGCCGAGAACCTCGCTTACGCATCACTGCTCAAGGACGGCTTCGCGGTGCGCTTTTCGGGGCAGGACAGCGGGCGAGGGACGTTCTTCCACCGCCACGCGGTGCTGCACGACCAGAATCGCGAGAAATGGGACTCGGGCAGCTACGTCCCCTTGAACAACATCGCTCCCAACCAGGGCGACTTCGTCATCATCGACTCGGTGCTCTCGGAGGAAGCCGTGCTCGGCTTCGAATACGGCTACTCGACCTCCGAGCCGAACGAGCTGGTGGTTTGGGAAGCGCAGTTCGGCGACTTTGCGAATGGTGCCCAAGTGGTGATCGACCAGTTCATCGCCGCGGGCGAAGTCAAGTGGGGCCGCATCTGCGGCCTGGTGATGATGCTGCCCCACGGCTACGAGGGTCAGGGGCCGGAGCACTCGTCGGCCCGGATCGAGCGCTACCTGCAGCTGTGCGCCGACAACAACATACAGGTGTGCGTGCCGGCGACCCCGGTGCAGATGTTCTTCCTGCTGCGCCGGCAGATGATCCGGCCATACCGCAAGCCCCTCGTCATCTTCACGCCCAAGAGCCTGCTGCGCCACAAGGAATCGGTGTCGCCGATCGAGGAATTCGCCGAGAGCAAGTTCAAGCCGGTCAACGCCGACTGGGACCAGGGCATCCGGCCGCAGGACGTGAAGCGCGTGATCTTCTGCTCAGGCAAGGTGTTCTTCGACCTGATGGCGGCGCGGAAGGAGAAGGGCGTGAAGGACGTCGCGATCGCGCGCATCGCCCAGCTCTATCCTTTCCCTCAGGAGGACTTCCAGGAGCAGATCAATCTCTACAAGAGCGCGCCCGAGGTCGTGTGGTGCCAGGAGGAGCCCGCTAACCAGGGTGCGTGGTACTGGATCCAGCGCTATATTCTCAAGCACATGCGCGAAGACCAGATCCTCGGCTACGCGATGCGGCCGTCCTCGGCCTCGCCCGCGGTCGGCTACCAGTCGCTTCACAACGAGCAGCAGAAGGAGCTGGTCGACGCCGCGTTCCGGCCTTTGACCGATAATCTGGTGCGCCCGGTCCAGGGAACCGGCAGGAAAGCCTAGAGCATGCTCATCGAGGTCAAGGTCCCGCAGCTCTCCGAGTCGGTTTCGGAGGCCACGCTGCTCGCCTGGCACAAGAAGGTCGGCGAGGCGGTGAAGCGCGACGAGAACCTGATCGACATCGAGACCGACAAAGTGGTGCTCGAGCTTCCGGCTCCTGCGGACGGCGTGCTCTCGAAGATCGTCAAGGGCGACGGCGGCACGGTGAAGGCCGGCGAGGTCATCGCGACCATCGACACCGACGGGAAGGCCTCAGTTGCGACTGCAGCCGCGCCGGCGAAAGCCGAACCCAAGCCGGCGCCTGCTCCTGCGGCAAAACTGGCGGCTGCGCCGGCCGCCATGCCCGCGGCCAGAAAGCTCGCCGAAGAGAAGGGCATCGACACCGGTTCGATTGCCGGAAGCGGCCGCGGCGGCCGCGTCACGAAAGCGGACGTTCTCGGGACAACGAGCCCGCCTGCGTCAGAGGCGCCTGCTGCGGCGAAGCCATCCTTGCCCCAGCCGAGCGCTCCGGTGAGCGCCGAGCAGATTCTCGGGAACCGCCCCGAGCAGCGCGTGGCGATGAGCCGGCTGCGGGCGCGCATCGCCGAGCGCCTGGTGCAGTCGCAATCGACTGCCGCGATCCTCACCACGTTCAACGAAGTCAACATGCAGCCGGTGATGGAGCTGCGCAAGAAATACCAGGAGCGCTTCGAGAAGGAGCACGGCGTGCGCCTCGGCTTCATGTCGTTCTTCGTCAAGGCCTCGGTGCACGCGCTCAAGAAATATCCGATCGTCAACGCCTCGATCGACGGCAACGACATCGTCTACCACGGCTACTTCGACATCGGCATCGCCGTGGGCAGCTCGCGCGGCCTCGTCGTGCCCATCTTGCGCGACGCGGACCAGATGAGCTTCGCGGACCTCGAGAAGAAAATCGCCGACTTCGGCAAGCGCGCGCAGGACGGCAAGCTCACGATCGATGAGCTCACCGGCGGAACGTTCTCGATCTCGAACGGCGGCGTGTTCGGCTCGATGCTCTCCACCCCCATCATCAACCCGCCGCAATCGGCGATCCTCGGCGTGCACGCCACGCGCGAGCGGCCGGTGGCCGAGAACGGCCAGGTCGTGATCCGGCCGGTCAACTACCTCGCTCTCTCCTACGACCACCGTATCGTCGACGGCCGCGAAGCGGTGCTGTCGCTGGTGGCGATCAAGGAAGCGCTGGAGGATCCCGCGCGCCTCCTTCTCGACCTATGAGGAAGGGCGGGTGGCCCACCGCAGATTTCATTCGCTAGACGCCGTCATGTGCCCCCACAGCTAAGCGATGCACTTCGAATGAGATCGTTCGAAGGCGGAGACCAATCGCAGGAAGTACAAGGTCACATTCGATGTGCGCATGAGCGCAAACGCCATGAAAGCTAAACGACCCGACCATGTAGCTCAAATGCGGGCCGAGTACGACTTCGACTACTCGAAGGCTGTCAGGGGGAAGTACTACAAACGACTTCTGAAAGAGGGCTCCAACGTCGTTGTCATGGAACGCGACGTCGCCAAAGCATTCCGCGCCTCCGCTTCCGTCAACAAGGCTTTGAGGTCGGTGCTCAAGAACAAGCGCCCCCGACGTCTAACAGCGCGTTCGCCACGGACGCGCTATAAAGCGCGGCGCGCCGGTTAACGCGAACGTTGAGCCACTCACAATGGCGCAGTCATTCGACGTGGTCGTGATCGGAGGTGGCCCAGGCGGCTACGTGGCTGCGATACGCGCCGCGCAGCTCGGCCTGAAGACGGCCTGCATCGACGACTGGAAAACGCCCGACGGCAAGCCCGCCCTGGGCGGAACCTGCACCAACATCGGCTGCATTCCCTCCAAGGCATTGCTGCAGTCCTCGGAGAACTTCGAGCAGGCGGGGCATGGCTTCGCCGATCACGGCGTGCGCGTGAAGGGCCTCGAGCTTGACCTCGCGCAGATGCAGAAGCGCAAGGACCAGGTCGTGAAGGCGAGCAACGACGGCGTCGCCTACCTCTTCAAGAAGAACAAGGTCGCCTTCTTCCACGGCCGCGGGAGCTTCGTCAAGGCCGGGCCCGAAGGCTGCGAGATCGCCGTGAGCGGAGAGACGCTCTCTGCGCGCAACGTGATCATCGCCACCGGCTCCAGTCCCCGCACGCTGTCGGGCGCGGCATTCGACGAGAAGCTGATCCTCAGCAACGACGGGGCGCTCGCCATTCCCGAGGTGCCGAAACGCTTGGGTGTTATCGGCGCCGGGGTGATTGGCCTGGAAATGGGCAGCGTGTGGCGCAGGCTCGGCTCGGAGCTGACGATCCTCGAGGCGCTGCCGGTTTTCCTGGGCGCCGCCGACGAACAGATCGCCAGGGAAGCGTGGAAGATCTTCACCAAGCAGGGCCTGAAGATCGAGCTCGGCGTGAAAATCACGGGTGTGAAGACGAGAAAGGACGTGACGGTCGAATACACCGACGCGGAGGACAAGGCGCAGAGCGCGATTTTCGATCGGCTCATCGTCTCGATCGGACGCATCGCCAACACCGAAGGCTTGAACGCCGAAGCAGTCGGCCTGAAGCTCGAGCGCGGCTTCGTCGCCGTGGACGAGCAATGCCGCACGAGTGTCGCCGGCGTGTGGGCGATCGGCGACGTGGTGCGCGGCCCCATGCTCGCGCACAAGGCGGAGGAGGAAGGCGTTGCAGTGGCCGAGCGCATCGCCGGGCAGCATCCGCACGTGGATTTCAATACCATCCCCTGGGTGATCTACACCACGCCCGAGATCGCCTGGGTGGGCAAGACCGAGCAGCAGCTGAAGGCCGAGGGCGTGGCCTACCGCGCCGGCACCTTCCCGTTCATGGCCAACGCCAGGGCGCGGGCGCTCGGCGACACCGCCGGCCTCGTAAAATTCGTCGCCGACGCGAAGACCGACGCGATACTCGGCGTGCACATCATCGGGGCGTTCGCCTCCGAGCTGATCGCCGAAGCGGTGGTCGCCATGGAATTCCGTGCGAGCAGCGAGGACATCGGCATGATCTGCCACGCCCATCCCTCGCTTTCCGAGGCCATGAAGGACGCCGCGCTGGCGGTGGACAGGCGCGCGCTCAACATCTGATGAGCGACAGGCCGCCGGAGGCCGCCGAGAAATTGCAGGGCTCCGCGGAGACCCTGTCGGTCGTCGGTCTCTACCACGAGGCGCTCGAGCGCCGCGGGTTCAAAAGCGATTCCTCGCAGCTGCGGGCGGTCGAGCGACTGCAACAGCTCTACGAGGAGTGGACTGCCTACAAGGCGCGGCGCAGCACGGCGCTCAAGCGCCTCGTGGTGCACCCGCCGCTGCCGCGCGGCGTCTACCTGTGGGGCGGGGTGGGCCGGGGAAAGAGCTTCCTGATGGACAGCTTCTACCGGTGCCTGCCGCTGGTCAGGAAGCGGCGCGTGCATTTCCACCACTTCATGCGCGACGTGCACCGCGAGCTCGAGGAGCTGAAGGGCCGCGAAGATCCCCTGGTTGCGCTCGCCGAGCGCATCGCCAAGCGCTACCGCCTCATCTGTTTCGACGAGATGCACGTGAACGACATCGCCGACGCCATGATCGTGGGCCGGCTGCTCGGGCGGGTGATGGATCTCGGAGTCGTCTGCTGCATGACCTCGAACTACCGTCCGGACGATCTGTACAAGGACGGGCTCAAGCGCGAAAATTTCCTACCCACGATCGCGCTTCTCAAGGAGCGCCTCGACGTTCTACACGTCGACGGCGGCGTGGACTACCGCCAGCGCATGCTGGAAGGCGTCAAGGTCTACCATGCGCCTCTCGGTGAGGAGACCGACCGCGCACTCCTGGAGACCTTCAGGAAAATCGCCGAAGTCGAGGAGGAATTCCACGAGCTCGACGTGGAAGGCCGCGTGATTCGCTATCGCCATCGGGCGGGCGGGGTCGTCTGGTTCGACTTCAAAGTGATCTGCGGCCGGGGCCGCTCGCAGCACGACTATCTCGATCTGTCCAAGCGCTTCCACACCGTGATCGTCTCCGAGGTGCCGCGAATGGGGCTCGTTTTGTCGGAGGAAGCGCGCCGCTTCACGCTGATGATCGACGTGTTCTACGACAACCGGGTCAAGCTCATCGTCTCGGCGGAAGCGGCCCCGGAAAAGCTGCTCAAGATCGAGGAGGACCCAGGCGACCCGCAGCTTCGCGCCATGGTGTTCGAGTTCGACCGCACGGCGAGCCGTCTCCTCGAGATGCAGTCGCGCCAGTATCTCGCCGAGGGCCGGCGCCCCCCCGATTGAAAGGCGTGCCGGGAGCGCGCTGGCTCGCCGGTATAATCGCTCATGGGGAAATTCAAGGCCTACCGCATCCGCGAAATCGAGAAAAAGGCCGTTGCGGGCTTCGAGGAGCTCTCCCTCGAGGAACTCGACAGGGGCGAAGTGGTGATACGCGTGGCGTACTCGAGCGTCAACTACAAGGACGCGCTCGCCGCGACCGGAGCCGGCAAGATCATCCGCCGCTTCCCCTGCATCGGCGGAATCGACCTGTCGGGGACGGTGACGGAGTCGGCCGACACCCGCTTCGCGCGCGGCGACGCGGTGATCTGCACGAGCTACGACTTGGGCGTCGCGCACGACGGCGGCTACTCCGAGTACGCCCGGGTTCCGGCGGACTGGGTCGTCCCCATGCCCAAGGGAATGAACTTCTTCGAGGCGATGGCGCTCGGAACGGCCGGGTACACCGCTGCGCTCGCGATCGTGCGCATGCAGGCGAACGGCCTCGCGCCCGCGAATGGTCCGGTGATCGTGAGCGGCGCGACCGGCGGCGTGGGCTCGATCGCGATCGACGTGCTCTCGCGCCTGGGCTATCGGGTGGTGGCGCTGACCGGCAAGGAGAACGAAGCCGGCTATCTCGAGGGGCTCGGCGCGAAAGAAGTGATGTCCAGAAAGGACCTCGATCTTTCGAAAATCAAGCCGCTCGACAAGGCGAGCTGGGCCGGAGCCGTCGACAACCTCGGGGGAGAAGTGCTCGCCTGGATGGCGAGCACGATGATGCCGGGCGGAACCATCGCCTCGATCGGCCTTGCGGCGAGCATGAATCTGAATACCTCGGTAGCGCCCTTCATCCTGCGGGGGGTGAGCCTGCTGGGGATCGACTCCGGAGCCACGCCCATGCCCCTGCGCCGGGAGGTGTGGCGGAGGCTCGCCGGGGACATGCGGCCGGCGCACCTCGAGGAGATGACGCGAACCATCCCGTTCGAGGACCTGCCTCAGGCGTTCGACGGCCTGCTGAAAGGCGCCGCCAGGGGACGCATCGTCGTCGACCTGGCGGCCTGAGATGAGCTCGATTCCCGGCATCTCCACCCAGATCCCGAAGCAGCGGGTGCTGCTGGTGGACGATTCCAAGATCGTCCGCACCACGCTCGCGCGCCTGATACGCAAGAGCTTCGAGGTCCGGGAGGAGGCGAACGGCGAGGCCGGCTGGCAGGCGATCGCGACCGATCCCTCGGTCGTGGTCGTGTTCTCCGACATCCAGATGCCGGTGCTGGACGGGTTCGCGCTGCTCGAGCGCATCCGCCAGTCCGAGGACCCGCGCATCCGCAGCATGCCCGTGATCGTGATCTCGGGCGACGAGGACGACGCCACCAAGAAGCGCGCGCGCGCGGCCGGAGCGAACGACTTCATCACCAAGACCACCGACGGCACCGAGATCCTCTCGCGCATCGACAACCTGCTGCACCTGGTCGAGGCGAAGCAGCAGCTCGTCGTCAACAAGCAGGCGCTCGAACAGACCGCCACGCGCGACCCGGTCACGGGCGCCTTCACGCCGCATTACCTCGTCACCGAAGGCGGCAAGCATTACTCCCACGCGAGGCGGCACGGCGGGCCGCTCGCCGTCCTGACCTTCCGCATCGACAGCTACGGAGAAATCGCCGAGAAAGTCGGAAAAACGGTGGCCGACCAGCTGCTCGCGAAAGTCGCCAAGCTCGTGATGGGCACGCTGCGCGCGGAGGATTCGATGGGGCGCACCGCCGAGGCGACCTTCACAGTGCTTTTTCCCGGGACCTCCTCCCAGCAGGCGCTCGCTTTTGCGCGCCGCATGCACGAGCAGCTGGAGAAGGCGCAGGTCACCTACCGCGAGCAGGTGCTCAAGATCCGCACGAGCCTCGGTCTTGCGGCGCTCGAAGTCGACGCCGTCGCCTCGATCGAGGAGCTCATGAAGCTGGCGCTGCAGCGCCTGCAGGATGCGGCGAGCCGCAAGCTTCAGCGCGCAGCCGAGCCGGAGGAGGCGAGCCCGCTGAAACCCGTGAGCTTGCCGGATGACCTGGACCGGGCGGTGCAGGTCATCGAGCACGCCGATGCGCAGCGGCTGGGCGACGCGGCGAGCGAGATGCTGCGGCGCATGCTGCCTTTCCTTCTGGCCGTGTGCCGGCGCCTCGGTGTCGAGCTTCCGCTGGACAAGATCACCCAGGCGCTCAGGAACCGGCCGAAGTAGCGGCAGGGGCAAGAGAGGCCGGACCCTGAAATGACGACCTACCGCGAATTCCACAGACGCTCGATCGAAGACAAAGAAGGCTTCTGGGCGGAGCAGGCGAAGCTCGTGCACTGGGAGAGGCCGCCCGGGAAAGTGCTCGACTACCGCCGGCCGCCCTTCGCCCGGTGGTTCGTCGGCGGGGAAACCAACCTGTGCTACAACGCGCTCGACCGGCACCTCGGTGCGCGCGGCGAGCAGAAGGCGCTCGTCTATATCTCCACGGAGACGGGCGAGGAGAGGAGCTTCAGCTACCGCGAGCTCCACCTCGAAGTTCAGCGCGCGGCGGCGATGCTGCAATCGCTGGGCGTCGGCAAAGGCGACCGGGTCGTCGTCTACATGCCCATGATCCCGGAGGCGGTGTTCGTCATTCTCAGCTGCGCGAGGATAGGCGCGATCCATTCGGTCGTCTTCGGCGGGTTCGCCGCCGCGAGCCTCGCCGCGCGCATCGACGACGCGCGAGCGAAGCTCATGGTCACCGCCGACGGCGGCAGCCGCATGGGGAAGGTGGTGTTGTACAAGGCACTCGTCGACGAGGCGCTGGCCCTCGCGAAGCATCCGCCGTCGAAGATCGTGCTGTACAAGCGCGGTTTCGATCGGGCGGTGCGCATGACGCAGGGCCGGGACTTCGACTACGCCGAGCTGCGTACGAAGCATCTCGACGCGGCGCTCCCCTGCACCTGGCTCGAATCGAACGAGCCGTCCTACATCCTGTATACGTCCGGAACGACCGGCAGGCCCAAGGGCGTGCAGCGCGACGTCGGCGGATACGCCGTCGCGCTCGCGGCGTCGATGAAGCATATCTACTGCGGCGGCGCAGGGGAGACGATGTTCACCACCTCGGACATCGGCTGGGTGGTGGGACATTCCTACATCATCTACGCTCCGTTGATCGCAGGCATGACGACGATCCTGTACGAGGGCGTCCCGGTGCGGCCCGACGCCGGGATCTGGTGGAAGATCGTGCAGGACCACAAGGTGAACGTGATGTTCTCCGCGCCCACCGCGATCCGCGTGCTGAAGAAGCACGATCCGGCCTTCCTGAGGAAATACGACCTCGGCTCGCTCAAGCACCTTTTCCTCGCGGGTGAGCCGCTCGATGGGCCGACGCACGCATGGATCGCGCAGGCGCTCGAGAAACCCGTGGTCGACCACTATTGGCAGACCGAGACGGGCTGGCCGATCCTGTCGTCGGTTCCCGGCGTGGAAAAGACGCCGATCAAGCTCGGCAGCCCGAGTTTTCCCGTCTACGGCTACGACCTGAAGCTGCTGCGCGAGCAGGACGCCGCGGAAGTCGGCTCGGACGAGAAAGCCGTGGTGGCGATCGCGCCGCCGCTGCCGCCGGGATGCATGACGACGGTGTGGGGCGACGACGAGCGCTTCGTGAAGACCTATTTCGGCACGTTCCGCAACAAACAGGTGTACTCGACTTTCGACTGGGGCATCCGCGACGCGGACGGCTACTACTTCATCCTCGGCCGCACCGACGACGTGATCAACGTCGCCGGGCACCGCCTGGGCACCCGCGAGATCGAGGAAGCGGTCAACATGCACGCGAACATCGCCGAATGCGCCGTGGTGGGCGTGGCCGATTCCCTGAAGGGCCAGATGCCGCTCGCGTTTGCGGTGGCGAAGGATGCGACGCGGCTGAATTCGGCCGAGGGCCGCAAGGCGCTGGAGAGGGAGGTCATGGAGACCGTCGACAAGCAGCTGGGTGCCATCGGGCGCCCAAAGGCGATACACTTCGTCTCCCTGCTGCCCAAGACGCGCTCGGGAAAAACGCTGCGGCGCACGATCCAGGCTCTCGCGGAAGGGCGCGATCCCGGGGATCTCACCACGATCGAAGACCCGGCTGCGCTGGAGCAGATTCGAAACGCATTGAACAACCGACCGGAGCCGGCGAAGTGAAGACCAAACCCTGCCTGACCCTGGAAGACTGCAAGAAGATCGGCGCCGCCTGCGAGGCGGAAGCGCGCAAGAACAAGTGGAACGTGGTCATCGCGATTCTGGACGACGGCGGCCACCTGCTGTGGCTTGAGCGCATGGACGGCGCCACGCCGGCGAACGCCGAGATCGCCGTCGGGAAGGGCCGCAGCGCCGCGGTGTCGCGGCGCACGACCAAGAACTGGGAAGACCGTATCGCGGCCGGCCGCACCGCCCTGCTCAACATGCCGGTGCTGCCGGTGCAGGGCGGAGTGCCGATCACGGTGAACGGCGAGTGCGTCGGCGCGGTCGGCGTCTCGGGCGTGCAGTCTCACGAGGACGAGCAGATCGCCAACGCGGGCATTGCGGCACTCGCTTAGGGAATGAAAGCCGGTCCGCGAATGTTCACCGCGGGCAGAACCGCGTCAAAACTGCAGTTCAACCAACGAGGAGAACCACCATGTCGTTGAAATCCGTAGTTCAAGTCGCAGTACCCGCGGTGCTTGCGGCGTTCGCGCTCGCAGCCGCCGCGCAGCAGCCGAACCCGATGGACGTCGTGCCGGACAAGATGCCGAACGACATCCCCTACGGTGCGCCGATAGCGCTCGACCACGCCCAGGCTGCCATCAACGCGGCCCTAGCCGAATCCAGGAAGCGCGGCTGGAAACTGAATGTCGCCGTCGTGGATTCGGGCGGCAATCTCGTCGCTTTCGCCCGTCAGGACGGCGCCCAGCTGGCGTCGATCGCCATTTCGGAGCACAAGGCACGCGCCGCGGCGACGTTTCGCCGTGAGACCAAGGCTATCGAGGCCGGCATCCAAGCCGGGAACAACTACCTCATCACGCTGGACGGTGTGATCGGTTCCCGCGGCGGAATTCCGCTTCTGGAGGGCGGTAAGCTGATCGGCGCCATCGGCTGCTCGGGCGGCACCGGCTCGCAGGACGAGGTCGTCTGCAAAGCGGGCGCCGCGACTGTCAAGTAGAGTTCTCCCTGTCGAAACGAAAAGGGGCCGCGAGGCCCCTTATTTTTTATTGGGGTCCGGCATACGCAGCAGCTTCATCGCGTTTCCGAAATAGATCTTCCGCTTGTCCGCCTCGGAGAGCTTGAGATCTTCGACCGAGCGTATTCCCTCCCGGATGAACATCGGCCCGCCCTCGGGATCGAAGGGAC
>VBCA01000013.1 GCA_005881575.1 Betaproteobacteria bacterium
CGGGCGGCAGCTATCTGCACTCGCTCAAGCTCCTCGCGGATTTCAAGGCGCGCCATCCGCACCTTCCGACCAAGTCGGGCCTGATGGTGGGCCTGGGCGAGACCGACGATGAGATCCTCCAGGTTATGCGCGACCTGCGCGCCCACGGCGTGGACATGCTCACCATCGGCCAGTACCTGCAGCCTTCCGCGCACCATCTTCCGGTCGCGCGCTATGTGCACCCGGAGGTCTTCGCGATGTTCGAGCGCGAGGCGCAGGCGCTCGGCTTTACCCACGCGGCGATCGGCGCCATGGTGCGCTCCTCCTACCACGCCGACCGGCAGGCGCACGCGGCGGGCGTGAACTAGGAGGAGCTCTTGCTTCGCGTTCCTGGATATCTCGTCGCGTTCCTCGTTCCGGCGGCGGTGTGGGCCGCCGGCCTCGCCGACATTTCGAACCGCGACGCCATCAACGGGCTCAAGGAGGCGCTGACCCGAGGCTCCCATGCTGCCGTGGCGCGCCTGGGTGTCGAGAACGGGTTTTTCGGGAACGATCGCGTCAAGATTCCTCTGCCGCCCTCCCTGCGAAGGCTCGAAGCGGTGATGCGCTCGATCGGCATGGACAGGCATGCCGACGAGCTGGTGCTGCGCATGAACCGCGCGGCCGAGGCCGCGGTGCCCGAAGCGAGGACCCTGCTCGTCGACGCAGCGAAGAAAATGAGCGTACAGGACGCCAAAGGCATTCTCACGGGCGGCGACGATGCCGCGACCCAGTATTTCAAGCGCACGAGCTCCGAGCCGCTGGTCAAACGATTCCAGCCGATCGTCAAGAAGGCGATGCAAAAAGTGAACCTCGCCGAGAAGTACAACGAGATCGCCGCGAGCGGCGCGAAGCTCGGGCTGGTGAAGGAAGAAGACGCGCAGCTGGAGGACTACGTCACGCGCAAAGCGCTCGACGGCCTTTTCCTCACGATCGCCGAGGAAGAGAAGAAGATCCGCCGGGATCCCGCCGGCGCAGCCTCGGAGATACTCAGGAAGGTGTTCGGAGCCGCGCGGAACTAGAAATACACCCGCGTTCGCCCGGGATTGCGCGAGATATCGTAGAGCGCCGAGCGGGCCACGTTCGCCACCTTGCGCACGCCCGCGTGCGACAGCAGCGTCTCGCTCGCGTAGTCGCTGTCCTCGTCGCATATCAGGCGCAGCTCCACGATCGAGAGCCGCGCTGCAATAGTACGCCGCAGGATACGGTCGTTGAAGATCGCGAGCGCCGCGGCCGCCACGCGCTCCTGCGAGGGTTCCATATATCGCGCCGGGACGAGCGTGCACACGATCGTCGGCACAGCGGCCTCCGTGGCGGCGGCGATCAGGCGGGCGAACAGGCTCTCGAATTCATCGGCGGCCGACGACAGAACGTCGAGAGCTTCCCTGATCGTCCGCGCACCGCCCTGCAGCAGTCCGCTCGTCGCGATCGCCCAGCCGCCGTCGACGCAGATCCCGATATGAGTGGCCCCCGCAGGAATCGCCCGCACCCGCCCCTGCCGCAGGACCTCGGGCGGCTGGAGAACGGTGAGCTTCCAGGGATTGCGCGGCCGCGGGACGAGCGCGCTCTCGGCCTGGCCCTTTCCGAGATCGATGTTTTGCAGCGCGTCACCGAGCAGCACGAGGTGCCGGATGACATCGGGTGAGGCATTCTCTTCCTGAGTGGAATTCGGGATCACGTCGTCCTCCTCTGTAACGACCGGATGGGGTTTTCTTGTCGGCGCTTCAGTGCGCTTTTTCCCAATTCTCTCCCGATCCCACGTCGACGACAAGCGGTACCTTGAGCTTCGCCACGCCGCTCATCAAGTCGGGGAGTTCGGCCTTCACGCGGGCAAGCTCGCCCTGCGGAGCCTCGAGCACCAGCTCGTCGTGCACCTGCATGATGAGCTTGGTGGAAAGCCTTTCGCGGTCCAGCCACCCCCGCACGGCGATCATCGCGAGCTTGATGAGGTCGGCAGCCGTGCCCTGCATGGGCGCGTTGATCGCGGCGCGCTCGGCTCCGCCGCGGCGCGCGGGATTCGAGCTCTTGATCTCGGGCAGCCACAGGCGCCGCCCGAACACGGTCTCGACATAGCCCCGGTCGCGCGCGGCCTTGCGCACATCCTCCATGTATCTTGCGACGCCCGGGTAGCGGGTGAAGTAGCTTGCGATGTAGGCCTGCGCGGTGGCGCGCTCCAGGCCCAGCTGCTGCGCCAGGCCGAACGCCGACATCCCGTAGATCAGCCCGAAGTTGATCACCTTGGCGTAGCGGCGCTCTTCGGGTGTGACCTCCTGGAGCGAGCGTCCGAAAACCTCGGCCGCGGTGGCGCGGTGGATGTCTTCCCCCGCCTCGAACGCGCGCAGCAGGTTCTCGTCCCCCGAGATGTGCGCCATGATGCGCAGCTCGACCTGCGAATAGTCAGCGCTCACGATGGCGTGGCCCGGCGCGGCGACGAAGGCTTCGCGGATGCGCCGCCCCTCGGGCGTCCTCACGGGAATGTTCTGAAGGTTGGGGTCGTTCGATGCAAGGCGCCCGGTGACCGCGGTCGCTTGCCCGTAGTTGGTGTGCACCCTGCCGGTGCGCGGATTCACCATCTTCGGCAATTTGTCCGTGTAGGTGGACTTGAGCTTGGAGATTTCGCGGTGGTCGAGGAGGATCTTCGCGAGCGGGTGATCAAGCGCGAGTTTCTCCAGCACGTCCTCGTCGGTCGAGGGCGCACCCGAAGGGGTCTTCTTGATGACGGGCATCCCTTTTTTCTCGAAGAAGATCTCGGCGATCTGTTTCGGCGAACCGAGATTGAAAGGCTGCCCCGCTTCTTTGTGGGCCCTGGCTTCAAGCTCGAGCATTTTCTGTCCTAATTCGTGGCTCATCGCGTCGAGCTGCGCCGCATCGATCAGTACCCCGTCCCTCTCCATCCTGAAGAGGACTTCGCGCGCAGGGAGCTCGATCGAGCGGTAGACGTAGAGGAGCCTTTCCGCGGCCTCGAGTTTCGGATAGAGAGCATGGTGGATCCGGAGCGTGAGATCGGCGTCCTCCGCGGCGTAGGCCGCGGCCCGCGCGACATCGACCTGCTCGAAGGGAATGCGCCCGACGCCCGTTCCCGTCACCTCGTCGTAAGTGAGCGTTTTCAGCCCGAGATGGCGGGAGGCGAGGCTGTCCATGTCGTGGCGCGCGTGGCTCTCCAGCACGTAGGATTCGAGCAGCGTGTCGTGCGCGATGCCTCTCAAAGCGACGCCGTGGTTGGCAAGCACGTGCTGGTCGTATTTGATGTTCTGGCCGAGTTTCTTGCGGGATTCGTTCTCGAGCCAGGGTTTCAGCATCGCAAGCGCCCGCTCCACGCCCAGCTGGCCCGGCGCACCGGCGTAATTGTGCGCGAGCGGCAAGTAGGCGGCGCGGTCCGCAAGCGCGCAAAAGGACATGCCCACGAGCCGCGCCTGCATCGGTTCGAGGCTCGTCGTCTCGGTGTCGAAGGCAACGAGCTCGGCCGCTTCGAGAACCTTCAGCCAGCGCGCTAGGTCGGCCTCTTCGACGAGCGTCTCGTAGCGTCGTGCCTCGCGGTCGGGGCGGACGGGCGCGGGACTGGGCGCCGGAGGCGCGGAGGCGTCGCTGGCGGCCTCCCTCGGCCAGCTCTTGAATCCGAAATGGGCGATCAGTTCGGCGAGGCGCTTCTCGTCCCGCGGGCCGAGCTTCAGCTCCTCGAGCTTCACCGGCAACTCCAGATCGCATTTCACCGCGAGCAGTGCCTGGGCCTTGGGGAGCCAGTCGAGCGCCTTTCGCAGATTTTCGCCGACCGCGCCGCCGATCTCATCGGAGTGCCGCACCACCTCCTCGAGCGAGCCGTATTGCTCGAGCCACTTCGCCGCGGTCTTCGGACCGACCTTGTCGACTCCAGGCACGTTGTCCACGGAATCACCGACGAGCGTCAGGTAATCGAGCATACGCTCGGGGCGCACGCCGAACTTCGCCTGCACCCCCGCGGGATCGAGGCGCTCGTTCGACATCGTGTTGACGAGGGTCACGCGGTCGGGCGTGCCGATGACGTCGTCCGCCTCCACGCCGTCGATCTGCAGCAAAGGCCAGCCCGAGGCGCGTATTGCGTCGAGGAGCGGCCCGACCTGAGCGCCGAGATCGTCGGGCATGGGCGCCCGGTTCGCCTTGTACTGCGCGTACATCTCGTCTCGGAAGGTCTTGCCTCGCGCATCGAAGACGCATGCGAGATAGTCGGCCTTGTAGTCAGCGAGGAGGCGCCGTAGCATGTTGAGCACGCCGTAGATCGCGCCGGTGGGCTCGCCCGCCGCGTTGCGCAGGTCAGGCAACGCATGGAAGGCGCGGTACAGGTACGACGACCCGTCAACCAGCAGCAGCGTTTTTTCCAAGGGAACTTATGAGCGACAAGATTCCGAAGTCTTTTGGCACCGCCTCGCGGGAGGCGAACGCAGCAGGCGAAGCCTGGCGTCTGTTCCGCATTATGTCAGAATTCGTCGAGGCCACCTTCTGCTAGACTCGCCACGTAAAGGAATTCAACAAATGTCGCGTCGATTTCTCGCTGCGGTCCTGCTTGCCGTCGTACTGCCTGCCTGGTCACAGCAGCCGCCCAAGCTCGAACCCCTTCCCGAGATTCCGCCGCCGCCACCCGGCGTTTCTTCGGAGCAGCCGGGCGAGCCCACGGTGCGCATCCAGCCCGGCGGAGGCGACCAGGTCGAGGAGCAGCTCATCGACGGCCGGCGCGTGGTGCGCGTGACCACGCCTTTGGGCCAGGAGTACTACTTGGTCGAGGACCTGGGCGACGGCCCGGGTTTGAGAAACGAGAGCCTCGATCGCGGCGTGCGGGTACCTCTTTGGGTGATCCGCCGGTTCTGACGCTGGCGCCGACGGCGGCGACCGCTCGGGCATCATGTCTGTCTTCACGCGCGTCACCACCGAGGAACTTTCGGCCTGGCTGAAACGCTACGCCATCGGCACGCTGGTCGATCTGAAGGGCATCGCCGCGGGGATCGAAAACACGAACTACTTCGTCACCACCTCGAGCGGCCGCTTCGTGCTCACGCTTTTCGAGCGGCTCAGTGCGGCGGAGCTGCCCTTCTATCTGAACCTCATGGCGCACCTTGCGCGTCACGGCATACCGTGCCCCGCGCCGATCGCCGACCGCAGCGACAAGTACCTCGGAACTTTGAACGCCAAGCCTGCCTGTTTCGTCACTTGCCTTCCCGGCGCCCCGGTGAGCTCGCCGCAGCCGCGCCACTGCGAGCAAGTCGGCGCAATCCTTGCCGACATGCATCTTGCCGGAAGAGGCTACAGCGGGAAGCTCGAGAATCCACGCGGGCCGAAGTGGTGGCGCGAGGCGGCGCGCGAAGTGACGCCGTTCCTCGACGAAGGGCACCGCAGGCTGCTTGCCTCCGAGCTCGAATTCCAGGCGCGCCACCGGACGCTCGATTTACCGCGCGGCCCCGTCCACGCCGATCTGTTCCGCGACAACGTTCTGTTCGAGGGAGATCACATCGGTGGAGTGATCGATTTTTATTTCGCAGGGATCGACGCGCTGCTCTTCGATCTCGCGGTCACGGTCAACGACTGGTGCGTGGACCCGGGAGGCGAAATCGATTCGGGGCGTGCGACCGCGCTTGTTGGGGCGTACCGCCGGACCCGCGAATTCACCCGGATCGAACTGGAAGCCTGGCCGGTGATGCTACGCGCCGCAGCCCTGCGGTTCTGGCTTTCGCGTTTGTACGATTTCTACCTGCCCCGCGCGGGCGAGCTTACCCACGCGCATGACCCGGAGCATTTTCGGCGGGTGCTCGAGGCGCGCCGCACCCGTCCTTTCCCTCTTGTTTGAAAACCGCGGCTGCACCACACTGGCGCAGATGAGCACGAGCGGAATCCAGATCTAGCGATGCGCGTCGTCCCGGCGAAAAACGGCTGGTCCTGGCTGGTGAGGGGCTTTGCCCTTTTCCGCAAGAGCCCGCCGATGTGGCTGTTTCTGGTGTTCACGTACTGGATTGCTGCTACTCTTCTTGGTCAGATCCGTTACGTGGGGCCTGCCGCTTCGACGGTGTTGCTGCCGGTGTTTTTCGTCAGCTTCATGGTCATGTGCGCGGTGCTCGACCGCGGAGGCTTGCTGCGTCCGTCACTGCTCTTCTCAGGTTTTCGAAGCGGACTGGGTACGTTGATAGCTCTGGGTGCTCTATCCCTCGTCTCGATCGTCGTCGTGCTCGGTATCGCCTCCCTTGCGGACTCGGGCGCGTTGATGACCTTGATCCTGTCCGGCCAGCAGCCCTCCGTCGAAGCTATGCAGGACGGCAGCGTTTTGAATGCGATGCTGGTCGCGGCTTTGGCCGCGACCCCGGTTGCGATGGCTTTCTGGTTTGCTCCCGTTCTCGTCGCATGGAGCCGCATCGGCGCCGCTCAATCGCTCTTCTACAGCTTCTTCGCCGTATGGCGGAATTGGCGGGCGTTCTTCGTTTATGGTGCGGTGCTCGCGCTGGCGGGGGCGGTTTTCCTGATAATTCTCACGTTCGCGGCGCTCCTAGCCGAAGAAAAGATGCAGGTACTGCACTCCCTTGCGCTGATTCTCACCTTGGTCTCGTGGCCTACCCTGTTCGCGAGCCTGTACGCGAGTTATCGGGACATCTTCCCGGAGAACGCAGTCCCGCCCGAGCCACCGTCGCGCCGGGAGGGCGCGTAGCCGCCGCTGATTCTGCTATCCTTCGCCGAGCTCAGACGATTCGCCGACGCGGCGCCCCCAGGCGGGAAGTAAAAACTTGACCGACAAACCCTGCGAGCTATGCGATTCCCCCGGCGGGGATTTGCTCTGGCGCGACGGGTTCTGCCGCATTGTGTTGGTCGACGATCCGGACTACCCCGGGCTTTGCCGGGTGGTCCTGGAACGGCACGTAAAGGAAATGACCGACCTCGAGCCTGCCGAGCGCACACGACTCATGAAGGCGGTCTTCGCAACGGAGGAGGCGCTGCGCGCGCTCCTCGATCCGGACAAGGTCAACCTTGCGAGCCTCGGCAACCTCACGGCTCACCTGCACTGGCACGTGATTCCGCGCCATCAGCGCGATCGCCATTATCCCCGCCCGATCTGGGCCGAGCCCACGCGCCCGGACGCCCCGCGACGCCCGGCCCCCGAGCGCAGCGAGCTTGCAGCCGCGCTGAGGCGCAGATTGGACTGATCCATGCCGAGCTTCGATCCCCCGAGCATCAAGCCGAACGCCGCTCCCGATTTCACGGATTCTTCCGGCTGCGCGACGTGGTTGCAGTCCCTGCCGCTCATCAACATCGGCTCATCCCACGTTCGTCTTCTCGCGCAGCTCGACGAGCTGAATGGCTACAGCATCGCGCCTGCCGAGCGGCTCAAGATCCTGGAGCTCTTGCGCGGGCCGGTGAGCTTCGTGCAAAAGGAATATTCCAAGAAATTTTCCAGCCGCCCCGCCCCGCTCGCCAAACCGGAGCGAGAGATCCTCGACAGCGTGCACGCGCTCTGGGACGCGCTCTCATACGGATATCGGCATTGTCTGAAAGCGGTTGCGGGCGGCGGCTCCGCCACGAACGCAGCGTTGATCGGCGAGCGCGTCTTGTGGTGCACCGGGCAGAGGATGCTTGCCTGCTATCAAGCCTACCAGGACGTCGGCGAGCGCGAATGGAAGGTGCTGCACAGCGTCTACGCGTTCGTCGAGGACAGAGGCGTGGCCGGAGGCGAAGTCTCCCATCCGACCCACAAAGGCAGACAGACTACATGCACGGAAACCTACGCGCAGGTGCTGCTGGTCGATCTGGCCAACCCCGGAAAGCTGACGCCACGCCAGATCGAGCTCATTTCGCTCTGGCTCGAGCGCTGGACGCCGAAGATCTCGATCGGGCGCGCTCCCGCTGCCGCCGGCGAAGGCGTTGCACCGCTCGCCATCGATCTCTCGGGTGCTGCCGGCGCCTCGCGCCGCAAACCGGAGGGCGACACGACCCGCGTTCTCGACATTCAGGAACTCGGGAGCAGCGTGCGCAAGCGTGTTGGCCTGCTGCGCAAGGGCGAGACCCCTGCGGCCCTCGGCCTGGGCGAGGACGTGACCGCCCCGCTCGCCGAAAGCCTGCTCACCATGCTCTATCGGCGGTGGTGCGAGGACAAGCAATCGCGCGCGCATCCGCGCCACAGCTCGAGCGGCACGGCGCAGATCTGCTCGGGGATGGCTGCGGTGCATTACTTCGTCACCGGCCGCGTGTTATCGGTCCGGGGAGGCCCCCAGAAGATATCCCAGGTGCAGCACGAGCAAATCGCCACCCTCGGGCGAGTCGCCACGCTCCACGAAGATGAGCCCAGCCCCACGCCGGATTTCGCTGTCGAGACTTGGCGAATCATGGACGAGAGCGCCTCCGGGCTACGCCTCGCGCGAGTCGATGCCGCCGCAAGCTCGCGTTTGATGCTCGGGCAGCTGCTTGGTATCCGACTGTCGGACGCGAAGGCCTTTCTCCTCTGTGCGGTCAAATGGCTCTCGGTCTCGGTGGAATTCGAATTGCGTGCCGGCGTCCACATCCTGCCCGGGATTCCCCAAGGGGCTGCGATCAGGGCGATTGGCGCCCCGGCCGCAGCCGAGCAATACACCCCGGCCTTCCTGCTGCCGGCGGTCGCCGCGCTCCAGGCTCCGGAAACGCTGGTTGTCCCGGCGGGATGGTTTAAGCCGAATCGGGAGATCGAAGTGCTCACAGAGCGCACCGGAAAGCTGCGACTTGCTTCGGTCGTCGATCGCGGCGCCGATTTCGAGCGCGTGACGTTCGAGGCGCTCTGAGGCGCCCTGCGCGCGCTCCCGCGCCGTTCTCTGCCAATTTTTTCACATCCCGGCCGCAGTTTGCGCAGCGTTTATGACCACGTCATAGTACATTGGCACGCTTGCAATTCCTAGAAATAGACCCCGAAGAGCACTGATGGTCCTTCGCGACTTCATCCCCGATTCGCAACCGCGCCTCGCCGACTTGACAAGCTGTGAGGACTGGCTTGCGCGCGCCGCACTTGCGGGGATGCCGCATGCTTGCAGCGCGCTTCTGGCGCTGCTCGAGGAGATCGAGGCTCATCCGCCCAGGCATTCGGCCTATCTGCAGATCCTTGAGCGTCTGCGCTATCCCGTCATGCATGCCGAAACGGAGCAAGCCAGGGGCTTTGCCGGAAAACCGCTGCCCCTCGGCCACGACGAAGCCGTCGCATTTGTCCAGGCGAACGGCTTGTGGGCGGCAATGCTGCGGGCCTATGGGCGTCTCCTGAGCGCAGCGCTGAACGGCAAGCATCCCGAGCTCGAACCCTCGCTCCCTCGACTTTTCCAGCGCGTGCTCGCCTGCGCGGGAGAAGTGATCGGGACCTGCGTGCTCGCGCGACACGAGTTCGGAGCCGACTACTGGAAGCTGATGCACCAGGCCTATGCGGCAGCCGAAGCGCGCGCAATCAGGAGCGAGACTGTCGCCGATCTGAGCGTCGAATCCTCGCCGATGGCGGCGTACGTGGAAGCCCTGATGTTGCACCTTGCTCAACCGCACCGCCTATCTCACCGGGAACTCGACTGGGCGCGCAAATGGGTCCGTCACTGGGCGCACAAGGTGGTGCTCAGCCGCGACGTGCCCTTGCAGGGCGGTTACGCCGTGGATCTCGCCGGGGCTTCGGGGCCCGCCTGGGCGAAGGCGGCAGCCGGTTCGTCGACCTTGCGCTTTCTCGACATCGCCCGCGTCGCCGCTTCGATCAGCGCACGCATCCAGCGCCTCGAAGAAGGCGCCGAGCCTAGCGCGCTCGGACTCGGTTCCCATTGCACGCGGTTCGCTGCTCAGGATCTGCTCAAGACGCTGCAGCGCGCCTGGTTCGATCCCGCACCTGCGCACGACTTTCCGCGCCGCGCGAGCCCCTCGCCCATGGAGCTGGTGAGCGGCTTTGCCGCGATTCACCATGCAATCGAAGGTACCCCCGTGGCGAAGAGCACCGCCGGTCCTTCGAGCTATTCCTACGGGGAAGCCGAGCGATTTCATACGTTCCTGCCCAGCGCGGAACGGGATGCGCGCGAGCAGAGTCTGGAAACTTGGGAAACGCTGGGGGAATCGGACGAGGGATTCCGACTTCGCCGCGGGACACAGGGCATGCGTCTGGCCCACCGGCAGCTCGTGGCACTGCGGCCAAGCGGCGCGCGCCAGTTCATCCTTTGCCATGTCGACTGGCTCATCGAAGGACCGGATCAATCGCTCACCATCGTGGCCCGAGCTCTGAAAGGGGAAGCAAAGGCCTGCGCCGTGCGCTCCTCCGATCGGAGCGCCCCGCAGAGGTCCGACGCGCTGATGCTGCCGGTCGCCCCGGGCCTGTCGCCCGTGCTGGTGCTGCCTACGGGCTGGTACCGGCGCGCCGGCGAGCTCGAACTCGAGCTCGGCAACGCCATAAGACGCGTTACTCTCTCCGGTGTCGTCGAGCGCGGTTTCGACTACGAGCGGGTCCGCGTTTCAACGCCCTAACAAGCGCCAGGCTCCTCTCTTCGCGCAGAGAAACCCCGCGTAGGCGAGAGCTTTTCGCGTGGCCGGTCGTCTAAAATGCCTCATGGCGGCCGCGGACAGACCGACACCCACCGAAATCAAGCTGCACCAGAAATCCCGGGTGCTCGAGGTTTCATTCTCCGACGGCAGTCGTTTCGAGCTGCCCTACGAATTCCTGCGCGTGTACTCCCCGTCAGCCGAAGTGCGCGGCCACGGACAGGGACAGGAAGTCCTGCAGACCGGCAAGAAGGACGTGGACATCCTGAGACTAGAGCCGGTGGGCAGCTACGCGGTGCAGCCGCATTTTTCCGACGGGCACGGCACAGGCATATTCTCTTGGGACTACCTCTACGATCTGGGAACGAATCGTCAATCTCTCTGGCGGACTTATCTCGAGCGGCTCGAGGCAGCCGGCGCACGCCGAGAGCCCTGAGCCTTCGGCATGAACACGTCTTGACGGCATGCTAGCATGCTCGCGTGAGTCAGACACACTTCGGATACCAGCGCATCGACGAGGCCGAAAAGGCTTCGCGCGTCGCCGGCGTTTTTTCCTCTGTCGCATCCCGATACGATCTGATGAACGATTTGATGTCGGGCGGCCTTCACCGGCTGTGGAAGGCTTTCGCGGTGGCGCTCGCCGGCGTGCGCGAGGGCGAGAAGGTGCTCGACGTGGCTGCCGGATCAGGCGATCTGGCATTCGATTTTGCGAGACATGTCGGGGCAAGCGGAGAGGTATGGCTCACCGACATCAACCGTGCGATGCTGGAAAGGGGGCGCGATCGCCTGCTCGACCGCGGCCGCCCGGTCCCGGCCGCGCAGTGCGACGCGGAAAGGCTGCCCTTTCCTTCCAACTACTTCGACTGTGTCAGCGTCGCTTTCGGTCTGCGCAACATGACGCGAAAGGACGCGGCGCTTGCCGAAATGCGCCGCGTGCTGAGGCCCGGAGGGAGGCTGCTCGTGCTCGAGTTCTCGCGCGTCTGGCGGCCGCTCGCAAAGGCTTACGATTGGTACTCGTTCAAGGTCCTTCCATGGCTGGGCAAGACGGTATCGGGCGACGAGGCCGCCTATCGTTATCTCGCCGAATCGATACGCATGCACCCCGACCAGGAGAGCCTAAAGGGCATGCTGGAACGGGCGGGGCTCGAGAACGTCGAATATTTCAACCTGAGCGCGGGTGTCGTGGCCCTGCACCGGGGCTACAAGTTCTGAATCGCGGAGAGAGACCATGAAAAAACTGATCGTTTCCCTGTTCACTCTGTTCTTCGGTGCAGGCATCCTTGTAGATGACCTCGAGGCCGCCAGGCTCGGTGGCGGCCGAAATCTCGGGACCCAACGCCAAGTCACCGCGACCCCGAAGCAAGCGACTCCGCCTGCGCATCAGCAGCCGGCGACGGCGCCGCAACCGTCCGGGCAGGGGCGCTGGCTTGCGCCGCTCGCCGGACTCGCCGCGGGCCTTGGCTTGGGCTGGTTGTTCGCGCAGGGAGGCTTCGGCGCCGCGATCGGCGCGCTTCTCGTAGCTCTGCTCGCCGGTGTCGCAGTGTTCGCCTTAATGCGTCTCCTGTCGAAGCGGCGCCCGCAGGGAGCGCAGATGCACTACGCCGGCTTTGGCAACGAAACCGTGGCTGCGCCGCCGCCCTCGCAGCTTCCCGGAGACGTGGGCGCGCAGCCGAATTATCGCAGCCAGTTCGTTTCCAACATTCCGGCGGGCTTCGACGTCGAGGCTTTCTTGAATGAAGCACGGCGCAACTTCCAGCGCCTGCAGCAAGCGAACGATCGCGGCGACCTCGCGCGGCTGCGACAAGTCACCACGGAGGACATGTTCAACACGCTGAAGGACGACGTCGCCGGGCATTCAGGCGTGCAACAGACCGATGTCGTCACCCTGAACGCCGCGCTCTTGGAAGTCGTCACCGAGGGCGAGCTGCATTGGGCGAGCGTGCGATTTTCCGGTTCGATTCGCGAAGAGGCGAGCGCACCGGCCGAGCCATTCGAGGAGATCTGGCACATGCGAAAGCCGGTGAACGGCTCCTCGGGCTGGCTGCTCGCCGGGATACAGCAGCCCAGCTGATCCGCTCGCCCCTGGGCCCGACCCGGACACTCCGTGATCGAGCGCGGCGCCCTCGCAGCGCTGAACCATCTTCTGGAGCAGCAGCCGTGGGCGGCTGAGCGCCTGATACCCTTCGCAGGCCAGGCTGTGGAATTTCGCTGCCCGCCTTTTCCAGACCTGCGCCTCGCGATCACCGGCAGCGGCCTTCTCGATCGGGCGCAGGCGGACACCGCGAGCACGCTCGTCGTGAAGCTCAACCCGGACGCCTTGCCGTTCCTGCTTGCGCGCGACGAGACCGCCCGAAAGCGCGTTGAAATCGAAGGCTCGGCGGACCTGGCAGGCGCGGTGGACTATCTTTTCCGCCACCTCAGCTGGGATCTCGAGGAAGATCTCTCCAGGGTGTTTGGCGACATCGTTGCCCACCGCCTCGCCTCCGGCGGCAAAGCGCTCGCGACCTGGCCGCGCGATGCCGCATTACGCCTCGCCGAGAGTCTCGCCGAATACTGGACCGAGGAGCAGCCTCTGCTCGCGCGGCCCGCCGACGTGGATAGCTTTTGCCGCGGCGTAGACACGCTGCGCGACGACGTCGCCCGCCTCGAAAAACGCATCGAACACCTGTCCGATCCCCGCAAGGATCGTTGAAAGGGCGCGTCCCCTTTCGGGTCGCGAGGGCCAATTCTGGTAAATTGGCCGCTTCGGCCAGCGACCTTCCCCTCCTTGTTTCGCCTCGCCAAGATCCTTTGGATAAGCCTGCGCTTCGGGCTAGACGAGTTCGCGCTCGCCTCAGGGAGCCGGCTCGCGCGCGCCCTGAACGCGCTCCTTTTCTTTCGCGCGCTCTCCGAGCCGCGCGGCGCGCGGCTGCGTCTGGCGCTCGAAGCCCTCGGCCCCATCTTCGTCAAGTTCGGCCAGGTGCTCTCGACACGCCGCGACCTCCTGCCCGCCGACCTCGCCGACGAGCTGGCGAAGCTCCAGGACCGGGTGCCCCCCTTCCCCGGCGAGCTCGCGGTGGCCGAGGTCGAGCGCGCCTTCGGCAAGCCGATCGCGAAAATTTTCGAGACATTCGAACTGCAGCCTGTCGCGAGCGCGTCGGTCGCCCAAGTGCATCTCACCGTGCTTCCCGGGGGCACGGAGGCGGCGGTCAAGATCCTGCGGCCAGGGATGATGCCGGTGATCGCGAAAGACCTGGCGCTCATGGACGCTGCCGCGGGCCTCGTCGAGCGCTTTTGGGCCGACGGGAGGCGTCTCAAGCCCCGCGAAGTGGTCGCAGAATTCGCGCGACATTTGTCCGAAGAGCTCGACCTCATACGTGAAGCAGCGCATGCAAGCCAGCTGCGCCGCAATTTCCACGAGTCGCCGCAGCTCGCGGTGCCGGAGGTGTACTGGGACTTCTGTACGGGCACCGTCATGACGATGCAGAGAATGCACGGCACCCCGGTGAGCCGGGTGGATGAGCTGCGCCGGCAGGGCGTGGACATTCCGAAGCTCGCGCGCACTGGCGTCGAGATCTTCTTCACTCAGGTGTTCCGCGACGGTTTCTTTCACGCGGACATGCATCCGGGAAACATCCTGGTGACGCCCGAGGGCCGCTATGTCGCGCTCGACTTCGGCATCATGGGCACGCTCACCGAGGTGGACAAGCAGTATCTCGCGCAGAACTTCCTCGGTTTTTTCCGACGCGATTACGCCCGCGTGGCGCGAGCGCATCTCGAGGCGGGCTGGGTGCCGGCCGATACGCGCATGGACGAGTTCGAGGGCGCGATTCGCGCCGTGTGCGAACCGTTCTTCGACCGCCCCCTGAAGGAAATCTCCTTCGGACGGGCGCTCGTACGCCTGTTCCAGACCTCGCGCCGTTTCAACGTCCAAATCCAGCCGCAGCTCATCATGCTGCAGAAGACCCTCCTCAATATCGAGGGGCTCGGGCGCCAGCTCGACCCCGACCTCGACCTGTGGACCACCGCCAAGCCGTTTCTCGAGAACTGGATGCGCGAGCAGATCGGATTGAAGGGCCTGTTGCGCGCGCTCCGCAACGAGGCGCCACGCTGGGCGTCGATGCTGCCGCAGCTGCCTCGCCTGGTGCACCGCGCGCTCGCCGACGACCGTGTCGGGCGCATCGAGTACGCGCTCGATGACCTCATCAGGCTGCAGCGGCGGCGGACGCGGGTGCTGGAATGGATCGCCCTGCTGCTCGCAGCCGCGCTCGCCTGGGCGGTGTTCTTGACGGCCGTATAATCTGCGCCCATGCTTATCGCATCCGTCGTGCTTTATCTGCTCGTCACGATCGCGATCGGCCTGTGGGCGGCGATGCGGGTGAAAAACTCGAAGGACTACGTCGTCGCCGGCCGCAGCCTACCTCTCTACATGAACACGGCGACGGTCTTCGCCACCTGGTTCGGCGCCGAAAGCGTGCTCTCCGTTTCGGTCGAGTTTTCCAAGAACGGGCTGGGCGGCATCATCGCCGATCCCTTCGGCTCCTCCGTCTGCCTGGTCATCGTCGCGCTTCTCTTCGCGCGCGCGTTCTACCGCATGGACCTGCTGACGATCGGCGACTTCTACCGCAAGCGCTATGGCCGCTCCATGGAGCTCGGTACCAGCGTGATCATCGCCATCTCCTATCTCGGCTGGACCGCGGCGCAGCTGACGGCGCTCGGCCTAGTTTTCTCGACCCTGACGAACGGCGCCATCTCGCTCGAGACTGGAATCGTCATCAGCGGTGTCGTCGTCCTCGCCTACACCATCTGGGGCGGGATGTGGTCCGTGGCCATGACCGATCTGTTCCAGTCGGTCATGATCATCGTCGGCCTCGGGGTCATCGCCTGGTTCGTCGGCGACATGGCGGGCGGGCCCGGAACGATCATCGCGGCAGCCGCCGAGGCGTCAAAATTCGAGTTCTGGCCCAAGGGCGGCACCAAGGAATGGCTCGCCTTCGTCACCGCCTTCCTCACGCTGGCGATCGGATCGATCCCGCAGCAGGACATCTTCCAGCGCGTCACCTCGGCGAAGAACGAGAGGACCGCGATTGCCGGCAGCCTCCTCGGCGGGGTCGTCTATTTCGGCTTCGTGTTCGTCCCCATCTACATCGTCGTTGCAGGGCTGCTCATCGATCCGTCGCTCGGGGCATTGCTGTCGGCCCAAGATGCGCGCGAGACACAGCGCCTCCTTCCCGCGTTCATCCTCGGCCACACGCCCATGTGGATACAGGTGCTCTTCTTCGGCGCGCTGCTCTCGGCGATCCTGTCGACCGCGAGCGGGGCGATCATCGCCCCGACTTCGCTGTGCACGGAAAACATCATCCGTCCGCTCTATCCGAACATGAGCGACCGCCAGTTCCTCCTCACGCTTCGCGTCGTCCTTGTTTCCTTCACCTGCGCCGCCCTGGTATTCGCCCTGCGCTCGAAGCAGACGATGTACGACATGGTGCAGAACGCTTACACCGTGACGCTGGTGGCCGCGCTGGTGCCGCTCGCCGCGGGAATCTTCTGGAAGAGAGCGAATAACGCCGGCGCGATCCTGTCCGCGGTATTTGGACTCGTCGGCTGGCTGATTGCGGCTTTCATCGCGGCGGACACCGCCGTGCCGCCGACGCTCGTCGGCTTCGCGTTCTCCATCCTAGGCATGGTCCTCGGCGCTATCGTCCCAAGGGCCGCGCCGCAGGTGCATCGCCACAGCGCCCCCCGCTAGTCCGCTCCCGCCCGGACTCGGCTACAATTCGCGCGCCCTTTCACTGCCGCCGAGGTCTCCATGTTTGCGCGCCTGATGCCGCACGAAGGCCGGTTCTTCACCTATTTCAGCGAGCACGCCGCGCTCATCCTGCAGGGAGCGGTCGAGCTGAAGGCGATGATGGACAACACGGGCGAGACCGAGAGCCGCGCCCACAACATCAAGGCCATCGAGACCAGAGCCGACACCGTCACCTACGAAACCATCCAGCTCCTGCACAAAACCTTCATCACGCCCATCGATCGGGACGAGATCCACCAGCTCATCACCCGGATGGACGATATCCTCGACCTGATGGAGGACGTATCGCAAAGCGTATTCCTCTACGACATCCGCAAGATCCCCGACGAGGCGAAGCGGCTCGCGGAGATCTGCGTGGCCTGCACCGAGAATGTCAAAGCCGCGGTCGATCTCCTCAACAACATGGGAAACGCGGAGAAAATCATGAAGATCTGCGTGGACATCGACCGGCTCGAGACCGACGCCGATCAGGTATTGCGCTCGGCGCTGGCGAAGCTATTTCGCCACGAACCGGACACCCGGGAGCTGATCAAGCTGAAGGAGATCTACGAGCACCTGGAGACTGTCACCGACAAATGCGAGGACGTGGCCAACATCATCGAGGGTATCGTCATCGAGAATTCCTGATCCACGGTCCCTTCCGAATGCCGATCAGCTTTGAAATCGTCGTGTTCCTGATTCTGCTCGCGCTCGCGTTCGACTTTCTCAACGGCTTTCACGACGCCGCCAACTCGATCGCCACCATCGTCTCCACCGGCGCCATGAGCCCGCACTGGGCGGTCGCTTGGGCGGCGTTCTTCAACTTCATCGCGTTTGTCGTGTTCGGATTCGCAGTCGCTACCACCATAGGCAAGGGCATAGTCGATCCGGCCATCGTCGATCACTACGTCGTTTTCGGAGCGCTGTGCGGCGCAATCACCTGGAATCTCGTTACCTGGTACTACGGCATTCCGTCCAGCTCCTCTCACGCGCTGGTCGGCGGCATCATCGGCGCCGGTGTCGCGAAAGCCGGGGTTGGCAAGTTGGTGGCGAGCGGTGTTCTCAAGACCGCGGCTGCGATCGTGCTGTCGCCGCTTCTCGGTTTCATGCTCGCCATCGCCCTGATGATCGCTGTGTCCTGGGTCTTCGCGCGCTCGACCCCGCGGCGCGTAGACCGCTGGTTCCAGCGGCTGCAGTTCGTCTCGGCTGCGCTCTACAGTCTCGGACACGGGGGAAACGACGCGCAGAAGACCATGGGCATTATCTGGATGCTGCTCATCGCATCCGGGCTTTCAGCCGCAAACGAGCCACTGCCTTTTTGGGTGGTGCTCACCTGTCAGGCCGCGATGGGCCTGGGGACGCTCTTCGGCGGCTGGCGCATTGTCAAGACCATGGGCATGCGGATCACCAAGCTCAAGCCCGTCGGCGGTTTCTGCGCCTCTGCGAGCGGCGCAATGACGCTGTTTCTTGCCACCAGCCTCGGCATTCCGGTGTCCACGACCCACACCATCACCGGCTCGATCATCGGCGTGGGCTCGGCGCAGAAGCTCTCCGCGGTGCGCTGGGGCGTCGCCGGCAACATCATCTGGGCGTGGATCTTTACCATCCCGGGCTCGGCGTTTATCGCCGGCGTGGCCTGGTTACTGGGAACAGAATATTTTTAAATGCCCATGCGCCTGCACGCCATCGAGACCGACATCACGCGTCTCGCGGTGGACGCCATCGTCAACGCGGCGAATACCAGCTTGCTCGGGGGCGGCGGGGTCGACGGCGCAATCCACCGCGCCGCGGGGCCGGAATTGCTGCGCGAATGCCGAACGCTCGGCGGCTGCGCCACCGGCGACGCGAAGATCACGGGCGGCTATCGGCTGGCGGCGAAGCACGTGATCCACACCGTCGGCCCCGTCTGGAACGGCGGGGCGAGCGGCGAGCCGCAGCTGCTCGCCTCCTGCTACAGGCGCAGCCTCGAGCTCGCTCTCGCGCACAACGTCCGCTCCATCGCCTTTCCCGCCGTCAGTTGCGGCGTTTACGGGTATCCCATGGAGCGCGCCGCCAGGATCGCCGTGCGCGAATGCTCCCGGTTTGCCCAGGAGCACGACGCGATCGAGCGAATAACGTTTGCGCTTTTCGGCTCCGATGCGCTCGCGATCTACCAAGCGGAGCTTGCGCAACTGACACCATGAGAAAATGAGCGGGTCATGGCCCTCTGGCAGCCCTCGACCCTGGCGCGCTATCTGTTCGCGGCGTACGTACCGCTCGTGATCTACGCGAGCCTGGACCCGTTCTCCGGTTGGCGCGACCGGGGCCTGCCGCCGTTCGCTTTCCTCGCTGCGCCCTTCCCCCGTCCCATCCCGGTATTCGACGTGGTCGCGAACATCATCGGCTACACGCCGCTCGGCTTTCTCGCCGTGTTGGCAGTGTATCCCTGGCTGCGCCGCGGTTACGCTCTAGGTTTCGGCCTTGCCTGCTCAGTACTCTTGAGCTTCGCGCTCGAGTCGCTGCAGCTCTACCTGCCTACGCGCACGTCCTCGAACCTCGACCTGCTCGCCAATACCGTGGGCGGCGCGGTCGGCGCCCTCGCCGCCCTCGCGGCGACGCGGCCCCTGATGGACGCAGAAGGGTTGCAGCGCCTGCGCAACAGGCTGTTCCTCGCGGGGCGCCGGACCGATCTCGGGCTGGTGCTGCTCGGGCTGTGGCTGTTCGCGCAGCTCAATCCCCAGACGCTGCTCTTCGGCACGGGCGATCTGCGCGACTTGTTCAAGGCGCCCTCGGGCAAGCTCTACCCCGCCGAGACATTCTTGCGCGTGGAGGCGGGCGTCGCCTGCGCGAACGGCCTGGCGGCAGGATTGCTCGCGCTGTGCCTCACTGCGCGCGACCAGCCGGCGCGCGGCGTGGTCGTGATCTTTCTCGCCGCAGCGCTGGCGGTGCACAGCTTCGGATTCGGCATGGTCGTGAGCTCCCAGGACGTCCTCGCCTGGGTGACGCCGGGGGCCCTATACGGCGTGGCTGCAGCAATCCTGCTGCTGCTGCTGGCCGCGGGGATGCCCCGGGCCGCCCAGCTCGCGCTCATGGGCCTTGCCTTGATGGCGGCGACCGCGCTCGTCAATCTCGCCCCCGCCAATCCCTACATGACCGCCTCTCTCGCACTGTGGCAGCAGGGGCATTTTCTCAATTTCAACGGTGCGACGCGCGTCGTTTCCGCCGTCTGGCCGTTTGCGGCGATGGTCTATCTGGTGCTGCTCGCCAACGATCGCGGACAGGTAAGGGAGTAGGAAGCGCGCCCGAGAAGACCGACTCGTCACAGTATAATTGCCGGTACGCTCCTCACATTCGGATTCGAAATGAGCTACTACGAACGACACGTTTTTTTCTGCTGCAACCAGCGCCAGAACGGCGAGACCTGCTGCAACGACAAAGGGGCGGGCGGCATGCGCGACTACGCGAAAAAACGGGTCAAGGAGTTGGGACTCTCGGGTCCCGGGAAGGTGCGGGTGAATCAGGCGGGGTGCCTGGACCGCTGCGAGGAAGGGCCCTGCGTCGTGGTGTATCCGGAAGCGGTCTGGTACACCTACGTCGACCGCGCCGATATCGACGAGATCATCGAGGAGCACCTCAAGGCAGGCCGCGTGGTCGAACGCCTGCTCCTATGAGCGGGGCGGGCGAGCACCTCTTCATCGACGGCGCGGCGGGCAGGATCGAGACAGTCGTAGATCGTCCCGAAGCTACGCTCAGAGGGGCGGCGCTCGTCGCCCATCCGCACCCGCTCTACGGCGGGACGCTCGACAACAAGGTGGTCCAGACTCTCGCGAGAACTTTCGTCGAATTGGGCTACGTGTCGCTGCGGCCCAATTTCCGCGGCGTCGGCAAATCAGAAGGCGAGCACGACGAAGGCAGAGGAGAGACCGAAGACTTGCTCCGCGTCGCCGAGTATGCGAAGAAAACCTTCGGCCCGCTGCCGCTCGTCCTGGCGGGATTCTCTTTCGGCGCGGCGGTTCAGACGCAGGTCGCTCAGCGCACGAGCCCCTTGCGCGTGGTGTTGGTGGGCGTCGCGGTCGGCCGCTTTCCTTCGGAGACCGTACCCGGCGACTCGATCGTCATCCACGGCGAGCGCGACGAGACCGTGACACTCGCGAAAGTGCTCGACTGGGCGCGGCCACAGGAACTGCCGGTCGTGGTCATCCCCGGTGCGGACCATTTCTTCCACCTGCGCCTGAACCTCATCAAGAACATCGTCAAAGGTTCATGGCGGTACTAGCGGCTCGCAACCTGCGCAAGTCCTACGGCGGCGCGGAGGTGGTCGCCGGCGTGAGCTTCGCGATCGCGCCGGGGGAATGTTTCGGGCTGCTCGGCCCCAACGGCGCTGGCAAGACCACGACCTTGAGGCTGTGCCTCGGCCTCACCGATCCCGACCACGGCTCGATCGAGCTGATGCAGCGCCCGGTGCCCGGTGAAGCCCGGCCCGCCCGCGCGCGCGTGGGCGTGGTGCCGCAGATGGACAACCTCGATCCCGATTTCACCGTCGGCGAAAACCTGCTCGTCTACGGCCGCTACTTCGGCCTCTCCGAAGGCGCCATCCGGGCGCGCATCCCCCAGCTGCTCGACTTCGCGGGCCTAAGCGCGCGCGCGGCGTCGCAGATCCAGACGCTCTCAGGCGGAATGAAACGACGTTTGACGCTCGCGCGCGCGCTCATCAACGATCCCGACTTGATCTTCATGGACGAGCCCACTACGGGGCTGGATCCGCAGGCTCGCCATCTGATTTGGGAGCGGTTGAAGCAGCTCCTCGCTGGAGGGAAAACCATCGTGCTCACCACGCATTTCATGGAGGAAGCCGAGCGGCTGTGCGCGCGGCTCGCCATCATGGACCGCGGGCGCTTCATCACCGAGGGAAGTCCGCGCGAGCTCATCCTCCGCCACATCGAGCCGCATGTCGTCGAGGCCCACGGCGACGGTGTCATGGACTGGAGCGATCGCGAGGCGGGAAAGCTCGCCTCACGCCTGGAAAAAAGCGGCGAGACGGTTTTCTGCTACGCCGCCGATCCGGCTCCGCTGCTCTCAAGCCTCGCAAACCAGGGGGAACTGCGCTACCTGCACCGGCCGGCCAACCTGGAAGACGTGTTCCTGAAACTCACCGGCCGGGAGCTGCGCGACTGATGCACATCTTTTCGCCGCCTTCGATGAGCCTGCGCTTCGTTCCCGTGTGGCGCAGGAACCTGCTCGTGTGGCGCAAGCTCGCGGTTCCCTCGATCCTAGGCAATCTCGCCGACCCCCTGATCTACGTGCTCGGCCTCGGGTACGGCCTCGGCTCGATGCTGCCCGAGGTCGGCGGCGTACCTTACATCGCATTCCTCGCTGCGGGAATGGTGTGCTCGAGCACGATGAACAGCGCCACGTTCGAAGCGATGTACTCGGCCTTCTCCCGCATGCACGTACAGCACACCTGGGACGCCATCATGAACGCACCGGTCGACCTCGACGACGTTGTGCTCGCCGAGCTCGCGTGGGCGGCGAGCAAGAGCGTGCTCTCGGGCGTGGCGATTCTCGCCGTCGTGTGGCTGCTCGGCCTGTCGGGCTCGGTCCTGTCTCTCTGGGTGATCGCGCTGCTGCCTCTCATCGGCCTCACTTTCGGCGCGCTCGCCCTCGCGGTCACGGCGATGGCGCGGAGCTACGACTTCTTCATGTACTACTTCACGCTGCTCGTCACGCCGATGAATCTGCTGTGCGGGGTGTTCTTTCCGGTGGAGCAGCTGCCTGCCGCCTTTCAGGCGGTCGCCGCGTTTCTTCCCCTCACGCACGCAGTGGCGATCGCGCGTCCGCTTCTCCTCGGTCAAATTCCGCCGGACGCGGTCTTGCACGCGCTGGTGCTGCTTGCCTATGCCGCGGCCGGGTTCTATGCTGCGACGGTGCTTTTCCGCAGGCGGTTGCTCAAATAGCGATGCTCTGGATCAAGGCGCTGCACATCATCTCCATGGTGACCTGGTTCGCCGGGCTGTTCTATCTGCCGCGCCTGTTCGTCTATCACGCGATGGCCGAGGATGCGGCGAGCCGGGAACGCTTCAAGATCATGGAGCGCAAGCTCTACTGGGGCATCATGGCGCCGGGCGCAGTGCTGACGCTCGCCTTTGGCACTTGGCTGTGGCTCGGCTACGGGTTCACGGGCGCCTGGCTCCAGGCCAAGCTCGGGGTCGTCGTTCTTTTGATCGCCTATCATCTGTACTGCGGCAAGCTGCTTGCCGATTTTGCGCGCGACCGAAATACGCGGTCGCACCTGTGGTACCGCTGGTTCAACGAGGTGCCGGTAGGTTTCCTGGTCGCCGCGGTCGTTCTGGCCGTGGTGAAGCCGTTCTAGCCGCACACGGCGGCACGCTCCGGATTTCCCCTTTTTCGACAATCTGCTAATCTTGGCATGCTCGTTGCATTCGATTTCACAGACATGAACGCGAAAAACATCACATTGAGGCCCGGGCGGCCCGCCGATGCCGCGAAGATCGCCGCGATGTCGCGCGACCTGATCGAGACGGGCCTCGGCTGGTCCTGGGGACCCGACCGCGTTGCCCGCTCGATCGCAAACAAGGAAACGTTTACGCTGCTCGCCTGCGACCGCGACCGCGTCGTCGCTTTCGCCATCATGTATTTCGGCGACGAACACGCCCATCTCAATTTGCTCGCGGTGCGGTCTTCCCACCAGAGACTGGGCATCGGACGGCGCATGGTCGAATGGCTGACCGAGTCGGCATTCGCCGCCGGAATCGCCACGATTCACCTCGAGCTGCGCGCGGCCAACTACACCGCGCGCAGCTTCTACAAATCGCTCGGATTCACCGAGTCGGCTTACATCCCGGGTTACTACCGCGGCCGAGAAATGGCGCTGCGCATGATGCGGGTGCTGCGCAAGCCGGGCATCCCGCTGCCCGTCTGGGCCGCGCCGAAGTTGCCGAAGACCTGACGCCTTCGCGGCGGGATACAGGGCGCGACAGGATCGCCCGACATGCGCGGCGCGGTGCTCGCTCTCACGGCCGGTCTCATGGCGAACGCCGCTCTCGCGGTTCCCGGACTCGAGCCCGGCGTATCGCGCGAGCTCGCGCTGTGGCGAGCAAAATACTACCGCGATGTCCGATACGCGCTGGCGATCAGCGTCACCGCCGGTGCGGCGAAGCTCGCCGGCACGGCCACCGTCGAGGTCACTCTTCCAGGCACAGTACCCGACCTGGTGCTCGACTGGCGTCCCTCGCCGGGCGCGGCGCGCGTGGCGCAGCTGCGCGTCAACGGCAAGCCGGCGAAGGCGAGACTCGAGCGGGAACACCTGATCGTTCCTGCGCGGCTGCTCAGGGCGGGAAGGAACCGCATAGCGCTCTCTTTCGAATCGCCGATCGCCTTGTCCGGCAGCGCGGTGACGCGCTACCTGGACCGCGAGGACGGCTCAGAGTACGTCTATACGCTTTTCGTTCCTTCGGATGCCAGCACCGCTTTCCCCTGCTTCGACCAGCCCGACCTCAAAGCGCGTTTCAAGCTCGAGCTGATCGTGCCGCGCGCATGGACCGCCGTCGGAAACGCCCCGATTGCGGCAACCGAGGACCTGTCGAGCGGCCAGCGCCGGTTCCGATTCGCAGCGACTGCCCCGATCAGCACGTATCTGTTCGCATTTGCCGCCGGGCCGTTCGCGGAGGTTCAGGTTCCAACCCCGCCTCAATCCTCTCCCGCAGGACGCAACACGGCGCGAGCGAAGCGGGCCGCCAAAAGGCGAGCGGGCTCTCCCGCCATTGAAAAAGCAGTCGAGACGAGGCTCTTCGTCCGCAAGTCGCAGCTCGCTCGCGCCCGTGCGGAGGCTCCCGAGGTGCTGCGGTTCAATCGCGAGTCGCTGCGCTGGTTCGAGCGCTACTTCAATTCGCGCTTCCCGTTTCCCAAGTACGACCTGGTGCTCGTCCCGGAGTTCGCCTACGGAGGCATGGAGCACGCCGGGGCGACCTTTCTGCGCGAGGAAGCGGTGCTGTTTCCGTCCACGCCCAACGAAACGGACATCCTCGCGCGCGCGCAGCTCCTGTTCCACGAGACCTCGCATCAGTGGTTCGGCGATTCTGTGACCATGCGCTGGTTCGACGACCTGTGGCTGAAGGAAGGGTTCGCCAACTTCATGGCGGCCAAGGCGGCCGAGGCGCTGCTCCCGGCGCATTCGGTCTGGAACGCCTTCCACGCGCTCAAGACCGCCGCCTACCGGACCGACGTCACGCAGGGGACGACGCCGATCTACCGGACGCTCTCCAATCTTTCCGGCGCGAAATCCGCTTACGGCAACATCGTCTATGGGAAGGCCCCGGCGGTGTTGCGCCAGGCCGAGTTCTACGTCGGCGAGCCGGTCTTCCGCCGGGCGGTGCGGCAGTTCCTGAAAGGACACGCCTATGCGGCCGCCGACTGGAACGACCTCGTCGTCGCGCTCGAGCGTGCCTCGGGCCGCAAGCTGAAGCGCTGGGCCGAAGCCTGGGTCAAGAGGCGTGGCATGGCGGAGGTGCGCCTCGCCTGGGACACCGATCGCGACGGCCGGCCGAAGAACACCGTCCTGGAGCAGCACAACGTGCTCAATGAAGGCGGAACTTGGCCGATGAAGCTACGGGTGTTCGCCTTGTCCGAGAGCGGGCTTCCCCGCTCGGCCGATGCCTTGTTGCGCGGCCGGAGTACGAGCGTTCGCGAAATCGACGGCATGCCCGAGATCGACTTCGCGTTCGCGAATTTCGGAGACTACGGCTACGGGCGCTTCCTCCTCGACCCGATGAGCCGCGAGGCGGTCCTCGCACGCCCGGAAATCGTGCAGGGCGATCTGCTGCGCGCGCTCGTCTTCGGTTCGCTCTGGGAATCGGTGCGGGACGCCGAGCTCGCACCCCTCGCCTATCTCGACCTCGTCATTCGCGTCGCCCCGGTCGAACGCGACCCGGTGACCCTCGCCGGCTTGCTCCAGCGCGCGCAGCTCGCCTTTCTCCACTATGCATCGGATCCCCAGCGGGACGCCGTGGCGGAATCTTTCGAGCAGCTTCTCGCCGAGGGAATGCTGCACGCGGATACGCCGGGGCGCCGCATTACTTTCCTCAGGGCGTTTACGGCGAGCGCCTGGTCGGAGAGCGGCCGCTCCCGGCTCAAATCGCTCCTCGCAAACACGTCGGAGATTCCCGGGGTGAAGCTCAGCTCGCGCGACCGCTTCCGCGCAATCGCGCGGCTGCTCGCGCTCGACGACCCGGAGGCGAAGGGCCTGCTCTCCGCGCAGATCGCCGCGGATTCCGGGGACGACGGCCGCCGCTACGCCTTCGCGGCGGCTGCGGCCGAGCGCAGCGCCGAGGCGAAGCGCGCTTACTTCGAGCGCTTCTTCAGCGAGCAGGGCCTAGCCGAAAGCTGGATCGATGCGGCGCTTGGCTCGTTCAACGCGGTCGAGCACGCCGAGCTGACCCAGCCCTATCTCGATCTCGCGCTCGCCGCCTTGCCCGAATTCAAGCGCACGCGCAAGATCTTCTTCGTCAACAACTGGCTCGCCGCCTTCATCGGAGGACAGGTGGACGCCGCGGCGCTTGAGCAGGTGGAGAGTTTCGCAAGCCAGCCTGAGCTCGAGCCCGACCTGAAGCTCCAGGTCCTCGAAGCGATGGACGGGCTCGCGCGCACCGTCAAGATTCGAGCGAAGTTTGCCAGGCTCCTGCCCTGACGAAGCCTGCGGTTCCGGAAGCGGCGCCCGCTCGCGCGCTCGTCAATCCAGCGCGCCGGCGGCGTAAGCGCGTTCGATCTCGGCGTCGAATTTCTGCTGCACCCGATCGCGCTTGACCTTGAGGGTCGGCGTGAGCAGCCCGTTCTCCACCGTCCAGGGCTCGCGAGTCGCCACGACACGGCGTACCCGTATGTACCGCGGGAATTCCTTCAAGCGATCGTTGGCGCGCCGGATGAGATCCTTTTCGCCGGTCTCCCGGGTCACCGCCACGAGCGCCAGGAACGGGCGCCCTTCGCCGATCAGGATGCCTTGTTCGAATACCCCGTCCCCGAGAATGGCGAGTTCCACGTCCTGCGGCGGAAGTTTTTCGCCGTTCGACAGGACGAGAACGTCCTTCAAGCGTCCACGTATGAAAATCCTGCCCTCCCGGATTTCCGCAAGATCGCCCGTATGCAGCCAATCTTCGCGATCGAGCGACTTCGCGCTCGCCTCCGGATTGTTCCAATAGCCCTTCATGACGCTCGGACCCCTCGCGAGCAGCTCGCCGTCCGCCGCGACTCGCACCTCGACATTGTCGAGCGGCATGCCGACCGATTCCGGAACATTGCCCTCCAGTCGATTCACCGAGATCACGGGAGAGGCCTCGGTCATTCCGTATCCCTGGAGAACCGGCAGCCCGAGCCCGAGGAACAGCCACGCAATCGCGGGGTCGAGCGGGGCACCGCCGAGGATCGCGAACCGCATCCTGCCGCCGAGCCTCGAGCGCACCGGTCCTGCGACGCGGTCGCGCAGCAGGGCGAGAACGATCCGGTCAGCGAGCCCCGCTTCGCGGCGCTGGGCTCGCCCTCCCGCCGCTACTACCAGCTCGAAAAGCCGCTTCTTGGCCGGAGATTGGGCGAGAGCCTCGTTGACGCGCGCTGCGAATTTTTCGAACACGCGCGGCACCGCGAACATCACGGTCGGGCGCTCGCTCGCGAGGTCCTCTGCGAGCTGCGAGATCGAGCGGGCGTAAGTGACCTTCGCGCCGATCGCGAGCGGCAGGTAGTAGCCGCCGGTGCGCTCGAACATGTGTGAAAGCGGAAGCAGGGATAGAAATACATCGTCGCTCTGCGCGAGGCGCAGGCGCTCGCAAGCGGAGACGTTCGCGAGGATGTTCCCGTGCGTGAGCATCACCCCCTTTGGTCTGCCTGCCGTTCCCGAGGTGTAGCAAATCGTGGCCAGGGCGCCATCTTCGACTGGCGCGGCCTCGAACGTGGGGGCCTGCCGAGGGAGCACCGCCTCGACCCCGTCATGGCCGCTTCCCGGATCGGCGGCGACGCACAGCACGCGCGGCAGAGATGCGGCCACGCCCCGCAGCGCGTCGGCCATGCGGCTGGTCTCCGCCACGAGCAGTCGCGCGCCGCTGTTCTCCAGGCACCATGCGACGTTTTCCGGGTTGTCGTCGGCGTAGAGCGGCACGACGACGAGACCGAGGCCGAGCGCAGCCTGGTCGGCCGCGACCCAGTGAATGCCGTTTTTCAGGCACAACGCGACACGGTCGCCCGGCGCGAGGCCCTCGGCGCGCAGAAAAGCCTGCCAGCGCGCCGCGTACGCGGCGATTTCGCGCGCAGAGATATCCCGCCAACTGCCCTCGGTGAACTGACGGTAGAGAATTCGCTCGGGCGTGGCGAGATGCGCGCCGAGAAGACTTGCGATGTTTGCCATGGCGGGGCTGTGTTAGGCTCCGGTCCCGTTAATGAAGCCCGTCCAGTCCATCATGCTGAATCCGCCGTGAGCGTGCAAGCCTTCTTCGCCTCTTGTCCGAGAGGCCTCGAATCGCTCCTCGCCGAAGAGCTCACCCGGTTTGGCGCGAAGAAAACCAGCCTCGTTCCGGGCGGTGTCGCATTCGAGGGGGAGATTCTCGCCTGTTACCGGGTCAACCTCGAGTCGCGGCTCGCCACCCGCGTCCTGATACGGCTTGCCCGCTCGCCCTACCGCGGAGAAGAAGACGTATACGAAGCCGCTCTCGCGGTGAAGTGGCCCGAATGGTTCAGCGAGACGCAAAGCATTCGCGTGGACGTCAACGCGATACGCTCTCCGCTGAAGAGCCTCGAATTCGCGACTTTGCGAATCAAGGACGCTGTGTGCGACCGGTTTCGCGCGGACCGCGGGCGGCGGCCCGACGTGGACACGCGCTCCCCCGAGGTGCGCATCCAGGCCTTCCTCGACAAGGCGGAGGTCACTCTCTACCTGGACACCTCCGGCGAACCACTCAACAAGCGCGGCTACCGCAGGGATGCGGGCGAAGCCCCGCTGAAGGAAAACCTTGCTGCCGGCATCGTTCGGCTCACGGGTTGGAACTCGAGCGAGCCCCTCCTTGACCCCATGTGCGGCAGCGGGACGCTCGTCGTCGAGGCGGCGATGATGGCCCTCGCGATCCCTCCGGGACACGCGCGCGCGTTCGGCTTCGAGCGCCTCGCCGGATTCGATCTCAGGCGGTGGAACGAGGTACGCGACGCGGCGCTCGCCCGCCGCAGGCCCAAGCAGCGGCTCCCGATCTTCGCCCGCGATCGCTACGGAGAGGAGCTGAAAAAAGCCCGCCTCAACCTCGAGGCAGCGGGCCTCGGCGACTGCGTCGAACTCAAACAGGCCGACGTTCTCGATACCGGCGCCCCGGCGCGCGCGGGCGTGCTCCTCGCCAATCCGCCCTACGGCACCCGGATCGGCGAACAGGCCGCGCTCGCGGAGTTCTACCCGAAGCTCGGCGATACGCTGAAGAAATACTACGCGGGCTGGCGCTGTTACCTCTTCTCGGGGGATGCGCGACTTCCGAAGCTGATCAGACTGAGCGCGTCCAAGCGCACCCCGCTTTACAACGGCCCGCTGGAATGCCGGCTCTACGAGTATCTGGTCGTCGCCGGGTCCAATCGCAAGAAATCCACTCCATCGCGTGCCAGCGGATCCGGCACTTAGCGCCTTTGCCCCCTTCCTAGCGCATCTGGCTGCGCGCGCTCGATACCGCCAGAAAAATCTCGCGCAGGAACACCAACAGTGACAGGATGAAAGCCAGCATCGCGGCGATGAAGAGCAGCCCGATGAACCTCGACAGGTCGATCGCGATGAACGCATCGACGAAGGCAACGGCGATCAGCAGCCCGACGAAAAGCGCGCAAATCACCGAGAGCACGATCGAGCCGTAGACCAGGCGCACGCGCCGGCTGAGGAGATTGAGTTCCGCGCGCGCCGCCTTCTGTCCCTCGGGGAGCAGCTGGCGCAGCCGGTCCTCGAGCGTGCGGCTGCGGTCGACCGCGCGGCCCAGGCGGTTGGAGAGCACGCCGATGATCGTCCCCACCGCGGTGAGCAGGAAAACCGGCGCCACAGCGAGCTGGATCAGTCGTGTGACGTCGATGACGTTGTCCGCGTTCATGCGGGAGCCTTCTCTTGCCTGCGGCCGCGCCTTATACCATGGCCTTGCGCAACTGGTGCTTGAAATGGTGGATGTGGTTGAGGGCGACCTTCAGCTTGCCGCGATCCTTTGCGGCGAGCGCCTCGTCGCGCTTTTTCTGCCACTCGCCGATCTTGGTCTTGATCGCGGTCTTGTCGACGCCCTTGACCTCGTGGTGCACGTGCATGTCGATGTTGAGTGCCTTGCAGAGCGCAGCGAGCAGATGGTCCTTGTTCAGCTGCGTGTAGCCTTTGACCGCCTCGTGCTCGATTCCGGCCGCGATCTCGCGCAGCTCGGCGAGAGGCTTGCTCTTCAGCTCAGGAAAAGTGTGGGCCATGTGTTCTCCGGGGTGATCGTCCCGGATAATACTGTAGAAGCGTCCGCGGCAGCTAGCGCAGCTACCTGCTGGCGCCTCCTATGCGTCTTCCCACGATGATGAGATCGCGTTCGACTCCGTCCAACACGGCGACCTTCGGCAGCTCCCCCCACCGCTGGAATCCGAATCGCCGGAACAACGCGAGGCTCGGTTCGTTGTGGCCGAATATGAACCCCAACAGCGTGTCGACCCCGAGCGTCGGCGCGTGCGCCAGCGCTTGGGTCAGCAGATAGGAGCCGAGCCCCCGCTTTCGGAACGCTTCGTGAACGTAGACGCTGAGCTCTGCGGTCTTGGCGTATGCCGGGCGCCCGTAGAACGTTGAAAAGCTGAGCCAGGCCGCGACGCGACCCGCGTCCTCGACCACCCAAAGAGGCCTGCGATCCGGAGTGTGTTCCTCGAACCAGTGCACCCGGCTCTCGACCGAAACAGGGTCGGTATCGGCCGTCACGACGCGCGACGCGATCGTGGAGTTGTAGATCTCCACGATCTGCGGCAGGTCGCTTCGAATGGCGGCCCTATGGATGCAGGGTTCAGGCATCGACCCCCTCAGCCCGTGTTCGCGCGGCTCGGGGTTCGCGCGGGGCGCCGCGCGCCGGTCTTGCTCGCGCTCCGGCACATGCGATTGTCAGGCGCAAGGCGACGCGACTCGCGACGGCTATTTTCCCAGGTGTTTGTCGAAGAACCGGGCGATCTCCGTAAACGCCTCCTTGGTCTCCGGAGCTCCGACATCGCGGTAATACTGCGCGTGGGATTGACCTTCGAAGACCTGCAACACCGCTTCGACCCCCGCCTCGCGCAGCTTGCGGTGCACCCGCACCGTATTGGAGAGGAGCAGGTCACGCGTCCCGGTGGTGAGAATCGCCGGCGGAAAACCGCGCATGTCGCCGTAGACCGGCGAGAGCATCGGGTCCCTGAGATCGCGGCCGTTGGTATAGAGCGCGGCGCGCTTGTCGCAGTTCGCTCCGTACGCCACCAGAACATTGTCGAGCATCGCGTTGGTATGGAAGGAGTCGCCGGCCCCGGTCAGATCGGACATCGGCGTACCGGGCGCGATCGCGGCCGGCAGCGGGAGCTTCTCCTGCTTGGCGCGCAGGACCATCGCCAAAGTCAGGTTGCCACCGGCCGAAGAGCCGAAGATCGCCATGTTCTTCGGCGGCGCCATTTTGGTGGCGGCCTTCCACACCGTCATGGCGTCGTCGAGTCCGGCCGGATAGGGATGGTCCGGCGGCATGCGATAGTCGACGGAAATCACCTTGAATCCGCCGAAGCCCGCCATGTAGACCGCCTCGACCGTTCCGGATTCGCCGGGGAAGCTGACGAAGCAACCGCCGTGAACGTGGACCAGCAGCCGGTTGCGGTTTTCACGCGGGATCGCCGCCGGCGTGACCCGATACGCCTTGACCCCGTCGATGGTCATAGGCTCGACCTTGACGCCTAGGGTTTCGCGCAACGCCGGCAAGGCTTTCATGGCGGCCTGATAGCCCGCATTGACCTGCTCTTTCCAGCCCTCAGCCGTCGTCGGGATCACGTTCCAGGTCGAAGTGAGGGGCGCGGCGATCTGTTTTTGCATCTGCGGGCTCACCGTGTCCGGCACCGGCACTGTCTTGGCCGGCAGCTCGCGCGCCGCCGCCGCCGGCGTCTGTGCGACGGCATGCGATGCCATTAGGGCGATCGCGGCGGCGAAACAGGCGAGGCCGGGCACGCGCCACGGGCGAAGCGACAAATGGACTGGCGACGAGCCCCGACGAGTGAACTCGGAACGGATTTTCATGGCGTTTCTCCTCGATTTCTCGTTTTGGCTACCTGGCCCAATGCAAGGATATGCGGTTAAGAAGCTAAGGTTCGCGTTGCGCGGGAGTCACAGGCAATTTCCAAGGGCACACCCGATGAAGAGCTCTCCCGCCGCAAACGCCAGCATCGAGTAAGGTATCGACAGAACTGCCAACGCGATTTTCAGGCATGGACGAATGGATGCCAGTGGAAGCAGTGCGAGCGTCAAGATCCACGGAACGAACTCCGCGACATCGAATGCTGTCCACGAGAACACCTCATCGGGGCGGTCTGGCCATGCGAGCCCGTATAGGGCAGCAACCGAGATCAGACAGGCGACGGGCAATGTCAGAAACAGGGCCGGAATCGCAACGCAGATACGTCCTACGTACTGCACGTGACCTCCTGGATCGGCAAGCGCGGCCGACGCGTGAAATCCGAAATCAGCGGCGCGATTGCGCGCGTGCGCTCCGGACTACGAGCGAGGCTTCCGTAAGGCAGAAATTAGTCGTGGTAAACCAGGCCCGCCGCAACACCCGCTGCGATGAATTCCACCAGAGTTCCCACGAACCACCAGAACGCGAGCGCAAGCGGAATCGGCAGAATCACGTACCAGCCGAAGCTGTGCATCACGGACAACATGAGTCCCACATACAGGCCGAAGCGAAATCCCTGCCCCAAGCCCGGCTTGCCCTTCTCGTAGCCCTTCACGTAGATCAGCGAGAAGAATGGCGCGAGTACCAGCATCCCAACCCAGAAGATCCACATCATTTTCTGCATCTCGGCTTCCGGGCGCCACACGGCAGCCGTCTGCCGGTACAGATCTGACAGGAGCACGCCGTGGATGAGGAATTCCAGCGCCGCCACCACGACGAAAACAGCCCCGCTCGCCAGCACCCAGCGTTTCGTATTCATGGGCTCCTCCGCATGTTCGGCGTCCGCGTCAGACGATGTTGAGGTGCTCGAGTCCCTGCGTGATGTCCCGGTTCTTCGCTTCCTTGGAGTGCAGCTTGATGTTCAACCGCAGGTCGTTCACGCTGTCGGCGTTCCTGAGCGCGTCCTCGTAGCTGATCTTGCCCGCCTCGAACAGGTCGAACAGCGACTGATCGAAGGTCTGCATGCCGAGCTCGCGCGACTTCTTCATGATTTCCTTGATCTCGTGCACCTCGCCCTTGAAGATCAGGTCGGAGATGAGCGGGGAGTTGAGCATGATCTCGACCGCGGCGCAGCGGCCCTTGCCTTCCTTCAAGGGGATGAGGCGCTGCGAAATGAACCCCCGCAGATTGAGCGACAGGTCCATCAGCAGCTGTTGGCGCCGCTCCTCGGGGAAGAAGTTGATGACGCGGTCCAGGGCCTGGTTGGCGCTGTTCGCGTGGAGCGTCGCAAGGCACAGGTGGCCGGTCTCGGCGAAGGCGACCGCGTGATCCATCGTCTCCCGGTCGCGGACCTCGCCGATCAGGATGACGTCGGGCGCCTGGCGCAGGGTGTTCTTGAGCGCGGTTTGCCAGTTCACGGTGTCCACGCCGACTTCGCGCTGGGTGATGAGGCAGCCCTTGTGCGGGTGGGTGAACTCGATCGGGTCCTCGATAGTGATGATGTGGCCGTGGGAGTTCTCGTTGCGGTAGCCGACCATCGCCGCGAGCGTGGTGGATTTGCCCGAACCCGTGGCCCCCACCATGATCACCAGGCCGCGCTTGGTCATGACCACGTCCTTCAATACGTTCGGGAGCCCGAGGTCCTCGATCCTGGGAATGGCGGTGGTGATCACCCGCAGCACGATACCGACGTTCGCTTGCTGGACGAAGGCATTGACGCGGAACCGCCCTATGCCCGCGGGGTTGATCGCGAAGTTGCATTCCTTGCTCGATTCGAACTCGGCGGCTTGCCTGTCGTTCATGATCGCGCGGGCGAGGTCGACGGTGTGCGCGGGTGTGAGCGGCTGGTTCGAGACGGGCGTCATCTTGCCGTCGATCTTGATCGCCGGGGGAAAGCCCACGGTGATGAAGAGGTCGGAGGCTCTCCTCGACACCATCAGCCGCAGCAGGTCGTACATGAATTTCATTGCCTGTTCGCGTTCCATATTCGCCTTTCTGGATCCTCAAGTCCCGAAGTCAGCCGGGAAGGTTGTGGCCGGCTCGCCCGGCGCGCCCCTGACTTCGGCTAGCCTAAGTTAGCCTGCGCCGCAATGTCCAGGCCGAATCACGTCAGCCTGGGAAATTGTCCTTGTTGGCAGCCTTGCCGCGCGCCTCGGCCGAGGAGATGACGTTGCGCCTCACCAAGTCCTGCAGGTTCTGGTCGAGGGTCTGCATGCCGAATTGCTGCCCCGTCTGGATGGCGGAGTACATCTGCGCGACCTTGTTCTCCCGGATGAGGTTGCGGATCGCGGGCGTGCCGATCATTATTTCGTGCGCGGCGACCCGGCCTCCGCCGTCCTTGGTCTTGCACAGCGTCTGGGCGATGATCGCGCGAATCGACTCGGAGATCATCGCGCGGATCATCTCTTTCTCCGCAGCCGGAAAAACGTCCACGATGCGGTCCATGGTTTTCGCCGCAGAACTCGTATGCAGCGTGCCGAACACGAGGTGTCCGGTCTCGGCGCCGGTCAGCGCCAGGCGGATCGTTTCCAGATCGCGCATCTCGCCGACCAAGATGATGTCCGGATCCTCGCGCAGCGCGCTGCGCAAGGCGTTGGCGAACGACAGCGTGTGCGGTCCGACCTCGCGCTGGTTGATCAGGCATTTCTTCGACTCGTGCACGAACTCGATCGGGTCTTCGATGGTGAGGATATGGCCCTGCTCGTTTTCGTTGATCTGGTTGACCATCGCGGCGAGCGTCGTGGACTTGCCCGAACCCGTCGGACCGGTCACGAGGACGATGCCGCGGGGCTGATCGACGATCTCGGCGAAGATCTTGGGTGTCCTCAGCTCCTCGAGCGACAGGATCTTCGAGGGGATCGTGCGCATAACCGCCGCCGCCCCGCGGTTCTGCACGAAGGCGTTCACGCGAAAGCGCGCGAGACCCGGTATCGCGAAGGAGAAATCGCACTCGAGGTTTTCCTCGTAGTGTTTCCTCTGCCCGTCGTTCATGATGTCGTAGATCATCCCGTGCACGTCCTTGTGCTCCATCGCGGGCAGGTTGATGCGGCGGATGTCCCCGTGCACGCGGATCATGGGCGGCAGACCCGAGGACAGGTGCAGGTCGGAGGCCTTGTTCTTGACGACGAAGGCTAGGAGTTCCGAGATATCCACTATAATCCCCTTCAACGTGAGGCCCGAAAGGAATCCGAAGGATGGGCCTAAGCAGATGAAAGAGCGAGAGTTTTCAAGGCCGCGCTCGCATCGCCGCGCTGATTATGTCCTCAATACCCTTGAACTTGCAAGCCGTGAGGCAGCGCATCGAATCCGCGACCCGGGCGGCGGGCAGGCCTCCCCGATCGGTGCGATTGCTCGCGGTGAGCAAGACGTTTCCGCCGCAAGCCGTGCGCGAGGCGGCGCAGGCGGGGTTGCACGATTTCGGCGAGAACTACGCCCAGGAGGGCGTCGAAAAGATCCGCGAGCTCTCCGCGCTAGTGCTCACTTGGCACTACATCGGTCCGATCCAGAGCAACAAGACGCGCACGATCGCCGAGCACTTCGACTGGGTCCACTCGATAGACCGTGCGAAAATCGCCGCGCGGCTTGCGCAAGCGCGCGGCCCCGGGCAAAGCGAGCTGCAGGTGTGCATCCAGATCAACGTGTCGGGCGAGGCGACCAAGGGCGGCGTCGCCCCGGCGGAGGCGGCGCAGCTCGCCAAGCAGGTGGCGGCGTTGCCGCGCCTGAAGCTGCGCGGTCTCATGACAGTGCCCGAGCCGACACCCGACGAGGCGCTGCAGCGCCGCCGATTCGGGCAGTTGCGCGAGCTGCGCGACCGGCTGAATCGCGACGGCTTCGCGATGGATACGCTCTCGATGGGCATGTCCGCGGACCTCGAGGCGGCGATCGCCGAAGGCGCGACCCTGGTACGGGTGGGTACGGCGATTTTTGGAGAAAGGCGAGGTTGAGCCTGTCATGAGAATCACGTTTATCGGCGGCGGCAACATGGCCGACGCGCTTATCGGCGGACTCCTTCGCAAGGACTTCCCGTTGCAGGATATCCGCGTGGTCGAGATCAGCGCCGAGGCCCGCCGCAAGCTCGTCGATAAGTACGGGGTCACCAGCGTCGACAAACCCAAGGACGCGGTGCGGGCGAACGACGTCGTGGTGTTCGCGGTGAAGCCTCAGCATCTGCGCGAGGCGGCGGCAAAATCCGGGATCGCGGACAACGCCAATCTCGTCATCAGCATCGCCGCGGGCGTGCGCCTCGCCAACCTCTCGAAGTGGCTGAAGGGACATACGCGTCTTGTCCGGGCGATGCCCAATACGCCGGCGATGATCGGCGAGGGCGTCGCGGGCCTGTTCCCGTTCTCCAAGGCGGTCACCCGCGAGGACCGCGAGCAGACCGAAACCATCCTCGGCGCGGTCGGCGCCACCGTTTGGATCACCGACGAGTCCCAGATGGACGCGGTGACCGCGATCTCCGGAAGCGGTCCGGCGTACGTGTTCTACTTCATCGAGGCGGTCGAGGACGCAGCGCGGGAGCTGGGACTCCCGGTACCGATCGCGCACCAGCTCGTATTGAACACCTTCACCGGCGCGGCCAGGCTCGCTTCGAGTAGTCCCGATCCGGTGGCCGTGCTGCGCGAACGGGTGACCTCCGAAGGCGGCACGACCGAGCGGGCGCTCGCAAGCATGGCCAAGGACGAGGTGAAGGAAGCGATCATCCGCGCGATCCATGCGGCCAACGAGCGCGGCAAGGAGCTGGGCGAAGAGCTCGGGAAAGAATGATGCTCGTTCAGATCGCCGATCTGCTGCTCCTGAATGTATTCGGGCTCCTCGTTTACATGCTGCTCCTGCGGTTCTACATGCAGCTGCTGCGCGCGCCGTTTCGCAATCCGGCGGGTCAGTTTGTCACAGCGCTGACCAATTGGATGGTATTTCCGGCGCGGCGCCTCATTCCCGGCCTCATGGGAATCGACTTTGCGACGATTCTTCTTGCGTGGCTGGTGCAGGCGCTGATGCTCACGCTGCTCCTGCTGTTGCACGGCAAGACGCTCGCGAGCGCTTCCGGAGCAGGGGCCGGGCTGCTGTTCGGGCTCGCGGCCGTCAAACTCCTCCAAGCATCGCTGTATCTGCTGATCGCAGTGGTGATACTGCACGTTTTATTCAGCTGGTTCAACCCTCAGACGCCGATTGGGCCGCTGCTCGACTCGTTGACGCGTCCGTTCTACGCCGTCTTCCGGCGTTTCATTCCGCCGATCGGCAACGTGGACCTGTCCCCTATCTTCGTTCTGATCGTCGCGCAGGTGCTCCTGTATTTGATCGGCGACGTGGTGGGCAAGTTTTGAGCACCTGGGCAAAACGCATCAAGCCTCGTAGACGACCTGCCCGCCGACCAGGGTATAGCGCACCCGGCCAGGCAGCTCGTAGCCGATGAAGGGCGTGTTCTTTCCCTGGCTCTTCAGGGAATCCGCGGTGATCTTGACTTGCGCGCTCGGGTCGAACACGCACACATCTGCGTCCCTGCCGGCGGCGATATCCCCCGCCGGCACGCCCAGGATCGCCGCCGGTTTGGAGGTCACCATGGCGAGCGCCTCGGGCAGAGCCACGCGCATCTCCTCGGCCCACTTCAGTGCGAGGGGCAGCAGGAGCTCCAGACCCGTCACCCCCGGCTCCGACTCGGCGAAAGGCAGCTGCTTCGCGTCCTCGTCGACCGGCGCGTGATCCGAGCACAGCGCATCGATCGTCCCGTCGGCGAGGCCCGCCCGGAGCGCATCGCGGTCTCGCAAGGACCGGAACGGCGGGATCACGTTGCAGTGTGAATCGAAGTAGCCGAGGTCGATCTCGGAGAGGTGCGCGTGATGGGCGCTCGCGTCGCAACTGACGGGCAGTCCCTCTTTTTTGGCCGCGCGCAGCATCGCGACGCCTTCAGCCGTGGAAAGGCGGCATAAATGAACCCGGGTACGCGTGGCGCGCACGAGCTGCAGGATGGTCGCCAGCGCGATGGTCTCGGCGAACGCCGGAATTCCCGGTAGACCGAGGCGGGTGGCCACCTCCCCGTCGTGCGCCACGCCGCCCCGCGCGAGAAATCCGTCCTGCGGCCGCAGCCACACCGCGATGCCGAAGGTTGCGGCGTATTGCAGCGCGCGCCACAGCATCTGCGTGTCCGAAAGCGGCGTGTCGGCGTGAGAGAACGCAATGCAACCCGCGTCTCGCAGCACAGCCATCTCCGTAAGCCGCTCGCCGCCGAGCTTCCAGGTGAGGGCGCCGAGCGGATAGACGTGTGCGAGATTCAGACTTTTCGCGCGGTACTTGAGCATCTCCACCAGGCCCGGCTCATCGAGCGGCGGGTCGGTGTCGGGGGGACAGGCGAGGCTCGTGACGCCGCCTGCGACCGCGGCCTGCATTTCCGACGCGAGCGTCGCCTTGTATTCGAAGCCCGGTTCGCGCAGCCGTGCCGATAGGTCGATCAGGCCCGGACAGACCACGAGCGCATCCGCGGCCAGCGTGCGCTCGGCCCGAAATCCGGCCGGGGCCTTGCCGAGCGCGGCGATTTTTCCCTCCGCTATGAAAACGTCCTGCTTCGCGTCGACGCGGTTTTTCGGGTCGATCACGCGCCCGTTCTTGATGTGGACCTTGCTCACTTGTAGGGGCTTCCGTCCTTGTGCGTGAAAACCCATTTCCCGTCTACCAGGCGCGCCGCCAGGTCCACGTCGGCGTAGGTGGCTGCGTCCCCGGTCGTGCGGTCGCCGATCTCCAGGTAGAGCGCGGGCTTCTTTGTCTCGTTGACGAGCTGATGCCCGTCCGCCCTTCCCGCGGGAAATCCGGCCGCCATGCCGCGCTTGAGCTTCTGTCGCCCGGCATCGGAGACGAGCGTGAGCTCGCCCTCGAGCACGTAGATAAACTCATCCTGCTTGGAGTGCCAGTGGCGCATCGAGGATTCCGCGCCCGGGTCAAGGCGCGTGAGGTTGACGCCGAAGTTTTTCAGGCCGGCCGCATCGCCGAGGCGCCGCTTGTGCCGGCCCGCGACTCGGGCTTTGTACGGTTCCGGGTAGCCGGTGGTCGACTGCTCGAGTACTTGCGCAGGATCGAGGGCGGGCGCGTTGGATTTCGTCACGGTCAGTTTCCGGCGAGGATGCTCATCACCGCCATGCGCACGGCGATGCCGAAGGTGACCTGCGGCAGGATCACCGAGTGCGGGCCGTCGGCGACCGAGGAATCGATCTCGACGCCCCGGTTCATCGGCCCCGGGTGCATGACGATGGCATCGGGCTTGGCGAGGACGAGCTTCTGCGGCGTCAAGCCGTAGGACTTGAAGAACTCCTGGGCGGAAGGCAGCAGCGGCCCTTTCATGCGCTCGTTTTGCAGGCGCAGCATGACCACGACGTCGCAACCTGCGAGCCCCTCGCGCATGTCGTGATGCACGGAGACTCCGAGCTGCTCCACGCCCGTGGGCAGCAACGTCCTCGGTCCGATCACGCGTACGTCGGGTGCGCCGAGGGTGGTGAGCCCGTGTATCAGCGAGCGCGCGACGCGCGAATGCAGCACGTCTCCGACGATGGCTACCGAGAGCCCGGTGAAGTCCTTCTTGTAGTGGCGAATGGTATAAATGTCGAGCAGCCCTTGAGTCGGGTGCGCATGGCGACCGTCGCCCGCATTGATCACGTGCACATGCGGGGCGACGTGGCTCGCGATCAGGTGGGCGGCGCCGCTGGAGGAATGCCGCACGACGAACATGTCCGCGTGCATCGCGCAAAGGTTGTCGACCGTGTCGAGCAAGGTCTCGCCTTTGGTCGAAGACGATACGGTGATATTCAGGTTGATGACGTCGGCGGACAGGCGCTTCGCGGCGATCTCGAAGGTGGTACGCGTGCGTGTCGAGGGTTCGAAGAACAGGTTGAACACCGACTTGCCGCGCAGGAGCGGCACCTTCTTCACCTCGCGCTCGGTCACGCCGATGAAGGACGCGGCCGTGTCCAGGATGTGCACGAGGATCTCGCGGGGAAGCCCCTCGATCGTGAGCAGGTGCTGGAGTTTTCCGTCGCCGTTAAGCTGCGGGTTTCGCATCGGAGAGTCGCAAGAAAAATTTGCCGCGCTCGTCGCGCGCCAGTCGCAGAAGTTTGCCTGCGGGCATCGAAAGCGTGGCGCCGACATACTGTGCCGCGATCGGCAGCTGCCGTTCGCCGCGGTCGACCAGCGCCGCCAGCTCGATTTTTCCGGGGCGCCCATAGTCGAACAGCTCGTTCATCGCGGCGCGCACGGTGCGCCCGGTGTACAGAACATCGTCGATCACGACGATATGCCGGCCGTTGACGTCGAACGGGATCTGAGAAGGCTTCACCGGGTGGTGGAGTCCGGCGACGTCGAAATCGTCGCGATAGAAGGAGATGTCGAGCGTTCCCATCGGCGTCGAAACCTCCAGCTCCCGGTGCAGACGCTCGGCGAGCCAGGCGCCGCCCGTGCGTATGCCGACGAGCCCGGTCGATTCGGTGACGCCGGCGCGGAGCTTCCGCGCGAGCTCTTCGCACAGCGCTTCAGCGTCGGGCAGGTCCATCCAGATAACTCTGCAGGATGATTTGAGCGGCGAGGGCGTGCACCGTCTGCTTGCGCTTGCGCTCCCTGAGGCCGCTTTCGCGGAACGTTTCTTCCGCGGCGGTCGAAGAAAGCCTCTCGTCGGTGAGTTCTACCGGGAGCCGAAAGCGCGCCGCGAGCCGGCGCGCGAATCGCCGCGCGCGCCGCGTCATGTCATGCTCACCGCCGTCCATCGCTAGCGGCAGGCCGACTACCAGCAGTTCGGGCCGCCATTCGCGCACGAGCGTTTCGACCTCCGCCATGCACCGGCTCGCACCTGCCGCCTCGAACATCCCCAGGGGATTGGCGAGTCGCGTTTCGGTATCACCCACCGCGACGCCGATCCAACGCGCGCCGAAATCGAATGCAAGTACGGTGTGGCCGGAGACCTTTGACGGGGCCACGGCCGCCTCGCTCACGCGTGCCCTGCCTCCTCGGACAATCTGGCGAAGTCGATGCCGAGCAGCTTCATCGCCGCGGGCAGGCGTTCCTCAGTCGGCGTATCGAAAATGATCCCATCTTTGGCTTCGACGGTGAGCCAGGCGTTCTGCTTGATTTCATTCTCGAGCTGTCCCGCCGCCCAGCCCGCATAGCCGAGCGTGACCAGAAGCTTGTGCGGACCGCCGCCCTGACCGACCGCTTCCAGAATGTCCTTGGAAGTGGTGAGACCCATCTTGCCGCGCACCGCAAGAGTGGATTGCCACTCCCCGAGGGGCTGGTGCAGGACAAAGCCACGGTCGGTTTGCACCGGTCCGCCGAAATACACCGGCTCATTCACCAGAATCTGAGAAGTCAGCCGCAGGCTCAGGCGGTCGAACAGGGCGCCCAGAGTCATCTCGATCGGGCGGTTGACCACCACGCCGAGCGCCCCCTGGTCATTGTGCTCGCAGATGAATGTCAGGGTGCGGGCAAAATAGGGATCGACCATGTTGGGCATGGCGATCAAGAAATGATTGGTGAGATTGACCTGGGCCATGGAGGCGAGTTCGTATTGTAATCCCTCGGCAGGGTCACGCACAATTTTGCGCCGCGCCCTTGGCGTCGTGCAGGCGCGGGATTATCAGGCTGCAGCCCGCCGCTCCTTGAGAAACCCGGAGATTTTCTCGATGAGATCGTCTTCCCGGTAGGGCTTGCCGAGGAAGTGGCTGACGCCGATCTCTTTCGCGTAGCTCTGGTGCTTGTCGGCAGTGCGCGAGGTGATCATGATGATCGGCACCCGGGCGAGGCGCTTGTCGGCCCTCACGTTCCGCGTGAGGTCGAACCCGTCCATGCGCGGCATCTCGATATCGACCAGCATCACGTCGGGGACGATCTCCAGCAGCTTTTCCATCGCTTCGACGCCGTCGCGCGCCGTCACCACGAGATAGCCATGGCGCTCGAGCAGCCTTCCGGTGACTTTGCGCACGGTGAGCGAATCGTCGACCACCATGATCGTGGGCTGCGTAGCCGCGGCTTGCGGCTTGGGCGCTTCATAAACGATCGCCGGGCGAGCAACCACTTCCCTCAGCGCGAGCAGCACCGGATTCAGGATGAGCACGATCTCGCCCGTGCCGAGCACCGTGGCGCCTGTGATGCCCGCGACCCGCTGCAGCTGCGGACCGATCGACTTCACGACGATTTCCTGGTTGCTGCCGACCATTTCATCCACGTGCAGCGCGATGGCGTTGGTGCCACTGCGCAGGTACAGCGTCGGGGAGAAGCGTTTCTGTTCCGCGATCGCGTCGGAAATCCCGAGGAGGTGCGGGAGATAATGGAACGGGTAGCGCCGATCCTGCCATTCGGTCTGGCGCGATGCGTACGCGGAGACCAGTTGCTCCTGTCTCAATTGCAGCACCTGCTCGACCATCACGGAGGGAATCGCGTAGATCTTGGCGCCCGCGCGCACGAGCACCGTCTGGGTCACCGCAAGGGTCAGCGGCAGGTAGATGGTGAAGCGCGTGCCCTGTCCCCGCGTGAAGCGCATCTCCACCCGTCCGCCAAGCGCGGCGACCTCGCTGCGCACCACGTCCATACCGACGCCGCGCCCGGCCACCTGCGAGACCTCGGTGGCGGTGGAGAATCCCGCGTGGAAAATGAAATCGGCGATCTCCGCCTCCGAGAGCGTCGCACTGGGCTCAATGAGGCCCTTTTCGATCGCTTTCTCGCGGATCCGGTCGATCGGGAGGCCGCCGCCATCATCGGACAGCGAGAGCTGCACTTCGTTACCCTCCTGTTTCAGGTCGAGGCGAATTTCGCCGATTTCCGGCTTGCCCGCGGCCCGGCGTTTGTCCGGCGCCTCGATGCCGTGGGTGACGGCGTTGCGCAGCAGGTGCTCGAACGGCCCGGTGATGCGCTCGAGCACCGAGCGGTCGAGCTCGACTTGGGTGCCTTTGATATCCAGACTGGCGCGCTTTCCGACTTCCTTCGAGGTCTGGCGCACGATGCGGTAGAGGCGTTCCTGCAGGCTGCCGAACGGCACCATGCGCACGCGCATCAGGTCCTGCTGCAGGTCACGGTTGAGCCGCGCCTGCGCAAGCAGCGCCTTTTCGGTCTCGTCCACGGCGTTGGCGAGGTTTCCGTGCACGGTCGACACGTCACTCACGCTTTCCGCCATTAGCCGCGTCACTTCCTGGAAGCGGGTGAAGCGATCGAATTCGAGCGGGTCGAATTCACGCATGGATTCTTTGGCGAGCTCCTGGCGCGATTGCATCTGCGACTCCGCCTGGATTTCGATCTCGCGCAGCTGCGCGCGCAGCCGCGCGACGTTGTCGGTGAGTTCCTGCATGGCCGCCTTGAGCGCGCGCATTTCGCCCTCGATCCGGCTGCGCGCGATGGCGACTTCTCCCGCCTCGTTGACCAGCCGGTCGACGATGTCCGCGCGTACCCGCAACAGCGCCTTGGGCTGTAGCTCGCGCTCGGCAATTGGTACCGCCTTCGCCGCCGCGGCCGGGCCCTGGGGCGCTGGCTCGGGCGCCGCCTCGGTTGCCTCGACGGCGACGGCCGCCGGCTTCGAAGCCACGGCCATGGCGGAGAGGTCTTCTTCCGACACACGGGGCTTCTGCAGCTGCTCGAACAGGATACCCATGCGGTCCCACGACGTCTCCAACTCCTCAAACAGGGCCGCCGGCAGCACCTTGACCGACATGGCGTTCTCGACGCGCGTCTCCATGTGGTGCGTCAGCTCGCCCAGCGCCATCGCTCCCGCCATGCGCGCGCTCCCCTTCAGGGTATGCAGCACGCGTTGCAGGGCTTGGCCGAGCGCTGGATTGTCTCGATTGTCGCGCCAGTCGCGCATCGCCGAGCCTACCGCGGGAACCAGCTCCTGGGCTTCGTCGAGGAAGATCTGCAGGAGCTCAGGATCGATGTCGTCGTCGAGCCGCCGCTGGCGGCGATCGAGCGTAATGTCTAGATCGAGGTCGTCGAGAGAACTGTCGCCTGCCTCGGCTTGCGCGAGCTCTTCGGTCGCACCGGCCTCCGTTTCGCGGGACGGCGGGGAAAGAGGAGCCAGTTCCTTTTCCTCGGGCGGCGTCGATTCCTGAGAGACACCCGCCTGCTCCCCGATGCGCTCCAGCCGAGCGACCAGCTCCGGGACGGCTCGCGGCACGCGCAATTGGACCACGCCCGTAACCATCGCCTCGATCGTGTCGATCGCCTCTCCGACCAGCGACTGCTCGTCCTCGGAAAGCTCGCTGGTCGCGAGTTTTTGCAGCGCCTTCTCTAGCGCGTAGCCAAGATCCGAGAGGGCCGAGATTTTCACGGTCCCCGAAGTGCCCGCGAGCGTGTGTACCGCGCGCAGTAAGGCGTCGCTGACCACGCCGTGCTGGCTCAGGGTCTCGTGCTCCTCCCTGATCGCGATCACGTGCGCGCGCGCCTCCCCGCTGAAAATGGCGAAGAGCGTCGTCGAGACCCGGTGTTCGCCGAGTTGGACGAACTCCTCGGGTGCCGCCCGCGCGACCGGGATGCGAGCTGACGTCGCGGGCGCGAACTCGGCTTTTGCAGAAGCGGCAGGTTCGGCGGCCGGGGCCGGGGCTGCTCTCGGCGCCTCGAGAGGTGCCTGCTCCGTCGCTTCGCCGCGACGCACGCGTTCCGCGGCCGCGACCAGCGAGCGCTCATCGCCAGAGACTCCGCCCGTCTTGAGGCGCTTGACGTTGTCGGAAAAATAGTCGTGAGCGAGCCCGATCAGCTGCAGCAGTGCGGGCGTTGCGGCACGTTCCTCCTGCACCCACGCGTTCATGGTCTGCTCAACGGCCCAGGCGGCTTCCCCGAGGCGCATGAGGCCCACCATGCGCCCGCTGCCTTTCAAGGTGTGGAAACCGCGGCGGATCGTCGTGAGCGCTTCTTTGTTGGCGTGCTGTTCGCGCAACGTATCGAGCTGCTCCCGAATCGTTGCGAGCACCTCGTCGGACTCCTCCAGATAGACCCCCAGGAGCTCGGCGTCGATCGCCTCGGCGCTCGCGTCGATGAGCTTGGCAGCCTCAGGAGATGGTGAGGGTGCCGCCGCCGTGATTTTGTCGATGGCTTCCTTGAGGTAAGGCGTAAGCGGCATGGTGCTCGCCTTGTCGAGCGCCTTGAGCGCCTTCCCTGCGGAATCTTCCAGCTTCTGGTCGGCGATGAGTCCTGCGTCTTTCTGGAGCGCGGCGAGGTTTTTCTTCAGTTCGGCCCGAATGGCTCCGTCATGGGGTTTGGTCTTCCATTCCTCGTACAGACTCGCCGTCTCGCGCTGCTGCTCGGCGACCTGCGCCTCGACGGTGGTGACCGGCTGGGCGGCGTCGGCTTCCTCTTTTCTTGCCGCCGCTAGCGGCTGCATCGCGGCTTCAAAGTCGACCTTGCCGTGGGCCAGGCTCTCGATGTAAAAACCAAGGCCCGAGAGAATCTGGGCGATGCGCTCGAAATCCTGCGAGTTCGCGCTGTGGGTTGCGCCGGAAAACCGGCGGATATCCTCCGCGGCCGCAGCCAGGGATTCTTGCGCACGCTGCTCGCCCAGCATCTCCAGCGCCCCGAGCAGCTGGTGTACGGGCTTCTCGAGCGACACGAGCTCGTCGCGTTTCGCCGGATCACGGAAGAAGGTGTCCAGAACCTGCTCGATGGTGCGTAGGTTGGCACGCATTTCCGAGACAACCTGGTTCATGAGGAGCCGTTCCTGTGCCTTGCGCGACATCTCGTCTAGCAAGGGGATCTCCGGTGCGCTGCGTCGGAGCTTGCCGAGCATGCAATCCTCGAGGCGCGAGCGCAGGAGTTGCGCCTGCTGGGCAAACTCGCCGGAGAGATGCGCGAGACCGGCAAGCGCATTTTCGAGCAGCAGGAGTGCCGTTGCGACTTCGAGCGCGACCGCCTCGCTCATGTTTTCGCGGTTCGAGGTGAGCCACGCGGAGACCTCGGCGACTTTCCCAGCCAGCGCGGTGAGATCTGCGTTGCCCAGTTGCTCGGCGTCGTCCTTGAGCGCGGCTGCGCTGTCGCAGAATGCGTGCAGCGACGGAGGATTGCCTGATGCGAACTTGTTCCAGGCGTCCTTCGCATGGGTGAGGTGCTCGCGTGCCGACTTCAGCGCCGGATTCTCCTCGATCGTGTCGCCGTCGCTCTCGGGCGCCGGGATGGTCTGGCCCAGATGGTAGACTTCCTGCACTTCGCGCACGCGCGCGGTCGACGGTTTGGCGCGAGCCACGTAATAGAGGACCTCGCGCATCAACCGCTCGGCGACGCTTGGCGTGCCTTCGAGCAGCCGCTTGATCTGTTGCTCGATGCGGTTGCACAACTGTTTCGCGTCAACATCCTGGGCCAGCGCGTTGTGCGCGAGAGCATCGAACAAGGCAAGCGACACCCACCAGAAGGCGCGCTGCGAGGTTGGGCCCTGCGCCGCTTCGATCGCTTCGATGGCGGCGCGCATGTCCTCGGCTCCGCTCGCGTCGTTCTTGAGCCACTTGAGGAGTCCACGCTGGTAGCGGCTGCGCTGCTCGCGCAGGTACTTGTCCGAATCGCCCGCCTTCGATGCGCCCGCAACCTTGTCGCGCTTGGGCGGGCGGAAAGTGAGATTCGGATAATAGAGATCGGTCGGATCGGCGCGCCCGCCCCGCGCTGTAACGACGTCGCGGTACAGCGCATAGAGCCTCAAGGGCTGATTGGGGTTGCCCGCCATGAGCTGGTCGAGGTAGGTGCGGATTCCGTTAAGAGCACGCTCGACCAGCCGGAAGATCTCGCTCTTCCTTAGGGAAGCTTCCTTTTCGATGCCGGCGAGCAGGCCTTCAAGCTCCTCGGACACGCGAGTGACGCCTTCCAGACCGACGATCGAGAGCGCGCCGTGTGCCTGGTGCAGGTGCGATTGGCTCGACTTCAGCTGTGCGGCGTCAGCGCTGTTCGTCGCGAACGCGCGCAGCGCCTCCTGGGAGCGCTGGATAGCGTGGTCGATCTCGCCCTTGACCCAGGAAAGTGGCCCGACGTCGAAATCGGCGCGTGCAGTCATTGCTCCCGACCTGGCTCTCCCGCCTCAACCTATCTTGAAGCCCGACACCGAACCTTTCAGCTCCTTGGCGAGCTCGGCAAGCTGGCCGATCGACACTGCGGTGCGCTTGGTGCCCTCGGTGGTCTGCTGGGTGATGCTCAGAATGTCCTGCATGCTGGTCGCCACCGTATTTGCGGATCTCGCTTGCTGTTCGGTGGTCATCGTGATGCCCTCAATCAGCTGGGCGAGCTGCTGCGACACCGATCCGATCTCCGAGAGCGCCTGGCCCGCGGCGTCCGAGAGCTTCGCACCTTCGACCACGCCCTGCGTGCTCTTCTCCATGGCGGACACCGCGTCCTGCGTGTCTGTCTGAATGGTCTTGACGATCGCACCGATCTGCTTGGTTGCCTCGGCTGAGCGCTCCGCAAGTCGCTGCACTTCTTCGGCCACCACCGTGAAACCGCGTCCGGCTTCACCCGCTGAAGCCGCCTGGATCGCGGCGTTCAGCGCGAGAACGTTCGTCTGCTCGGTAATGTCCGAGATCAGCTCCACGATCTCGCCGATCTCCTGAGAGGATTCGCCCAGTCGCTTGATGCGCTTGGAGGTCTCCTGGATCTGCTCGCGGATCTCGTTCATGCCCGAGATCGAGTTCTGCACCGCCTGCGTGCCTTTCTGCGCGGCGGCGAGCGATTGACGCGCCACGCTGGCCGACTGCGAAGCACTCTCCGACATCGCGTTCATGGCCTTTGCCATGCTGAGAACGGAAGCACTCGTCTGGCGGATCTCGACGGACTGTTTTTCTGCGGCGGCGAGCAGCTGCGCCGAGGTCTGCTGCGCGGACTCCGTCGCGCTCGTCACCTGAGCGGCAGCCGCGTTGATCCGGGTGATGAGGGTTCTCAGCTCGTCGATGGTGAAGTTTACCGAGTCGGCAATGGCGCCGGTAATCTCCTCGGTCACCGTCGCCTTCACGGTGAGGTCGCCTTCCGCGAGGTTGCCCATCTCGTTCATCAGCCGCAGAATCGCGTCCTGGTTCGACTGGTTGGTTCGCTCGGTCTCCGCGCGTTGGCGCTCGGCCTCTTCGGCGCGCCGGCGCGTGTCGCCCAAGTACACCAGGACGATCAGCGAGATCACGGCGATGGCCGCGAGAATCAGGAACCCGAGCACGATGAAGTTGGTCGTGCGCTCGCCAAGTTCCTGCTCATACGCGTCAGCCAGTTTTTGCGACGCTGCAAGCAGCGGCTCGGAATCGTCCACGACCTTGCGGCCGGCCTGCTTTGCATTCACCAGCGACTGCAGATTTCCGAGAATCGAGGCCACCGCCCCCTGGAATTCCTGGTAGGCTTTGTCGAGTTCCGCAAGCTTTGCCTGCTGCTCCGGGTCCTTCGCTGCGGTGACGCGAAGCACGTCACTGCCCTTCAACAAGCCCTGCAGCAACTCGCGGAAGGTGGTGGTGTCCTTGCCCATCAGAAACGCCACCTCCGGGTCGATCACGTCGGCACCGAGCATGGCATTCGCGTTCCGCGCGAGGCGCTGCGTCAGCATCACCAGCTGCCCTGAAAGGGAGACCTCGCGCGCGGGCGCCTGCGACTGCAACTTGAGCGCCTGAACCTGCTCGGCAAGATCGAGCAGCAGCGGATTGTTGGTGTTGATCAGGCGTACCGCCGTCGCGAGTCCGATGAGGTTCTTGCTTTGCGCGAGCACGAGCTGCGCGCTGCGGTCGGTCTTTTCCCACTCCTTGGTCAACGCATCAAGCTGCGGTTTAACCGCGTCCGATGTCGCCGGCAGGGATACGTCACTCGCCTGCCCACCCTGCGTGAGCAGCTTCAGCGCCGCGATGAATTCATCGCGCGACTGCTGCAACTGCTTGAACGCCTCGGGGCTGCCGATGAGCCCCGTTTGCGCTGCCTTGGCGATGCGCTGGGACAGCATGCGCATCTGCGCGGCAGTGGAAACATAGACTGTGCCGTAAGTCGCTTCGCGGTTGTCCTTGAACACGATGAATGCGGCCGCGACGAAGAGCACCGCAAATATCGCGCCGAGAATCGTGTACTGCCGGCCGACGCGGACCGTTCCGAGACCGGCCACCCGCTGTTTCGGCCCTTCGATGACGGTCCTCGGGCCGGGCGCGGGTCTGGCAACCGGCCTGGGCACGGCCCGAGGGATTGCTCTCGGGGCCTGAGTAGTGGGTGTCGCACCCTTGGTTCCCGCCTTGGCTGGAAATCTTAGAAATGCCATTGGACCCTCCTGTGTTCGGTTACCGGGGGCGCTAGGCGCCCACCTGAAGAAAATCGTCGTGCGCCACGAGCGCGCCCATGTCCAACTCCTGCCAGAGGCGGCCATCCTCGTCGCGGTAGGCCGCCCCCACCCAGGACTTCTCGGTCGCCTTCTCCGCCGGCTGCATGGCCTGCACGTTTTTCAACCCGAGCATGCGGGTGATCAGCAGCCCACTGAACGAATGGAAGCGTTCGGCGATCAGCAGCAAGCGGCAATCAGGCGTACGCACCGTGTGCTCCCCGCCCATGAAGGCGGCGAAATCCACGATGCTCGCGAGCACCCCGCGGATGTTCGCCAGCCCCAAGTACCAGTCCTTGGTGAGCGGAACGCTGGAAAACTCGGGTAGCGGCAGCATCTCCCCGGCATCGTCCAGCTTGAGCAGCCAGTTGCCGCCACCGGCTAGCACCCCCAACCGCGAGGTGGGTTCGGCTTCGGTCTGGGCCTCCCGCAACCTCTGGGCGAGTCCCTGCTGGAATTCACGCAAGCTGATCTGTTTTGCCACGACCTCTCCCCTATTTGATCGCCGCGACCTTCGCGAGCAACTCCTTGGCGTCGATCGGTTTCATCAGGTAATCCTTGGCGCCCTGGCGCATCCCCCAGACGCGATCGGTTTCCTGGTTTTTGCTGGTGACGACGATCACGGGGATGTGCTTGGTCGCCTCGTCGCGCGTGATGGCACGCGTCGCCTGGAAGCCATTGGTACCCGGCATGACCACGTCCATCAGGATGAGATCGGGCCTTTCCGACTTCGACTTGGTGATTGCCTCGTCGCCGTTCTCCGCCGTCACGACCTGGTACCCCTGTTTGGACAGGGTCTCCATGAAAAATTGCCGGTCGGTCGGCGAATCATCCACGATCAAGATCTTCTTTATGGCCATGGCGATCTCCTCAGGTGCGAACGGGCGCGTGCGCCCCTACGGTTTTCAAAAGACTATCCTTCGTGAAGGGCTTGGTCAGATATTCGTCCGAGCCCACCATTCGGCCACGCGCCCGATCAAACAGGCCGTCCTTGGAAGACAACATGATCACGGGTGTGTTGGCGAAGTGCGTGTTTTTCTTGATCAACGCGCAGGTCTGATACCCGTCCAGGCGAGGCATCATGATGTCGACGAAGATGATGTCGGGCTGGTGGTCGGTGATCTTGGCGAGCGCGTCGAAACCGTCTTCGGCGAGGATCACCTTGCAACCGGCTTGAACCAGGAAGATCTCCGCGCTGCGGCGAATAGTGTTTGAATCGTCGATCACCATCACTTTGACGCCGGCAAGATTCGCGGCTTCGCTCACGACCTTTATCCCCGCAAATGTCCTGTGTTTCCTGGATTCCGACAGTTTCGTCGGCCCTATTGAGCGGTGCCCTGACTGCACCCGTACAGCTTTTTACACTATACAACCAAATCCAGTCAAAACAAAGCCTTGTGCGGCGTATTTCAGAAGCGCTATCAGGATCGCCAACCCGCGCTGTCGCAACTCACGGGATGCTCCAGCAGGTGTAGCACGGGCCGTGCCCGAACTCAAAGCTCGATCATCTCAAAGTCCTCCTTCCGCGCGCCGCATTCGGGACAAGTCCAGTTCATCGGGACATCCTCCCAACGAGTCCCGGGCGGGACTCCTTCCTCGGGGAGGCCCTCCTCTTCGTCATAGACGAAGCCGCAGATCAGGCACATCCAGGTTTTGAAATCTTGCTTTTCCGTCATCGGGTTGGGATGGGTTACAATGAATGGGCCGCATCATAACCTAAAGCGACGAGCCGCCTGCCGCCCTTCGCCGGTTCTTCGCTGCCTATGTCCTCCGCGACCCTTCCCCCTATCGTGCTTGCGTTTTCCGCTGCTGATCCGACCGGTGGCGCGGGAGTGCAAGCGGATTTGCTCACGCTAGTCTCAATGGGTTGTCACGCGCTCTCTGTAATTACGGCGATCACTGTCCAAGACACGGCGGGCGTCGAGAACTTGCAGGCCATCGATCCGGAGTGGGTGGTGGACCAGGCGCGCCTCGTGCTCGAGGATATGCCGGTCTCCGCGTTCAAGGTCGGAATGGTCGGGAGCATCGAGAACATCGCGGCAATTGCGGAGGTCGTGTCCGACTATCCCGACGTCCCGCTTGTCTTCGATCCGGTACTTGCCTCAGGGCGCGGCGACGAACTTGCGACCGAGGACATGATTTCGGCGATGTGCGAGCTGCTGCTGCCCCAGACCACCATTCTCACCCCCAACAGCCGCGAGGCTCGGCGCCTCGTTCAGGGCGATGGCGAGGACGACGATGAGCTTGCCCTTCCCGGAGCTGCGGAGAAACTGCTGGGTCTGGGCTGCGAGTATGTGCTCATCACCGGCACGCACGAAAACACACCGCAAGTCGTGAACACGCTCTACGGCCCGGAAGGCGTGGTGCGCTCGGACAGCTGGGAGAGGTTGCCGGGAAGTTATCACGGTTCAGGGTGCACGCTTGCCGCAGCGATCGCAGCGACGCTCGCCAACGGCCTCGAGCTGCCCGAAGCGGTGCGCGAAGCCCAAGAATACACTTGGCAAACGCTCAACGCGGGGTTTCGTCCGGGCATGGGTCAATACATACCAGACCGATTCTTCTGGGCACGGGAAATGGATGAGCCGGGCACAGGCAAAGCCTGAGCACTGGGTGGTTTCACATGCGGGGTTTCGCGGTCTGTACGCCGTGACATCCGATGAGCCCGATACCAGGTCGCTCACTCGCAAGGTGAGCAAGGCGCTTTCCGGCGGAGCACGCATCGTGCAGTACCGCAATAAATCCGCGACTGTAGAGCTGCGCCGCGAGCAGGGCGCGGCGCTGCTTGCACTCTGTCGCGAAGCGCGCATTCCGCTCGTCATCAACGACGATCTGGATCTGGCCTGCGGGATCGGCGCGGACGGCCTGCACCTTGGCCGCGAGGACATCCCCGTCGCAGCTGCGCGCGCGCGGCTGTGTAAAGACAAGCTGCTCGGGGTTTCCTGCTACGACAGACTTGAACTCGCTCTCGCCGCGCGTGAAGCCGGTGCAGACTATGTCGCCTTCGGCAGCGCTTTCCCTTCCGCGACCAAGCCGTGCGCAACGCGTGCGCCGCTTTCACTTTATCGCGAAGCGAAAGGGCGCCTCGGTTTGCCCGTTGTCGCGATCGGAGGCATCACGACCGAAAACGCACGTACCGTTATCGAGGCCGGGGCCGACGCCGTTGCGGTGATCAGCGCGCTGTTCGACGCGCCCGACATCGAAGCGGCCGCGCGCAGCTTCAGTCGCCTTTTCGACCAGAAGGACTCGTGAGCAAGAACGAATCGCTGTTTGCCCGGGCACAGAAAACTATCCCCGGCGGGGTCAACTCGCCCGTGCGGGCGTTTCGTGCCGTCGGCGGCACGCCCCGCTTCATAGTGCGCGGTGAAGGCAGCCGCATTTGGGACGCCGACGGTCGCGAATACCTAGACTACGTCGGCTCCTGGGGACCGCTCGTGCTCGGACACGCGGACCGGGAGGTCGTCGCCGCCGTGCGGGAGGCCGCGCGCCGCGGACTTTCCTTCGGCGCCCCGACCGAGCCCGAGGCCGAGATGGCCGAGCAGCTCGCGCGACTGGTTCCGGGGCTTGAATTGGTGCGACTGGTCAGTTCCGGAACCGAGGCGACCATGTCGGCGCTGCGGCTCGCGCGTGGATTCACCGGACGGCCCCGCATCGTCAAGTTCGAAGGCTGCTATCACGGACATGCGGACAGCCTGCTCGTCAAGGCGGGCTCGGGCGCGCTCACTCTGGGCAATCCGAGTTCGGCCGGGGTGACGGCCGAGACCGCAGCGCAGACGCTCGTCCTCGACTACAACGATGTCGCAGGGCTGGACGCTGCGTTTCACGAGCTCGGCGATTCCATCGCCTGCGTCATCGTCGAACCGGTCGCCGGGAACATGAACCTGGTTGCGCCGCTGCCCGGGTTTCTCCAGCGCATGCGCGAGCTATGCACGCGATACGGGGCCGTACTGATTTTTGATGAGGTGATGACGGGTTTTCGCGTCGGGCTGCAAGGCGCTCAGCAGCTCTACGGAGTGCAAGCGGACCTCGTCACGCTGGGGAAGATAATCGGCGGGGGAATGCCCCTGGGAGCCTTCGGTGGTCGCCGCGATATCATGGGGAAAGTCGCGCCGCTCGGCCCGGTGTACCAGGCCGGTACGCTTTCGGGCAATCCGCTCGCAGTAGCCGCAGGACTTGCGACTTTGAAAAAAGTCGAAGCGCCGGGATTCCATGAGCGTCTTGCTGCGACAGCGCGCAAGCTCTGCGAGGGCCTAGTCTCGGCGGCGCGCACGCGTGGCATTCCGTTCTCGGCGCAGTCCGTGGGAGGCATGTTCGGCCTGTATTTTCGTGCTGCGCCGCCGTCGACCTACGCCGAGGTCATGCAGTGCGACAAAGAGGCGTTCAACCGATTTTTCCACGCCATGCTCGAGCGGGGCGTGTACTTCGCGCCGTCGGCCTATGAGGCGGGTTTCGTGTCCGCTTCGCACTCCCAAGCAGACCTTGCTGTCACGATCGCCGCGGCCGACGCGGCGTTCGGTTCGATGTCCTAGCCCGGTGCAGGCGGCTCGCCCACGCGTCACACCAGAAACAGCGTCGCCAAGCCGAGGAAAATAAAAAAACCGCCGCTGTCGGTGATCGCGGTAATCAGTACCGAGGAACCCAGCGCCGGATCGCGCCCGAGCCGAATCATGGTGAGCGGGATGAGCACTCCGGCGGTTGCAGCAAGCACAAGGTTCAGCGTCATCGCCGCCGTCATCACCAGGCCGAGCGACACCTTCTGATAGAGCCAATAGGCGAGCAAGCCGAGCGCGCTGCCCCAGATCAGGCCGTTGAGAAGCGAAACGCCCAGCTCCTTCGCGAGCAGCTTCTTTGCGTGCTCTCTCTGCACCTGGCCGAGAGCGATCGAGCGCACGATCATGGTGATGGTCTGGTTGCCCGAATTTCCCCCGATTCCGGCGACGATGGGCATGAGCGCGGCGAGCGCCACCAGCTTCTCGATCGAGTGCTCGAAGGCGCCGATCACTCGCGAGGCGACAAATGCGGTGACCAGGTTGATCGCCAGCCACGACCAGCGATTCCTCACGCTCGCCCAGACCGAGGAAAAGACGTCTTCCTCCTCGCGCAACCCGGCCTGCGTGAGGAGCTCGTTCTCGCTCTTGCTGCGGATGAAGTCGACGACCTTGTCCACCGTCACCCGCCCGACGAGTTTACCCTGCTCGTCCACGACTGGTGCAGAAACCAGGTCATACCGCTCGAAGGCCTTGGCGGCGTCCTGCGCCTTGTCGCCCGACTGGAGCGTGACGACATCACTCATCATCACCTTTGCAACATTGTGCTCAAGTTCGGAGACGATCAGTTTGGAGAGCGGCAGCACGCCCTTCAAGCGCTCGTCCCTGTCGACGACGAAGATCTGATCGGTATGGTGCGGCAGCGCGTCGAAGCGCCGCAGATACCGCGTGACGGTCTCGACCGCGGTGTCCTCGCGCACGCTGACCACGTCGAAATCCATGAGAGCGCCGACCGCGTCCTCGGGGTACGACATCGCCGCGCGCAACTGCTCGCGTTCCTCGACCGGCAAGGCTTGGAAGACATCGTGGATGACGCCTTCGGGGAGGTCCGGCGCGAGGTCGGCGATTTCGTCGGCCTCCAACTGCTCGGCTGCAGCGACCAGCTCCTGCAAATCCATGCTGCGGATGAGCGTCTCGCGCACCGCATCGGAGGCTTGAAGCAGGATTTCGCCGTCGCGCTCCGCTTTGACGAGATTCCAGACGACGAGCCGCTCCTCCAGGGGCAGCGATTCAAGCACGTACGCGATGTCGGCCGGATGCATGGAGTCGAGCTTCGCGCGAAGTTCGGCGACGTTCTGCCGATGCACGAGCGATTCCACCAGCTCGTGCTTTGGCATTTCCTGGCGCTCCACCAGGTGCTCGACCAGGCGGTGCCGCCGCAGGAGCTCTTGAACCTCACGCAAGTCGGCCTGGAGGTCTTCGAGCTCCTTCTTCGGGCTGAGGGTTTCGATCATGCGAGGCGGCCCTTCGCCGTGAAATGGTCCCCGGGTTTGCCGCGGACAACGCCCGACGCGCCGCGCGCGGCTGAGGCGATTCTAGCAGTCGGCTGTATGATGGGCGATAGAAAAATCTCGCCCGATGGCACCCCATACTCCCCGCTTCGGTTGACGTGACGGCTTCAAATCGCTTTGCCGACGACGTGCGCCCCAGGGAGGTTCTCGCCTGGGCGATGTACGACTTTGCCAACTCGGGCTACACCACGGTCGTGATCACCGCCGTGTTCAACGCCTATTTCGTCTCGATAATCGCGGGCAACGCTCCTTGGGCGACTTTTGCCTGGACGGCGGCGTTGTCGGCTTCGTACGCTTTAATCCTGCTGACTGGCCCTGTCATTGGGGCCTACGCCGACCTACGTGCCGTAAAAAAGCGCTTGCTCGTTCTCACCACGGCTGGTTGCGTGATTGCTACTGCCTTGCTCGCGTTCACCGGGCCCGGAACGCTCGCGCTCGCGGTGGTGCTACTGGTATTTTCCAATTTCTGCTTCGCCTCCGGGGAAAACCTCATCGCCGCGTTCCTGCCCGAGCTCGCCCAGGGCGAATCGCTGGGACGGGTATCGGGCTGGGGCTGGAGCCTGGGTTATCTGGGCGGGCTTTTGACTCTCGGTCTTTGCCTGGGCTACGTCACTTGGGCTCAAGCCCACGGCCAGGAACCGCAACAGTTTGTGCCGGTCACGATGCTGATCACCGCCGCAACCTTCGCCGCAGCGAGCCTGCCGACGTTCTTGGTGCTCAAGGAGCGTGCCCGCGCGGTTCCGGTCGCCGCCGGCGAAAACCTAACGCGGGCGGCCTTTGCGCGCCTCGCGCAAACGCTGCGCCAAGCCGCGCGCTATCGGGACCTCGCGCGGTTCCTGATATGCATCGTCTTCTATCAAGCGGGAATCCAGACGGTCATCGCACTCGCCGCGATTTACGCGGAACAAGCGCTCGGTTTCACGACGAAGGATACGATCGCCCTGATCTTGGTGGTCAACGTGACTGCCGCGGTCGGTGCGTTCGCTTTCGGCAATATCCAGGATCGACTCGGGCACGTGCGAACCATTGCTCTTACTCTTCTGCTGTGGATCGCAACGACCTTGATAACCTGGTCCGCGTCGAACTCCGGACTCTTCTGGGTGGCCGCCAATCTTGCAGGACTGTGCCTGGGTTCCTCGCAGTCGGCCGGCCGGGCCCTGGTGGGTTACCTGAGCCCCGCTGACCGGCACGCCGAGTTTTTCGGACTCTGGGGATTTGCGGTCAAGCTGTCTTCGATTCTGGGGCCGATTACCTACGGCACGATGACCTGGGTGACCGACGGCAACCATCGTCTCGCCATGCTGGCGACCGGTGGATTCTTCGTGGCCGGCCTTCTCTTGCTGTCAGGGATCGACGTCCCTCGCGGTCGACGCGCGGCAGAACGGGCCTAGCAGTCGCAGCCGCGGAAGACTAGGGGACCTGTGCGGCAGACATCTGCGTCAATATGCTCTCGCTATAGCTCGTCAAATAGGGTGAGCTGCGGTTGCGGTCGTAGTAGCGCGGACGCGGAAGCATCGCAGCGAGGCGCGCAGCTTGCTCGGGTTCGAGGCCGGCTGCGTCCACGCCGAAGTAGTGGCGTGCCGCCGCTTCGGCTCCGAAGACGTTTTCGCCCCATTCCGCGACGTTCAGATAGATTTCGAAAATGCGGCGCTTGTCCATGGCGGCTTCGAGCATGGCGGCGAGAATCGCTTCCTGCCCCTTCCGCAGCAAGCTGCGCTCGCCCGAAAGGAACAGGTTCTTTGCGAGCTGCTGCGTAATGGTCGAGCCGCCGGCGACGAACTTCCCGCGACGCTGGTTCTTGTCCATCGCGCGCTGAATGCCTTCCCAATCGAAGCCTTCGTGCTCGACGAACTTTGCGTCCTCCGCGACGATGATGGCGCGCTTCAAGTGGATCGAGATTCGTCCGTAGTCGGTCCATTTCTGCTCGAGCGTCTTGGACTTGTTCGGTCGCATGGCCTCCAGACGAGCATCCATGGTTCGCGTCGTCGCAGGATTGTGCTCGACCCAGTACAGGATCTGCGCCAAGAACCAGAACTCGTAGACCGCGAGGCCAAGAACCGCCGTCCCGGCGCTGTAGCAGAACATCTTCCACAATGAGAGGAGCGACCTCATTCTTCAGGCGCCTTGCGCTACCTGGGCCGCTCAGCTCGCACTGCAGAAAAGGCACACCCCTTCCTAGTCACTGAAAACTTTATCACCGCGCGCGAAATGCCAGGTGCGGGTGATTACCAGGATGTCGGTTTCCTTGCGAATGTCGCTGGGGAATTTGGCGTAGGGCGCCGCCAGTTGAACGATGCGCTGTGCGGCGGCATCGAGGATTTTGTGCCCGGAGGATCGCTCGAGATCCATCGCCGCCAGCGTCCCGTCCGAATTGATCGACACGGTCAGCCTGAGGCTGCCGTAGATTCTGCCGCGCGCACTTTCAGGGTAGTTGAGATTCCCGATGCGCTCTATCTTCTGGCGCCAGTCCTCGACGTAAAGTGCGTAGCGAACCTCGGCGGCACGCGCGCCCACGAAGGTCTTGCGGGGACGCTTGTTGTATTCCTCGATCTGGCGCGCGATTTGCGCTTCCATCCGAGCGACGATCAAGGCGCTTTCGGCGAGATCCGTCCCGGAGAGCTGCGACTTCATCTCGGCCTGCGGTTCGGGCTCGGCCGATGCGATCTCCTTACGAGATTGCGCTTGTGCGAGCAGTTGCCTTTGTCGCGCCTCTAGCTCCTGCACGCGGCGGATCGCCTCTTTCAAGTCCGAGCCGCGCTCCGTCGGCTGCGTTACCGGAAGGGGAGATTTCGCGCGACGATCGAGATCCGTATCGCCGCCGCCGTCAAGGTCGGACTGGGCGTTAACCTCGGGGCGGGCGGGTCTCGAACGGGTTTTCGAATTCACCAGCACTACGTCGAGCTGCGATGGACTGAGCCTGCGCAGGGCGTCGGGCAGCCTAAAATGGATCGAGAGCACGATCGCATGGAGAACGATCGAGATGGACAGCGCCATCGCCAGCGCACGCGAGTCGGGTTCCAGCCTGGCAAGCGGCTGCGGCCACGCTAGGGCGCTAGAAACGCTCAACTTTCTGACCCCTAAAAGCTTTGCGAATCATGGTATTCTATGCTCTTTCTCGAGTTTTGTCTCATGTATGCTGTCCACCGAGTTTACTCGTTGCTCTTGCAGCAGCGAAATACGCACTTGAGGTCGGCTTCAACGAGGTCGATTTCAGTCACTGCGATTTCGACGCCGGTACCCGGCGCGAGTTCGGGCAGCGACGGCACCCTGGCGTAAAGCGGTAAGCCGTCGAACTTGACCAGATTTTCGCGCACCACTTCGGCCCCCGCAATATCGATCGCCTCCTGAAGCAGCCACCTCAAGCACCAGTAATGCTCCATGCGCCGCTGGAAATCGTCGTAGGAAGCGTATGTCGTTTCAAAATCATGCACCGCAGCCAGCATGATGTCCGCATTCCGCGAAAACGGTGGCGCCTGCCCGCTGAGGAGCGCGAGGAGCTGCCACTGGTTTAGCAGATCCACGTATCGGCGCAGGGGCGAACTCGTCCAGGCATAGTGGCTGATTCCCAGGCCCAGGTGCCCCATGGCCGAAGTGCTCATCCTGACCTTGCCAGCCGACTGCACCCGGTAGACCCCCGCGACATCGTGATCGTCGAGCAGCCTCCCCCAGGTGCCGTTTACCGCTATCATCAGCTCGGCCACCAACTTATCGAGTGGCGTACCGCGACGACGCTCGACGATGTCGACGCGCGCGTTTTCCCCGTGACCCTCGACGCGGAAGGTGTAGTCAGGACGTTCAGGCCCCGAAGAGGATTTGCCGCGTCCCCGCTCGAGCGCGCCTGCAAACTTCCACAGCGTGTTCAGTTCACGTGAATAGGGAATGTCCCCCCGCGACGTTCCGGCAAGAAATGCAGCATCAAGCTCCTCGACCGCCTGATGGCGTAGGTTGGCCGCAATGCGCACCCGCTCGACACGGGTGTGGCGGGCCTCGATGGCAAAATCGTCAGCGTGTAGGTCCAAATACAGGGAACATGCGGGGCGCTCGGCGCCTTCGGTGAGCGAGAACCGCTCGATTGCTTCGGGCGGCAGCATGGTGATCTTGCGGCCCGGCACGTACACCGTCGAGAGCCGCTCGCGCGCCACGGCATCGAGCGGCGATCCGGGTGCGAACCCGAGGGCGGGAGCGGCAATATGAATGCCGACGCGAAAGCGGCCGTCCGCAAGGGGGGTGAGCGAGAACGCATCGTCGATTTCCGTCGTAGCCGTGTCATCCAGGCTGAATGCATCCGCCTGAGCGACTGGCAAACCGCGAGGCTCGGCAATCTCGAGGTTCAACGGAAAATCCGTTCCCTTGGGAAAGTATTCGTAGAAAAATCGGTTGAGGTGGTAGTCGTGGCTGGAGGGCAGCGCCCCGCAGTGCTCCATGAGCTTCGCCGGCGACAAGCCGGTCTTTGCGCAGGCCTTCTCGAGCGCTTTGGTCTCCGCGCGGTTGCGATCGGGCCTGTACAGGAGCTGCTCCCGAAGCGGCCGGAATTCTTCCGGAAACACGCCGTGCTCCAGTTGCTCGGCCCAGGCTGAAATCTGCGCCTGCTGTTGTTTCTTCCTTTCGATGCCAACCAGCGCCGCGCGCAGCGTCTCGGGCGGCGCAGCCCGATAGCGCCCCCTGCCCTTGCGGTAAAAGTACATCGGTGCCGAGTGCAGCTTCACCAGAATACCGGCTGCCTCCACGGCTGAAGGCGCGCGGCCACAGTATTCGTGCGCAAGGTCGGCGAACCCGAATTCCTCTGTGCCACAGCACTGCCACAGAAAATCCGCTTCGATCCCGCCCGCCAGCGCCTCGGCTTGTGCGAGCAGATCCGCCGCACTCGGCTCCGGAAACCGCAATAGCACGTCCTTCGACTTGATCTTGGCGCGCTTCCCGTGCGACGCTTCGACCTGAAGCGTGTTGTCGCTGTCGGCGAGCACCGTGGCGACCTTAAACGCACCGCTTTCTTCGTAGAGAACGTTCACGCGATGGAGCCAAACGGGAAGGAGCCGCTTCGCGGCGGCCCGATGAGTGCGATAATTATAGCGCAGCATTGCTCCCGCTCACTCCGACGAAGACGCCAAAACCCTCGCCCAATGGCAAAGATCGAAACAATTGCAGTAGCAACCGTCCGAGTTCCGCTGGATAACGTAACAAGCTTCGCCACGCGCACGGTTTCGGCGCGCGACTACGGACTTGTCAAGGTGTGCGCCGGAGGCTTCGAGGGCATCGGATTTTGCTACGCAGGCTCTTCCGGCGGAACGCTCGTCGCGCACGCAGTGGAGCAGTTGCTTGCCCCGGGTCTGCTCGGCCACGAAAGTCTGCTCGTCGAAGGCCTTTGGCAGCGCATGTTCGAGGAAACATTGCTCCACGGACGCGCCGGCAGCGTCATGCGTGCGATCTCCATCTTGGACTGTGCCCTTTGGGACCTGAATTCGCGCGCGTCGAAACTTCCCCTTTACAAATATCTCGGAGCTGTGCTGGATGAGGCCGTGCCTGCGTACGCAAGCGGCGGCTATTACCTCCCCGGCAAGACGCCGAAAAAGCTCGGCGAGGAAATGGCAAGCTACGCAAAAGCCGGTTTTCGTGCCGTGAAGATGAAAGTGGGGCGGCTTTCGCCCAAGGAGGAGGAAGCGCGCGTAAAAGCGGCGCGCGACGCGATCGGACCCGAAGTCGAGCTGATGCTGGATGCAAACAACGCCTGGCACGATTTGCCTACGGCGATGCGCTATATGGAACGCTTCGAACTCTACGACCCTTATTGGATCGAGGAGCCGTTTTTCCCCGATGACATCGACAACCACGCGCGCCTAGCGAAACTCACGCGCGTCACGGTTGCCACGGGTGAGATCGGGACCGGGCGCTGGCATTTCAAGGAAATCCTCGATAAGGGCGCGGCGCAGATCCTGCAGACGGACGCTCTGGTATGCGGCGGGGTTACCGAGTGGAGAAAAATTGCCGCCACCGCGTCGAGCTACGGCGTCACCGTCTGCCCGCACTGGTTTCATGACCTGCACGCGCAGCTTGTAGCGGCAACACCCAACGCGCGCTACGTCGAGTTCTTCCCTGATGACCAAGTGCTCAATTTTCGGCGTCTCATCGATACTCAGCTCAAGATTAGAGACGGCATGCTGATTCTGCCGAAGACGCCGGGCCTCGGGTTCGGATTCGATGAAAGGGCCGTTGCGCGCTACGGGCTCGAAGACGGAAAGGCGGTCTGGAAGGTGCTGAAGTTGAAGTAGCAATCAACTCATTCCGGCGAATTCCAGTTGGCAGACTGCGGCGAACTGTAGAATCCGTGGAGGTGGACGATCATGCCCCGGTCGCCGGGGCCGCCCGCGTGGAGAGCGAAGCGAGCAAGCGCTCATGGATACCCCCGAATCCCCCGTTCGACATGACCAGCACCTGATCGCCGGGCTGCGCCTCGGCAACGATGGCCGCGATAAGGCGCTCCAAATTGCTCTCGGTCCTCACGGCGTCACCGAGTGGTGCGAGCGCCCCTGAGACATCCCAACCGAGGTTCGCGCCGTACCAAAAAACCCTGTCCGCCTGCTCGAGACTCACGGGCAGGCGGTCCTTCATGAGCCCGGCTCTCATAGTGTTGGAGCGTAGCTCGAGGACTGCCAAGATGCGCGCCTGCCCCACTTCGTCCCGCAGGCCTGAAACCGTCGTCGCGATGGCCGTTGGGTGGTGCGCGAAATCATCCCAAACTGCAACGCCCGCAGCCGTGCCCCGCAGCTCCATGCGACGTCTGACACCCTTGAAGCGAGCGAGTATTTGGATGGCCTGCTTCGGATCGACGCCGGCCGCCTGCGCCGCGGCGATAGCCGCGAGCGCATTCTGTAGGTTGTGCGCACCCTGGAGCTGGAAGCGCAGCAGTCCCATCGGTTTGCCGCGATTGAATACTTCAAAGGAGCCCCGCCCGAGCGCGCTAGCATTCCAGCCATCAACCACAGCAAACCGTTCTACTGCGCTCCAACAACCGCGACCAAGAACGCGGTCGACCGACGCATCGGCCCCGTTGACTATCAATTTTCCGGATCTGGGTAGCGTCCGAACGAAATGGTGAAATTGAGCCTCGATCGCTGCAAGATCGGGGAAAATATCGGCATGATCAAACTCTATGTTGTTGAGAACAGCGACTCTAGGCCGGTAATGCACCATCTTGGATCGCTTATCGAAGAAGGCGGTATCGTATTCATCGGCTTCGATCACGAAATGGCTTTGCTTTCCCAGCCTTGCCGATATCCCAAAATCGATTGGAACACCGCCGATGAGAAAACCGGGGTCCAGTCCGGCATCCTCCAGAATCCAGGCCAGCATCGACGAAGTCGTTGTCTTTCCATGCGTCCCGGCTACTGCCAAGACGTGCCGGCCAACGAGGGTATTTTCAGCGAGCCACTGCGGACCCGAAACGTAGCGATCGCCTCTGTCCAGTATGAATTCCACGAGTGGATTGCCACGGGTTACGACATTGCCAACCACCCACAGGTCCGGATTCAACGCCCCTTGATCAACACCATACCCCACGGTTAATTCAATGCCCTCGGCTTCAAGCTGCGTACTCATCGGCGGATAGACATTGGCGTCGCATCCTGTGACGCGATGGCCTGCCGCCTTGGCAATTGCGGCGATGCCACCCATGAAAGTGCCGCAGATACCCAGTATGTGGATGTGCACGCGACGGGCAGGCGCGCCAGGACAGGTTGAAGGGCGCGCGGGCCGGAAAAAAGGGAACAATTCTAGCCTACTTCGCTGCGTTTTCCGGCTGCGGTATCATGGCCCGACTCCCGCCTGTTTCTCCATGCCGAAAGAAAGCAAGTTCAAGCAGCAGCAGATGCGCATGCGCATCGCCGCGGCCGCTGCGCGCCTGATGGCCGAGGATGGTCTTGAGGATTTTGCTCTTGCCAAACGCAAAGCCGCCCGCCAGCTGGGGGCCGAGGACACTCAGGCGCTGCCAAAAAACGAGGAGATCGAGGTAGAGCTGAGGGCTTACCAGTCGCTCTATCAAGGCGAAGAACAGCGCGAGCGCATCCATTTCCTGCGCGAGCGGGCGCTCGAGGCAATGCGTTTGCTCGAGCAGTTCCGCCCCTACCTCGCCGGCGCCGTGCTAAAGGGCACAGCCGGGCGATATAGCGACATTGACTTGCAGCTGTTCACCGATGACGGCAAGGCCGTGGAGTTTTTCCTCTTGAGCCGCCATATTGCCTACGATGTCTCCGACCAGCGTCATTTTGCGGGCGACCAGGCGCGGGCCGTGTCCGTACTCAAGCTCGATTGGCAGGGCGTGCCGCTCAATCTCGCGATCTACACCTTGAAGGAAGAGCGCGGCACCCTGAAGACGACACTGGCCGGCCGGCCGATCGAGCGCGCCGGCATTCAAGCCGTCACACAACTGCTCTCCCACGGGGGCGCCTGAACGGTTCGCCTACGTTCCTTAGGATCTGGCCGCAAGAAAAACCGGAAAATCGCGCCGCGGCGAGCGAAAAGCGAGGTTTTTGGCGCCTAGAATTGGTGCTGAACAGCGTCCAAATATCAATATCCCGCTGTGATTTTACGGTAACTACATCGATTGTCATTAGTTTGGTTACGGGCTGGCTCGCCGCTCTTGCATCCTCGCACCTCCCTCATACTCTCGCTGATGATCATCAGCTTTCAAGCTGCCGGGATCCCTCTCATTTGTAGTCGAACTGCGCCGAACACTGGACAATTTCAGACATCGACCTCAAACTTCCTTTATGTCCAAGCCAAAGCGCGCATTGGGCCTACGCTCGCCGACGCCAAGAAGAATCCTGATCATTCACGGGCCGAATCTCGACATGCTGCGTACCCGTGAGCCGGGAATCTACGGAAAGGAATCCCTTGCGGACATCAACGAGCGGCTCGGTCGCATCGCGAAACTCGAGGGTGCTGCCCTAGAGACTTTTCAAAGCAACCATGAGGGAGCTTTGATAGAACGCGTGCACAGAGCCAAGAAGCAGCGAATTTCTTGGATCATCGTGAATCCTGGGGGGTTGACTCATACCAGCGTGGCTCTACGCGACGCTCTTGCAGCGGTCGCGATTCCGTTTCTCGAGGTGCATCTGTCGAACATCTACTCCAGGGAACCGTTCCGGCGTCATTCGTACTTTTCCGACCCTCGCGGTGGGTACGATCTGCGGACTAGGCGGCCGGGCGTACGAGTTCGCGCTGCAGTTCGCCTTGCACTCAAACTGAGAGCTTGTTTCGGAGTCGTTTCCTAGACCTCGCGGAAACGGGTGCTCGTATCCGTACCGGAAGGAGGGCAGCATGGATTTGCGCAAATTAAAAAAACTGATCGATCTCGTCGAAGAATCGGGAATCGCCGAACTGGAGATCACCGAGGGTGAGGAGAAGGTCAAGATCGTGAAGGGCGGCTCAGGCGGACAGGAGGGCACTGCCCTTTCTCAGCCCCTCCCGGCGGCAAGCTCGCCCACAGCTCGGCCCATGTCCAGCTCGGCGCCAGTGCCCGCTTCAGCCCCTGGGTCCACCCCGGGGGAGGCACCGACGTCACTCGAAGGGCATATCGTCAAGTCACCGATGGTTGGCACTTTCTACCGCTCGGGTTCCCCCGGCGCAAAACCCTTCGTCGAGGTCGGAGATACGGTCAAGGAGGGACAGGCCATCTGCATCATCGAAGCGATGAAGCTGATGAACGAGATCGAGGCCGACAAGGACGGCGTGATCAAGGCGATCATGGTCGAGAACGGTCAGCCCGTCGAGTACGGCGAATCCCTGATGATGATCGGCTAGCGTAACGGGTATTGGAGGGAAATACGCCCGAGCGCGACTCCCATTCCAACAACAAAGGTCGCGAAAGACCTCCGTAAAAACCATGTTCGAGAAAATTCTGATTGCCAATCGCGGGGAGATCGCCCTGCGCATTCAGCGCGCGTGCCGTGACATGGGCATCAAAACCGTGGTCGTGCATTCCGAAGCCGACAGCGAGGCCAAGTACGTGAAGCTCGCAGACGAATCAGTGTGCATCGGACCCGCAGCTTCCAGCGCGAGCTATCTCAATATACCAGCCATCATCAGCGCGGCAGAGGTGACCGATGCGGAGGCGATTCATCCGGGCTACGGATTTCTCGCCGAAAACCCGGACTTTGCCGAACGCGTGGACAAGAGCGGCTTCATTTTCATCGGCCCTCAAGCGGAGACCATCCGGCTGATGGGCGACAAGGTAAACGCAAAACAAGTCATGGAGAAAGCTGGAGTGCCGTGCGTCCCTGGCTCGGACGGTCCGCTGCCCGATGCCCCGGAGGAGGCGCTCAAGATAGCGAGAAAAATCGGTTACCCAGTCATCGTAAAGTCGGCGGGCGGGGGCGGCGGCCGAGGCATGCGTGTCGTACATACGGAAGCCGCGCTGAAGAGCGCAATAAGTGTCACGCGGGCGGAAGCCGGGGCGGCCTTCGGCAACGCTACCGTCTATCTCGAAAAATACCTCGAGAACCCGAGACACATCGAGGTGCAGGTGCTCGCCGACGGTCACAGGAACGTGGTCCATCTCGGCGAGCGCGATTGCTCCATGCAGCGACGGCACCAGAAAATCATGGAGGAGGCCCCGGCACCCGAGCTTACGTCGAAGCAGCGCGCGCGTATCGGCGAGCGCTGCATCGAGGCCTGCCGCAAGATCGGCTACCGCGGAGCCGGTACGTTCGAGTATCTCTACGAAGAAGGTGAGTTCTACTTCATCGAAATGAACACACGCATCCAAGTCGAACATCCCGTGACCGAAATGATCACTGGTGTCGATATCGTCCAGGAGCAGATCCGCGTCGCCGCAGGCGAGAGGCTGTCCGTGCGGCAGAAGGACATCGACTTTCGCGGCCACGCGATAGAGTGTCGCATCAATGCCGAGGATCCGTTCCGTTTCACACCGTCGCCGGGGCGCATTACGTCTTATCACCCTCCGGGGGGACCTGGTATCCGGGTCGATACGCATATTTACCAGGGCTACACCGTGCCGCCCAACTACGACTCGTTGATCGGCAAAGTCATCGCCTACGGGGAGAACCGTGACCAAGCGATCCGGCGTATGCGCATCGCGCTCTCCGAAATGGCAATCGAGGGCATCCAGACCAATATCCCGCTTCATCAGGAACTCCTGCTCGACAACCGCGTCATCAAAGGAGGGGTGAACATCCACTACCTCGAGCAGAAGCTCGCCCAGCAAAAGAAGCGCGACGCCGCGAGGTAGAGGGTCGACCGCGTGACGTTCACCGCGTTCGTCGTAGAGGTGACAGCAGAGGAGGTTGACCCCCTCGCCGATGCGCTGCTCGATGCGGGTGCGCTGTCGGTAAGCTGCGAGGACGCCAGAGCGGAGCCCGCAGCGGAGGCGCCACACTTTGACGGGTCGGGCGAGTCGGTGTCCTGGGCCCGGGTGAGACTCACCGCGCTATGCAAAGCCCAGCCCGAGCCCGAACAATTGCTCTTGCGCGCGTGCAATCGAGCCGGTATCGCGGTGCCAATTCACGAACTGCACAGCGTTCCCGACGAGGATTGGGTCGCGAAATCGAGGGAGCAGTTCGCGCCGATTCAGATCTCTGCGCACTTATGGATCCTGCCGACTTGGCGCGCGGCGCCTGAGCCCGAGGCGATCAACCTCGTACTCGATCCTGGGCTCGCGTTCGGTACCGGCGCTCACCCGAGCACGCGCCTGTGCCTGCAGTGGCTCGAGCGCAGCATTGCCGGCGGGGAAACGGTTCTCGACTACGGCTGCGGTTCCGGTATATTGACGATCGCCGCCCTAAAGCTCGGCGCGCGCCACGCAGTAGGCGTGGACATTGATCCCGACGCCGTACGGACTGCCCGAGTCAACGCCACGCGCAACGATGTTGCCGGCGAATTCCTCGAAGCTTGCGCGCCGCTTACGTTCACCGCAGATATCGTGATCGCCAACATCCTCGCCAATCCGTTGAAGGTGCTCGCTCCGATGCTCGCATCGCGATGCCGACACGGCGGACAGATTGCGCTCTCGGGAATTCTGTCGGGCCAAGCGAGGGAAGTCGAGAGCTGCTACTCACACTGGATTGCCTTCGCACCGCCTGCCGAGGCGGAGGGCTGGGTGTGCCTCTCGGGAGTAAAGCTGTGAGTATGATCACGCGTTGCCCGGCTTGCGCGACCGCGTTTCGCGTAACCGAGCCACAGCTTCGTGCGCGTGCGGGCCAAGTCCGCTGCGGGCGCTGCGGGGCTCTTTTCGATGCGCTTTCCGCGTTGAGCCCGGATCCGGCTAGCCGCCCCGGGCGGGAGGACGCGCAAGGTCCTCCGATCTCATCTAGCATGGCGGTCCTGCTCGACACCGACAGGGATGTGTCATTTGACTTCGGTCCGCAGTCGCGGCCCCGGCCAAGCCGGCTGTGGTGGCTCGCGAGCGCGTTTCTACTGCTCGCTCTCGCGCTGCAAGGCAGCTATCAGTACCGGGGCGAGATCGCAGTGCTCCTTCCCGAGGCAAAGCCCCTCGTCCAACGCATCTGCGCCGAGTTCGGGTGCGACGTGCCCCTTCCGCGTCGCGCTGAGCTACTGAGTATTGAGTCTTCCGACCTGCAGGCGGACGGCACCCATCCCAGCGTGATGGTGCTGACTGCCACTCTTCGGAACCGCGCCGGCTTCATCCAAGCGTTCCCCGCTTTGGAGCTGAGCCTCACGAGTACCCAGGGCGAGACCGTGGCGCGGCGCGTATTGACACCCAAGGACTACGTACCCCAGAGCACGCGTTCGGAGCCCGGGTTCGCGGCCGGAGGCGAGTTGCAGATTCGGGTCTACATCGAAGCTGCGGCGCTCAAACCCATCGGCTATCGGCTCTACTTGTTTTACTTGTAGGAATTCCATGCGCATTCTGATCTGCGGTTCGATCGCGTACGACAACATCATGGTATTCCGCGGCCGTTTCCGGGAGCATATTCTTCCCGAACAGATCCATATATTGAACGTCTCGTTCCTCGTTCCCGAGCTGCAGCGCGAGTTCGGAGGCTGCGCCGGCAACATCGCCTATAACCTGAGGCTCCTCGGTTCCGACCCGCTGGTCATGGGTACGGTAGGAGACGATTCCCTGCTGTATCTCGAGCGACTCGAACGGCTCGGCATCAAGCTGGATTTCGTACGCCAAGTGCCCAATACTCTCACCGCGCAGGCATTCATTACGACAGATCTCGACGACAACCAGATCACTGCCTTTCATCCCGGGGCGATGAATCATTCGCATCTGAACAAAATTACGGGGGAGCTGGACGCGGGCCTCGCGATCGTCGCGCCCGATGGACGCGAGGGCATGCTGCAGCACGCGCGCGAGCTTGCCGGGCTCGGAATTCCGTTCATGTTCGATCCCGGCCAGGGACTGCCTATGTTCTCCGGCGAGGAGCTGCTCGCTTTCGTAGAACAGGCGAGTTACGTCGCCGTCAACGACTACGAAGGCCGGATGCTCGAGGAGCGGACCGGCCGCAAGCTCGAGGAAATGGCGCAAGAGCTCAAGGCACTCGTTCTCACCCGGGGCTCAGAGGGGTCTATCATCTACGCCGACGGCCAACGGTTCGAGATTCCCTGCGTTAAGGCAGCGGAAGTGGTCGATCCCACCGGTTGCGGTGATGCCTATCGGGCCGGCCTTCTTTACGGTCTTGCCGCGGGTTTCGACTGGCCGAAAACCGGAAGGCTCGCTGCGTTGATGGGCGCGATCAAGATCGCATCGCGCGGCGGACAGAACCATTCCGTGAGCCTCGACGAAATCAAGAATCTGTTCCGCAGGAATTTCGGGTCGGACATTTGAGGACCGCCGCCGGTCCAGCCCCGCCAGCCAGTAGAATGCCGCTGGGTTCCCATGGAGGATCACTCGGCCGATGGCGGCCAATCGCACTCCGGTTCCGCTGCGCCTGTTCCGACTGGCAAGGCTCGCGCTCCATTTGCTCCGCGGCCTCGCGATCGCGTGGCTGCGCTACCCGAAACTTACCGAAGCGCAAAGGCAAACGGAAAAGCGCCGTTGGTCAAGAACGCTGCTCTCCATCCTCTCCGTGTCCGTCCGCGAAAAGAACTCGCCGAAGGAACTCCCCGATTCCTGCATGCTGGTGCTCAATCACATCTCCTGGCTCGACGTCTTCGTCATCGATGCGAGATTTCCGGCGACTTTCATCGCAAAATCGGAGGTCCGCAGTTGGCCCGTGGTAGGTTGGTTGTGCACGCTGGTCGGCACCCTGTACATCGAGCGCGGCAAGCGCTCCGAGGCGCGACGTGCACGCCAGATGATTGCTGCCGAGCTCAGGCGCGGCACACTGGTCGCGGTCTGCCCCGAGGGAGTCACGACTTTCGGACGAAGCCTCGAGCCCTTCCACTCGGCGCTATTCCAGCCGGCGCTGGATGCCGCAGCCACGCTCCAGCCGGTGGCGCTGCGCTATCTCGATGCCGCTGGCCGGCACACCGATGCCGCCGCTTATGTCGGCGATACCTCGCTCCTCGAATCGATCTGGACCATCGTGTCGACGCGGCACATGGTCGCAGAGTTCAACCTTCTCACAGCGATTTCCGTGCGCGCACAGACGCGGCGTTCGCTCGCAGAAAAAGCGCAGACCTCTATCGCCCGGGCCCTGGGCGTGCCCGCCCCGCAGGGGATGTCGCACGCGCGGCATCCTTCGCGCAAGGGACCTGGTACAAGCGTCGATCCTCCAGGCGAACCGCACTGAGCTTTCCGCCCCAGACGCAACCCGAGTCGAGGGCGAGGAGGTTGGTCGCAATGCGCAAGCCCAGCGCCGACCAGTGCCCGCATACCAAGGTGTGATCGACGCTTTTCCTGCCCGGGACCTCGAACCACGGAAGGTAGCCGGCGGGAGCCTCCGCCGTCTCGCCTTTCGTGCGGAACTCCATGACGCCTTCAGGAGTGCAAAAACGCAGACGGGTCATCGCGTTGACGATGACGCGCAGCCGCTCGGTCCCGCGCAGCTTGTCGTTCCAGCGATCCGGAAGCGAGCCGTAGAGTTGCGCGAGGAATTCCCTGTGCCGGGGTCCGCGCAGTTCCGCCTCGACTTCTCGGGCGAGTGCCTTCGCCGTGGCGACGTCCCATTGCGGCAGCAGCCCCGCGTGGACCAGCACGTAGTTTGAGGCGACGTGCACCATCGGCCGATGCCGCAGCCAGTCGAGCAAGCCGTCGCGGTCGGGCGCGGCGATCACCTCCCCAAGCGTGTCGTCTTCGCGGGCCTTGGCGGAGCCTTGAGCGAGCGCCAGCAGATGCAGATCGTGGTTGCCGAGCACGCTCACCGCGCGATCACCCAGATCGCGCACGAAGCGCAGTGTGGCGAGCGAGGCCGGGCCGCGGTTGACGAGATCGCCGACCAACCACAAGCGATCTTGCGCGCGATCGAACGCGAATGCGCCCAGCAGCGCCTGCAGCTCATCGAAGCTGCCCTGAACATCACCGATCGCGTAGGTGGCCATAGCAGCGAGCGCCCTGTCAAGGAGTTGTCAAGACCGCGCCTCGAACCGATGTAATAGAATGGCGCCGCTCAACTTTTTATCGAGCCGGTCATGGCTGGGAAGTTTTCCAAATCTATCCTTGGCAACCTGAAGAAGATCTTGCATCGAGCCCCCGAGAAGCCCTCCGGGCCGGCTCCGAGGAAGACCTCCGCGTCGAAGGAGGGTGCCCGGAAGCACGTGTCTTCGCCGCCTTCCGTGGAGCCGGCCCCCGACAAGCCGGAAGCGCCGGAAGCGAAAACGGACAAGAAAAAACCCAAGAATCAGCCGTGGTACCGCCACCGCCAGCGCTGGTAGCGGGTGCGTCTCAAACGGCCTCGAAGGCTTTGTCCTTGAGCGAGGCGGCAAATCCGTAGAAGACCTCGTGCACCTTGCCCCAGCTCTTCAGCGCTTTCATGCGGTCCAGCCATCGGTTGACGTTCGGATACGCCGCGTAATTGCAACGCAGGATCTCGCCGAGGGCGACGAACGGCCCGCCGAAATAGTCTGCGATCGTGACCTGCTCGCCGCACAGGTATTTCTTTTTCGGCCCGAGCAGGTTTTCATCGAGGATTTTCAGCCACCCTTGAGCCTTTTCCTTGCCCCAGGCGATGGTGCCCGCGTGCGCCTCGTCGCTGCGCCGCTTGTGGGTCGGGAAGATTTGCGGGTAGACCAGCCCGTAGGCGAACTCGCGGCAGACCTGCGTATTGATCCAGTCCATCATCTCGTTCACCTTCGCCCGTGAGTGCAGCTCCTTCGGATAGGCCGAAGAGCCCGTTTTCTCCGCGAGGTACTTGAGAATCGCCGAGCTCTCGGTCAGGCGGAAATCCCCGTCCTCCAGCACGGGCACCATGCGGTTCGGGTTGATCGCCACAAACTCCGGCTGGTAGTGCTCGCCCTTCATCAGGTCGACCACGCGCAGCTCGCACTTGATGTCGTTCTCGGCGATGAACAGCCACACCGGGCGGCTGGTCGTGGATACGGGGTGATAGTAGAGTTTCATGCCGGTCCCTCCTAGCAGACGGTGCGCGTTGCGCGGAAGCTTGTAATCATATAATAGTGAACAGATGCCGGGGAAAGCATCGCAACCGCACTCTGCCGAGGCTCTCGACTGGCCCGCCGCGATTCACAGCGCGCTCAAATCGCAGCGCGTGCGGCAGGTGTCTTATGTGCCCGATGCGGGCCACAAGCGCCTGATCGAGCTCTGTCATGCAGACAGGAGCATGACTGCAGTGCCGCTCACGACCGAGGAGGAGGGCATCGGCCTTGCGGCAGGCGCCTGGCTTGGCGGAGAGCGAGCCGCGCTTCTCATGCAGTCGAGCGGGGTAGGAAATTGCGCGAACGCGCTCACCCTCGCTGCGACCTGCGGCTTTCCCCTGCTGATGCTGGTCACCATGCGCGGCGAGGCGGGCGAGCGCAATCCCTGGCAGGTTCCCATGGGTCAGGCGACGCCGGAAGCGCTGCGCCTTGCCGGCGTGCGCACGCTGCGCCTGGGGCGCGCCGAAGAGGCGAGCGCGGTCGCCAATACCGCGGCAAAGGTCGCTTTCGAAGAACAAGGCGCAGTGGCGCTTCTTATCTCGCAGCAGCTGATTGGCGTGAAATCCTTCGAGGAAAAACGGTGAAGGCGCTCAATCGCCGCGCGGTCGTGGCTTCGCTGCTGGAGCGGCGCGAGGGGCTGCTGGTCGTCGCCGGACTCGGCGCCCCGGCTTGGGATTGTGCCGCTGCGGGCGATCATCCGCTCACTTTTCCCCTGTGGGGCGCGATGGGCTCGGCGGCGATGATCGGGCTGGGACTCGCACTCGCGCAGCCGAAGCGGCGGGTTCTCGTCGTCACCGGCGACGGCGAAATGCTGATGGGGCTGGGGAGTCTCGCTACGATCGGCGTGCGGCGGCCCGGGAACCTCAGCATTGTTGTGTTGGACAACGAGCGCTACGGCGAGACCGGCATGCAGAAGACACATACCGCATACGGAGTGGATCTGGCGGCGGTCGCGCGCGCGTGCGGGTTTGCCACCGCTCGAATCATCCGAAGAAGCGCCGAAGTTTCGGACGTGCGCTCGGGAATCTACCGGAGCAAGGGTCCGCTTTTCTTTCAGGTGAAGGTCAAGGCCGACGCACTGCCGCTCGTCCTGCCGCCGCGGGACGGTGCCCATCTGAAGCATCGATTCCGCGAAGCGCTGCTCGGAGCGCAGTAGCGGTTTTTCACTGCTCCATCGCGCTCGCGGCGAACGCCTCCTCGAGCGCGACCCGCCGCGAAGTCAGCCCCTGCTCGTGCGAGTAGCTCGCGGCGGTTTCGAGCACCTTGCGGTTGGCCTTGATGCCGTGTCGCACGAGCGGCACGCCCAGCGCCTCTTTCGCTTCTGCCGACAGCAGCCCCGCAGCGCAGTAATACTCCGCGTGCTCCAGGCGCTCCCGGTTCGCGATCTCATTGGCGCGCTCGAACGCTTTGTAGAGATTCAAGACGACCCAGGGGTGCTTTTCAACGATCTCCTTCCGGATGACCATTCCGTGGTTGATGGGAAAGATGCCGGTCTTGCGGTAGTAGCGGATACCTTCGGCGAGCGGATCGGGAAAGAGCGGCTTGACGGCCGGGTGGTTCCACAGGTCGGCGGTGCTGCGGTCGACCAGATTGGGATTCACGATGTAATGGATCGCCGCCTCGAGCTCTCCCGAGACCATCATCGACCCGATGTTCTTCTCCGGTGGAATCTGGTTGATAGTCACCCCGGGCGGCGGCGAGAAGCCCATCGCGCCGCGGTGGCTGTGCGAAGGGGTGCGCTCCATCCAGAACTGCATGTCCTTCGGCGCCACGCCGAACTCGTGCTCGAGCACGCCCCGCGTCCACAGCGCCGCGGTCTGCTGGTATTCGGGAACCCCGACACGCCGCCCCTTCAGGTCACCGGGTCGATCGATCCCGGAATCCCTTCTCACCAGGATCTCGGAATGGAAAAACTTTCTCGTCGTAAAAATCGGAACGCCGACCCAGCGGTCGTCGCCCTTCGACTTTGCCATGATCAGCGAGGAAAACGACATTTCGGAGACGTCGAAATCGGCAAAGCGCAGCTGCCGCCAGAAGAGTTCCGACGGATGCACGGCGCTCGGTATGAGCGCGATCCCGTCCGGCTTGACCCTGCCGTCGAAAATCGGCCAGGTCCTTGGATTCGAAGCCATCGCGATGCTGATGGGAATGTTCATGGCCGTTGTCGACGAGGAGAGTGTACCGGGAAAATTATCGCGCTGGAGCTGACACGAAGCCGGGCTCTGCCATAGAATGACGGGCGAGATTTCGCGGGAAATCCCATGGCGGACCTGAGCAACTGGGCGTTTCCGCCCGAGATGCAGCCCAATGCCGAGGAGTTGCGCTTCGACCTGGAGGCGGCGCTCGACTCGATGGTGCTTGTGCGCTCCGAGGTCCCGGAGGACGCCTTTACCGCCGGGATCCTCGGTACGGAGCGCGTCGGCAACGGAGTCGTCATTCGCGACGATGGACTCGTGCTGACCATCGGCTATCTGATCACCGAAGCGACGACCATTTGGCTGAACACGAACAAGGGCGCCGCGGTGGCGGGTCATCCGCTCGCCTATGATCAGGCGACCGGCTTCGGACTGGTGCAGCCGCTCGGCAAGCTGGCCGCGCCGGCGCTTCCACGGGGCACTGCAGCTTCCTGCCGCGTCGGCGACGATGTCGTCGTCGCCGGTCACGGCGGCCGCAAGCATGCGCTCAAGGCCAAGCTCATCGCGAGGCGCGAGTTTGCCGGCTACTGGGAGTATGTATTGGATGAGGCGCTCTTCACCACCCCGGCGCATCCCCATTGGAGCGGCGCCGCGCTGATCAGCGTAGGCGGGCGGCTCCTAGGGATCGGCTCGCTGATGGTTCAGGAAGAATTGGGCGGCCGCACCGTGCAAGGCAATATGACCGTACCGATCGACTTGCTCGAGCCGATCCTCGAGGACTTGGTGAAACTCGGCCGAGCACGGCGGCCCGCCCGTCCCTGGCTCGGCCTTTATGCGACGGAAGTCAAAGGACATGTCGTCGTTTCGGGGCTCGCGGGCGGCGGGCCCGCAGAACGCGCCGGCGTACAGGTGGGCGACATCGTGATCGAAGTCGCGAGCGGACGGGTCAGCGGGCTTGCCGACCTGTTCCGGAAGATCTGGAGCACCGGCGCCGCGGGGGTCGAAGTCCCGATGACTCTGGTGCGCGAGGGCTCCGTATCCCGCGTTCGCGTGGCCTCGGCCGACCGTCAGGATCTTCTCAAGAAGCCCTCCTTACACTGACTTTAGCAACCTCCATCCTCCGAATCGGTCCAAAGATCGAAGCGAGGTTCGACCCAGCCAATCGCGTGGAGCATCGTGCGATGGAGAACCGACAGCATGATCTGATGCGCCAGCAGATGATTGCCGAGATCGTGGCCGATGCGGTATTCCTGACGGCTCAGCTCGGCAAGTCCGCGTTCGCTCCCCAGGTGATCGAGGCGATGGGCAAGATCCCCCGCCACGAATTCGTGCCTTTGGAGCTGCAATCCTATGCCTATCTCAACTCGCCGCTGCCGGTCGGCTACGGCAAGACCATCTCGCAGCCCTTCATCGTAGCGCTGATGACCGATCTGCTCGAGCTGCAGCCGGGCGACGTGACGCTGGAGGTCGGCGCCGGCGTCGGCTATCAGGCCGCGATCCTCTCGGAGCTGGTGAATCAGGTCTACAGCATCGAGCTCATCGAGGAACTCGCTCTCGACACCCGGAAAAGGCTCAAAAACCTCGGTTACCGCAATGTCGAGATCGGTGTCGGCAACGGTTACTACGGATGGAGCGAGCACGCGCCTTTCGACAAGATCGTGGTCACGGCCGCGCCAGACTTGATTCCGCCGCCGCTGCTTGCGCAACTGAAGCCCGGCGGCAAGATGGTGATCCCCACCGGGATTCCCGACAAGCAACAGCTGGTGCTGGTGGAGAAATCCGAGGAGGGGAAGCTCGCGACCCGGGAGGTGCTGCCGGTGCGCTTTTCCGAGCTCGACGAAGGCGACGACTTCGCCGGCGCGGCCTGACGCCTCCGGCGGTTATGCCGCCTCCTTTTCGTCGTCCCAAGCCTTGTCCGGAAGCGGCAGCCCTGCGAGGTCCGCCGCGCTGAGCCTTCGATCCGGCTCGATATTCAATGTGTCGAGAATCAGCATCAGCTGGCGCGTGTGCTGCGCCGGATGCCAGGCGGTGCGCTCCAGCACCACGTGCAGGGGATGCTTGCCGAAGTAGGTGTCCATCATGCGCGAGCAGCTGCGGTCCGGATAGGTTTTCCACCATGCCTGCAGTCGCGCGAGGACGCTCTCGCCGAAGCGCGCGATGTCCTCGCCCGAGCGCAGCGCCGGCGCCTCCTGCATGATCCGCTCGTAAGTCAGCTCGCGGCCGTCGTGCATCGATTCGAGAAATCCCTCGACGATCCGGAACACGTGGTGGCACAGCACGCGGATCGGCCGGTTGCGATTGCGAAAGGGCTTGTCGAGCCACTCCGCCGGGATCTGCCGGACGTAGCGGCACGCGGCGGGCAGCACGAGCTCGAGCTTCCTCACCAGCTCGTCGGGGCTCAGCCGTTCCTGCATCTGCACCTTCAGGTCGAGGAACTTGATGACGTCGCCGAGCGCCTGCGCGAACACGAACTTGTCGCCGCGCGCCACCACCGGAACGCTGCGCGCGCCGAGCTTGCGCAGCTCCTCCATCCCGGCCGGATTGCCGTGCACGTTGATCGACTCGTAGTCCACGCCGCTCTTGGTGAGGAACTCCTTGGTTCTCAAGCAGCTCGTGCACCCGGGCTGCCAGAAGACTTTGACCTTTTCGGCTGCAAGCATGTTGTAACTCTCCCATCGGACCCGCGGGATTGACGCCCGCTCCCGCAGTAAACAATAGAATAACCCGCATATTCCGACAAATCCACGGCGACGACGGAGGAGGGCAAATGATGCAACGATGGATTCTCGTCCTGGCGATGGTCGCATCAGCGCCCGCGACGGCGGATCCGGCTATGGTTCGCGTCAACAGCTTCCCGAACGCCAAGGCGCTCCCCCTGCACGCGGGCATCGCCAAGGGCATCTTTGCGAGGCACGGCCTCGCCCTGCAGCTTTCCTTTACCGAAAACTCGACCCGGCAGCGTGAAGGGCTCGCGGCCAGCGAATTCGACCTCGTACATTCCGCCGTGGACAACGCCGTCGCCATGGTCGAAACGGCGAAGAACGACGTCCTCATCGTCACCGGCGGCGACAGCGGCATGAACGAGTTTTTCGTCCAGGCCTACGTCCGCTCGTTCGCCGACCTGCGCGGACGCAAGCTCGTGGTCGATGCGCCCAACACGGCGTACGCCATCCAGGCGAAGAAGATCCTGCAGAAGCACGGCCTGAGGGAGGGCGCGGACTACACGGTGGTGCCGGTGGGGCGCGGCGAGCTGCGCCTGAAAGCCATGGCCGAGAACGGGGACTACGCCGCTGCGATACTCAATCTTCCGTTTACCATCCAGGCCGAGCAACTGGGTATGAAAAGTCTGGGAAATACCGTAGACATCCTCGGGCCCTATCAGGCGAACGGCGCCTTTGCGCTGCGCGCCTGGGTCGAATCGAACGGCGCGCTGCTCGAGCGCTACATCGCCGCCTACGTCGAGTCGCTGCGCTGGGTCAGGCGGCCCGAGAACCGGGCGGAGTGCACGGCGCTTCTCATGGACAAGCTGAAAGTTTCACGCGAGGTCGCGGAGCGCACCTACCGGCTGCTCGTCGATCCGGCTCGCGGATTCACGCCGGACGCGCAGTTCGACATGGAAGGCTTCCGCAACCTCCTCGCTCTGCGCGCCGAGATCGAGGGCGGAGCCGACGCGCCGCAAGCGGAAAAGTATCTCGATCTTTCTTACTACAGGCGGGCGATCGGCGCGCTTGCCAAACCCGGGCAGGAAGGCGTGAGTCGGTGACGGGCGTTTCGCAAATGTTCTGGGCGCTCGCTCTATTTGCGGCGCCCGTCGCAGCGCAAAATCCCGCCCAGCCCTACCCGAGCGGACCGCTGCGCATCGTGGTGCCGTTTCAGGCCGGCGGCTCCACGGACATGGTCGCGCGCACCCTGGCGCAGAAGCTCAAGGACCGTTTCAATCAGCCGGTGGTGGTGGAAAACCGCGCCGGAGCGAACGGCACCATCGGCGCCGCGCTCGTGGCGAAAGCGTTGCCCGACGGGCACACGATGCTGCTCGTCCAATCGGGCTTCGTGTCGAACCCGATCCTGATGAGGAACCTGCCTTACGATCAAGCGCGCGACCTCGCGCCGGTTTCCAGCCTCGCCTCAGGGCCCATGGTGCTGGTCGTGCATCCGTCGCTGCCCGCGAAATCGGTCAGGGAGCTGATCGCATTCGCCAGGTCGCGTCCGGGAGAGCTCAACTTCGGTTCGCCCGGCAACGGCTCGCTTTCGCACCTTTGCGCGGAGTTGTTCGATGCGATGGCGGGCGTCAAGATGACCCACGTTCCCTACAAAGGGTCAGGCGGCGCCCTCGCCGACGTGCTCGCCGGGCGCGTGCCGGTGTACTACATGAACCTGGTGCTCGCGCTGCCCTACCTGAAGGACGACAGGCTGCGTGCGCTGGGCGTGACGACCCGAGAGCGCTCGGCGGTCACGCCGGAACTCCCGACGATCGACGAGGCGGGATTGCCGGGCTACGAGATCACCACCTGGTATGGGCTGTTCGTACAGGGAGCGACGCCGCGCGGCGTGATCGCGAGGCTCCAGGAGGAAGTGGCGCGGATCCTCGATCAGCCCGCCATGAAGGACCGAATCGCGGCGGACGGCATGACGGTGGTCGCGAGCACGCCGGCGGAGTTCGCCGTGTTTCTCAAGCGCGAAACCGAGAAATACGCGCGCATCATCGCAGCGGCGGGAATCAAGGCGATCGACTAGCGGGTTGCTGTAAAACGGTTCGCGGTGGCAGCAGCCGGACCAAGGCGTAGACAGACGCGAGCGGGTCGATCAGATAATCCCAGAGATTGCGTGATTCGTAAGCACCGACGAGATACGCAAGCGCCGCGGCGATCACGACGAGCACGATGACATGCAGTCTCGCCCACCACGCAGCCAAGGTGATCGCCAACAGGGCCGTGAGAAATCCGATCGATCCATAGCCCAGCGCGTACGGGTCGAACCGCGTCCATCCGAGCGCGAACGGATACAGGAACGCGGCGGCGAGCGCGAGGAGCCAACAAAGCGCCTGCCTATCCCGAAGCCCGATCAGCGTCCTCCCGGTGAGCTGCGCGAAGCAAGCCGCGCCGGCGAGGACGAGCGTCGACATGCTCAAGTCTCCGGTGACGCCCCGCACGCAGGCGGCGATCGAGAGCTCGCCGATCGGAACGAACACCGCGAGGGCCGCGGCCAGCATGACCGCATAGCGGGCGCGCACCGGCAGGCGCCGCAGCCGGATCGCGGTCGCGACTGCGGCAAGGCCGAGCAGCCCGCTGCCGAAAAGGCCGAAAGCATCGCTCGCGGAGATCATCGCCTGCCCTCCAGCCAGGCCCGGTTGAAACGCACGTGCTTGATGCGGGAACGGCCCCAGGTGTAGAGCACGTGGACATCGCCGTCCCGGTCCTGCACGATCCACGGGTAGGAATATTCCGGGACCGGCGCAGGCGCCGGTCCGGAAGCGCCTTCGAACCGGTGCGCGATGCGCCACGTGTGTCCGAAATCCGCCGAGAGCGCGAGCGAAAGGTCCTCGCGATTTTCCTCGGCGTTGTTGAACACGAGCAGCAGCGGGCCGCCAGAGAGCGACAGGCTTGCGATCGCCGCGTTGGGGTTCGGCAATGCCGTCTTGGCGGGCGCGCTCCAGTGGACGCCGCCATCTTCAGTCCGCACCATCAGGATCCGATTCGGAGGATTCCCGGCATAACGCATGAAGCCCACCGCTTCCGTCTGCGATCGCGGCACGATCACCGGCTGCAGCGACGACTGCCCCCAGGATAGACGGGTTTTCCCGATCGCGCGGCCCTCGGCGTCCAGGCGCAGCAGCTCGCCGAACTTGCCGAGCAGCTCGTGGTAGACCGGCAAGCCGACGCCGCCGCCGGAAAAAAGGAGCGGCGCGCCTTTCACCAGCGTGCTGATATTGAAAAACGGCGATGCGATCAGGCGCCGCGGCGGACTCCAGGTCTCGCCTTCGTCTTCCGAGACCATCAGGTTCACGGCGCTGCCCGCCCAGCCGCCGACGGACACGCTGACGAAATAGAGGCACAGGCGTCCCTTCGAGTCGCGGCCGGCAACGGGATTGCCCAGTTTGCGCACGCTGCGTCGCAGATGCCTTTGCGCGAATTCGCGGGTGACGACGGCGCTCTCCGGGCTCCAGTCTTTTTGCCGGAGAGAGTAGACGGAGGTGTAGATGGCGACATCGGACGCGCCTTCGCGGCTGCCCCCGTACCAGAACGCCCTCAGCCGCCCGCCCGAGATTTCCGCGGCGGTAGCGCTGTGCACCGATGCGGCGCTGGTATTGGGCAGGAGCTGAGCCTCATAGAGCGGCGGCGCCGTGGACGCGGCGCGAGCAGCGCTTGGCGGCGGCGCGAACCCGCCGGGCGGGAGCGCGGTGATCACCCGGAAGTAGAGCCCGGCAAACGCCAGAGCCACCGCGGCCAGCGACGCCCATCTCTGCCCTCGCGCAGTCACTCCCGACCGACCTCCATCGGAGCGTGAGGCCGGGGGGGATTGTGGCGGAGCATGTATTTCGAAGTCTCGTACAGCGCCTCGTGCAGGCGGCGCAGCTCGGCGACTTTCTCGGGATAGCGCTCGTGCACGTCCTGGGCGCCGTTCTCCGAGCGGTAGCGGAACAGACGCGGACCGCCGGGATCGAGCCGGAAATAGAACTCGTCGTCGAGCACGCCGTTCAGCCCGATCAGCGAGAAATGCCAGCCGCCGGGCCCGAGATCGAGGAGATCGCGCCCGAGCGCGGTATTGAGATACGGAACACCGATCAGGCTCAAGGCCGTCGGCAGCGAGTCGGGCAGGCTCGCGGTGAAATCGATGCGCCCTTTGACCAGCCCGGGCGCGTAGATCACGAAAGGCACGTGATAGCCCGTGAGCAACAGCTCCTGCCAGGGCGTCTGCACCGTCGAGGGGTTGCCGTGATCTCCGTACAGCACGAACACCGTCTTCGCGAAGTACGGGTCCTTCCTCGCCTTCTCGAAGAAGGACCCCAGCGCGAAGTCGAGATAACGCAGGCCGTTGAAGGCGGCGAGGCTGTCGAAACCGTTCTGCGCGAGCTCCTTCGCATCGACCTGGGCGAGCTCGAAGCCGGGGTGATCGTCGGGGATACCGTACGGCCGGTGGTTTCCCGCGGTCTGGATGAACGCGAAGAAGGGCCGCTTCTCCTCGCGCAGTATCTTGTGCGCCTTGTCGAACAGCACGACGTCGGACACGCCCCAGCCGTCCACTTGCGGCGCGTCGTAGTCGCCCTCTTCGAATATGTGCAGGCCCGGGATGTTGTGGGTGAACAGGCCGCGGATGTTCCCCCAGGTCGCGCTGCCGCCGAGGAAATAATACTTCTCGTAGCCCTCGAGCGCGTTCACCAGGGTGTGCTGATTCACCACCAGCGGATTGCGCGAGGCGGTGGTGGCGCCGTTCACGTCCGGGATGCCGGTGAGCATCTCGAACACCGATCGCGGCGTCGGAACCTCCGGGACGAAGAAATTCGTAAACAGCAGCCCCTCTTTCGCGATCGCGTCGAAGTGCGGCGTGCCGTTCATGCGGTTGCCGAAGGTCCCCGACTCGAACGCGGCGAAGGACTCGAGGTGGATCACGACCAGGTTGTATTGAATCGCGGACTTCGGCGGTGCGACGTAGCGGGCGAAGCCGAGCTTCCCGGGGTCCGGGGTTTCGACTCCCAGCAGCGCAGCCGTGTACGCGTAGTGCTCGCGCACTTTGTCAGTGTCATAGGGGAGATTACGATTTTCGGCCGTGTCCATGAGGAACAGAACCGGGTTGAGCGCGAGCGCGGCCACCGCCTCGCTCGGGGAGAAATACGCCTCGCTCCAGCGCAGCGGATACCGCGACCACTTCCCGTAGATGCCGAAAGCGTAGAGGGCCGCGAGCGCGGCGATCGCGGTCCGCCTCGGCCACTTCGATAGCGGATTCGACGCCGGAGCGAGCGTGCGCCCCGCGATGCGTCCCGCCGCCCAGGTGTACGCGCCCGTGAGCAGCGCCAGTCCGAGCAAGCCCGGCAGGACCGGATAGGTCTCCCAGGCCACGCGCGCCGCCACCCCCACCGGCGTCAGATGATCGATGAAGGTCGCGTTGAGGCGCACCCGCATCCAGTCGTAGTGCCCGAAATCCACGAAGTAGAGCAGCAGCACGATGCACTGTGCCGCGGCGAGGTAAGCGAGCCAGGCGATTCGCGCGGCGCGCCGCCGCGCCGGATCGAAAAGCGCGATCCAGCCGAGGAGCGCGAGCGGCAGGCCGAGGAGCAGCGCGAGCCGCAGGTCGAACTTGAACCCGAGGTAGAGGGCTCTGAGCAAATCCGCCCGGGATGCGTTCGCAAGCGCCTCGTGAAACGCGGCCCAGAAAGCGCCGCGGAACACCGCGAATACGACGAGATCGATCGCGGTCAGCGCGAGAATGAAACGGGCGAGCCCCGGGAGCCGCTTGAACATTTCCGCCGCGGCTTCAGGCGGCTTGCGCCGATGTCTCGAAGCGCGACTTGAACCGCAGGATCTGCTCGAGCGTGTTCTGCCCGGTCTGCTGCGGCGGCACGAGCTCCCACAGCTCCGACTGCGGCATGAGCTCCTTCAGCGCAAGGGACGCCGAGCGCGTGTGCCGGCTGTCCGCGCCCGACATGATGAGCGCCGGGATCTGGATGCGCATGAGCTCCTCGCCGCTTGCGCCCGAGGGCATGGTGTCGTTGAAGATCGCGTCGCGGCTGCGCGCGCAGGCGTCGAGATACCTCTCCACGTCCTCGCTCGCGAGCTCGCGCGCGAACTCCGGATAGACCGCGGCGGGCGATCCCCAGGGCCCGATCTCGGGATCGAGCCAGAAATTCTCGCCTCGCGGCGCGCGCTCGATCACGGCCGCGAGGCCGTTCGCGCGCACGAAGTCCATGTGGCGCCGGAAAAACTCGTGGCCCTTCTGCATCCACAGGTACCCGCCCACGGGCCAGTGAAGCAGCAGTCCCTTGCATGCCTCGGGCTCGCGCACTGCAAAGGCGAGCGCGAGCGATGCGCCCATGCAGCTGCCGAGTATGAATGCCTGCTTCACGCCCGCCAGATCGAGCAGCCCCTTGGCTTCTTGAACGTACAAATCCCAGTTGAGCGGCTCGACGCGGCCGCCCGAGAGGCCGCATTCGCGGCGATCGTAGGCGATGCAGGTGAAGTGCCGCGAAAGGGTCGCGAGCCCGTCCATCTGCCCGAACGCTTCCTTGCCCCCGGCGGCGGTCCAGCGCGAGATCACGGAGCGCCAGCCGCCGGGCGCGAACATCAGCAGATGAGGGCCCTTGCCCTCGACGAGATAGTTGATGCTGATGCCGTTGATCGTTGCGAATGGCATGGCGTATCCTGTCCGCTGACGGGAAAAGCGGCGAAAATTATAACTTGCCTGCGCATATGAACGAGGTTGGAATGACCGCCGGCGCCGAGCTCACGGGAAAAGTGGCGCTCGTCACCGGCGGCGCGAGGAACATCGGCCGGGCGATCTCGCGTTCGCTCGCCGCGGGCGGCGCGACGGTGATGGTGAACGCCAATACCTCGCAGGGCGACGCCAAGAACACGGTGGCGATGATCAAATCGAACGGGGGCGCGGCCGCCTGCCACTTCGCCGACGTGACCGACCCCGGTGCGGTCGCGAAGATGGTGGACGCGACGGTCAAGCAGTTCGGACGCCTGGACATTCTCGTCAACAACGCCGCCGTGCGGAGCGAGACGCACTTCGAGGACATCAAGCTCGAGGAATGGCACCGCGTGCTTGCGACCGTGCTCGACGGCGCGTTCCTGTGCACCCAATCCTGCCTGCCGCACCTCATTCGCGTGCGCGGCGGAGCGATCGTGAATATCGGGGGCCTGACGGCGCACAAGGGCGCAACCGGCCGCGCCCACGTGATAACCGCGAAAGCCGGCATCGCCGGCATGACGCGGGCGCTCGCGCTCGACCTCGCGCCGCGACGCATCACGGTCAACTGCGTGGTGCCCGGGACGATCGAGACCGTGCGCGGCCTGCCTGGGGCGCCGCTTCGCCCTCGCGACCGGCGCGGCCTGCCGCCGATCGGCCGCCGCGGCGAGCCCGAGGAGGTCGCGGCGGTGGTGCGCATG
>VBCA01000044.1 GCA_005881575.1 Betaproteobacteria bacterium
CGTTCGAGAGCTTCCCCGGGTTCTTCTTCGCGTAGTCGATCAGCTCCGCCACCGTGCGCACCGGCAGGCCGTTGTTCACCGCGAGCATGTTGAACACCTGCACGCAGTTCGACACCAGCGTGAGGTCCTTTTCCACGTCGTACGGCAGCTCGGGCAGCAGCGTGCGGTTGACCGCCAGCGACACGATGTTCCCGTAGCCCAGCGTGTACCCGTCCGGCGCCGCCTTCACGATGTCCATCGTTCCCGGCACGAACGACGCCCCGGGCTTGTTCTCCACCACGAACGCCACGCCCATCTGCGCGGAGAGCTGCTGCGTGAGGATCCGCATCAGCACATCCACCGAGCCGCCGGAAGCGGACGGAACGACGAAGCGGATGGGTTTTTCCGGGTAGGCGGCCTGCGCCGGCGCCGCGAATGCAGCAAGCAGGACAACGGCCAGGATCCGCCGTGCTCTCATGTCTTATCCTAACGCCTCCCCCGATAGAACGTCCAGGCGGTACCATGACGCCTTTGCTTTCACCTCGAACCAAGACCTCAAAAATGGCCCAGCCGCTTCCCGGAATGAAACCCCGTCCCGATCAAACGCTCGCTCTCAACATGAAGCTCCTCTCGCACCACGAGCTGCAGGGCTTCGGCGGCATCGGCGAGGGCATGGGAATGCAACTCGCGCGCGACGGGCGGAGAATTCTCTGGCTCGCGCACGAGTCCGCGCCGAAGAATTTCACCGCGGTCGACATCAGCGACCCGAAAAGTCCCAAGGTCGTGGCGCAGACCGAGCTTCCGCACGCCAAGGTGCGCTCCAACTCGCTCGACGTGGTCGGCGACACCATGGCGGTCGCGTACCAGACAAGCGCCGTGAACACCAAGCCCGCGGGCTTCGACCTCTTCGACATCGGCACGCCGGAAAATCCGAAGCTCATTTCGCATTTCGACGCCTCTGGTCCCTACTCGCGCGGCGTGCACGCGGTGTGGTTCGTCGACGGCGAGTACGTGCACATGGCTTCGGGCGCGCCGGATTTCCAGCCGCACAATCCCGCCGACGACCAGTTCTACCGCATCGTCGACGTGCGCAAGCGCGCGAAGCCCGAAGAGGTGGGGCGCTGGTGGCTGCCGGGCACGCGCGTGGGCGACTCCACGCCTCCCCTTGCGCGCCATCCGAAGTTCGACTCGGGCTTTCGCGCGCACAACACCAACGTCTTTCCGCAGCGGCCCGACCGCGCCTATGTCGGCTACATCTCCGGCGGCGCGGTGATCCTCGACATCGCCGACAAGTCTCGACCAAAGCTCATCTCGCACTGGCGCTATTCGCCGCCTTACACCGGGTTCACGCATACGGTGCTGCCCCTTCTCGATCGCGGCTTGCTCATCGTCAGCGACGAGGCCGTCAAGAACGACGGCGAGGACTGGCCGAAACTGGTCTGGGTGGTGGACGCGCAGGTCGAGACCAATCCGGTTCCGATCAGCACCTTTCCCATGCCTTTCGACGCCTTTGCCCGCCGCGGCGGGCGCTTCGGCGCGCACAACCTCCACGAGAATCTGCCGGTGCCCGGCTCCTGGCGCTCGGAGAGCATCATCGTCGGCACCTTCTTCAACGGCGGGGTGCGCGCCTTCGACGTGAGCAACCCCTACCAGCCGCAGGAAATCGCCTACTTCGTGCCCCCCGCGCCGAAGCTCTCGCGCGCGGGCTCGATCCAGCTGAACGACGTCTACGTCGACGACCGCAGGCTGGTCTATACCGTCGATCGCTTCGCCGGCGGGCTGTACGTCCTCGAGATGACCATTTGATGAGCAGCCCCGCGCCGACGCGCGATTCACTGGCAGGAAAGCTCCCCGTCACACTGATCACCGGATTTCTCGGCAGCGGCAAGACGACGCTGCTCAAGCGTCTGCTCCGCGATCCGGGCATGAACCGGGCGGCGGTGATCATCAACGAGTTCGGCGAGGTCGGCATCGACCACGAGCTCCTCGCCTCGTCCTCCGAGAGCACGACGCTGCTCTCGAACGGGTGCCTCTGTTGCACCGTGCGCACCGATCTGCAGGAGACGCTGCGCGAGCTCTTCATCAAACGCCGCGCGGGCGAAGTGATCGACTTCGACCGCGTGTTCGTCGAGACCACCGGGCTCGCCGACCCGGTGCCGGTGCTGCACACGCTGCAGACCGACGCAATGCTCGGGGCGCAGTACCGCCTCGATTGCGTGGTGACGCTCATCGACGCGGTGAACGGCCTGCAAAACCTCGACGACACGCCCGAAGCGGCGAAGCAGGCCGCGGTCGCCGACCGCATCGTCATCACCAAGAGCGACATCGCCAAGCCCGGCGCGGTTGCGGCGCTCGAAGCGAGGCTGGAGAGGATGAACCCCTATGCGGCGCGCACCGTCGCGGTCGACGGCGAGGTGGACGTAGCTTTTCTGCGCGATGTCGCGCCGCGGAGCACGCGCGCCACGCCAAAAGAGCTCGCGCGCTGGCTCGCGCCCTCGGGCGAAGCGCGCGCCGAAGGCGCCTACCTCGGCGAGCGCGTTCGCGCCGGAGCGCACGACGCTTCGATCGGTTCGTTCTGCCTGCGGTTCGAGAAACCCTTCACCTGGGACACGTTCTCGGCCGCCGTGCAGGTGCTCACCTCGCTGCGCGGACCCGACCTGCTGCGCGTGAAAGGCCTCGTCAACGTTGCGGGCGAACGCGGGCCTGTGCTCGTGCAGGGAGCACAGCACGTTTTCCACCCGCCAGTCACGCTCGAAGCCTGGGCGGGCGAGGACCGGCGCTCGCGTATCGTGTTCATCACGCGCAATCTCCCGCGCGAATCGGTCGAAGCGCTCTTCGCCGCCGTGGGGACGCTCGCCGCCCCGCGCGATTGAATCGCGGGTGACGCGCCACAATTGCGCGAGCAACGAGGGGCGAGCTATGATCGGCTTCCACTAAGTCCCGCACCGGATCACAGGAACGCTCATGAACGCCAAGGAAAACCTTTCACCGACCGTGCGCGCCGAAGCGCCGGTCGCAGGTCTCGAGCAAAAGGAAATCTGGGGCAGCGACGCCATCGCGGCGGTGCTGCGCACGCTCGACATTCCCTTCCTCGCGCTGAATCCCGGAGCGAGCTACCGCGGGCTGCACGACAGCATCGTCAATTATCTCGGCAACACGCGGCCGCAGATGCTGCTGTGCCTGCATGAGGAGTCGGCCGTGGCGATCGCTCAGGGCTACGCAAAAGCTTCCGACCGGATGATGGGCGCGGTCGTGCATTCGAACGTCGGCCTCATGCACGCGAGCATGGCGATCTTCAACGCCTGGTGCGACCGCATGCCGATGCTCGTTCTCGGCGCGACCGGTCCCTGGGACGCGGCGAAGCGCCGTCCCTGGATCGACTGGATCCACACCGCTTCCGACCAGGCCGCGCTGGTGCGCAACTATACCAAGTGGGACAACCAGCCGGCGTCGGTGCCGGCTGCCTACGAAGCGATCCTTCGCGCCGCGCAAATCGCCAACACCGCGCCGCGCGGTCCGACGTACGTCAACCTCGATGCAGGCCTGCAGGAGGCAAAGATCGGCGCGCTTCCGCCGCTTCCCGACGCGAAGCGCTATCGCGCCCCCGACCCGGTGCTGCCGGCCGGGCACCTCGTCGACGCGGCAGCGAAGCTGCTCGCGGGCGCGAAGCACCCGGTGATCCTCGCCGGACGCGTCTCGCGGAGCGAGTCGTGCTGGAAGCAGCGCGTCGCGCTCGCCGAGAAGCTCCACGCGCGCGTTTTCACCGACATCAAGGTCGGCGCGGCGTTTCCTACCGATCACCCGCTGCACGCCGCACCGCCTTCGACCTTCCTTTCACCCGATGCGGCGAAGCTGCTGCACGAGGCCGACGTCGTGTTGTCGCTCGATTGGGTCGATCTCGCGGGCGCGCTGAAGGCGGCCTGGGGCGCGGACCCGGTGGGCGCGAAAGTGATCCAGATCTCGCCCGACGCTCACATCCACCGCGGCTGGAGCATGGACTATCAGGGTTTGCCGGCGGTGGATGTCTACATGATGTGCGAGCCGGATATCGCAGTGCCGCTGCTGCTCGATGCCGTGAAGCCGCGCCCCGGGGCGGTCGCGGCGAAACCCGCGAGCTTGCCGGAGGCCGCGCCCGATGTCGTATCGATTCGCACCCTCGCCGATGCCTTGAATGCTGCGACAAAAGACGTGGATGTCTGCATCACGCGGCTTCCGCTCGGCTGGAACGGCGCTTATCGCCACTTCCGCCATCCGCTCGACTACATCGGCTCGGAGGGCGGCGGTGGCGTCGGCGCGGGGCCCGGCATCACCGTGGGCGCGGCGCTCGCGCTGAAGGACAGCGGACGGCTCCCCGTCGCGATCATGGGTGACGGCGATTTCCTGATGGGCGCGACCGCGCTCTGGACCGCTGCGCACTACGGCATTCCCTGCCTCATTCTCGTCGCCAACAACCGCTCCTTCTTCAACGACGAGCTGCACCAAGAGCGTGTCGCGAAGGAGCGCTCTCGCCCGGTGGAGAACCGCTGGATCGGCCAACGCATCAGCGGACCGGACATCGATATCGCAATGATGGCACGCGCGCAAGGCGCCGAAGGCGTCGGCCCTGTCGCGAAGGCGTCGGAGCTGAATCCTGCGATCGAAAAAGGAATCCAGGCGGCGCGTAACGGCGCGGTGTGCGTCGTCGACGTGCGCGTCGCACCGGGCTACGACACCCACATGGGCGGCTCGGGCGCGAGCCAGAAGCGCTGAGCTCGAACGGAGGGGAATGTTCACGTTGCGAACCTGGAGCGCATTGGCGCTGAGCGCGGTGATAGCGTTGCCTCTCGGCGAGGCTCGATCGCAGGGGGGAATCTGGCCGAGCCGGCCGATCAAGTTCGTCGTGCCTTTGCCGCCGGGCGGGTCGCCGGACTACCTTTCTCGCCTTCTGGCGGAGCGCCTGCAGCCCGTGCTGGGTCATCCCCTCGTAGTCGAGAACAAGCCCGGTGCGGGAGGCAACATCGCGCGCGAGTTCGTCGCGCGGCAGCCCCCCGACGGCTACACCATCCTGATGTCCGAGTCCTCGCACGTCATGGCCGCAGGCATCGGCGCCAAGTTACCGTATGACCCGATCAAGGACTTCGAGCCGGTTTCGCTCGCTGCGACGATTCCGTTCGGGTTGACCGTGAACTCGAGTATGCCAGTGCATTCCCTGAAGGAATTCATCGCGTACGCGAAAGCATCGCCGCGTCCACTGACGTACGGAACGGCCGGCATCGGGTCGCCGCATCACTTCGCCGTCGAGCTGCTGCGCTCGATGACCGGAATCAACGTCGTGCATGTTCCCTACAAGGGCTCAGCCGGCATCATCCCTGCCCTTCTGTCCGGGGAGATCGACTTCACCATCGCAGCCGTCAATTCGCTGCTGCCTCATTTCAAATCGGGAAAGCTGCGCCCGATCGCGATGGCCGGCTCCGCGCGCACCGCGATCCTGCCCGAGGTGCCGACGATCGCCGAAGCGGGCCCGCTGCCGGGCTACACGGTGGATGTCTGGCTCGGGATCATGGCGCCCGCCGGAACGCCGCGACCGGTCATCGATCGTCTGAGCGGCGAGATCAACCGCGTCGTCCGCGACCCGCAGATCGTCAAGGAACGACTGAATACGGTTGGTCTCGAAGCGGTCGGAACGACGCCCGAGCAACTGCTCGAGGTAATGAAGACCGACCTCGCGAAGTACACGAAGGTCGCGCGCGAGGCGCAGATCAAACCGGAGTGAGCCCGCGCCCGGCGGGCGCCGGGTGAACGTTACGCCGCCGCCTTGCCGCGGTTGGTCTCGAAACCCGGCTCGCTCCCGAGGAGCGCCGCGGGCTTCTTCAGGTTTTCCTGCCAGAGCAGCGACTCCATGAAGATATTGAGCGGCTGGTCCTGGACGGTGAGCTCGTACACGTAATCGTCGTACGAAGCATGGTTGTGCACCGCCCAGCCCGGGGCGGAGAGCATGAGATCCCCTGCGGCCCATTCGTAGCGATTGCCCGCGACGGTCGAATATCCCTTGCCGTGGAAGTAGTAGTTGATCGCGGCCGAAACATGGCGGTGCGGCCGGTCGACGATCTTCGGCGGGCGAATCGTCATGGTGGCGAAGAAGTTCGGCGTGATGCCGTTGGTGCGGCCGGTGACGGGGTTGTACATCATGTAGAGCCTGCGCCCGGCGTACTCTTTCCCCAGCGCCTCGAGCTTGTCGAGCTCGCGCTTCACTTCCTTCCAGGGAAAGTGCAGGGGCCTCGACACCACTGCCTCCGGATTGATGAGGATCTCGTAGGGCATCAGCATGCCGCCGTCCGCGCCGACGCGGATCATCCCGTAGGGGCTCTTGCGGCGCGGATCGGCCGAGCGCGCTTTGTCCTCCGCGTCCTCCACCGGATGCAGCTCGGCGGAGAGCTCGTCCTCCGGAAGATAGACCTGCATGTGCTGAAGAAGGGGCACGTTCGAATAGGTCAGGCGCACCTGGAGGTCCCTGCCGTCGTTGACGTGACGGTAAATCGCATAAGAGGGGTGATTCCACACGTCGTACAGCGCGAAGGCGATGCGCTTCCCCGCGACCAGCGTATGGCCGGAACCGCGAATGCAGAAATTCACCTCGGTGGCGTTGTGCCGGAACGCGGCCGTCTTCTCGCCCGGCTTGAGCACCGAGAGCTTGACCTGGATGCCCGGCGCGAAGCCCGGCGCGTTGGCCTCCGCCAGCGGATGCACGATCAGCGACTCGCGCCGGCCGTTCGCGGGCAGGGGCAGGCTCGCCAGGCGCTCGACTTCGGCATCGATCTCGCGCTGGGTGACGACGATGGGCGTCCAATACAGGTTCTCGTCCCCCGCGCGCTGACCGGAGCGGTCTGAGAAGCGACCCTGCATGTCCTGGAAATCCTTCTTGAACTCGTTCATGAGAACCTCCTCGGCCGAGGAACAGATCGTACTCCCTAGACGTGACTCTTGGCTTTCGCACCCGCCAGCCGCGGCTTCATCTTCTTCGGCTGGGGGATCGCACGGCCCGCGCCGCGCTCGCGCGCCCGCCTCAACAACTCCGCCCCGAGCGCGAGATCGGAGATGCCCATGCCCATCGCTTTGAATAGCGACACGTCGTCCGCGCCCGAGCGCCTGCGACCCGAGGCGATGAGTCCGGAGAGCGGCATCACTTTGTCCCATCCGGACGACCCATACTGCATCATGAATTCACGCGAGAGCTGCTGCACGCCCGGAAGATTGTCCACGGCCACCAGCGAGGCTCGTGCAAAGACATCCTGCGCGAATTCCTCGCGGTCCGGCGCGATCGCGCCCACGGCGTTCAGGTGCGCGCCTTTTTCGAGCATCGTTGCGGTGAGGAAAGGCTGCGCCGCTCGCGTCACCAGCGTCACGATCTGCGCTCCCTTGCATGCGTCGCTCACCGAAGCAGATATTTCGGCGTCGATGCCGAACTCCTCGCGCGCTTTTGCCGCGAACGCCTGGCGCGAGTCTTCGCGCGGGCTGTAAATCCGCAGCCGTTCGATCGGCCGCACCGCCAGCATCGTGCCGGCCTGAGCGAGCGCTTGTTTACCCGTCCCGACGATCGCCATCACCTTCGCATCCGGTCTCGCCATCCAGTCGGCGGCGACGCCCGAGATTCCGCCGGTGCGCAGGTTGCCGAGGGCGAAAGCTTCGATCACCGCGACGAGGGAGCCGTTCTCGGCGCTCCACAAGAGCAGCAGCGGGCAGGTGCCGCCCTGGGTGTGAGTCCAGGTCTTGGTGCCCACCAGATTCCCGAGCTTTGCGCCGATCGCGTGCAGATTGTTCTTTCCATACTGCAGCAAGGTCTTCGTCATGTTCTGCGCTTCACCGCGCGCTTCCTCGCGCAGCGCGGCCTCGAGAGCGACGATCGCCTCCTTCAACTCCATCAGCTGGACGACTTCGGCTTCGGTGATCCAGATCGCGTCGGCGCCCATTCTCAGACCTTGAACGAAGCCAAGACCTGCTTCGGAAACAACTCCTCGAGCGCAAGGCGCCGATGGCACACGCCCTGTTCGAATGCGAAATCGACGAACGCCTGAAGGGTCGTGCGGTTCTTCTCCAGGCCGTAGGGCCAGATATCTTCCCCGAACAGGGATTTCATGCGCTCGGCGTAGGGCGCGAGCCAGGCGAACGGCGCGTGCGATGCCGTGATGTCGGAAAGCCGCTCGACCGAACGGCGCTTCGCTTCCTCGAATGCCTTGTAGAGATTCATCGCGAGCCAGGGATGGCGCTCGAGCACTTCGGTCTTGATCACGATCGCGTGCATGATGGGAAAGACCCCGGTCTCCCTGAAATAGGCCGCTTCGATCGCTTCATAGTCCGGAAACAGCCGCCGGATTCCGCGACCGAAGTCACGCGGCGGTCGTGCAGAAAGAACCGCATCGAGATCCCCGGCGAGCAGCATCTCGTTGAGCGAACGCTGGGGTTCAGGGCGCAGTCGCACCCCCTCGGGCAATTTCGGTTTCACTTTCTCCACCCGACCTGCTTCGTTCACTCCCGCCTGGACCCACTCCACCGACGCGAGAGGCACCCTGGCTTGGTGAACGAGGTAGCCGCGGGAGTAGATCACCGCCGTCTGTGCCCACTCCGGAATCCCGATTCGTTTGCCCTTCAGCTGCTCCGGACGGTCGATCTTGCCGTTCTCGCGCACGTAGATCATCGATTGCCGAAACACGCGCGACGGAAACACGGGGATCGCTGCGATGCTGTTGTCCTCCTGCGAGCGCAAGGACACGTACTTGCCCATGGACATCTCCGACACTTCCCATTCCCGGAAAAAGCTGAAGCGAAAGAACGCTTCCTCCGGCGGCAGGGTGAGCACGTTGAGGTTAACGCCCTGCACCGGCACTTGCCCCGTGGCGAGGTCGCGCGTGTGCTCGTAGTCGCCGATGGCAAGCGTCAGAGACAACTTTTCCACGCCTGGCTATCCCTTGAGCAGCACGGCGCCGTTCTCGATCTTCACGGCGTAGGTGCGAATGTCCTCGGTGCAGGGAGGGCCGACCGCCTTGCCGGTCGCGATATGAAATTTCCCCTGGTGCAGCGGGCATTCGATCTCCTCGCCCTCGATGAACCCGTCGGCGAGGCTCGCCTGCCCGTGAGTGCAGGTGTCGTGCGTGGCGAAAATTTTTCCGGCGACGTTGTACAGGCACACCGGCTCCGCGCCGAGATTGACGAGCAGCGTCCCATCTTCCGGAACATCCGAGGCGCTCGCGACTTTGATCCAGTTATCGCTCATATCAGAGGGGATAGATCAGGCTGTTCGGGACGAGGAGGCTGTCGAAGATGCAGAGCTTTTCCTTGAATTTTAACCCGCCCTCCTCGACGACAAGCTTGTCGCGATATTGACCGGTGTTGAAGACCCGCGTGAGCTCGTCTTGCAGCGTCTCGAGCGCGACATAGTTCGCGCGCACCTCGAGCATCCCATCCTTCCAGCCCAGGACGCGAACGCCGCTCACCATGCGGCGCACGTAACGCGGCGCGTACACCGCGGTCTTGCGGATGGCGGTGACGCGGTCGGCGAGATACCCCTTGCTCTCGCACAGCCAGGTCGCGAGCGGCAGCCCGCGCTCGAAGTTCTCGCGCGGAACGATCTTATAGAGACAGTGTTCGACAAAAAACTCTGGCCATTCCTCGAAGCGCTCCTCGTCGAGGCAGGCGGTGTAGGCTGCGTAGAGTTCCTCCAGCTCGGGGCGCAGGTCCCGGGGACTCAGGGTGAGGTAGCGCTCTGCCATGCTCATCATAGAAAACAGAACGAACGTTCGCTTTATGAGTTTTTGCTGATGATTAATAACATTTTAAATCTCCATGACCCGCCGGTAATAAGCATAAAACGCGCGGATCACAGATTCCGTAACCATGTGCTGCTCATCCTTCCAGTCGCGTCCGCCCATCTCCATGACTCCAGCCTGTTCTGGGTAAGGAGCGACGCCGTTCTGGGAGAATTTCATCACCTCGCTGTCGTCGATCGAGACGAAGCCCGCCGGTCCCATGAGGTTCGCCTGCCGCAACCGGCGCCGGGTCATGTCTTCGTCGTCGTCCGTGTAGCCGAAATAGGTCCACGCGAGCTCGAACGCCGCCGGGCCCCGCGTGACGAGCTGGCGCATCGCCAAGGTGTTCGACTGCTGCTGGATGATGAGGTTGGGCCACAGGGTCGTCATCACCACGGTGTATTCGGGAAATTCGCGCACAGGCTCGAGAAGCGTCGCATCCTGCAGCTTGAAGTCGTCGATGAGGGACTTTATGTCGGCGTTGTCCCCGGTCTTCTTCTGATCCCCTCGCCAGGAAATCAGCGCGCCGTGGCGGCCGGTTGCGTCCATTTGCACTTTCGAGGGCTGATCGGCTCGGAACAGGCCGAAGCTCACCAGGAACACGTGCAGCAGGCTCGCATGGTAGGGGTCCTTGATGTTCTCGAACATCAGCTTCCAGTTGGCGGGTATCAGTTGGCGCGAGTACCCGAGCACGCGAAGCTCCCGGCCGTCGAATACGCGGTCGAAAAGCGCCAGCATCGAAGGGCCGAAATACTCTTCGAGCGGTTCCAGATCCGACGCGAAGGAGGCGAAGATCACGCCGTGGCGGCGGGCAACCCTGAGCCTGCGCAGCCCGTGGTTCTTCGGGTCGAAGTCCGCGGGCATGCCGCCCTGCTTCTTCACGCCGCGCCTGAACGGCACGCCGATCAGATTGCCCTTGAGGTCATAGGTCCACTGGTGGTAGGGACACATGAACTCGGCGGCGTTGCCGAGATGCTTCTGGCAGAACTGCACGCCCCGGTGGGCGCAGCGATTCTCGACGACGTTGATCGAGCCTTCCTCGTCGCGCACCACCACGACCGGCTTTTCGCCTATGAAAGTACGCTTGAAATCGCCCGGGCGCGGTAGCTCCGCCTCGAGCGCCACGTAGTTCCAGCTCGGACCGCAAAAAATGCGCTCTTGCTCCCGGGCATAGATCTCCGGGTCGGAATAGATCCAATAAGGGATTCGGGAAACGCCTTCTCGGGGCCACACGTGGCGCGCGCCCATGGATTTCTCTGTTCCGCGTCGGAGCCCGTCAGGAGGCGGACCGCTTGCGGCGGAACCTCGAGAGGAGGTCGTCCAAGTGATCGTGACTCGAATAGCTGACGACCAGTTTCCCCGCGCCCTTTTTTCCCGGCTTGATCTCGATTTTGGTTCCGATCTCCTCGGACAATTCCTCCTCCAGACGCGCGATGTCGCGGTCGGACCCGTGGCTGCGCCTGGTCTTGGCCGCAGGATGAAGGATGGCGTTGACGAGCCGCTCTGTCTGGCGCACGGAGAGCGCCTGGTCGGCGACCCGCTTCGCAGCGCTCTCCTGCTGCCGTCCGTCGAGCGCGAGAAGCGCGCGCGCGTGTCCCATCTCGAGCTTTCCGTCAAAGACCAACGCCTGGACCGTTTTTGCCAAATTCAGCAACCTCAGCAAGTTGGTGGTTGCGGTGCGGGAGCGCCCAATGGCCTGCGCCGCTTCCTGGTGCGTGAGTTTGAACTCGCCGATCAGTCGCTGCACGCCGCCCGCTTCCTCGAGCGGATTGAGATCTTCCCTCTGGATGTTCTCGACCAGCGACATGGCGAGCGCCGACGAGTCCGGCACGTCGCGAACGAGCGCCGGGACTTCCGCGAGACCGGCGATTTTCGCAGCGCGCCAGCGCCGCTCGCCCGCGACGATCTCGTAGCGGTTGTTCCCGATCGGCCGCACGAGAATGGGCTGCATCAAGCCTTGCGTCCTGATCGAAGCCGCGAGCTCCTCCAGCGAGCTGTCGTCCATCTTCGTGCGCGGTTGGTAGCGGCCGCGCTGCAGCTGATCGATGCGCAGCGTGGCTTGCCGCTCGGAGACCGGCCCCGCGTCCCCATCCCGGTCGAGTAAGGCGTCCAGACCCCTGCCCAGTCCCTTGAGTTTCACTGGCGTTTCCCGCTCATACCGCCGCAGGGATGCCGTTCCGCGAAAGGATCTCGCCCGCCAGAGCGACGTACGCTTGCGAGCCTTTGCATTCGCGATCGAGGTTCACGGCGGGAGCGCCGAAGCTCGGCGCCTCGGCGAGGCGTACGTTGCGTGGAATCACGGTTTCGTACACCTTCTTGCCGAAGTGCTCCTTCAACTGGGCCGACACCTGCTGCGCGAGCGCATTGCGCGGATCGTACATGGTTCGAAGCAGCCCTTCGATATCGAGCTTCGGATTCAGGTGCTGGCGGATCTTCTTGATCGTGTTGACGAGATCGGAGAGCCCCTCGAGTGCGTAGTATTCGCATTGCATCGGGATCATCACCGCATTGGCTGCCACCAACCCGTTCAAAGTGAGTATGTTCAGGGCAGGAGGACAGTCGAGCAAGATGAACTCGTACTGCCCGGCGACCGACTCGAGGGCGCCTTTCAGGCGGGTCTCGCGGTGCTCAAGCTCAACCAGTTCTACCTCGGCGCCGGCAAGGTCGCGGTTGGCCGGAATCAGATCGTACCCACCTGATTCCGACTTCTGCCGCGCCGAATCGGCCGTGGCCAGTCCAAGCAACACTTGGTAGATCGAAGTCCTGAGCGTGCGCTTGTCGATGCCGCTGCCCATAGTCGCGTTGCCCTGGGGATCCAGATCCACCAGCAGAACGCGCATCCCCGACTGAGCGAGACTTGCCGCGACATTGACACTGGTCGTTGTCTTTCCAACCCCGCCCTTCTGATTGGTGACGGCGAGGATGCGGGTCATGCGCGCTCGATCAAGACGAGATGCCGCTCCGCTTCGAGCCCTGGAACGGCAACGGAGTGCACCTGCTGCACGCGGAAGCCGGGCGGCAAGTGCTCGATCTCCTCGAAGGGATAGATACCCTTCATCGCCGCGAACACGCCACGCGGCGCGAGCAAATGCGTTGTTAGGGCGATGAACTCCGCAATCTCGGCAAACGCGCGCGAAATGATGAGATCGAATTTTTCACCGGCGTCCCATGCCTCCAGGCGCTCGCACACCACGGTTGCGTTCTTCAACTGAAGATCCGCTACCGCCTGCCGGAGGAAGGCCGCTTTCTTTTGATTGCTGTCGAGCAAAGCCACCTGAATGTCGGGCCTGGCTACCGCAACGGGAATGCCAGGGAGTCCCGCGCCGCTGCCTGCGTCCAGCATCCGAGTTCCAGTCAGATAGGGGACTACGGAGAGGCAGTCAAGCAAGTGGCCGCTCACCATTTTTCCCTTGTCTCGTATCGCGGTGAGGTTATAGACCTGGTTCCATTTCTCCAGGAGCGCGAGATACTGAAGGAGCTTGCTCCTCTCGCTGCGACCCAATGCAAGACCCAGTTCCACCACTCCCTTTTCGAGGCGCCGGCCTAACTCGGCGTGCGCTGGCCCCGCCGCCAGCGTCGTCATGCGGCCGATCTTTCCGGGGCGCTCACGCCGCGCTTCAGATGGACAAGCAGTAACGAGATCGCGGCTGGAGTGATGCCCGAGATGCGCGAGGCTTGTCCTATCGTCTCCGGTCGATGTTGCTGCAGTTTCTGCTGCACTTCGATCGACAGGCCCCGCACGCTTCGGTAATCGAGATCGCGCGGCAGCAGCATCGTCTCGTAACGCCCTTGGCGCGCGATTTCTTCATGCTGACGCTCGACATATCCCTCGTATTTGGCTTGAATCTCCACCTGTGAGGCGACTGCCGCATCGCCGACGGATGCACCTCGTTCGGAAAGCTGTGCCAGCGAGGCGTAAGCCACCCCAGGGCGTTTCAAGAGATCCATGAGCGTATATTCGCGCTCGATCGGCTTGCCCAGCACGCGCTCGGCAACCTCGGCCGGTAGGGACTTGGGACTGACCCAGGTGGACTTGAGCCGCTCCTGCTCGCGGCCGATTGCGTCGCGCTTGCGGTTGAACGCGTCCCAGCGGATGTCGTCCACTACGCCGAGCCTGCGGCCGGTTTCGGTGAGCCGCAGGTCCGCATTGTCCTCGCGCAACATGAGCCGGTATTCCGCACGGCTGGTGAACATGCGGTACGGCTCCGAAACACCACGGGTAATCAGATCGTCGACCAAGACGCCGATATAGCCTTCGTCGCGCCGCGGGCACCAGGCATGCTCGTCCCGAACGAAGAGCGCCGCATTGATACCGGCGAGGATTCCTTGCGCCGCCGCTTCCTCGTAGCCGGTCGTGCCATTGATCTGCCCCGCAAAGAACAGGCCCGAGATCGACTTCGTTTCCAGCGACGATTTCAGGTTGCGCGGGTCGTAGTAGTCGTACTCGATGGCGTAACCCGGGCGCAGGATATGCGCCTGTTCCAGCCCTCGTATGCTGCGCACGAGCTCGATCTGCACATCCAAGGGCAAGCTCGTCGAGATTCCGTTCGGATAAAACTCGTTGGTGGTCAGCCCCTCGGGCTCGAGAAAAATCTGGTGGCTCTGTTTGGCGGCAAACCGATGGATCTTGTCCTCGATCGAAGGGCAATAGCGGGGGCCGATCCCCTCAATCACGCCGGTGTACATCGGCGAGCGGTCCAAGCCGCCGCGGATGATTTCGTGCGTAAGCGGGTTGGTGTGGGTGACCCAACAAGGCAGCTGACGCGGGTGCATCGCCGGCGTTCCGACAAATGAAAACACGGGCACCGGTTCATCGCCCGCCTGCGCGTTCAGGACCGAAAAGTCGATGGTGCGGCCGTCGAGCCGGGGCGGCGTTCCGGTCTTGAGGCGACCCACCGGAAGACTGAGCTCGCGCAGCCGCGCAGCGAGACTAACTGAAGGCGGATCCCCCGCGCGACCGGCCCGATAATTCGACAATCCGATATGGATGAGCCCCGATAGAAAAGTGCCGGTGGTCAGCACCACGACGCGGCTGAAAAAGCGAGCACCGAGCTCAGTCACTACCCCGGTAACACGATCCCCTTCCAACAAGAGGTCATCCACCGCCTGCTGGAACAAGTTCAAATTGGGCTGGTTCTCCAGCCGCGACCGAATCGCGCGCTTGTAGAGGAGGCGATCGGCTTGCGCGCGCGTCGCGCGGACTGCAGGGCCCTTGGAGGAATTCAGGATGCGAAACTGGATCCCCGCCTCGTCTGTGGCGAGCGCCATGGCTCCGCCCAAAGCGTCCACTTCCTTGACGAGATGCCCCTTCCCGATCCCCCCAATGGACGGATTGCAAGACATCTGTCCCAGCGTCTCGATGTTGTGGGTAAGCAAAAGGGTCCGACAACCGGAGCGCGCGGCCGCGAGCGCGGTCTCGGTCCCGGCGTGGCCGCCGCCGACTACGATGACATCGAACTGGGTGGGGAAATGCATTGGCTTGAGCAAGAAAATAGGCCGAAACCATTCGAATTTTAATGGGTTTCCATGACGAGAGACAGCGTTTCACGTGGAACTTCCCGCGCCCAGAAGAGGGCCCGCGATCGCGGGACAAGCGGTGGCGCGTGGGGTGGACGGTTTCACGTGAAACGTCCGCGTTATGCACAGGCTTTACACCGGGACTACACAGCTTGCTAGCCTACAGAGATACAACTTGCTAACAGGACCCAACCCGATAATCACAACGATGCAGCTTAGCCGTGATTTAGGGAATTGAAACAATAGCTTATTGTATAAAACTTTGAAGCCTTAGCCCAAGGAACGTCCGAGCGTTTCACGCCGTGCAGCAAGCTCACGCGGCAAGCGGTTCCCCAGCAGCTGCAGCAATTCATCTTGGAGTTTCAGTTCCCGCTTCCACTCCCCACCGTCGATCGAGCTCACGCGCTTGAACTTCTCGCTGCCAAAGCTTTCCAGGCCCTTCCAATCCAAATCCTGGAAATCCGGAACCTTGCCGATGGGTGTTTCGACCGCGTTGCCTCTGCCCTGACAGCGTTCCACGATCCACTTGAGCACTCGCATGTTTTCGCCGTATCCCGGCCAGATGAATTTTCCATTGGCATCGGTGCGAAACCAATTGATGCAGAATATGCGCGGGCGCTGAGCCACCGAGCGCCCCAGCTTGAGCCAGTGGTTGAAGTAGTCACCCATGTTGTAACCGACGAACGGGATCATGGCCATGGGATCCCGCCTCACCACTCCCACCTTTCCGGTCGCCGCAGCGGTGGTTTCCGAACCCATCGTGGCGGCCATATACACGCCTGAGTCCCAGTCGAGCGCCTCGGCGACAAGCGGCACGGTATCGGAGCGCCGCCCTCCGAACACGAAAGCCGATATCGGAACGCCCTGCGGATTCTCCCAATCGGAATCGATCGAAGGACACTGCGACGCCGGAACCGTGAATCGCGCGTTGGGATGCGCCGCTTTCCTGCCGCAACCGGGCGTCCACTCCTTTCCCTGCCAATCGATGAGCCTGCCGGGGGGCGTTTTGGTCATCCCTTCCCACCACACGTCCCCCTCGGGCGTCATGGCGACGTTCGTGAAAATCGTGTTGCTCCTGATCATCACCATGCAGTTGGGATTGGTGTTCTCCGACGTCCCAGGCGCAACGCCGAAAAAGCCCGATTCAGGATTGATCGCGTAGAAACGACCATCCTTGCCCGGCTTGATCCATGCTATGTCTTCCCCGACGGTCGAGACTTTCCAGCCCTTGAATGCCGGCGGTGGAATCAGCATGGCGAAATTCGTCTTGCCGCACGCCGAAGGAAAGGCCGCGCTGACGTAGAGTTTCTCACCCGAAGGCGGCGTCACACCGAGGATCAGCATATGCTCGGCGAGCCATCCCTGCTCCCGCCCCATGATGGAGGCGATGCGAAGCGAAAAACACTTCTTCCCGAGCAGTGCGTTGCCACCGTAGCCGGAGCCGAAGGACCATATTTCCTTGGTCTCCGGATAATGGACGATATATTTGTGCTCCTTGCTGCACGGCCAGCGCGCATCCTTTTGGCCGGGAGCGAGCGGCGCACCCACTGAATGGACGCAGGGTACGAAATGCCCGCTTTTGCCGAGAATTTCCCACACCTTTTTCGACATGCGCGTCATGATGTGCATGCTGACCACCACGTAGGGCGAGTCGGTCAGTTCGATGCCGATGTGCGCGATGTGCGACCCGAGCGGCCCCATGGAGAACGGAACTACATACAGGGTCCGGCCGCGCATACAGCCATCGAAGAGCTTGCTCAATGTCGCGCGCATCTCCACGGGATCGACCCAGTTATTGGTCGGGCCCGCATCCTCCTTTTTCTGAGAGCAGATGAAGGTTCGGTCCTCGGTGCGCGCCACGTCGTTGGGATCGGAGAGGGCGAGGAAGGAATTCGGGCGAAGCTTGGGGCTGAGCCGCTTCAGCATTCCCGACTTGACCATCTCTTCGCAAAGCTGGTCGTACTCCTCCTTCGAGCCGTCGCACCATTGAATCCGGTCCGGTTTCGTGAGCGCCGCAAAGTGCGCGACCCACTCCTTGACGCCGTGGTGCTGAACGTAAGCCGGAGCGCCGATATCAATAGCGGCAGCGTAAGGTTGATTCATCCTGGGGCCTCGCGATAACGACTTGGCAGCACGTGACTGGAGGCTGCTCGTCGTGAAAGAACTGTTAGGCTGCGAACTCTATCACGATCCGCGGGCCGCAAGAAAAACAGTGATAGAACATTCACTTGCGCGATATTCGCCCCGCTTAGGCCCGCCAGCAGTGCCGGAGGCGTTTCGCGAGCCGGAACATAGGCGCAGTCGTGGTCACGAGAATGATCACCCGTGTCACGTGAGCCGCCGTGACTAGCGGCACCCCGAGTTGGAGCACCTTGGCAGTGACACACATCTCCGCCATACCGCCTGGCGCCGTGGCGAGGACCATCGTTGAGACAGGCACCGAGCCGAGAACGGCGAGACCCCAGGCACACAGTGCGGAGCCCAGCATCGCGAGTGCCACCGAGAGGCAAACCATGCCGATGAAGCGGGGTGAGGTTCGCAAAGACTCCCGCTCGAATGCCGAGGCGAGCGCGCACCCGATCAAGAGTTGTGCCGTATTTGAGAGCCAGGTCGGAATCGCGGAGAGGCTCACCTCCCCCAAGGTGAGAGCGACGGTCACGCCGAGGGGCCCGAGCATCCAGGCGTTCGGCATGCCGAGCTTCGCCAGCGTGCCCCCAACCAGCGCGGCCATGCCAAGCAACGCGACCAGGCCGAAGACGTCGACAGCGAACTGCGCGGGCTTATAGGCATCGGCACCGTGCAAGCCGAACCCGGTGAACACAAATGGGACGATGAGCACGACGATGAACACCCGCAAGGCCTGCGCAAGGACCACGCGGTCGGAGCGCGCGCCATGGCGCTCGCCCAGGATCGTCATTTCCGCCGCGCCTCCGGGAACGCTCGCGAAAAGCGCAGTGGTCGCGTCGAGTCCGGCGCTGCGGATGAGGAGCCAGCCGCTCGCATAAGCGAGCAGGATCGCGAGCACGGCCGCCGCAACCAATAGATACCAGTGCGCGGCGACCTCGCCGCCGATTGCCGGAGTGAAGTACAGGCCGAGCGCGCACGCGATGACCAGTTGGCCCGCCGCCCTGCCACCTCTTGGCGCGGCGACCTCGGCACCCAGGAATTTTCCCAGCGCCATCGCGAGCAGCGGCCCGATCATCCACGGGAGCGGAGCGCGCAGCGCGCTGAACAAGACGCCGCCCACGCCGCAAATCGCGAGCGCCTTCAAGACCGGATAGGGTTTCATGCAGACGACTTCATTTTCCGACGCAAAACCGCGCGAAGATTTGACCGAGCAGGTCATCCGCCGAAAACTCCCCGGTAATCGAGCCGAGCTCGCGCTGGGCCAGACGAAGTTCTTCCGCGAAAAGCTCGCTCTGTAGCATCGTCTGTCCGGCGCGGTTGAGAGCTTGCGCGACGCGCTCCAGGGAAACAAGGTGCCGCTCACGCGCCATGAACACATCTTGTTCCCCCGACTGCCAGCCAGCCAGTTTGAGCAACGCCTCGCGTAGGCCCTGGATGCCCTCGCCAGTCTTGGCAGAGACGTGGATACGCCAGCCCTCCCCGCCCTCTTCCGCCCGCGGCGCGTCACCGGAAAGATCTATTTTGTTGAACACGCTAACCAGCATCAGTTTCCCCGGCAGCCGGTCAACGATGGAGCGATCGGCTGCGTTAACGCCGGCGCGTGCGTCGACGACCAGAAGAAGCGCGTCGGCCTGTCCGATCGCCTCCCAGGTGCGCGCGATGCCGATCGCTTCGACCGCGTCCACGGTGTCTCGCAGACCTGCGGTGTCGATAATATTCACGGGCACGCCCTCGATCTGAATGGTCTGGCGCACCGCATCGCGGGTGGTGCCGGGAATCTCAGTGACGATGGCGAGATCCTCTCCGGCGAGCCGGTTGAGAAGCGACGATTTTCCTACGTTAGGCTGGCCTGCCAACACAACCTGAAGTCCGCTGCGAAGTACGCTGCCCTGACGGCCGCGAGCGAGCGAACGGCTCACCTCCTCCTGCAGGTGCCTCAGACGCCCGCGGGCCTCCTCTCGGTCCACCTGATCGATTTCCTCCTCGGGAAAATCCAGGGTCGCTTCCACCAGCATGCGCAGCTCAACGAGGCGTTTTGCAAGGTTTCCGATCGCCTCGGAGAATTCGCCCCGCAGCGATCGCAGTGCGCAACGCGCTGCGGCCTCGGTCGCGGCGTCGATAAGATCGGCCACGCCCTCGGCTTGCGCGAGATCGAGCTTGTCATTCAGGAAAGCGCGACGGGTGAATTCCCCAGGCTCGGCGAGGCGCGCGCCAAGGTCCAGGCATCGCTTGAGGATCATGCCCAGCACCACGGACCCACCGTGACCCTGCAGCTCGAGCACGTCTTCACCCGTGTAGGATGCCGGCGCTGGAAAGAAAAGCGCGATGCCGTCGTCGATCGGTTCGCCGGCGGCGCCGCGGAAGACCGCGCGCACGGCTCGTCGCGGCGCCGGTACGCCACCGAGCAAGCGCGATGCAAGCTGCTCCAGCCTCTTCCCGGAGACGCGCACAACGCCGATACCGGCTCTTCCCGGCGCAGTCCCGACAGCCGCGATCACATCGGTATCCGATGGTCCCGCCATGCTTGCTTCCAAGCGTTATCGTCTGCCCGCCATCGAGCCGTACCTCAGCGTTTGGCGCTGGCAGCGGTCTTTTCGCCCCCGATCATGCGGGTGATTTGCCACTGCTGCAGGATCGACAGGATATTATTGACGAACCAGTATAGAACCAGGCCTGACGCGAAGAAGTAAAACATCACCCCGAAGACGAACGGCATGATCATCATGACCTTGGCCTGAACCGGATCGGGCGGTGTGGGATTCATCTTGGTCTGAACGATCATAGAAACCATCATCAGCGTCGGAAGCACATACCAAGGATCGGGTGCGGAGAGATCCTTGATCCAGAGATAGAACGGTGCGTTGCGCAGTTCCACGCTTTCGAAGAGCACCCAGTAGAGCGCAATGAAAACCGGAATCTGCACGAGAATTGGCAGGCAACCGCCAAGCGGGTTGATTTTCTCGGTCCTGTACAGATCCATCATCGCCTGGTTCAGCTTCGCTTTGTCGTCTGCATACTGTTCGCGGAGCTTCATCAGCCGCGGCGTTACCAGCTTCATTTTGGCCATCGAGCGGTAGCTCGCCGCCGACAGCGGGAAGAAAATCAGTTTGATAACCACGGTGAGCAGGATGATCGCCAGGCCCCAGTTCCCGAGCCAGCTGTGGAAAAGCTTCAGCACCCAGAAAAGCGGCTTTGCAATCACCGAAAACAATCCGTAGTCGACTACCAGTTCCAGTCCCGGTTCAAGCGCCTTGAGGTGATCTTGGTCCTGCGGACCGGCGTAAAGCGGCACTGTGACCCGCGCGGTGGCGCCCGGCGCGATCGGCCCGACCGGGATCTTCACGCCTACGGAGTAAAGGTCCTCCGCGAGCCTGCTCGTATAGAAATCGCGCTGCACCTTGTCGGTCGGCAAAAGAGCCGCGACAAAGTAGTGTTGGATAATCGCGATCCAGCCGTCGCCCGACTTTTTCGATGGAAGCTTCCCCTTGTCGATGTCGCTGAAGGGCACCTTCTGAAACTTGTCCTGCTCGGTGTACAGCGCGGCACCCGTATACGTCTGTGCCATGCGGGGATCGCCCGGTGGGGCTTTGCCGTCACGTGCAAGCTGGAAATAAGCGAAGGTCGCGACGGGCGACGCCGTGCCGTTTCCGATCTCCTCGGTGATATCGATCTGATAACTGGCGCGATGGAAGGTGAGAATTTTCGTCACCTTCACTCCGTCTGGCGTGTTTGCCTCGAGCCGAACCTCTAGCTTGTCCTTCCCCGGAGCGAGAATTGACTCCAATTCCGCAGTCGTGAAGAGCGTCCTGTGGAACGGCAGGCCGCCCGTCAAGCCACTTTGCGCGGCATAGTGATGCTCGGGTCCAAGGAGCACGAGGTTCTTGCTGGCGTCGAGGGTATCTTTGTGTTGCAGAAGTTCCAGGTAAACCAGGTCACCACCTTGTGTGTCAATCTGCGCGAACACGGTGTCGGTGTGGACGCGCACGCGCTGCCCGCTTTGAGGAGCGTTGACCGCCGGAACGACGCTCGCACCCGGCGCCGTCGCTGGAACGCCCGGCGCGGGAGCCGATACGGACGTAGTGGGCACTGCGGGTGCGGCCGGCCGAAGCTCCTTCTGCCACGCTTCCCAAAGAAGCAGCAGCGAGAAAGAGAACACGAAGAAGAGGATCAGACGCTGAGTGTCCATGAAGGGAGCAGACAATTACGGGACTGGATCATGGCCACCTGGGTTCCAGGGATGACACCGTGCCAGGCGGGCGAGAGCAAGCCACGCGCCGCGGAAAGCGCCGTGGCGTTCGAGAGCCTTCAGAGCGTATGCGGAGCAGGAGGGATGGAAACGGCAGTGCATCCCAAGCAGCGGGCTCAGACCATAGCGATAGCTCCGAATCAAGAGCGATAACAATCGGTTCACGACGAACCTACTAGGCATCGCTCGACTTCCACCAACGCAACGGTAGGTGCGGTCAATCGAATCAGAATATCGCGGCTTCCAAGTCGCGCCTGTTGAGCTCGAAACAACTCCCGCAACAGACGCTTCATTCGGTTGCGGTCGACTGCGCGCGGAAAGACGCGCTTGGGAACGATGAGACCTAGTCTGGGAACACCGAGCAGGTTTGCTCTGAATAGCACGCTGAACCCGGGACGCTTGAGTGCTCGCCCGCCGGAAAGCAGCGACGCAATATCGGCCGTTCCGAGCCGCTGCCTTCGACTGTAGCGCCTGCGAACGCTCAAACGCTCAAACGGGCACGTCCTTTAGCGCGGCGTGCCCGAAGCACGGCCCGGCCCCCGCGCGTGCGCATGCGAACAAGAAACCCGTGAGTACGCTTCCTGCGAACGACCGACGGGTGAAAAGTACGTTTCATTAGAGGGGATTCCCAGAGCGAACAATAACCTTTAATTAGACGACATTTTAGCGAGAATTGTCAAAGAATTAAGCTCCCTCCGGCTGTGGATAACTCTCCAGGAAACGGGTAAAATCGCTGCGCTGTTTTCCTCGAACCGAACCAGATAAGTCTCCATGCAGGGTTTCTGGGCCTCGTGCCTGACTCGCTTCGAAAAAGAGCTTCCTGCTCAGCAGTTTAATACCTGGATCCGGCCGCTCAAACTGGACGCTTCGGCAGCGCCATCCGGGGAGCTGCGTTTGCTCGCTCCCAACCGTTTTGTGCTGCAGTGGGTAAAAGAGCGGTTCGTGCCTCGCATCGAGGCCATGGGGGCAGAATTCTTCTCGTCCCCAATCCGCGTATCGCTCAATCTCGAAACAGCGGCCGCACCGGAGCCTGTTAAGCCTTCCGCCCCCGCGATCCGCGCTGCACGCCCTCTCGCGCTTCGATCTCCGCACGCTGAGCGCTCGAGCCTCATTCCAGAATTCAGCTTCGAGGGTTTTGTCGCCGGAAAAGCCAATCAGCTCGCGCGCGCCGCCGCGCTGCAGGTCGCCGAACATCCCGGTACATCGTACAACCCGCTCTTCATCTACGGCGGCGTGGGCCTGGGAAAGACCCACCTGATTCACGCGGTCGGCAACCTTGTTCTCGCGCAGCATCCGAGTGCCCGGGTGCGCTACCTTCACGCCGCCCAGTACATCTCCGACGTCATCAGAGCCTATCAACAGAAATCCTTCGATGAGTTCAAACGCTATTATCACTCGCTCGATCTCCTGTTGATCGATGACATCCAGTTTTTCACCGGTAAGGATCGCACGCAGGAAGAATTTTTTTACGCGTTCAACGCTTTGATCGAGGCCCACAAGCAGCTCATCATCACCTGCGATACCTATCCGAAAGATCTCGCGGGAATCGACGAGCGCCTCAAATCGCGCTTTTCTTGGGGCCTGACCGTGGCAATAGAGCCCCCGGAACAGGAAATGCGGGTTGCAATCATCCTAAAAAAAGCCGAGGCAGTGTCCCTCAAGCTGTCGGAGGAAGTCGCTTTCTTCATCGCCAAACACATCCGCTCGAACGTGCGGGAGCTGGAAGGTGCGCTGAAGAGCGTGATTGCGTATTCGCGCTTCAACGGCCGAGACATCACCCTTGATACGGTCAAAGAGGCCCTCAAAGATCTCCTCACGGCGCAAAACCGGCAAATCACCGTCGACAACATCCAGAAGACCGTCGCGGAGTACTACAAGATCAAGGTGTCCGACATGCATTCGAAAAAGCGTAGTCGAAACGTCGCCAGGCCCCGTCAACTCGCAATGGCTCTCGCGAAGGACCTCACCCAAATGAGCTTGCCGGATATCGGCGATGCATTCGGTAACCGCGACCATACCACCGTCCTCCATGCGTGCCGCACTATCGCGACGCTGCGAGAGAAAAACCACGACATCAACCGCGATTACCACGTGCTCGAGCAGGTACTCAAAGGGTGAACAAGCTGCACGCAACTATGAAACGAATTGTGGGTAAGTGGCGCTGCCGGGTGATCCGAGCTACTTGTTCATATTTTTGCCACAGCCTATCCTGCACTTTACTAACAGGTTACGAATGCCGAGGAGTCGTTTATCTAGGGTCTGAGCAGAGTTATCCACCTAGAAGATCGTGATCATCATCATAATCAAGGAAATAAAATGAATCTGTTGAAGACCCAACGCGAAGCGCTGCTCGGGCCTCTGCAAGCGGTCACCGGAATAATCGAGCGGCGCCATACACTGCCGATCTTGTCCAACGTTTTACTTTCTAGGACGGACACACACATCGAGTTTGTCGCTACTGATATCGAGATCGAAATTACGACGAGCATGACTATCGAGGGACCGGGTGAGACCAAGAAATTAACGGTTGGAGCGCGAAAACTCGTCGATATCCTACGCGCGCTCCCCGAAGGCTCAGAAGTTACGCTCGCATTGCAGGACAAGAGGCTTCAGGTAAAGTCAGGGAAAAGCCGTTTCAACTTGCAAACGCTCTCTGCCGAGGATTTTCCGAGGTTGGTGCTGGCCGAAGCTTCGGCGACGAGCCTTTCGGTTCCTCAAAAGCTGCTGAAGGCCCTTCTGGGGCTGGTTCAGTACGCCATGGCTCAGCAGGATATCCGCTACTATCTCAATGGCCTGCTCATGGTCGTCGAGGAAGGGCAGCTGAAGCTGGTGGCGACCGATGGTCACCGGTTGGCCTACGCGAGCCGCGAAGTCGGGGGGAAGAATCTGCCCAAGCAGGAAGTGATACTTCCCCGCAAGACGATTATCGAGCTCTCCAAGCTCCTTGAGGACAGCGATGATTCGGTCGCGATCGAATTGTCCTCTGCTCAGGCCAAATTCAAGTTTGGTAACGTAGTGCTCGTGTCGAAGCTCGTAGACGGAAAGTTTCCCGACTATGGCCGGGTAATCCCGCAGAACCATCCGAAGAAGTTGAAGCTCGAGCGAATCGCTCTCTTGCAAGCGTTACAGCGGGCGGCGATTCTCACCAGCGACAAGTTTCGCGGAGTCCGATGGGTTCTGGGAGACGGAAGTCTTAAGATCAGTTGTAGTAATACCGAGCAGGAGGAAGCTCAGGAAGAGCTCGATGTTCCGTACAAGGGGGAGACGCTCGACATCGGATTCAATGTCGGCTATCTGGTGGACGTGCTCAACAATCTCGACGTTGCCGAGGTCGAGTGTGGGTTGGGCGATGCTAATTCGAGCGCACTGTTCACGTTGCCTGGTCGCAACGATTTCAAATACGTCGTGATGCCGATGCGGATCTGAACGAAGAGAAATTAAATGCCCGAAGTAGAAAAGAACGATCACGCGCTGGACTACGATTCCGATAGCATCAAGGTACTGAAGGGTCTGGATGCCGTGCGCAAGCGTCCGGGCATGTACATTGGTGACACCTCCGATGGGACCGGTCTACACCACATGGTGTTCGAGGTCGTCGACAACGCCATCGACGAGGCGCTAGCCGGCTTCTGTGACGAGATCACGGTCACGATTCACACGGACAACTCGATCAGCGTGATCGATAATGGGCGCGGCATTCCCACCGAAATCCACAAAGACGACGAACAGAAACGCTCTGCCGCAGAGATCGTGATGACAGAGCTTCATGCGGGCGGAAAGTTCGACAACAATTCCTACAAGATTGCGGGTGGCTTGCACGGCGTCGGCGTGTCCGTGGTCAACGCGCTCTCCGAGTGGCTACGCCTTACCATTCGACGCGACGGGAAGAGCCACTTTATGGAATTTCGGCGCGGTGTGCCTGTCGCGCCGCTGAAAATGACCGGCAAAACCGAGAGACGCGGCACCGAGGTGCATTTTCTGGCTAGCACCGATACGTTCAGCGTCATTGAATACCACTTCGACATCTTGGCAAAGCGCCTGAGAGAGCTCTCTTTCCTCAACAACGGCGTGAAGATCCAGCTGATCGACCAGCGCACTGGGAAGGAGGAAAATTTCGCACACACCGGGGGTGTGAAAGGGTTCGTCGAGTATATCAACAAGAGCAAGAACGTACTCCACGGGACGCCTTTCCACGCGATCGCGCAAAAGGAAGGCATCACCGTGGAAGTCGCGATGCAGTGGAATGATTCCTACCAGGAGCAGGTTCTCTGCTTCACCAACAATATTCCCCAGCGTGACGGTGGCACTCACCTCTCGGGCCTGCGGGCCGCGATGACGCGGAGCCTGAATCAGTACATCGAGTCGAACGAAATCGCCAAGAAGGCCAAGGTCGAGACGAGCGGCGACGACATGCGCGAAGGCCTGTCTTGCGTGCTCTCGGTCAAAGTGCCCGAGCCGAAATTCTCTTCGCAAACGAAGGACAAGCTCGTTTCTTCTGAAGTGGGGCCGGTGGTTCAGGAGCTCGTAGGCGAAAAACTGAGGAATTTTCTCCTTGAGCGGCCCAACGATGCGCGCATCATCTGCGGCAAGATCGTAGACGCTGCACGTGCACGCGAAGCGGCGCGTAAGGCGCGCGAGATGACGCGCCGGAAGGGTGTGCTCGATTCGTTCGGGCTTTCGGCGAAGCTCGCCGACTGCCAGGAGAAGGACCCCGCGCTCTGCGAGCTCTACATCGTCGAGGGCGATTCGGCGGGCGGGTCGGCCAAGCAAGGACGAGACCGCAAATTCCAGGCGATTCTGCCGCTAAAGGGTAAGATACTGAACGTTGAAAAGGCGCGCTTTGAAAAGCTCATTTCCTCACAGGAGATCGTAACGCTAATCCAGACGCTTGGTACCGGTATAGGTACCGAAGAATTCGACGTGGCGAAGCTAAGGTACCACCGGATAATCATCATGACGGATGCCGACGTAGACGGAGCCCATATCCGGACTCTTTTGTTGACCTTTTTCTACCGGCAGATGCGAGAACTGCTCGAGAAAGGATATGTTTATATCGCGCAGCCGCCGCTGTACAAGGTAAAGCTCGGAAAGCAGGAGCGCTACTTTAAGGATGACAACGAGCGCGCCCAGTACATGGTAACGCAGGCACTGGTAGGTGCTTCGATTGTGCCTAAGACTAGTGCGAAACAAATTGAAGGAAAACCGCTCCAGCAGCTGGCACTATGGTACCTATCCTGCGAAGCTATTGTCGCCCGCCTTTCCAAGACCATCGATGAGGAAGCCCTCGCCGCACTCAGGCGCGGAGTGAAGCTGGACCTGTCCAGCTCACAATCAGCGGGCGCGAGCGCGCTACGGCTCAAGCAAGCGATGACGGAAAACGGCAACGGAGTCAACGTTCGAGCTCGCTATGACGAGAAACACGAGCAACATCAGCTTGTCATCGAGCGCAACCACCACGGCAACACTCGGACGAGCGCGCTCGATGAGGATTTTCTTCAGTCCGGCGACTATCAGAATCTTGATCGCCTATCCCAAGAGCTTCGCGGAGCAATTGGACCCGGGGCGATGGTCATGCGTGATGACAAGCAGCAGCCCGTCGCTAATTTTGCGGAGGCGATGCAGTGGCTGATGGGAGAAGTCGAGCATAGCGCGTCGACCCAACGCTACAAAGGGTTGGGCGAGATGAATCCAGACCAGCTATGGGAAACCACCATGGACCCACAGTCGCGGCGTTTGCTGAAGGTGCAGATCGAGGACGGCATCGCAGCCGAAGAGATCTTCACCAAGCTGATGGGCGACGACGTCGAGCCCCGGCGGGTGTTCATCGAGCAGAACGCGCTAGTCGCGCGGCTCGACGTTTGAGGGTTGCCCGCGATGGCGGGCGCCGTATCTAAGCCGCCTTCTTGCTTCGAACCGCCCGCCGGCGATTGGCAGGTCGCTTCGCGGTCGTCTTGCTCTCGGCTTTCGGCTTCCCTGGAGTTCTTGGGGGTGCTTCGGCCATTGCAGGTGGGCGCGCGGCAGCCTTCCCTGCGCGAGGCGCGAACTCGAACCCCACCTTGCCGTCTGCGCCGCGCACTAGGAACGCCGAAAACGGCCTGCCTTTCCGAGAAATGAATCGATGCAAGAGATCGGTCCTTCCCGTGGCGAGCAACTTCCGTATCTCCTCGGGCTCAATGGGCCGCTGCAAGATGACGCGCCCGGAGCGAAAGTCACAGTGCCGCTCGGGGTCGACGCTGTTCTCACAGACGTAGGCCATCGGCTGCTCGAACACTCGACCGCCGCATTTTGGGCAGGGGCCGAGCGGGGTCAGCGCTGAAAAATCCACCTTCGCCGCAGTGCCGTCGGCATCGGCTTGCCGGCCAAAGTCAAACTCAGCGCGAAACTCGGGCGTAAGCCGCACCATTGCGGCAAACGGTTTGCCGACTCGGCTGCGGAAACCCGTCAAGGGCCCCACCGAGCGCTGGGCTATCAGCGTCTCGATTTCCTCGGGGGCGAACTCGCGGCTCGACACGACCTTCCAGATCGCAAAGTCGCACTTCTGGCACTTGAACTTGCGATAGGTCTCCTGCACCTTGCCGCCGCACTTGGGACACGGAGTCTTCAGGGTGAGGAACACGGTATCGGGGATATCGCCGTTCTTGATGCGCGAAACCATCTCACGCGTGAGATCGACGATGTGGTCCATGAACGCGCTGCGCGGAAGATCCCCGTGCTCCATCTGTTTGAGCTTGAATTCCCAGTTCCCGGTGAGCTCCGGAGAACACAGTTCGTTCACCCCAAAGTGGCGCAACGCGAAGAGGAGCGACGACGCCTTCGGCGTCGGCTGGAGCTCGCGACCGATGCGGTGCACATAGTCCTCGTAAATCAGACCCTCGATGATCTGTGCGCGGGTTGCCGGAGTGCCAAGGCCCTTCTCGCTCATGGCCTCGCGCAGTTCCTCGTCCTCGACCAGTTTTCCGGCGCCTTCCATCGCCGATAGAAGAGTTGCTTCAGTGAAGCGCGCCGGCGGCTTGGTCCGAATGGCGCGAACATCCACCTCGCGAGTGCGCACTTTCTCTTCGTTCTCGATCGCGACAAGGCTCGGCGACTCGCCCGTTTCGGCCTCCTTGCCGTAGACCTGGAGCCAGCCAGGTTCGGTCATGACCCGGCCCTCGGTCTTGAACGCTTCGCCCTCGACTCGGGTGATTCGCGTCGTGACGAGATACTCCGCCGCCGGGAAGAACACCGCGAGAAAGCGCTTGACGACCAGATCGTAGAGCTTCCCTTCCGCCTCGGACAGATGCCCCGGCCTTTGCATCGTGGGGATGATCGCGAAGTGGTCGGAAATCTTCTTGTTGTCGAATATGCGCTTGTTCGGTTTGACCCAGCCTTTCTTGAGTATCTGAGCCGCGTGGCGCCCATAGCCCGATTTCTGCGCCACGAAGGTGTCAAGCGTCTTCTTCACCGTGCCGAGATAGTCCTCGGGCAATGCACGCGAATCGGTCCTCGGATAGGTGAGGGCCTTGTGTCTCTCGTAGAGCGCTTGGGCGAGCGCGAGCGTGGTTTTGGCTGAGAAGCCGAAACGGCCGTTTGCTTCGCGTTGCAGGCTGGTCAAGTCATAGAGAAGGGGCGAAAGCTGCGAGGCGGGCTTCGCCTCCTCGGTGGCTACGCCCGGCTTTCCCAGGCATTTCGCGCCGATAGCGGCGGCCCGCTTCTCCTCCCACAACCTTTCGGGTCTTGCCTCGGCATCCTCTTTCTCTTTCTGGAAGTTTTCGTCGAACCAGCGACCGGCGTACTCACCGGCCGCGGCGGCAAACGTGGCGTGGATCTCCCAATAGTCGCGTGGTTTGAAATTGCGTATGCGTTCCTCGCGCTCGACGAGAATTGCAAGCGTCGGTGTCTGCACACGGCCGACCGTGGTCTTGTAGAAACCACCTTCTTTCGAGTTGAAGGCTGTCATGGCGCGCGTACCGTTGATGCCGATGAGCCAATCCGATTCGGAGCGGCACAAAGCGGCGTCGGCGAGCGGACGCAACTCACGGTCCTGGCGCAGCTTCTCGAAACCTTCCTTAATGGAGCCTTGCGTCATCGACTGCAGCCACAAGCGCTCTATGGGTTTCTTGTTGCCGGCATGTTGAACGATATACCGGAAGATCAACTCGCCTTCCCGGCCCGCGTCGCACGCGTTTATTACTCCGGCCAGATCCTTACGACGGAGCAGCTTGACGAGGAGCTTGAGACGCTCCTCAGTACGCTCGATCGGCTTGAGATCGAAATGCGGCGGAATCACCGGAAGGTTGGCAAAAGACCATTTGCCTCGCTTGACCTCGACGCCTTCTGGCGGAACGAGCTCTAGCAGATGGCCGATCGCGGACGAAAGTACGTGGTCTCGGCTTTCGTAGTAGTCGCCGTGGCGTGTGAACCCGCCCAAGGTGCGGGCGATATCGTTCGCGACGGAGGGCTTTTCGGCGATGATGAGTTTCTTGGCCACGGGGAACAAGAGATGGAAGAAGGCAGGCGACGCGATTCAGGGTCGTCTCTACGCGAAGCGCAGAATGATAAGTGTAATCGGAACGTGAAGCAAGAAACGGTCGCGCGCGAGGGCCGAGTCCGCCTCGAGACTTCGGCGCGGTACTAGTGCGTCTGGCGCTTCTCGCCGTCGGGTATCAACTCGTCGAGAATCAGCGCGTCCACGTTGCCTCGGCGCGTCCAAAGCACCATCAGGACGATCACCTTGAGCTTGTCCAAACCTACGACTTCGTTGGGTAAGGCCATCCCGCGCTCGATGATAAGTTCGCGCAGCAGGGGGGTGAGGATTTTTGCGCCCTCAAGAAAAGCGATGAAGCCCCGGCTCTCAAGCGACAACTTGGTCGCTTCGTCCGCGGAATACCCGCGGAAGGATTCTCGGGTGTCGAGAGACTCCGGAAGAGCCTCCTTGGGGAGATCCGTAAGGGTATTCAACCAATCCAGCGCGTCCTGGATGTCGTCGTTCTCGAAGCCAGCTGCGTGTAATTTGCGCTCAAGCGTATCCTGATCGGGATAAGTTTCGGTCTGGTAGTAATTCTCGAAAAGGTATACGAGCACGTCGAACATTCGCTATGAATCCTCAGCGGACACGTTGGTATAGACCTCCAGGGAGGCCGGCTACTTTTCCTTCCAGCTCCAACTGCAGCAGAATGGCCGATACGATTTCGGCCGTCAAGCCACTGCGCGCGATCAAGCCGTCAATATCGCACGGATCGAAACCCATCTTGTCGAGCAGGTCGTGACCTGCGCTGGGTTCCGGCAACCTCGTTTCGGGTACCCCTGTCGCGCCGAGTTCCTCGAGAACGTCTTGCGCGCTCTCGACCAGCTTCGCGCCCTGCTTGATCAACGAATGACAGCCTCTGGAGAGCGGCGAGTGGATCGAGCCAGGGATGGCGAGCACTTCGCGGCCCTGTTCTGCGGCGAGGCGTGCAGTGATGAGCGACCCGGAATCCAGCGTAGCCTCGACGACTAGACAACCGCGGGCAAGACCCGAGATGAGGCGGTTGCGCCGGGGAAAATTTCCCGCGTTGGGTGGTGTGCCGAGCGGGAATTCCGACACAAGCGCACCTCGCAACACGATTTCAGCCGCGAGGGGCTCGTTGCGACGCGGATACACGATGTCAATGCCAGTCCCCAGTACCGCGATCGTGGATCCTCGTCCCTCCAGGCCGCCAGAGTGTGCTGCGCTGTCCACGCCGATAGCCAAGCCGCTCACGATGACCAGGCCGGCCTCGCTGAACGTTCGCGCGAAGCTCTGCGCATTCTTCAGCCCCTGAGGTGTCGCGTTTCGGCTTCCGACCACGGCAAGCGCTGGGGAAGAAAGGAGCTTCGCGCTGCCCGCAACATAGAGCAAGGCCGGGGGATCGGCGATTTCCAAGAGTTGCCTGGGGTATTCGACGTCGGCAAGCGTCAGAACGCTGTGCTCGGGCTGAGCAGCCCATTGGAGAGCTTTTTCGATTTCCGAGCCTCTGTTTCGCTCGAGGATGCTCGCTGCGAGCGCTTCAGGCACGACGCGACAGAGTTGCGATCGCGTCGCGCTCAATACGTTGGTGGGAAGACCGAAGGTGGAAAGGAGGGATCTGAATCTCTGGCCACCGAGCCCGGGGACCAGACTGAGTTCGATCCAGGCTGCAAGGTCGCCTGAATCCTTCATGCACGAAGCCTCGCAGAACGGGACCGTGATCAGGGGTTCTGAACGATGTCTCCCCCTTGCACCGGCCGAGAACTTTCCATTACTAGCGCGTAAGAGACCGAGTCGAAGGTACGGAAGACGAACGCCAGACCATAGCGCTCCGGAGGCAGCTGTATCACGGGGGAGCGCTCACGCGATTTCAGATAATCGCTCTGGTCGTAGACCACGACGTTACGGTACACGGCAAGCACGTGTCCGACCTCCAAACCATGGCGCCTGCCTCTATTGATGGAGATGATCGAGTCGCGCCCGCCCACACTGGTGGCGAAAGCATCGTAAAGCCCTATGATTCGGCCGCTGACGGCGGAACTCGGCGCATGCGGCACATACTGGGGCATGGTCGGCGGCGGCGCCGGAATGAGTCGATCTCCTGCAGAAATCTCCTTCTTGGAATTCACGATTTCTACTGTGGCGGGATCGCCCATTCGCGTCACTTGGGCCGTACCCAGGAAGACGGCTTCGAACCCCAAAGTCCTCTGGTTGTCGGGGTCGACCAGCGGTTGCCCGGCGCGATAGATCTGCCAAACGGAGGCATCGCTGCCACCAAAACCGCTGACATAGGCCACATTGCCGGCGCCTAAGTTGACCCGATTTTCCTCGGTAGCGATGATCCGCGGCGCTCTGTCGAGGCCGCCTTCTTCGATGAGCAATGGCTGTGTCAGAAACGGCTCGATCGACCTGGGCGAAATCGCAGGTATCGCCTCTGACGTCAAGGGCTGGGTGTAGATGCGCGGCAGAAGCTTTTCTCCTCCTGCAACCCCAAGCCCAGGGCCGGCGCCGGCGCCGGCTTCCGCGATACGCAATTGCGGCGGCGAAACGCTCCGGTCGAGCACGAGGACATCGCCCGGAAAGATGTTGTGCGGGTTTCTGATCTGCTCCTGATTCATTCGCCAGATTTCCGGCCAGCGCCATTGATCGCTGAGGAATTTGGTGGCGATGCTCCAAAGCGTATCGCCCTTTTGCACGACGTAGCGGTCGGGCGCCGTATCCTTTACCTGTAAGTCGCCCTGTGCAAGCGCCAACAAGCCCGCGCTCGCTAGGGCGAGTGCCAGGAGAGCTGTGATAGACTTTTGCATGACCGCCTCGTCTGGATTTAGCTGCCGCAATCCCTATATTAGCTTTCGCGGCTTGCATTTTACAGTCTGCATTAAATTCTGCATCTAATCCTTTCAATTTGCAAGTATTTATGGCGCTGTTAGATATCCTTCGCTACCCTGATCCGAGGCTCTATAAGAGGGCTGCGCCCGTACTGGAGGTCGACGAATCGGTTCGCGCCTTGGTCCGGAACATGGCAGAAACCATGTACGCAGCGCCGGGGGTGGGACTCGCGGCGACGCAAGTCGACGTGAACAAAAGAGTGATCGTCATCGATGCCTCCGAGACGCGAAATGAGCTCCTGGTTTTGATCAATCCGGAGATCCTCAACAGCGAAGGCGTCCAGTATCGTGAGGAGGGCTGCCTGTCGGTGCCGGGAATATACGAGCCGGTCGAGCGTGCCGAGCGCGTGACGGTGCGTGCGCTTGGCCTGGACGGCGGATCTTTCACCTTCGTCGCAGAGAAACTCCTCGCGGTCTGCATCCAGCACGAGATGGATCATCTCGAGGGCAAGGTTTTCGTCGATTATCTTTCGCGCCTCAAGCAGCAGCGCATCAAGGCGAAACTTCAAAAACAGCTCCGCAAGACGGCCTGAAGCGGGTTGGGCTCCTCGTTGTTCGACGACCGCCGGAGCACTGCCTTTCGCGCGAACCCTGAGCGGGTGCCGCCTCCGTGAATGTCTTGTTCGCCGGCACTCCTGAATTTGCGGCACGATGCCTTGAGGCTCTGCTCAAGTCCCGTCATCGCGTGATCGGCGTGATCACTCAGCCGGATCGACCTGCCGGGCGTGGTTTCGCGCTCGCGCCATCGCCGGTGAAGAAGCTGGCATCGGCGCGGGGCATTCAGATGACCCAGCCCGAGAGTCTGCGAGACGCGCAGGCGCAAGCGAAGCTCAAACATTTCCGAGCCGACGTCATCGTGGTTGCCGCTTATGGCTTGATTTTGCCGCGGCCGGTGCTCGAGCTTCCTCGGGACGGGGCAATCAATATTCACGCGTCCCTGTTGCCGCGATGGCGCGGCGCAACCCCCATTGAGCGGGCAATCCTTGCCGGTGATCGGCACACCGGCGTGTCGATCATGCAGATGGACGACGGGCTCGACACTGGCCCTGTGCTGATGCAGGAAGAGATTCCAATACTGGAAGACGATACCATGGGGACGCTGCGCGATCGGCTCGCGGAACTTGGTGCGAAACTCATAGTGCAAGCTCTGGATGCATTGCAAGCCGGTGTGATCAAGGCGACACCGCAATCGGCCGAGGGGGTAACGTATGCAGCCAAGCTCGAAAAGCGCGAGGCTCGTGTGGACTGGCGCAAGGGTGCGCTCACCGTGAATCGCCAGGTTCGCGCGCTCAATCCATCACCGGGCGCGGATGCACGCGTGCGCCGAGTGGAGCTCAAGATTTGGCGTTGTGCTACCGCAACCGGGCGGGGGAATGCAGGTGAGATACTCAGCATCGGTCCGGACGGTTTGTGCGTTGCGTGCGGGGAAGGCGCTCTGGTCATAACTGAGTTGCAGCGGTCAGGGGGAAAACGCCTGCGCGCCGCCGACTTTCTCAGAGGATTTCCGCTTACCGCTGGGGAACGCTTCGATGCCCAGTAGCAAGTGGGGTCAAGGGTACTGTGCCTATAATGCGAGTAACGCCCGTGACCTTGCGCAGTGCATCCGTGTCCACCGTTTCCGCCGGCCCATCCCTTGCACAGGCCTTTGTTGCCGCTGCGGAGGCCATCGGGCGCGTCTCCGGAGGGGAGAGCCTGAACGCTGCGCTCGCCGACCTGAAACGCCGCGCTTCGGCGCAAACGCTTGCTGCCGCGGCGCAGGATCTTTGCTATAACGCGCTGCGGAGCTACGGGGTGGTCGACGTGGCCCTGGAGCGGCTTCTGCAGAGACCTCTCACGGATACCCCAGTGCGGGGATTGCTGCTCACCGCGCTCGCAGAGCTTGCCGCCCGGCCGGACTCCGCGCATGCGGTCGTGCATCAGGCGGTGGAGGCGGCTGTCTTGCTCGGGTACTCGCGCGCGAAGGGGCTGGTCAACGCGGTCATGCGCAACTTTCAGCGCCGCATGCCCGAGCTACTCTCGGAGATCGAGGCGACCGAATCTGGCCATTACCGGCATCCGCAATGGTGGATCGACGAGCTGCGCCTGGCCTATCCGCGCGACTGGGAGTCCGTACTTTTGGAGTCGAACCGACATCCGCCCATGGTGTTGCGGGTAAACCGGCGGCGACTCTCCGCAAAAGCATATCTGGAGAAACTGGACCGGGCCGGAATGCCGGCGCGGGCGCTCGGACAAGATGCGGTCCTGCTCGAAAAGCCTTGTCGGGTCGAGCGGCTCCCGGGTTTTGCTGCGGGCGAGGTCTCGGTGCAGG
>VBCA01000045.1 GCA_005881575.1 Betaproteobacteria bacterium
TCATGCGCGCGAGCTGCGCATCGCTCACCTGGTCCAGATGCGAGAGAACCCAGCGCAGACCCTTGATCGGCTCGACCTTGTTGAGCTCCTCGAGCTCGCCGAGGTAGGCCTCGATCGCGTTTTCCATCTCGACGTGGGCGTTCAGGAACATTCCGCTTTCGGCGATCGCCTGCATGATGCGGCGCACCTCGCGCATGTCCTCGGGCTTGACCACGAAATCGTTGCGCAGCAGGTTGGTCGTCGCGGGCTGATAGATTGATTCACCCCAGCCGATGTTTTCGAAATAGTCGTTGCCCTGAAAAGGCCTGTGCTGCTGGATCTCGGCGAGCACCTTGCCGACCTGCTCCGGCGTCGCCGGCTGCCGGATGGTGGTCCAGAACGCGCGCGCGTTCAGCTCGCCGCGGTCGGCGAGGGTCTGGTACGCGGCGTAGTGCTTTTCGCTCATGCCGCGCCCTCCCGCGTCGTACCAGGCCGTGATCCCCATGGCGTTCAGCCCGGCGACGAACTTGCGAACGTTCGCGATCCACTGCTCCGTGTCGGGCAGAGGAATCTTCGCCGCGACGAAGGCGACGCCGCCCGCCCCGCGCACGACGCCGGTCGGCGTGCCGTTCGCGTCCTTCTCGATGCTGCCGCCGCGCGGATCGGGCGTCGCGGCGTCGATGCCTGCGGCTTTGAGCGCCGCGCTGTTGAGATAGCTCTGGTTGTATACCGCCTGCAGCACGACCGGGTTGGCCGGGGCGATGCGGTCGAGCTCGTCGAGCGGAAATCCGCGGGGATCGTCGGTAAACTGCTCCTCGGACCAGCCACCGAGCGTCACGATCCATTCGCCCAGAGGTGCGGAGCGCGCGCGCGCGGCGAGTATTTCAAGCGCCCGTTTGCGCGAGGCGACGCCGTCCAGCCGCAACTCGTCGTGCTCGGGCGCACGGATGAAATGGGCGTGGTTGTCGATGAGCCCCGGGATCACGGTCTGTTTCTTGAGGTCGATCACTTTCGTGCCGCCGCCCTGGAGCTCGAGCACGTCGGCGTTGTTGCCCACTGCGACGATGCGCTGCCCCCGGATCGCAAGCCCTTGTGCGATCGTGAAACGGTCGTCGACGGTGACGATCTTGCCGTTCACCAGGATGGTGTCGGCCGGGTCGGCGGCGAGAGACGGCGACGTGATCGCGCACAGCAACAGCACTCCCGCGGCGGCGACGCCGGCTCCAGGTCGTTCGCATTTCATTGCCGTTCCTCCGTACCGCTTAGATGCCCCCCGCGGCAATGATAACCCGCTCCCCTCAGCTCGCGGGCGCGCGCGCTGCGCGAATGGCGCGCCAGACGCGCTCGGGCGTCGCCGGCAACTCGATGTGCCTCACGCCGAATTCCGCGAGTGCGTCCACGATCGCGTTCGCAACCGAAGCGAGCGCGGGCGTCGTGCCGCCTTCGCCTCCGGCGCGGATGCCGAGCGGGTTCGTCGGCGAAGGCACCTCGCTCAGCTCGGTCGAAAACGGCGGAAAATGGTCCGCCCTGGGCATGGCGTAGTCCAGGAACGAAGCCGACAGCATCTGTCCGGATTCCGGGTCGTAACGGCACTCCTCGAGCAGCGCCTGGCCCGCGCCTTGCGCGATGCCGCCGTGAGTCTGGCCGTGGAGAATGAGCGGATTCACGGCGCGGCCGACGTCGTCCACGGCTGCCAGGCGCACGATTTCCACCACGCCGGTGTCGGGATCGACTTCCACCTCGCACACCTGGCAGCCGTAGGGAAACGCGGCGACGCGGAGGGTCTCGGTATGCGCGGCGGCGAGCGGCTGGGCCGCGGCGACCTCGAAAATCCCGGTTGAGCGGTCGGTGCCCTTCACCGAGAAGCGCCCCGCGGCGAACTCGATGTCCCCCGGGGCGACCTCGAGGAGCTGCGCCGCCACGGTCTTCCCTTTTTCCAGAATCGCGGCGGAAGCTTTGCCGAGGACGATGCTCGCGAACCGCATCGAGCGCCCCGAGTGCGAGCCCCCTCCTTCCGACACGAGGTCGGTGTCGCCGGTGATCAGATTGACGCTCTCGAACGGCACGCCCAGCCATTCGACCAGGAGCTGCGCGAAGCTGGTCTCGTGCCCCTGCCCGCTCGAGAGCGTGCCGATCACGGCGTCGACGCGGCCTCCGGGACGTATCGTGATCTCCGCGCGCTCGGTGGGAAAGCCCGAGGTCACTTCCACGTAGTTGGCGAGCCCGATGCCGCGCAGCTTTCCGCGGCTGCGCGCTTCGGCGCGGCGCGCGGCAAAACCGTCCCAGTCGCCGAGCGCAAGCGCCGAGGACATCACGCGGCCGTACGCGCCGCTGTCGTAGCTGAGCCCGAACGGATTTCGGTACGGCATCGCCGATTCCGGGATGAAGTTGCGCCGCCGCAGCTCCAGGCGGTCGAAGCCGTGCTCGCGCGCGGCGAGGTCGATCAACCGCTCGATGACGAAGATCGCCTCGGGCCTGCCCGCGCTGCGGTACGGCGTCGTGGGAGGCGTGTTGCTGAGGACCGCCCGGGCGCGCACGTGCGCGGCGGGAATGCGGTAGACGCTGGTCATGATGGAGGCACCCTTCGAGAGCGGGACATGGGAGACCGAGTGCGCGCCGGTGTTGCTCAGGTTGGAGGAGCGCAGCGCGAGAAAATTGCCTTGTGCGTCTAGCGCCAGCTCCGCCTCGACCGCGAGGTCGCGTCCCTGATAGTCGGAGAGAAACGCCTCGCCGCGCTCGCAGGTCCACTTCACCGGACGGCCGAGGCGCCTTGCCGCCCACGCGACCAGAGCGAACTCTGGAAAGAAACTGTTGCGCGTGCCGAAATTTCCCCCGGTATCGCGGGCCACCACGCGCACCGCTCCTTCGTAGACGCCGAGTATCCACGCGAGCTCGCGCTTTTGCCGCACCACCCCGCCGCTGCCCGCGTGCAGCGTGTAGCGCCTCGTCACCGGATCGTATGCGCCGACCGCGGCGCGCGGCTCCATCGGCACGCCCGTGACGCGCTGCAACCGGGTCTCCAGGCGCACGACGTGGGCAGCGCCCGCGAAAGCCGCTTTCGTCGCTTCCGCGTCGCCGAGGTCCGCGTCGATGTTGACGTTGGATGCGCGCTCTTCCCACAGAATGGGCGCGCCTCGCCGCGACGCCTCCGCCGCACGCGTCACCGCGGCGAGGGGCGCGTAGTCGACGCGCACGAGCTCGGCGGCGTCGCGCGCAAGGTGGACCGTTTCGGCGACGACCATCGCGACCGCCTCGCCCGCGAATCGCGCCCTGTCAGCCGGAAGCGGATGGTGCGGGGCTATGAAGATCTCCGAGCCGTCGCGGTTCTGCAGGCTCACATCGGGCGGGCTCACCGAAAACGGCCGGTGAGGAATCGGCTTGAGGCCGTCCTCGAGGGCGTCCGCGCCCGTGAGCACCGCGAGCACGCCGGGCGCGGCGATCGCCTCGGCCGCGTCGATGCCGATGATGCGCGCATGCGCGTGCGGCGAGCGCACCATGAAGGCGTAGGCCTGCCCGGGAAGATCAACGTCGTCGCTGTAGCAGCCTTTGCCGGTGAGCAGCCTCGCGTCTTCCTTGCGGGGGAGCGGCGCGCCGATGCCCGCACGCGCGCCGGAGGAATCTTGGGTCGGGAACGGCAAGGGCGAAGTTTGTCCGTTTTGAACCGCGGTATCATAGCCGCAACCATGAATCCGATCCGCGCAATCGCCGTGGCTCTGCTCGCCGCGGCGGCGCCGCCGCTTGCGGCACAGGACTACCCCTCGAAGCCCGTTCACGTCTACGTCCCGTCGAGCCCCGGCGGCGCCTCCGACATCGCCGCGCGCCTGGTGAGTCCCAAGCTCGCCGAGACCCTCGGCCAGCCGTTCGTGGTGGAGAACCGCGTTGCATCGGGAGGCATCGTGGGCACCGCGCAGCTCGCGAAGGCTCCTGCGGACGGCTACGCGATCATGATGACCTTCGACACCTTCGCTTCCAATCCGCACCTCTACAAGGAACTGCCCTACGACGTGGTGAAGGACTTCGCGCCGATCATGCTGATGGTGCGCTATCCGCAGATCCTGGTCGTTCACCCCAGCCTCAAGGTGAGGACCGTCCCCGAATTCGTCGCCTACGCCAAGGCGAACGGCGCGACGTTGAATTACGGCTCGGCCGGCCCTGCGTCCTCCAGCCGCCTCGCCTTCGAGCTGTTCAAGGACGCCGCGGGGATACAGGTGGAGGCGGTGCACTACAAGGGCGGCGGCCCGGCGATCAACGATCTCGTCTCGGGCACGGTGCAGGTAATGCTGATCCAGGCGGGAGGAGCCATCGGGCAGAACGTGAAGTCGGGAAAGCTCGTCGGACTCGCCACCAGCGGACGCGAGCGCTCGCCGCACTTCCCGGACCTGCCGACGATCGCCGACTTCTACCCGGGGTTCGAGACGACGTCCTGGGTCGGGGCCATCGCGCCCGCCGGCACGCCGCGCGCGGTCATCGAAAAGCTCAACGGCGCGCTCGCGAAGATCCTGTCTTCGCCCGAAGTGAAATCGAGGTTCGACGCGCAGAGCGCCGAGATCGTCGCGAGCACGCCCGAGCAGTTCGGAGAGCTCATCAGATCCGAGACGGTGAAGTGGGGCAGGATCATCCGCGAGAAGAACATCCGCGTCGACTGACGCCTGCGGCCCGCATTGACATCATCGGGCCGCGCCTCGCCCTCCGAGCTCCTCACCGATCGGCCGCGCGGGGTAGTGGAAAGGGATCGGCCCGTCGGGCTGCGCGTGCATGAACTGGTACACGTAGGGATCCTTCGAGCCGAGCATCTCCTCGGGCGTTCCCTCGCCCGCGACCACGCCGCCGGCGATCACGTACACATAGTCGACGAGCTTCACCGCCTCGCTCACGTCGTAGCTCACCACGATGGAAGTCGCGCCCAGCGAATCGTTGAGCTGCCGGATGAGATTCGCGATCACGTTGATCGAAATGGGATCGAGCCCCCCGAAGGGCTCGTCGTACATCGCGAGCATCGGATCCATCGCGATCGCGCGCGCGAGCGCCACGCGCCGCGCCATCCCCCCGGAGAGCTCGCTCGGCGCCAGCCCCTGCGTGCCGCGCAGTCCGACCGCGTGCAGCTTCATCAGCACGATCCTGCGCAGCACGCTCTCGGGGAGCTCGGTGTGCTCGCGCATCGGGAAGGCGATGTTCTCGAATACCGATATGTCGGTGAAAAGCCCGCCCGCCTGGAACATCATCCCCATCTTGCGGCGCAGGGCGTACAGCGCGTGCGTGTCGAGCTCATGAACCACCTGGCCCGCGACCTTGACCGTGCCGCGGTCCGGCTTCGCCTGGCCGCCGATCAGGCGGAGCAGCGTCGATTTCCCCGAGCCGCTTGCGCCCAGGATCGCGACGAGCTTGCCGCGCGGAATCGCCAGGCTCAGGCCCTTCAGGAGCTTCCGGCTGCCGTACCCGAATTCGACGCCGGAGATCTCGACGAGATTTTCAGTGGCGGATCTCATTGCGGCCGTCATTCTGCCTGGAGCAGCGCCACGGTGCCCAGTCCCCCGTCCGCGCAGATACTCACCACCGCGCGGCTTCCCGCGGGCATCGCAGCGAGTTCCTTGACCGCCTGCGAAAGGATGCGCGCGCCGGTCGCGCCGAACGGATGGCCGAGCGACACCGAGCCGCCGTGGGGATTGAGCCGCTCCCAAGGAAACGCGCCGAGGTCCGCTGCCACGCGCGCCTTGTCGCGCCGGAAGCCGGCGCTCTCCAGCGCCGCGACGTTGCAAAGCACTTGCGCCGCGAACGCCTCGTGGATCTCCCACAGCGCGATGTCGCCGTAGGCGAGGCCGTTTCGCGCGAGCATGCGCGGGATCGCGTACGCGGGCGCCATGAGCAATCCCTCGGTGAACACGTCCACTGCCGCGACTTCCCAATCGACAAGGCGCGCGCGCGGGACGGAACCGGGCAGGCGTTTGAGTCCCGCGCCGGTCGCAACCCACAGGCCCGCCGCACCGTCGGTGAGCGGTGATGAGTTTCCTGCGGTGATCGTGCCCTTGCCGCTCTTTCTGTCGAAGGCCGGCTGCAGCTTCGCCAGGCGCTCCGGACTCGTGTCCGTGCGCGGAAAGCCGTCGCGCGACATGCCTTCGACAGGAACGATCAGGTCGTCGAAGAATCCGGATTTCTGGCCCGCGATCGCCTTCTCGTGGCTCGCCAGCGCGATCTTGTCCTGGGATTCGCGCGCGATGCTCCAGGTCTTGGCCATCTCCTCGCAGTGCTCGCCCATGCTCTTGCCGGTGGCGCGGTTGGCCACCGCGAGAATGTGCAGGCGGATGTCGCGCGCCCGGAGGTTCTTCAACAGCGCAAGGCGCTGCGCTATCGAGCGCGCCTGGGAGAAGCGCCTCAGCCAGTCGGAGAAATTCTGCGAAAGCCCGATCTGCACGCGGCTCATGCTTTCCACGCCCCCGACGAGGGCGAGGTCCTTTCCGCCGTGCCCGAGCATTCCCGCCGCCTCGAAAGCCGCGACCATGCTCGTCGAGCAGGCGAGCACCGTGGAAAACGCCGGGATGGTTTGATCGAGGCCCGCCTCGATCTGCACCTCGCGCGCGATGTTCGAGTAACCGAGGTTGGGAATCACCGTTCCCCAGACGACGAGGTCCGGTTTCGCGGCGGGCTGCGAGCCGGTCATCGCCCGCACGACAGGCAGCGAGAGCTCGACTGCATCGAGCCGCGCAAGCGGGCCGTCCACGCGGGCGAACGGCGTGCGCAAGCCGGCGGCCAACCAGATGGCATGGCCGTTCATAGTCCCTCATTGTAAGGCCAGCCCGCTTCCTACGACTCATACAAAGGCCGGCGGGAATTCCCGGTCGGGAAGGCGGTCTATACTGCGGGCTTACGGAGGTGATGACCATGGATCGTCGCAACTGGTTGAGAGGCTTGACGGCACTGTCTCTGGCGGGTTTCGGTGCCGCAGGATGGGGACAGAAGCCCGCGAAAAAAGGAGCCGTGAAAGTGGAAGACCTGCAAAAGAACTGGAAAACCCTGCTCGCCGAAGGCGCGGACGTGGCCGCGAGCACCGAGCCGCTCAAGCTCTCGGACGCCGAATGGAAGAAACGACTGTCGCCCGCAGCCTACGACGTGCTGCGCCACGAAGGCACCGAGCGGGCCGGGACGAGCCCGCTCGACCGCGAAAAGCGCCCGGGGGTGTTCGTCTGCGCGGGCTGCAGCCTTCCGCTTTTCACCTCGGCGATGAAATTCGACAGCGGCACCGGATGGCCGAGTTTTTTCACTGCGATACCCGGCGCATTCGGGACCACGACCGACCGCAAGCTCTTCATGGAGCGCACCGAATACCACTGCGTGCGCTGCGGCGGACATCACGGCCACATCTTCGACGATGGGCCCGAGCCGACCGGCCTGCGCTACTGCAACAACGGCGTGGCGCTGCGATTCATACCCAAGGGGCCGGCGCAGAAACCTGCCTGAGCGCGGTCGCGATCGACTCCGCAAAGCAGCGGGGCCGCGGAATTCCGCGGTCCCTGCGTATCGCTGCGATAGGGTTTCTATCGCGCCCCGGCTCCGCCTCTATATATCGACGCGAAGAGTGCGTTGCGCCTTCCACGCGCTGTAGATGAGCAGGAGGGTGAGGAGCACCGCCGTGACCGCGAACACCGAGTAAGCCATGTCCGACGGTGACAAGGATATGCCGGTCGCCGGGACGGCTTCCTTCGTATGCTCCATCCGCACCGCGTACATCCCGGTGTAGTGCATGCCGCACACCGCGATGCCCATGACGATTGCGCTGCCGAAGCGCTGCAGATTGCCGCGCAGGTTGAACGCGAGCCACAGCGCCACCGTCGCAGCCACGACCGCGATCACGAGAGAGGCGGCGAACAGGGTAGTGTCGTAGGTGATCTTGGCTTGCATGATCATCGCCGCCATTCCCGTATAGTGCATCAGCGCGACGCCGAGCCCGGTCAGGATTCCGCCCAGGGGCAGGTTCCACGGTCCGCCGTCGCTGCGCCCCACGATGAACAAGCCGATCGCGGGCGCGATGACCGCGAGAATCAAGGAAGCGAAGGTCAGCACCGGGTCGTAGGCCACCGGCATCCCCAGGTCGGCCGCGTTCATTCCGATGAAGTGCATCGACCAGATCGCGCCGCCCCCGAGCGCCACCGATGCGCCGGTCACCGAACCGATCACCGCCGCCCAGGTCCGCGCCTGTGGGATCGCGATGGCGAGCTGCAACGCCGTGTATGAACCGAATACCGATATCACATACGACAGTCCGACTAGAAGCGGGTCGTACTGAATAGAGTTCATTTGAATGTCTCCCGTGCGTGATAGGAAATTACGCGTTCAATCAAGACGGTAACGCCGACATTATAGATCATAGTTGAACTTGTAAGTACAGCGCGAATCCCCCTTCGCCCTGCACTCCGCTTTGTGGACGCGAGTGTTCTGCGTGAGCGGACCTGCATCCAGAAATCCCCGCATGAATCCGGTCAGGAATTCACAACAAGCGGTTTTGCCCGTACCGCAGAACGGACTGTCGGATACGGTGACGTCGGTGTCGCTTGCGTCCACCTTGCCGAGGGTCTCCAGAGCGGGAACCAGGGTTCGGCGCAAGGCGACCGGCATCTTGAGCGGGCTGCCGAACGACCATTCCTTTTCGTACTGGAAAGCGCCAATTCTTTTCCCCGCTTCGACCAGTTCCCGGTCGCGGGATTCCGGTCCGAACGATTCGCCGTACGCTCGCACCAGAGAAGCGATGTCGGGAAATTGATCGGCCATGTCCTTGATCGAAGGCGCTGCGAATTCCGCGCCCTCGACACTGACCACTTTGAAGTCCGGGCTGAGGCTTCTCATTTCGGCAGCCAATTTGGCGGGGTCGAGGTGGCTGACTTCGAGGCTGATTTTCACGAGCTTCGCACCGGAGGCCGATTCCACGACTTGCTGTCCCTTGAGCGGATAGCCCTTACGAACGAGGAACGCCGCTATGCGCGCCAATGCACCGCTTTTCCCGGCCCCGCTGATCGTGACGGTCACCATGGTCGGCACCTCCGAATAACAGCAGCCTTTTGACGCAACTTAGATGCCCGCGACATGCGGGTTCATGGGTGAAGTCGCGTGAATATTAACCCCTTTCATGCCCCTTCGAAGAGCGAACGCCTGCCCGTGACTTCCTGCCCTGTAACCGCCGAAACCGGACTTACAAAACGTTACAGGATCCACGTCAGCAGACTGCTACGGCGGGCCGTTCTTGGGTCGTAACCTGCAAAAAAAGGAGCAACCATGAAGACCAGGAGGTTCCGGATTTTGAGCGTAGCGGCTCTTGCCCTTACCGCCTTGTCGGCCCCCGCGCTGGCACACGACGGATATTTCTACGGACGCCACTACGGCAGGCCGCATTTCGTCTTTCCGAGCCAGCGCGTCGTGATCGTGCGGCCTCCGGTGTTCGTGCCTCGTCCCGTCGTGGTGTACCTTCCGGGCCCGGTGTACTACGCGCCCGCGCCCGCGTACTACGCGCAGCCCTGGGGCACGATCGGCGGTGCGATCGCCGGTGCAGCGATCGGCGGCGCGGTTGGCGACGGTCGTCCCGGCGCGATCGCCGCCGGATCGGTGATCGGCGCAATAGTCGGCAACGGATTGTCTCGCTAGACGCGCAGCCCTTTCGCTTTCTGGCGCTGCGGGGCACGGCGCGCCCGGCCTTTACAATGGCGCGATGCCCGCAGAACCGCCCTACTCGGGGCTCACCCCGGATACCGTGCTCGACGCGCTTGCGAGCGCGGGCTTCACGGGCGACGGGCGGCTGCTCGCGCTGAACAGCTACGAGAACCGCGTCTACCAGGTCTGGCTCGAAACGGAAGGGACGCCGAACTCGCCGGCGTCGGTGGTCGCAAAGTTCTATCGCCCCGCACGCTGGACCGACGCGCAGATCCTCGAGGAGCACGCGTTCACGCTCGAGCTCGCCGAGCGCGAGATTCCGGTGGTCGCGCCGCTCGCGGTCGATGGCAAGACGCTGCACGCATCGGGCGGATTCCGTTTCGCGGTGTATCCACGCCGCGGCGGGCGCACGCCGGAGCTCGAAGACCGCAAGACGCTTGAATGGATCGGCCGCTTCGTCGGACGCATCCACGCCTTGGGCGCGACGCGGCCGTTCGCCGATCGGCCGGTCGTCGACCTCTCCAGCTTCGGCCGAGAGCCGCGCGATTGGCTGCTTGCGCACGATTTCATTCCGGCGGACCTGCTGGCCGCGTGGAAGAGCGCGGTCGACTTGGCGCTCGCGTGCGTCGCCGCGAGCTACGAGCGCGCAGGCGAGGTGCGCGCGCTGCGACTTCACGGGGACTGCCACGCCGGAAACGTGCTCTGGACCGACGACGGGCCGCATTTCGTGGACTTCGACGATTGCCGCAGCGGCCCTGCGATCCAGGACCTGTGGATGCTGCTCTCGGGCGACCGGGCCTCGATGACGCGGCAGCTCGCCGACGTCCTCGCCGGCTACGAGGATTTCCACGAGTTCGATCCGCGCGAGCTTCACCTGCTGGAAGCGCTGCGAACCCTGCGCCTCGTCCACTACTCGGCCTGGATCGCGCGGCGCTGGGATGACCCCGCGTTCCCGGCCGCGTTTCCCTGGTTCAACACCCAGCGCTACTGGCAGGATCGCATCCTGGAGCTGAAGGAGCAGATCGCGCTGATGCAGGAGGAACCGATCCGGGTTTGACCGCCACGTGTCCCTCGAGTCCGCCCCTCCCCCTTCACCCGGCCGGCGCGACGCCGCGCTCACCGTCTCGCTGGTGGTGTTCTGCCAGGGCTTCAATATGCTGTCGCTGGGCGGCATCGCGCTCTTCCTGCCGCTCATCCGCGAGGATCTGCACATCAGCTTCACGCAGGCGGGAATGCTATCGGCGGCCGCGACCTTCACCTACGCGCTCGGCCAGATTCCCGGGGGCTACCTCGCCGACCGCTTCGGGCCGAAACGCATCTTTTTCATCGGTATCCTCGGATCGACGCTGCTCTCGCTCAACTTCGGGATGATCCAGTCCTATCCGGCCGCGCTCGCAAACCAGATCGTGTCGGGTGTGTTCCGCGCGCTGATCTTCGCGCCGGGCCTGACGCTAGTCGCTTCCTGGTTCCCCGCGGACCGAAAGGCGACCGCAATGGGCGTGTACGTGATCGGCGGCGTGTCGGGGAACATCCTGCTCTCGCTCGTCGGACCCTTCCTCGTGGGACATTACGGGTGGCGCCCGCCTTTCATCGCTTTTGCGGCGCTCGGGGTATGCATGGCGTTCGTGTATCTCGCCTTGGGCAAGCAGAAGCCCGCCGCGGGACCCAGGCACCCGGTGGGCGTGCTCGACGCGTTCCAGCTCTTCCGTTACCCGATCATGTGGGTCTGCGCCGGCATCCAGTTCATCCGCTTCGGCGTGACCACCTCGTTCAATTTCTGGCTGCCTTCACTGCTGGTGGCCGACCGCGGGCTGTCGCTGCAGACCGCGGGGTTCATCACGGCGATGGGCTTCGCGCTGACCGGGCCTTCCAACGCGCTCGGCGGCTACACTTCCGACCGCCTGAGGAACCCGCCGCTCGTGATCGGCGCATCGCTCGCCGTGCTCGCCTGCACTTCGGCGCTGCTCGTCGTCGTCGACTCGATCCCCCTGCTCGTGCTCGTGGTCGCGGTCAACGCGGTCTTCCTGCAGTTCTATTTCGGCCCGCTTTTCTACGTCCCGGTCGAGGTGCTCGGGCCGCGCGTCGCCGGCATCTCCGCGGGGTTCTGCAACATGTTCGCCAACCTGGGCGCGCTCGTCTTCGCCTATGCGCTCGGCGTGGTGAAGGACACTGCGGGCGCTTTCACCTGGGGCTTTCTCGCGACGAGCGCCGTGTGCGTCGTCGGCGTCGCGCTCGCCGCAGCGCTCGCCCGCATGAGGAAGAAAGCCTTGGCGCCGGCGAACGCCTGAGAACTCACGCCACCTCCAGAAGTATCTCCGTCAGCCGGTCGGGCATGTCGATCATCACGTCGTGGCCGCACGCGACCTCGTAGGTGCGCCAGGACCGATCGGCTTTTGTCTTCGCATAGAAGCGGTCGAAGTTCGGATTCTCGTAACCCGCCGCCCGGATATAGGTCTTCTTCGCGACGCGGTCGCGTGCCCCGGTGAGCTTGATCGGCTTGAGCGAGACACCGATCGGCTGCGCGGTTTGTTTCGCGTCCACCCAGGCTCGGTCCTTTTCATTCACGTTCCAGGTCGTGGCCGGGGGCGCCGGCCGGGAGATGTCGCCTTTTTTCAGCGCGAGCGCGATCTCGGCCTTGCTGCGCTCCGAGTTGAGATCGAGGCCCTTCTGGCCGTTCTCGGGCATGAAGGCGTCCAGAAACACGATCGAGGAAATCGCCGGCAGCATCTGCTCGGCCACGCCAGAGACCACCCAGCCGCCGTAGGAATGGCCGACGAGCACGATCCCCTGGAGGCTCTCCCATTTGATGACGTTCACCACGTCGGTGATGTGCATGTCGAGATCGACATCGCGGCTCATGAGGTGCGAACGCTCGCCCAAGCCCGTGAGCGTGGGCGTGAAGACTTTATGGCCGAGGCGCTCGAGCCGGTCCGAGACGCGGCGCCAGCACCAGCCGCCTTGCGAGGCGCCGTGAACCAGCACGAACGTCTTGGCTCGAGACGGTCCCTGGGCCACGGCTGCCCTCGGTCCGGCCAAGGCGGCCGCAGCCGCGCCGGCAACCATCGCGCGCCGCATTGCATTTACCGTCGTCTTCTTTGTCATCGAATTTCTCCCCGTGAAACCGCGGGCGCGCCCGGGTGCTGGCGCAGCGACTCCGGGCGATACTCGGGCCTCTCCCTCCAGCGCCGCCACACGCTCTCGTGAACCGATTCGTTGACGCCCTCGCCGAACGCCCGCCAGAACCTTTTCTTGAAGATCCTGTAGGCCCCGAACATGAACTCCCTGAACGAATCGTCGACCTCGACGAGGCAGTCCTGCGCTTCGGTCTCTTCCTTGGAGCGCAGCTTGAGCCCGGTCGCCTCGGCCTTGTCCTGCATCCACCGCAGCGGGAGGTTCGGCAGGGCATCGGGCGGATGCTTGTCGTAGCCGCCGCCGACGTTCGCGTGCGCGCCGACGAACCATTTCTGCTCGACCGCGATGTTCTCGGGCTTGATCTTGGTCCAGACCGCGACGGCGTAGTCCTCGCGGTTCTCGTCGGTTGCGACAGCATGGTAGGCGTGGTCGACGATCTTGCTCAGGTCGGTGTCGTGCCACTGGAAGTAGTCCCGGCCGAAGGGCACGCGCGAGGCGGGGATGCCGAGCGCGCCCACGGTGTCCCAAACGCCGATGAACCTGACGCGCGCCTCGCGCGATTCGCTCGCCCGGAACGCGACCGCCTTGGGGTCGTCCGGGGCGACGCTCTTGTCGCGATACAGATCGTACGCCCGCTCGACCCGCGATTCGTCCACCGACTTCAGGATGCCGCATTTGCGGATCAGCCCGACCAGGCTCCGCGCGGTGTAGGCGCCGCGGCTGAAGCCGAAGACGTAGATCTCGTCGTTCGCCTGGTATTTCTGCGCGAGCCACCGGTATCCCTGCCGGATGTTCTCCGAGAGCCCGTGACCGAATGCGCCGCCGATGATGTCGTACCAGCGCGTGCCGACGCCGGGGTCGTAGAAGCACGGTTGCTCGCGGTCGTCCGGGCCGCTCGAGGCGATCGCCTCGCGCATGCGAATGACGTTGGTCCTGCTCTTCTTGTTGTTCCAGGTGCCGTCGAAGAGAACGATCAGTTTTCTCGCCATCTCGCCTCCCTCTTGTCAGGCGATCACCGCTTCCCGCCTTGCACCCGGCGCTCGACCTCGTAGCCGGCGGCGATCCAGGCGTCCAGGCCGCCTTGCAGCGGGCGCACCCTGGTGTAGCCGAGCCCGATCAATTTTTTCGCGACTTGCGCCGCCGAAGCTTCGTTGGGACAGGTGCAGTAGAAAACGATCTCGCGATCGGACGGCAGCTCCCCGAGCCGCCGGGCCACCTCGGCGATGTCCATCGCCAGCGCGCCGGGAATGAAACGCGGATCGAGATCGCGCGCGCTGGACGAGCGCACGTCGACGACCACCGGGCGCTTGTCTCCCTTTGTCAGGGCGCGCAGCTCGTCGACGCCGATGCGCGCGATGCGCAGCATCTTGTAGAAGCGCCTTCGCTCCCACCACTTGAGCGCGATGTATCCGCCGAGCAGCACGCCGATCGTTTCGGCCGCCAGCGTGCCGAGTCCTTCCAGGCGAACGATGAGCTCGTTGATCTGGGCGTGGAACAGCATCCCGGCCGCGATCGCGGCCCCTGCCCAGATCACCACGCCGACGCCGTTGAAGAGCAGGAACGACGGCCAGCCGAGGCGCGTCGCCCCCGCGAGCGGCGGCGCGATGGTCGAGAGGCCGGGGATGAACTTCGAGAGCACCAGCGTCAGCTTCCCCCAGCGCTCGAAGCGGAACTCCGTCTGGCGCACGCAGGAATCGGGGGAAAGGGATACGCGGCACAGGAGCTTCATCACACGGCGGCCGTAGCGCCGGCCGGCGAGGTACCAGGCCGCGTCGCCCATCATGCACGCGACGAACGCGACGCCGAACGCCGCGAAAGGCGAGAACTCTCCCTCGGCCGAGAGCGCGCCGGCGACGATGAGCGCCGGGACCGCCGGAATCGGCAGCCCGAGCTGCTCGAGCAACACGTTCGCGAAAACCAGCGCGAGCCCGTATTCGGCGATCAGGCGATTCATGCGTTCGCGCTCAGTCGCCCGTAAAGCGCCGGATCATCCGCCGGTCGCGCTTGGTGGGCCGGCCGTGAATGCGGTGCGCCGCATGCGGCCCGGCGCCGCGCATTGCGATCATGTGCTCGCGCCTCGCCCTGCTCTCCTCGCCCTCGGCATACAGCAGCGCCGCCTCGGCCGCCGGACCGCGCTTGAGCGCCACGCCGCGCACTTCCACCAGCCAGTGCAGCTCCCCCGAGCGCCGCTCGATCTCATCACCCACCTTGACTTCCTTGCCCGGCTTCACGCGCTCGCCGTTGAGCTTCACCTTGCCGCCCTCCACCGCCCGCGCGGCCAGGCTGCGCGTCTTGTAGAAGCGCGCCGCCCACAGCCACTTGTCGATGCGCACGCGCCCAAACGGCGGGTCTGCGCGCTTGTCGCGGGAAGGCACCGAAAAATACGAGGGAAGAAGCTCTAGCGAGCGGACCGCCCGAAGCTCCTGCAGTATTCCGCCGGCCCCTCCCAGGTCTGGTCGTCGACGCGGCCGTCCTTGAATACGAGCGTGCGCTCGCAGCGAATGGATTCGCCGCCGCCGGATCCGAACATGATGCCGGTGCCGATGCCGACGCCGCCGCCGCGCCCGCCGCCGATCCCGAAGCCGACCGACGAGTTTCCCCGGGAGCCTACGCTGTCGGAAACCCACGTGTACACGTCGCGGCCGTCGCTGAGCTTCGTGCTGCGGGCGGGCGTTCCCCAGCGTAGCACGACCTCGTCGTACGTGGCGCTGTCCCAGCTGTCCCTCGCTTCGGTGAGCTCGGCCGGAGCGGCGCAACCGGCAAGCACAACGACAATCAGCGTTGCGATTTTCATACGGTCCTCCACGGAAAATAAAACGCCCCGAAGATTTCTCCCCGGGGCGTCGTCCTGCGGTAAGGCACGCCGGCCTAACGGCTGGCGGAAATCCCGAGTCTGTGGATTGATCCGCTGTTCGAGGTCGGTAGTCCGGTCCTGCCTTGTTGGTCTCTCACGGGATCACCTCCTTTCGAAGTTGGGGAATTGAAGTCTAACATGCTCGTTTGCGCCGACAACCCGGACTAGGTGCTGACCGCGGGCACAGCCGGGGCGCGCGGGACGAGGAGCCACAGCGCGATGTAGAGAAGGATTCCGAGACCGCACGCGAGGGCGAGCAGGATGAACGCGACCCGGAAAAGGACGGGATCGATCTCGAACCGTTCTCCGAGGCCGCCGCACACGCCCCCGATCTTGCGATCGGAACTCGAAAGATGCAGCCGCTTCGAGGGACGGGGTTCGCCCTGCGCGCCCGTCTTCTCGGGGACCATGATCCACAAGATCAGATAGACCACTGCTCCGAGCCCGCCGAAAAGGAGCGACATCAGGAAGAACAGGCGAAAGAAAACCGGGTCGAGATCGAAATAGTCGCCGAGCCCGCCGCAGACGCCCGCGATCTTCCTGTCCTCGACGACCCGATGGAGTTTTTCCATGCTGCCCTCGCCCGCGCCCGTCAAGGCCACTCAAGCTCGACGCTGGTACCGCGGTACGGCGCGCTTAGCGGCCTGCCCTGAGCAGCGGCGGCAGGTCGTTGAAGTACTGCGGATGCGACTTCTCGACCTCCCCGAGGAACTTGAGCGCGAACTGATCCGGGACGTTCAGCCGCGCCGCCCCCTTGAGCGTATTCTTGAGGACGTCATCCTCGGCGGCTTCGAAGGCCTGCATGACCGGGGGCGAGATGCGCGGGTCGTAGCTGATATGCTGGATCGCTTTCTTGCCGACCGCCAGATCGATGCCCGGCACCCACTTCGCGAAGATCTCGACCGCCTCGTTGCGATTCTTGCGCGTGTACTGCGAGGCCTCGGCGAGGCCCGCGACAAAGCTGCGCAGCACCTGCGGGCTGCTCGCGATGGTCGGCTCGTGCGCCGTGGCCACCATGATGTAGGAAAGGTGGCCGCCGCCACGGACAAGGACGTAGGAGCCCGGCACCTGCTCGAGCACCGCGGTGTTGTACGGCTCCCAGGAGACCACCGCGTCGACCTTGCCCGCGTTGAGCGCCGGCGCCAGCGCCGGCGGCGCCATGATGTTCTCGATCGCCACGTCTTCGTACTTCATGCCGCGCCGCGCCAGGACCATCTTGAAATATTCATCGGAAGTCTGCGCCTTGGCGAGCCCGACGCGCTTGCCCTTCAGGTCTTCGACCTTGCTCACGCCCGAGCCTTTGCGCGCCACGATCGCGAGCGGTTCGTCGGCGTTGGAACGCGTCGCGTCGCTCATGATGATGCCGATCACGCGGAACGGATCGCCGGCGTGGCGCGCCTTGAGGAAAGTGGTCACGCTCATGTCGCCGACCTGGACCTCCCGCTTCTGCATGGCGTTGACCATGTCGGTGCCGGTGTTCACGACCTTGAGGCGCACGTCCACGCCGTGCGCCTTGAAGATGCCTTTCTCGGCGCCGATGAACATAGGCAGGTGACCGAAGTTGTTGCCGACCACCACATCCAGCACGGGCAGCGGCTGCGCGGCGGTGAAGCCGGGAAACCCGGCGGCGCCAGCGAGGGCCGCGGCGGCGCACAAGCCGGACGTGCGAAATGAAATGCCCATGGTTTCTTCCTTTGAATGGATCGCCGGAACGTTCAGCGAACCAAATTATGCGCCACGCAAAGTACCGGCGCAAAGCGCGATATTTCCGGGCGCTTGACACCAGACCGTTTGCCGATATACACCTTCACGACCACCGGAGGCTGACATGGCGAAATCACGCGCGGGCAAGGGAGTCGGAAAGCATCGGGTCGTATCGCACAAGGCCTGGATCGAGGCGCGCAGGAAATTCCTCGCGAAGGAGAAGAAGTTCACTCGGCTGCGCGACGCACTGAGCCGCGAACGGCGCGCCCTGCCCTGGGAGAAGGTGGAGAAGCAATATGTCTTCGAAGGGCCGGAAGGCCGGGAGACTTTGCCTGAGCTTTTCGACGGCAGGACCCAGCTCATCGTGTACCACTTCATGTTCGCCCCCGAGTGGGACGAGGGCTGCAAGCACTGCTCCTTTTGGGCGGACAATTTCAACGGTCTCGGCGTTCACCTCAATCACCGCGACGCGAGCTTCGTCGCGATCTCGCGCGCACCGCTCGCCAAGATCGAAGCGTTCAAGAGACGGATGGGCTGGAGCTTCAAATGGGTCTCATCCGGGCAGAACGATTTCAACTACGACTATCAAGCGTCGTTCACTCCGCGGGAAGTCGAAAGCGGAGCGGCGTTCTACAACTATTCGAAATTCGACGTCGGCGTTACCGACCGCGAGGGCGTGAGCGTGTTCTACCGGGACCCGGGCGGCGCCGTTTTTCACACCTACTCCTCCTACGCGCGGGGAATCGACATGCTGAACACCGCCTACCACTACCTCGACCTGGCTCCCAAGGGGCGGGACGAGGACGGCCTGGAATTCACACAGGCCTGGGTGCGCCACCACGACCGATACGAGCTCTGACACCGCTTCCGCGGCTGGGAGTTTTGAAGTATCGTTGATGCCCCAAGCAAACCGATAGGGAGAAACCATGTCACGGATTTCGGCAGGACTGCAGGTGCTCGCGCTGGTCGCCGGCGCGGCTGCAACGGGGGTCCAGGCCCAGGGCCTGGTGACCACGCACAAGCTCTCGGCGGCGCTCGCGAACGAGCTGGTCGGCGACTCCGTCGCGATCTGCGCCAAGAACGGCTACAAGGTGGTCGCGGTGGTCGTCGATCTCGACGGCGTTCGCCAGGCAGTGCTGCGCGGCGACGGCGCGCCGATCCACTCGATGGACAACGCCTACTACAAGGCCTACACCGTCGCGTCGGTCGGCCTCTCGCGCAAGGAGGAGAGCACCAAGCAGATCGCCGACCGCATGGCGAAGGCGGCGCCTACCACGGTGCCGCAGACCCCGCTGCCCAACGTCACCTACGCGCAAGGCGCCATCGCCATCATGGCCGGCGGCAACACGATCGGCGGCCTCGGCGTGAGCGGCGCCCCGGGCGGAAATTTCGACGAGGAATGCGCCCGCGGTGCCCTCGCCAAAATCAAGGATCGCTTGAAATAAGCGCGCGTTCCGTTTGACTCCACCCGCCGTGAGCGCCCCGATCTTGTGGCGGGTCAGAGTCGGCGAAGAAGAAACCTCAGCGGTCTTCGAGCCCGCGCTGGCGTCGGCCGGCGGCGGGCTCTTTGTCTTCGCGCACGGCGCCGGCGGCCATATGGCCGACCGCGGGATGCTCGGGATGTCCGAGCAGTTGCGTGGACGCGGCCTTCACGTCGTTCGCTTCAATTTCCCTTACAAAGAAAGGGGTTCCAGGCGTCCGGATCCCATGCCCCGCCTGCAGGAATGCATCGCCGCGGTGGCCGCGCACGCCCGTGGCGAAATCGCGCCGCAGACGCTCATCCTCGGCGGGCGCTCGATGGGCGGACGCGCGGCTTCGATGCTCGCCGCGGACGGATTTTCCTGCGACGGCCTGCTGCTCCTCGCCTACCCGCTTCACCCGGCGGGAAGGCCCGAAGAGCTGCGCGACGCGCACCTCGCCAAAATCGCGGTGCCGGTGCTTTGCCTCAACGGCACCCGCGACACGCTGTGCAGGCGCGACCTGATGGAAGCCGTCACCGATCGTCTGCGCGCGCCGTGGACGATGCACTGGCTTGAAGGCGCCGATCACGGCTTCCACGTGCTCAAGGGCTCGGGGAAATCGGACGGGGACGTGCTGGACGAGATCGGGGAGGCGTCGGGTGCCTGGGTATCCGGCTTGAAAACCGGGTAGCAGCGCACGCCGAATGCCGGGAAATAGTCAGCCGCCCGCGGCGACGTAACGTGCCGTGCGGTTGCGTCCGGATTCCTTCGCCGCGTACAGAGCGCGGTCGGCGCGCGCGATCCATTCCATGTGACCTGCATCCAGGGTATCGAAAGCGGCGACGCCTATGCTCAAGGTCGCGCGCACGGCGTTGCGCGGCTCGAGCACCGCGGACTCTATGCGCGCGCGAATCCGTTCGGCGAGCACCTCCGCGCCCTCGACGCCGGTTCCGGGGAGAACCACGCCGAACTCCTCTCCGCCGTAGCGCCCGGGGACGTCGTGAAGCCGGAGCGAGCGGCGCAGCAGCTCGGCCACCCTGCGGATCACCTCGTCGCCCACCGGGTGGCCGTGGCGGTCGTTGATCGCTTTGAAATGGTCGATGTCGATCATCAGCACCGACGACGGATGCCCGATGCGCCGGCAGCGCTGGAACTCGCTGGCGACGACCGACTCCCAGTGACTGCGGTTGGGCAGCCCGGACAGCCCGTCGAGGCTGGAGAGAGCGGCGAGCGTCCGGTTCTGACTGCGCACCCGGCGCGCGAGGTGGTAGGTCGTGAGCCCGATCGCGACCGGATAAGCGACGAGAAGCGGCAGGGCGGCGAGCCTTTCCACGGTCGACGACAGGGGATGCAGCTCGAAGCCGAACGCCATCGCCACGACGGCCGCCGCTACCGCCTGCGCCGCGAGGCAGCGCGCGAGGAAGCGCAACCCGCCAACGCCGACCTTGTCCATCGCCATCATCGAGAAGATCACCGCGCTCGGCGCGGGGCTGAAACCGATCACCGCCATCCAGGCGCCACCGCTCGCCGAGTCCATCATCAGGTTGCGCAGCTCGGCGCGATAGGGATTGCCGCTGCGGCGAGCGAGCGGATACGCGACGTGCGGCCAGATCAGCGCGTTCGCGAGCAGGGCCGCCCAGGCCGGCGCGTGCGCGCCCTGGTTCCAGAGCGCACCGCCGATGCACACCGCGCCCAACAATAGCCCGAGCACGCGAAGAAAGTACATCCGCCGCGCGAAACGCAGGCCTTCGACCTGCGGGCGCTCCGAAAGGTCGGCCTGCCCGACCGCTTGCTCCATCGACAGTCCCGCCGTGTGGCCTGGGAATGCGATTGTAAGTCAGGCCCGCCGGGCGGAGCAGCTTGCATTTTCCTGACAGCGTCCCGCGGCGAGCGCGCGGCGCTTGACCCGGCTCGTTCGGCGCGCGCATGATTTTCCGCGGCGCCTGCTGCGGCGCACCCGCAAGAAATCCCCGAGCTGTTTTGCCCCGCCAAAAGGAGGACTACGTAATGAAAAACACCGTTCTTGCGTCTTGGGCCGCTTTCTCGATATCCATTCTCGCCGCCGCGGACGTCGCGCTCGCGGACGACCGCTTCATCCTCGCCACCGGGCGCAGGGACCCGCGCATCTACGCGATCGACTTCCGCGCCGCGCTGAAGCGCCACAACAACAACACGCCGAACGCGATCGTGAGCCGGTCCAAGGTGCACCCGGACCGCCTCGACGGCGTGCCGGTCGGCGACCCCGCGAACATCGTGCTGAGCGAGGATCGCCGCACCGCATACGTGATCAACCATCACGGACCGGTGAACAACGCCGAGTTCCTCCAGCACGGCGGACGCGGAAGCGTCTCGGTCATGAACGTGAGGCAGATGCTCGACCCGGCTTCCGACAACACCGATCGCGCAGTCGAGCGCAATTACGACAGCGGTTACTTCGGAGCGGTCGGCCTCCTAGTCCTTCCCGAGCTGCTGCTCGTGAGCCACTCGGAGAACTGGCTCACCGAGGACGGCTCGAACCGCATCAGCCTCATCGACCGCAACACCGGAGGCCGCCGCGGACAGATCGAGATGGCGCTCGGGCATCCGGGGCACGCCTGCCCGAGCTTCCCCGTTCCCTTCGTTTCCCCGACTCCGCCCCCCGTCGTTCCCTTCGAAGCTCCCGACCCGCAGTTCGGCTGCTGGCCGAATCCGGAATTTCTCGCCCTGGGCCGCGGCAGCGACGGAAAGACTTACCTCTTTTCGGGTAACGCGGGAACGAACGACGTGTCGGTGATGGATCTCCACCAGGCGCTCGCGGGCGTGCCGGTCGTCGAAGTCGCGCCGCGCATTCCCGTGCAGACCGGCCCCTTCGGCATCAAGGCGAGCCCGAGCGGCAAATTCATCGCGGTGACCGCGCGCGAAAGCGGGCAGGTGGACTTCGAGGGGAACACCATCTCCATCATCGACGTCGACCGCGCGCGCGCCGGCGCGCCGGGAGCCGAGGCCGCCCGCGTCCGTGTAGGAACTGACGATCCCAACGGCCAAACGCGGCCCTTCACGGTCGCCTGGACGCCCGATGGACGGCAGATCATCGTTGCGAATTTCCGGGCCAACAACGTGTCGATCGTCGATCTGGGCCTGGCACTCGCGCACGATCCGCGCGCGGAAGTCGCGCGCATCGCGGTCGTCCGGCCCCCGGAGCCCGACGGCAGCGTGCTTCCAGGCCGCCCCAAGGGCACGGCCGTCACTTCCGACGGACGCTACGCGGTCGTCTCGGGCGGGCCCCGTCTCGATCCCAGCGCCCCGCCGAGCGGGACGGTGTGGGTGATCGATCTCCATGCGCGCGCCGTCGTCGCTACGGTGACCGGTGTCGGCAACGATCCGTACGGCCTCACGATTCTCGAAGACGGACCGGATTGAGAAGCAGAAACGCTCCGGCTCTCCGGGGCGCTTTGATCCAGGGAAACGCCCGAGCGCCGGGCCAGCCGGCGCTCAGCCGCCTTTCACAGCCCGGTAAGCCGCCTCGACGTTGGTCGGAAAGCGCTCCTGCGCGGCCCAATTTTCGTACTCGGGCATGCGCACTTCCTTCTTGATCTGATCCAGCGACTTGCCCTCCTTCGCGAGCCTGCCGACGCGCTCGAGGAGCAGCGCGTAGTATTTCTCGCTGTCCTCGAAGATCTTCACCGTGCCGGGAGTCCCGTGCCCGGGAACGACGTGGAGCGGGTTCAGGCTCTTCATCAGCCTCGCGGCGGCGAGGATGTCGGGAATCGACACGATGGGCCGCAGGTTGTTGATCTGGCCGACGACGATGCCAGCCGCGGAGAAGAGCACGCGCTCCTTCGGCAGCCATACAGCCGTGTCCGACTCGCTGTGCACGCCTTTCAGGTAGATCAGCTCGAACGTCCGCTCACCGACCTTGAGCGTCATCTTCTGGTGGTATTCGATCTGCGGCGTGACGAAGCGATAGCCCTCGAGCGCCGCGCGCATCTCCGGCGACGTGGCCGCCAGCTTCTGGATGCGCTCGGGGTCACCCCGCTCGCGCGAGCGCATCGAGTCGCCCGCGCCTTCCGCAGCGACGATGGTCGCGGGCGGAGAGAAGACGAAATGGCCGGTGGTGTGGTCGGGATGCGGCTCGGTGTCGATGAGGAAACGCACCGGCAGCGGGGTGAGCTTTCTCACGGCCGCGAGGACAGCGCGCGAGTCCGTCGGGTTGTGCCCGCTGTCGATGAGCACGACCCCGTCCTGGGTGAGGACGATGCCGCAGTTGGAATTGAAGTTCTTGCCGACGTAGACGTAGACCCCGTCCTCGAGCTTCCGGATCTGCGGCCCCAGGTCCTGGGCGGACGCGAGGCCGATGGCGAAGAACGAAGCGAAGACCGCGAATGCGTTTTTGAGTTTCATGGCGCTCCTTCGTGAATTTATCACAGACTCTTAGAGAGCTGGCCCGATTCATGCTCCAAGCGGATCAGGCGAATACTGGACTGGACGCGGGAATGGGGACGAAAGCGATGCAAACCACGGCTTCGAGAGTGTTGGACAATCGCTGGACGATCGCCGTGGGCGGCGCGGTGTTCATGATGACGCTCGGCACGATCTATTCGTGGAGCCTGTTCGCGCAGCCTCTGCTCGCGTGCTTCGGATGGTCGAGCACCACGGTCACCTGGACTTTTGCGCTCGCCATTTTTTCGCTTGGCACAGGCGCCGTGGTCGGCGGGCGCTGGCAGGACAAGGTCGGGCCGCGCAAGGTCGCGCTGACCGGGGTGCTGCTCTGGAGCCTGGGTAATCTT
>VBCA01000046.1 GCA_005881575.1 Betaproteobacteria bacterium
TTCCTCCCGTGTAGAGCACGTTGGTCCCGGTGTTGTAGTCCGCGCTGTAATGGGTGTAGGGGACGCTGCCTACGCCATCGCGCGGCTGTACGTCGAGCCGGATGCGGTGGCCTTTTTTGAACGTCATCGAGGTCGGCCAGATCTCGACTTCCATCTGCACCGCTTCGCCCGGCTTCAGCCACTCGCGCTCGAGGTGCGTGTGATAAGGACGCCAGGGTCTCGACAGCGCGTCGTCCTTTTTGCGATGCGACGCCCGCAGCCACCCCTTCGCGACCGGCACCGGCTGGCTCTGCTGTCCCTGCTCGAACACGTCCTTGCCGTCGGGATCGATGTTGCGGATCGTCGCGAACACGTCCATGTCCTCGGTCGCGCTCGCGGCCCAGAGCACGAACACGACCGGCCCGGTGATCTCGGTGTCCTGCTTCAACGGTTCGCTCTCGAAGGAAACGCCGAGCTGCGGCAGCGCGCCCGCGAGCACGGTCGAGGTCCATGAGGCCGAGGCAACGCCCGCCTTGGTCATCCCGCTCGCGGAATACTCGACCGACGCGGCCTTCTTCGGCGCCTCGAGCACGAGCGCTTCCTTCTCCAGATAGAACTTCGTCCACTTCGTGCGCGCGAGCGGCCATTCCCGTTCTTCTCTCCATTCGTAGTTCCCGGCGCCGCCTTTACGGATGAGCAGCTTCACCGGCGGCTCTTCCATGATTCCGGTGTTCTCGCCCTTCAGCCAGTGATCGAAAAAGCGCAGCTGATCGCGCCGGCCTTCCTCGGAGTAGAACGGGTGGTAGTGCGTGCCGGCGTGGATGCGCAGCCTCTTCCATTTCGAGGCGGCGCGCACGTAGCCTTCGGTGTTGCCGCGCAGATGCAGCCCCATGCCGCTCCAGTTTCCCGCGCTGTAGAGCGGAATGTCGATGTTCTCCCAGATCGGACGGCGGCCGTGCCACCATTCCCCGTCGAGGTTGTAGCGCATGTACTCCCACAGCCAGGGCGTGGAGAAGGCGTCGGTTGCGGTCGATTGCGGGCGGCCGAGCAGGTGGTGCGCCATGTGGTTGTTCCACCAGCCGGTGGCGAAGCCGAAGGAGAAGATGCCGCCGTGATAGCCGAAGTCGCGGTACATGTCGGCCGCGCCTTCCCAGGGAATCATCGCGGCCAGGGAAGGCGGCTTCAGGCCCGCGACCAGCCACTGCGTCATCGCGTAATAGGAGATGCCGAGCGTGCCGACGCGGCCGTTGCACCACGGCTGCTTGCCGGCCCATTCGATGGCGTCGTAGAAGTCGCGCGCTTCCGAAGGCGACCAGGGGTCGGTGCGCCCGGGCGACTTGCCCGAGCCGCGCCCGTCGACGCGCACGCAAGCGTATCCGCGCGGCACCCACCATAAGGGGTTCACCGTCTCCCAGTTCATGTACTCGTTCGGCCTTTCCTCCAGGTCCGGAGGCGGCACCCAGAGCTTGTCCTTCTGGTAGCAGCCCAGGTTGATGACGACAGGGAAACGTCCGGACGATTGGGGACGGAAGACGTCGGCGCGCAGCCTGGCGCCGTCCCGCGTCGGGACTTCGAGGTCCCTCGCGACGACGAGGTCGAAGCGCGGCTGCGAACCGCGATCGCTTGTGCTCGATTGCTTCGCCAAGGCGTGGAGAGCCGTTATTCGATCTTGATTTTCGCTTCGCGCAGGAAATCGCCCCAGGCGCGTGTTTCCTTCTCCACCAGCTGCTGGAACTGCGCCGGGGAGGACGAGAGCGTGACGTCGAGCATTTGCTTGGACAATTGCTCCTTCATCTGCGAATTCGACAGGACTGCAGCGACCGACTGGTAGATCTTGTCGACGACCGCCTTCGGTGTCGCAGCAGGCGCGAACATCCCCTGCCACGCGTTGGTGCCGATCCCGGGAAATCCCTGCTCGGCCATCGTCGCGACGTTCGGCAGCTCGGCGAGCCGGCTCGGCGCTGTGGTGGCGATCGCCTTCAACCTGCCCGAGCGGATGTGCGGTAGCGCCGAAGAGAGGTTGAGAAACGCGACGGGCGCCTCGCCCGCGATGATCGCCGGAATCATCTGGCCTGCGCCGCCCTTGTAGGGAATGTGGGTGAGCGTGATCGCAGCGGCCTTCTGGAGCTTTTCCATGTCGAGGTGCGGGTAGCTTCCCAGGCCCGCCGACGCATAGTTGATCTTGCCCGGATCCTTTTTTGCGAGCGCGATCAGATCGGCGACCGAGTCGACGGGAAAACTCCCTGTCGTCGCGATGATGTGCGGAATCTCGACCAGTTTGGCGATGCCCACCAGATCGCGGGACGGCTTGATCTGCAGCTGATGCGCAAAGGTGTTTTCGTTGATGGTGTTGGTGGAGACGTTGCCGACGAACAGGGTGTAGCCGTCGGCGGGCGCTTTCGCAACGGCTTCCAGAGCGAGGTTGCCCGATGCACCCGGACGGTTTTCCACGAGGACGCTCTGGCCAAAGGAGTCGGTGAGCTTGGCGGCGACGATCCGGGCGATGATGTCGGTTGCGCCGCCCGGGGCGTAGGGAACGAGGATCTTTATCGGCCGGTTCGGAAAGGTTTCGGCCGATTGCGCAGCGGCCGGGAGCGGCGAGACCCCCAAGGCGGCGGATAGCATGCCCGCGGCGATTCCGGTCAGGGTGCGGAATCGGCCCGCGCTGCGCCTTGCGAATCGGACCATGACCCCTCCTCCAGTGTCGAACGGCCCCGCTCGTGGGCGCGGCGCGCGAGTTTTGCTCCGCCATCATAGCGCGATCCCGAAGCCGCGAAAACGGCGCGCGCGGGCGTAGGGTTCGACGCTAAACCGCCTTATAATTCCGGGACTGCGGCTGTTTCCGCGCGCCGTAAACGATTACGGCGGGCCTCCCCGCATTGCAGCCCAGTGAACCTGGTCAGGTCCGGAAGGAAGCAGCCACAGCTGATCGTTGTAAGTGCCGGGGTAAGGCTCGCCACCTGTTAGGGATCGAAGATCCAGAGAAAGCCGTCATGTCGTACCAAGTTCTCGCCCGCAAGTGGCGTCCCCGCACGTTCGAGTCGCTGATCGGACAGGAGCACGTGGTCAAGGCGCTGCGCAACGCGCTCGATCAGAAGCGCCTGCATCACGCGTATCTTTTTTCCGGGACCCGCGGTGTGGGCAAGACGACCCTCGCCCGGATCCTCGCGAAATGCCTCAATTGCGAGACGGGCATCAGCTCCAGCCCCTGCGGGAAGTGCTCGGCCTGCGTGGAAATCGACGCGGGCCGCTTCGTCGACCTGATCGAAGTCGATGCCGCAACCAACACCAAGGTCGACGAGATGCGCCAGCTCCTCGAGAACTCGGTGTACTCGCCGAGCCGCGGGCGCTTCAAGGTCTACGTCATCGACGAAGTCCACATGCTCTCCACGTCGGCGTTCAACGCGATGCTGAAGACGCTCGAGGAGCCGCCCGAGCACGTCAAGTTCATCCTTGCGACGACCGATCCCCAGAAGATCCCGGTGACGGTGCTCTCCCGGTGCCTGCAGTTCAACCTCAAGCAGATGCCTTCGCGCGCGATCGCCGCCCACCTCGAGGCCATCCTCGCGGAGGAAAAACTTCCGGGCGAAGGCGGAGCGCTCAGGCTGCTGGCCGAGGGCGCCCGCGGGAGCATGCGCGACGCATTGTCGCTTCTCGATCAGGCGATCGCGTACAGCGCCGGAAACGTCACGGAGCAAGCCGTGCGCGCGATGCTCGGTACGATCGATGACAGCTTCCTGTATTCGATCCTCGAAGGGCTCGCGCGCGGCGATTCGGCCGCCGTGCTGGCGATCGCGGAGGACATGAGATCCCGCAGCGTCGGTTTCGACGGAGCGCTCCAGGATCTGGGTGCGCTCCTCCACCGCGTCGCTCTCGCTCAAGGCGCGCCGGAGGCCGTCGACGCAGAGGGAGGGTTGCGCGAGCGACTGCTCGCGCTCGGGCGGGTGCTCGATCCGGAGCAGGTGCAGCTCTATTATCAAATCGCGATTCACGGACGTCAGGATCTTCCGTTTGCTCCGGACGAGTTCGCAGGCTTCACGATGGCGCTGCTGCGCATGCTCGCCTTTTCCCCGGGGACTCGCGACGCCGGCGAATCGCAGCGGAACGGCTCGGCGCGAGGCGAGCCCCGTGAAGCGGCAACGCCGGCGGGGGATCGGCAGCCCGTCGTCCGGACGGCGTTCGACGGCGATTGGCCCAAGCTCGCCAATTCGCTCGATCTGGGCGGCATCGCCAAACAGCTCGCCCAGGCAAGCGAACTCGGGAGCTTCGACGGAGAAGCGCTCGAGCTCTGCGTGCCTCCCGCTGCGAAGCATTTGGCGGAAAAGAGCTACCAGGAAAAGCTGCGCGCGGCGCTGCAGGAGCGCTTCGGCAAACCCGTGCGCCTGACCGTGACGATAAGAGAAACGACCGGCAACAGCGCCCGCGATCGGGCGGCAGCGGCAGTCAGCCGCGACGCATTCGTACGCGACCTGGTCGAGAATTTCGATGCGACCATCGTCGAGTCCTCGATCAAGCCCATGCGGTGACGGAGACATCTCGATGAAGGCGGAGATTGCGGGTTTGATGAGGCAGGCCCAGCAAATGCAGGAAAACATGCGCAAGCTCCAGGACGAGCTCGCCTCGGTGGAAGTGGAGGGGCAGTCCGGCGCGGGCATGGTCAAGGTGACGATGACCTGCAGGCACGATGTCAAGCGGGTCAGCATCGATCCGTCCTTGCTGGCGGATGACAAAGACATGCTCGAGGACCTCGTGGCGGCGGCGGTCAACGACGCCGCGCGCAAAGTCGAGGCCGCGGTCCAGGAAAGAATGTCGGCTTTGACCGGCGGTCTCGGTCTGCCTCCAGGGATGAAGCTGCCGTTCTGACCGAACGCGATGAAGTCGCCCACCGCTCTGGAAGAACTGATCGAGGCGCTGCGCTGTCTCCCGGGAGTCGGCCCCAAGTCCGCTCAACGCATCGCCTATCACTTGCTGCAATACGACAAGACGGGGGCGGAGAGGCTCGCGCAGTCCCTGCACGGGGCGCTGCAGAGCATTCGCCGCTGCGCCAAGTGCAACAGCTTCACGGAGCTCGAGCTGTGCGCGTTGTGCGGCTCTCCGCGGCGCGATTCCTCTCAGCTTTGCGTGGTCGAAACGCCGGGGGATCTGCTGATGATGGAGCAGACTCTGGCGTATCACGGCCTTTATTTCGTGCTCATGGGGCGCCTTTCGCCGCTTGACGGCATCGGGCCCCGGGAGATCGGACTCGACGTGATGCAGCGGCGCCTGGCCGACGGCGAGGTGAAGGAAGTCATCGTCGCGACCAATTTCACCAATGAAGGCGAGGCGACCGCCCATTACATCAGCGAGATGCTCAAGGACCGCGATCTGCGCGTGACCCGGATCGCACGCGGCGTGCCGGTGGGGGGCGAGCTGGAGTACGTCGACACGGGGACCCTTGCGCAGGCTTTCGTCGAGCGCAGACTGCTGTGACAAAGCCCCTGGAAGGGTTGAAGGTGATCGAGCTGGGACAACTGATTGCCGGACCTTTTGCCGGGAAATTCTTCTCGGAGTTCGGCGCCGAAGTCATCAAGATCGAGCCGCCCCAGGGCGATCCTCTTCGCAAATGGAGAAAGCTGCACCGCGGCACCTCCCTCTGGTGGTACGTGCAAAACCGCAACAAGAAGTCGGTGACCGTCGACCTTCGCGCACCGGAAGGGCAGGAGGTCGTTCGCAGGATCGCGCGGGACGCAGACGTCGTCATCGAGAACTTCCGGCCCGGGACGCTGGAGAAGTGGGGACTGGGCTACGCAAGGCTCGCGGCGGAAAATCCCGGCCTGGTCATGCTGCGGCTTTCCGGATTCGGGCAGACCGGGCCGTACCGCGACCTGGCCGGATTCGGCGCGATCGGGGAATCGATGGGCGGGTTGCGTTATGTGACCGGTTTTCCCGATCGGCCGCCGGTGCGTCCGAACCTGTCGCTCGGAGACGCGCTCGCCTCCCTGCATGGAGTGGTCGGCGTGATGATGGCTCTGCACCACCGCAACGCGAACGGCGGCCGCGGTTCGGGCAGGGGCCAGGTGATCGACGTGGCGCTGTACGAGGCGGTGTTCAACATGATGGAAGGGGCGCTGCCGGAGTACGACCTTTTCGGGGAGGCGCGCGAGCGCACCGGGAGCAACCTGACCGGCATCGTGCCTTCCAACACCTATCTGACGCGCGACGCCCAGCACGTCGTGATCGGGGCCAACGCCGACAGCATCTTCAAGCGTTTGATGAAGGTGATCGGGCGCGAGGATCTGGCGGCCGACCCCTCGCTTGCTGACAACGCGGGGCGCGCCGAGCGCGGCGAGGAGCTCGATGCCGTGATCGGCGAGTGGACTGCGACGCACGATGCCGACGAGGTCGTTGGAACGCTCAACGCGGCCCAGGTGCCGAGCGGCAAGATCTACAGCATGGCGGACATCGCGCGCGATGCGCACTACCTGGCTCGCGACATGATCCGGCAGGTCCGGTTGAAGGACGGCACCCCGCTGAAAGTCCCCGGAATCGTTCCCAAGCTCTCGGCCACGCCCGGTGACATCGAATGGAGCGGCCCTGAGCTCGGTGAACACACCGCCGCGGTGCTCGCCGCCCAGGGCTACAGCGCGAGCGAGATCGCCGGCCTGAAAGAGCGCAGGGTCATCTAGATTGAACGACATGGAAAGGCGTCACGTGACGATCAAGGGACGCGGCGCCGCGGACAACCCGAAGGGGCGCTTCGAGACGCTCGCGCGCAGCCGGGAGCCGGAATCCGAAATCCAGTCCAGGCCCGAGACGGTGGTGACGCTGCAGCGGGCGCGCTCGATCATCGCGCGCAACGACTCGCCCGACCTTCCTTTCACCCAGTCGATCAATCCCTATCAAGGCTGCGAGCACGGCTGCATCTACTGCTACGCGCGTCCGAGCCACGCCTACCTCGGACTTTCCCCGGGTCTGGACTTCGAGACACGGATCTTCGCGAAGGAAAATGCCGCCGAGCTGCTGCGAGCCGAATTGTCCCGCCCCGATTACCGCTGCGAACTGATTGCGCTCGGAGCCAATACCGATCCCTATCAGCCGGTCGAACGAAAACAAAGGATCACGCGCGACATCCTCGAAGTGCTTTGGGAGTTCCGCAATCCAGTCGGCATCGTCACCAAGGGCTCTTTGATCGAACGCGACCTCGACCTGCTCGAACCCATGGCGCGCGAAGGCCTGGTGCAGGTGTTCGTCTCGATCGGTTCGCTCGACGGCGAGATCGCGCGCACCCTGGAGCCGCGCGCAGCGGCGCCCTACCGGCGCGTCGAGACGGTTCGTCGCTTGAGCGCCTCGGGCGTTCCGTGCGGCACCCTGGTGGCGCCGATCATCCCGTTCCTGAACGACAAGGACATGGAGGCGGTTCTCGAGGCCGTCAGCGACGCGGGAGCGCGCATGGCCGGATACACGCTGCTGCGGCTTCCCTGGGAGGTGAAGGATCTCTTCAAAGACTGGCTGGAGCGGAACTATCCGCTCAAGGCGAAGCATGTCATGGCGCGCATCCGCGACATGCGCGGAGGGCGCGACAACGACCCGCAGTTCGGCAGCCGCATGAAGGGGGAAGGGCAGTTCGCGGAACTGCTCGCGAAGCGCTTCGCGCTCGCCTGCCAGCGGCTCGGCCTGAACGCGGGTGGACGCAGCCGCCTGGATGTCACGAGGTTCCGTGCTCCTCGCCCCGCGCAGGGGAACCTCTTCTAGGTCCATAATTAGGAAGTTACAGGAGATTATCAATGTATATTCTAATGAACCTCACGCTCGCCATCCTGGTCGCCTGGCCTGCGTTCGCCGGCGCGCAAGGCGCGATCGAGAAGAAGGACGTGCATGTCGCCGTCGGGGGCAAAGCCTCCCTTTACTACCTTCCGCTCACCATCGCAGAGCAACTCGGGTACTTCAAGGAAGAAGGCCTGAGCGTGACGATCAGCGACTTTTCCGGAGGCTCGCAGGCGCTGAGGGCGGTGGTAGGGGGAAGCGCCGACGTGGTGTCGGGGGCTTACGAGCATACGCTCAACATGCAGCCCAAGGGCCAGTACCTCCAATGTTTCGTGCAGCAGGGCCGGGCGCCGCAAATTGCAATCGGGATCGCCACCGCCAGAGCGAAAGACTACAAGTCGCCGAAAGACCTGAAAGGGCTGAAGGTGGGGGTCTCCGCGCCGGGATCGAGCACGCACATGATCCTCAACCACTTCATTTCTACCGGAGGCCTCAAGCCTTCCGATATTTCCGTCATAGGCGTCGGCCTTGGCGCGATCGCCATCACGGCGCTGAAGAGCGGTCAGATCGACGCGGTCTCCAACACCGATCCGGTCATGACTAAACTCGAGCAGGATGGCGACGTCAAGATCATCGCCGACACCCGCACCTTGCGCGGGACCGAGCAGGTCTTGGGCGGTCCCATGCCAGCGGGCTGCCTCTACGCGCCGGTCGATTTCATTCGAAAGAATCCGGGTACGGTCCAGGCGCTCACCAACGCCATCGTTCGCGCCGATAAATGGATCCAGTCCGCTTCTCCCCAGGACGTGCTCCGTACCGTTCCCGAGTCCTACCTGCTCAGCGACAAGGCGCTGTACCTGTTCTCGTTCAACAAGGTGAAGGAAGCCATCTCGCCGGACGGAGTCATCTCGGATGCCGGCGCGAGAACCGCGCTCAAGGTCATACCGACCTTCAACCCCGAAGTGAAGGCAAAGGAAATCAAACTCGACCTCACCTATACGAACGAGTTCGTGAAGAAAGCAAACGCGAAGTACAAATGACGGCGCGGATGCGCCGTCATCCTGAGGAGCCGCTTGCGGCGACGAAGGATCTGTTTTTCGAAAAGCAGATTCTTCGCTTCGCTCAGAATGACCTTCCATGACCCCCGTCCTCGCGCTCGAGCGCATCAGCTGCACCTTCCTGTCGCGAGACGATGCGTCGGAGCGCTATACCGCCGTCGACGACACCACGCTCCTCATCGGTGAAGGTGAATTCGTTTCGGTGGTGGGTCCCACGGGCTGCGGCAAGACGACTTTGCTCAATGTCGCTGCCGGGTTGCTCAAGCCATCTACCGGCACGGTAACCGTACTCGGACGTTCGCTGGGCGGGATCAACACGCGCGCGGGCTACATGTTCCAGACCGAGGCGCTCATGCCTTGGCGCAACACCTTGGAAAATGTCGTCGCGGGCCTGGAATTTCGCGGTGTCGCGCGGGAAGAGGCTCTTGAACGAGGCGACGCCTGGCTGAAGCGCGTCGGCTTGAGCGGCTTCGGCAAGCGCTACCCGCACCAGCTCTCCGGCGGGATGCGCAAGCGCGTCGCGCTCGCGCAGATGCTCATCCTGAATCCGCAAATTCTGCTCATGGACGAGCCGTTTTCGGCGCTCGATGTTCAGACGCGGCAGCTGATGGAGAACGAGTTGCTCGAGCTGTGGTCCGCCGACCGCAAGTCGGTGGTATTCATCACGCACGATCTCGAGGAGGCGATTTCGCTATCCGATAGAGTAGTGGTGCTGTCCGCGGGCCCGGCGTCGCATCCGATCGGAGACTATGCGATCGACCTGCCGCGCCCGCGCGATGTGGCCGAAATCCGCCTGACGCCGCACTTCATAGAAATTCACGCGAAAATCTGGCGCGCGATGAAGGAAGAGGTGCTGAAAGGCTATGCCCAACAGCAGAAGCAATAAGGCACGCAGCGGGCGGCTGCGCTTGCGCGCCTTGCAGGTGCTGGTGCTCGTCCTGCTCGTCGTGATTTGGCACGTGCTGACGAGCCCGACGCTGCTTCCGCCGATCTACTTCGCCGAAGCCAACCAGGCGGCGTTCTTCTTCGGTGAGCCGGTAAAAGTATTCGCGCGCTTGTGGCAGTGGTTTGTTTCCGGAGAGATCTACGAGCACCTCTGGGTGACGCTGGTCGAGACGCTCCTCGCATTTCTCATCGGCACGGTGTCCGGCGTGGTGATCGGCCTGTGGCTGGCGCTGTCGCCGACGGCTTCCGCGGTCCTCGATCCCTACATCAAGGCGGTCAACGCGATGCCGCGCGTGATTCTCGCGCCGATATTTTTCGTCTGGTTCGGGCTCGGGATCGCCTCGAAAGTGGCCTTGGGCGTGACGCTCGTCTTCTTCATCGTGTTCTTCAACGTCTATCAAGGCGTGCGCGAGGTAAGCCCGGTGGTGCTCGCCAACGCGCGCATGCTCGGTGCGAGCCCGCGCCAGCTCTTGCGCCATGTCTATGTGCCGAGCGCGATGAGCTGGGTGTTCGCCAGCTTGCACAACTCGGTGGGCCTCGCGTTCGTGGGAGCAGTCGTCGGCGAGTATCTGGGCTCGGCGAAAGGCGTCGGCTACCTCATCCATCAGGCGGAGGGCTTCTTCGATATGAATACGGTGGTCGCCGGCATTGTGTTGCTCACCGCGTTCGCGTTACTTCTCGATTGGGCAGTGGGCTTGGCCGAAAGGCGCCTGATGGTCTGGCAGCCGCGATCGATCGAAACCGAGCGAACATGATGGCGGCATTGCTGCGGCGCAAAATGGTTTGACACTATCTCGCGCCGGCCGCTATAATCTCCCTTCTGTACCGGGCGCGGGGTGGAGCAGTCTGGCAGCTCGTCGGGCTCATAACCCGAAGGTCATAGGTTCAAATCCTATCCCCGCAACCAACCCCTCCTAGGGTGTGCAGAATCCCCGCCCGGGGAACGCTCTTTAACAATTGAACAGCCGATAGGTGTGGGCGCTGGGTGAAGCCAGTGACACCGGTAGTTTGCGTGCAAGCGCAATGGTGTCGCACAAAGCATTAACCCAAGCTCACGCCAGGTCTAGCAAGGTTTTTTTTTACCTTTGCAATGACTTTGAGTGAGTAGTGGGCTCGGCGGTTAAACGCGGGGCTCGCGCAATCGCATAGCGATTGATCAGGATTTGAATTGAAGAGTTTGATCCTGGCTCAGATTGAACGCTGGCGGCATGCCTTACACATGCAAGTCGAACGCGAAAGGGGGCAACCCCGAGTAGAGTGGCGAACGGGTGAGCAATACATCGGAACATTTCCTGTAGCGGGGGACAACCCCGAGAAATCGGGGCTAATACCGCATACGATCTACGGATGAAAGTGGGGGACCGCAAGGCCCCACACTATAGGAGTGGCCGATGCCGGATTAGCTAGTTGGTGAGGTAATGGCCCACCAAGGCGACGATCCGTAGCTGGTTTGAGAGAACGACCAGCCACACTGGGACTGAGACACGGCCCAGACTCCTACGGGAGGCAGCAGTGGGGAATTTTGGACAATGGGCGAAAGCCTGATCCAGCCATGCCGCGTGAGTGAAGAAGGCCTTCGGGTTGTAAAGCTCTTTCGGCGGGGACGAAATAGCGCGGGCTAATATCCCGCGTCGATGACGGTACCCGAAGAAGAAGGACCGGCTAACTACGTGCCAGCAGCCGCGGTAATACGTAGGGTCCAAGCGTTAATCGGAATTACTGGGCGTAAAGCGTGCGTAGGCGGTCTCGCAAGTCCGATGTGAAATCCCCGGGCTTAACCTGGGAACTGCGTTGGAAACTACGAGGCTAGAGTGCGGCAGAGGGGGGTGGAATTCCAGGTGTAGCAGTGAAATGCGTAGAGATCTGGAGGAACACCGATGGCGAAGGCAGCCCCCTGGGTTAGCACTGACGCTCATACACGAAAGCGTGGGGAGCAAACAGGATTAGATACCCTGGTAGTCCACGCCCTAAACGATGGCAACTAGTTGTTGGAGGATGAACTCCTTTAGTAACGCAGCTAACGCGTGAAGTTGCCCGCCTGGGGAGTACGGTCGCAAGATTAAAACTCAAAGGAATTGACGGGGGCCCGCACAAGCGGTGGATGATGTGGTTCAATTCGATGCAACGCGAAAAACCTTACCTACCCTTGACATGCCAGGAAGCCCGATGAAAGTCGGGTGTGCCCGAAAGGGAACCTGGACACAGGTGCTGCATGGCTGTCGTCAGCTCGTGTCGTGAGATGTTGGGTTAAGTCCCGCAACGAGCGCAACCCTTGTCATTAGTTGCTACATTCAGTTGGGCACTCTAATGAGACTGCCGGTGACAAACCGGAGGAAGGTGGGGACGACGTCAAGTCCTCATGGCCCTTATGGGTAGGGCTACACACGTCATACAATGGCGCATACAGAGGGCTGCCAACCCGCGAGGGGGAGCAAATCCCAGAAAGTGCGTCGTAGTCCGGATTGAAGTCTGCAACTCGACTTCATGAAGTCGGAATCGCTAGTAATCGCGGATCAGCATGTCGCGGTGAATACGTTCCCGGGCCTTGTACACACCGCCCGTCACACCATGGGAGTGGGTTTCACCAGAAGCAGGTAGCCTAACCGCAAGGAGGGCGCCTACCACGGTGAGATTCATGACTGGGGTGAAGTCGTAACAAGGTAGCCGTATCGGAAGGTGCGGCTGGATCACCTCCTTTCTAGAGACAAGCTTTGCTTCAGCGCCCACAACCTATCGGTTGTTTTCATGCGAAGCAGGATTCAGCTCGGTTCTGGATCCTGAATGCTGATTCAGGGTCTGTAGCTCAGTTGGTTAGAGCACCGTCTTGATAAGGCGGGGGTCGATGGTTCAAATCCATCCAGACCCACCAGGTTCTTGTCGGGGGTGTAGCTCAGTTGGGAGAGCGCCTGCTTTGCAAGCAGGAGGTCATCGGTTCGATCCCGTTCACCTCCACCAATTCAGAAAGGAGAGAAAGCGCACCGATATGAAGAAAGGGGTTCCTGCCTGATTCGCATCTACGAGAGATCACAAGCAAGCCGAAAGGCTTCCTTCTGGTCTTTTGACCGGAGAGGCTGTTCGCTCTTTAACAATTCGGAAGAAGCAAGTGCATCGATCTCCCAAGATCGATGCATGGGTTGTGATTGCATTCAAAACGGCTTCACCTTAGTCGGGTGGAGCCGGCACAAGCGTGAGAATTCCTATGGCTGCGAGCTTCGTTCTCAAGCGAGGCCTCAAGGTTATAGGGTCAAGCGAACAAGTGCATATGGTGGATGCCTTGGCGATCACAGGCGATGAAGGACGTAGTAGCTTGCGATAAGCCCCGGGGAGCCGGCAAACAGGCTTTGATCCGGGGATTTCCGAATGGGGAAACCCGGCCCGCAAGGGTCATCCTCACCCGAATCCATAGGGTGAGCGAAGCGAACCTCCTGAACTGAAACATCTCAGTAGGGAGAGGAACAGAAATCAACCGAGATTCCGAGAGTAGTGGCGAGCGAAATCGGAACAGCCAGCAATCTTTAGCCATCGAGTTAGCAAAACGGTCTGGAAAGTCCGGCCATAGCGGGTGATAGCCCCGTATGCGAAAACGAGGTGGTGGAACTAAGTTTGCGAAAAGTAGGGCGGGACACGTGTAATCCTGTCTGAAGACGGGGGGACCATCCTCCAAGGCTAAATACTCGTGATCGACCGATAGTGAACCAGTACCGTGAGGGAAAGGCGAAAAGAACCCCGGAAGGGGAGTGAAATAGATCCTGAAACCGTATGCATACAAAAAGTGGGAGCCCCGCAAGGGGTGACTGCGTACCTTTTGTATAATGGGTCAGCGACTTACATTCACTGGCGAGCCTAAGCGCATAGCGGAGGCGTAGCGAAAGCGAGTCCGAATAGGGCGATCCAGTCGGTGGGTGTAGACCCGAAAGCAGATGATCTACTCATGGCCAGGTTGAAGGTCGGGTAACACCGGCTGGAGGACCGAACCAACCACTGTTGAAAAAGTGGTGGATGAGCTGTGGGTAGGGGTGAAAGGCCAAACAAATCTGCAAATAGCTGGTTCTCTCCGAAAACTATTTAGGTAGTGCCTCGCGTATTACTCTCGGGGGTAGAGCACTGTTATGGCTAGGGGGGCATAGAGCCCTACCAAACCATGGCAAACTCCGAATACCGAGAAGTACGGCGCGGGAGACAGTGCACCGGGTGCTAACGTCCGGACACGAGAGGGAAACAACCCAGACCGCCAGCTAAGGTCCCCAAGTATGGTTAAGTGGTTAACGAAGTGGGAAGGCTAAAACAGTCAGGAGGTTGGCTTAGAAGCAGCCATCCTTTAAAGAAAGCGTAATAGCTCACTGATCGAGTCGTCCTGCGCGGAAGATGTAACGGGGCTCAAACCATACACCGAAGCTGCGGATTCAGATGTCCTTCGGGATATCTGTCTGGTAGGAGAGCGTTCCGTAAGCCTGCGAAGGCGTGCTGTCAGGCACGCTGGAGGTATCGGAAGTGCGACTGCTGACATGAGTAGCGATAAAGCGGGTGAAAGGCCCGCTCGCCGTAAGCCCAAGGTTTCCTGCGCAACGTTCATCGGCGCAGGGTGAGTCGGCCCCTAAGGCGAGGCAGAAATGCGTAGTCGATGGGAAACAGGTCAATATTCCTGTACCGATTCCAGATGCGATGTGGGGACGGAGAAGGTTAGGTGCGCCGGGTGTTGGTTGTCCCGGTTCAAACGTGTAGGCGTGCTGCGTAGGCAAATCCGCGCGGCTTAGCTGAGGCGTTACAACGAGTGGAGCTTGCTCCGCGAAGGCCCCGATACCCAGCTCCCAGGAAAAGCCACTAAGCTCCAGTCTGGAACGACCGTACCGTAATCCGACACAGGTGGGCGAGATGAAAATTCTCAGGCGCTTGAGAGAACTCGGTTGAAGGAACTCGGCAAATTGACACCGTAACTTCGGAAGAAGGTGTGCCGCTAGTAGGTGAAGGCGTACAGCTGGAGCCCAACGCGGTTGCAAAAAATAGGTGGCTGCGACTGTTTATTAAAAACACAGCACTCTGCAAACACGAAAGTGGACGTATAGGGTGTGATGCCTGCCCGGTGCCGGAAGGTTAAATGATGGGGTGCAAGCTCCTGATTGAAGCCCCGGTAAACGGCGGCCGTAACTATAACGGTCCTAAGGTAGCGAAATTCCTTGTCGGGTAAGTTCCGACCTGCACGAATGGTATAACGATGGCCACGCTGTCTCCAACCGAGACTCAGCGAAGTTGAAATGTTTGTGATGATGCAATCTACCCGCGGCTAGACGGAAAGACCCCGTGCACCTTTACTGTAACTTTGCATGGGACTGTGAACCGATCTGTGTAGTATAGCTGGGAGACTTTGAAGCCGGGGCGCTAGCTCTGGTGGAGTCGTCGTTGAAATACCAGCCTGGTTTGTTTGCGGTTCTAACCTTGGCTCGTGAATCCGGGCCGGGGACAGTGCATGGTGGGCAGTTTGACTGGGGCGGTCTCCTCCCAAAGAGTAACGGAGGAGTGCGAAGGTACGCTAGGTACGGTCGGAAATCGTACTGATAGTGCAATGGCAAAAGCGTGCTTAACTGCGAGACTGACAAGTCGAGCAGGTGCGAAAGCAGGTCATAGTGATCCGGTGGTTCTGTATGGAAGGGCCATCGCTCAACGGATAAAAGGTACGCCGGGGATAACAGGCTGATTCCTCCCAAGAGTTCATATCGACGGGGGAGTTTGGCACCTCGATGTCGGCTCATCACATCCTGGGGCTGTAGCCGGTCCCAAGGGTATGGCTGTTCGCCATTTAAAGTGGTACGTGAGCTGGGTTTAAAACGTCGTGAGACAGTTTGGTCCCTATCTGCCGTGGGCGTTGGACGTTTGAGGGGGGCTGCTCCTAGTACGAGAGGACCGGAGTGGACGAACCTCTGGTGTACCGGTTGTCACGCCAGTGGCATCGCCGGGTAGCTATGTTCGGAAGAGATAACCGCTGAAAGCATCTAAGCGGGAAACTCGCCTCAAGATGAGACGTCCCGGAGGGTTAACCTCCCTGAAGGGTCGTGGAAGACCACCACGTTGATAGGCCGGATGTGCAAGAGGAGTAATCCTTTCAGCTAACCGGTACTAATTGCCCGTGCGGCTTGACCCTATAACCTTGGGCCGAATTTTTCGACGCGAGCCCGAAGGTTCACGCTCTGCAATCTCAACCTGCTTCTTTTCGAATTGGTTTCGTTGTTGGAAGACAACGGGACGACAAGCTATGTCTGGTGCCCAAAGCGCTCTGGAACCACGCCTTCCCATCCCGAACAGGACCGTGAAACGGGGCAGCGCCGATGATAGTGCGAGGTATACCGCGCGAAAGTAGGTCAGTGCCAGACTCCCCAAAAGAAAAGGGCCTATCCAGTCGGATAGGCCTTTTTCGTTACAGGTATTAACGGGGTAACGGCGTGCGACTCGCTAGAGCGAGGAGCCCATGCGATTTACAGCCGTGATGGATGATCCAGCGAGATCGTCGCCGGCACGAGTGGATGGGATCCGGCCCCATTCACCAATCCCTTGGCAAGAGCGATCCCGTTGCGCAAGTCCGCCACGCTGTTGCGCCAGCCGATGTAGCAGTAGATGGCATAGGCGAGAAATCCCGCGTTCATGAGCGCAAACGCCAGGTGCGCGTAATGCCCGTGCATGACGTCGGTCGTCGCGCCCACCAGCCACCAGCCGAGCAGCCCGTATTCCGCCAGCACGTAAAGCGCTGGCGCGGCAGTCCGGCCGGACACCTTGGGCGTGCGCCCGAAAGGAGTCTTACGACCGGTGAGGGCCTGCTCCAGGGATTTCAGCACGCCCCCGAGGTTGACGGGGATCAGCATGAGATTCAGCGCATAGACCCGCAGCAGGTCGGCGTATCGGTAGCCCGCACGGACGAGATCGCGCGCATAAAGAAAGAAGTACGGCGCGGCCGAGAGCGGCAGCCAGGGGTCGCGCAGGTTCTCCTCGAATGGCCAGGCGAGTATGATGAGCAGGCCGACGTTGACCGCCGCAATCGACACCAGGTAATGACAGCGGAAGAAACCCTCCACGGCCTTGCGCGTCCTCGAGGGCCCCCGCAACAGGTAGCGCAACAGCTTCGGCAGGATGATGAGTCCGCCGTTGGCCCAGCGCCGGCGCTGGATAAGCAGTGAACCGAAATCGGGCGGCGTCGCGCTGTAGGCGAGGCGCTCGGGGTAATTGTAGAGTTGCCAGCCGCGGCTTACCAGGTCGATGCTCGACTCGGTGTCCTCGATCACGGTCCGGTCCAGGATGAAGCGCGTGATGGGAAAGCCGCGTTCCCGGTCCGTGTGGGCGATGTCCTCCAGCGCCTTCTTGCGCAGCAGAGCGTTCGCACCGACCCAGTATGTGCCGCCGAAAGCGGTGAAACCCTGGTGGATGTTGTGCTGGATGTCGGTGGTCGCTCCGGCGATATTCTCAAGGGTGCCTGCGGCCGCCGGAATCGTGCTGTAAGGCGTCTGCGCCACGGCAACCGGCTCGTTGCCTGAGACACTCATGTAGTGCACCAGCCGCTGCGCATAATCGGGCGTGATGATGCTGTCGGCGTCCAGCGTGAGCAGGTAGTCGGCGTCGGGCACGCTCCAGGTTGCGACATTCTCCGCGCAATGCTCCAGGTGCAGACCGTCCGCGCGTCGCACTTCCTCCAGATGCTTGCCCATCAGGCCGATGAACGCGTTCAGGTTCATGGCCTTGTTGGGCTCATGGGCGAGGTTTACGTAACGCTTACGCTGGAAGCTGGTGAACTCGACGCGGAACAGGAAGGCGAGCCTGCGGTACTCGCGAAGCAGGTGCAGCTCCTCGAGCGCGCCCGCCCGGGCGCGTGACGCCACATCTCGCGCCTGTGCCCGTTGCTTTCCAGCGAGCGAGAGAAACACCTTGCCGCGCAGCAGCTCGTCGCCTGGTTCGTCCCCGACCAAGTTAGAGGCCTGTTCCTCGAGCCATTGAGCAGCGTTCTCGTAGAGGTGGCTGATCCGTTGGGCTTCGACGGGGAAGTCGATCGCACCGCGCGTGTGCCTGCATTCGTAGGCGGCGCATTCGCGCCCGAATCTCGTCGCCACTTCGGCAAAGAGCGCCTGCAACCGGACTGGGAGAGATTCGATGCGCCGGAGCGCCCGCTGATCATGGGCGTTGGCCGGAAGAGCTGGATCGTCGATCAGCAGCACTACGCGCCGATTCGGGTACTCCTGGAGCGCTGCGGAGAACAGCGTCCTTTGCACCACCTGCGGTTCTTCTTTGTAGGACGGAACGAGCACGGTAAGCGACGGTACCGTGGCGTCGCAAAATTCTTCCAGCACCCGAGCCGAGGCAGGACGGTGGTCGAGCCGCCGCAGGAAGTACGCCAGGCGGGTCAACTGGTACACCAGGCTTCCCCAGATGAGCAGCGCGACGATCAGCATGAACAGGATCTGACCGAGAGCGCCAGGAACGTCGCTTCGATCGGCCATTTTCCGGAGGACGGCCGCAGATTCGACTGCGAGGAGCGCGCACGCTACCGCCGTGACGGCGAGGGTGAGAAAAGTAAGAGCGACCTCGAAGCGGTCGGGCTGATGGCTTTGCCCCTTGGCTTCCGGCGGTAAATCGACGCGAACTGCGATATCGGAGACGCGCATATTGGGCCTGCGCGAGTCGGGCCGGGACCAGCCAGCCTGACAATCATGGATTTCGACGGGTTTGCCTTATGCCGTGTTGCCTGTTGAACTCTACTTATGACATTTGCATAACTCAAGCAGCGCCGATGAACGCGCGGGCAATACTGCACAAGAAAAAGGGACGCTGCTGATTCGACTACTTCAGATGTCTGCTATCGGCGACACGCACTCGGAACCGGGGCTTACCGAGGAGGCTCGTAACGATAGATTACGGCGCTCGGAAAAGCGCGAATCCTGTGGAAGTTCGGGTTGGTTTCGAGAAACTTCTCGTCCGGCTTGAACGATGGATAGATGGAATGGGTTTCCTCGATGCCGGCGGGGTGGTAATACACCAGAAACCCCGGTTGTTTCATGAGTTCACGCCAAGCCTGATCGAATTCGCCCTGGATCGGCAGAAGCGAGACGGTCCTGCGCTCCGAGTAGAAGGCAAACACGGGAAAATTGTGCGCAGCGTAGATCGTATCCGCCGGCGTGGATACCTCGTGCAAGTAGCGGCCAATCTGCACTTCCTCGCGCTCCGACCGGTCGAGCCAGGGCTCGCTGAGCTCCTGCAGCGATGGCGCATAGTCGAGCATCACCACGGCAATCCCTAGCACGATGCCGCTGGTCTTTACGGGACGTGCCTGCCGCGCGCACCAGCGGAACATTTCGGCCAGCCCCAGCGCGCTGATAACGACTACCGGGATCGCCAAAGGGAGCAGGTACCGAACCTCCTTGTGTGGAATCGAGAGCATGTAGGTAAAGAACGCGCCTCCCCACATGAGAAGCACGAACTCCCGCTTGGTGCGGTCACTCAGCCCAGCGAGACCGGTCAGCCGCCCCCCATCCTCGCGGGCACGACGCTGCATTGCCCCGTGCGCGACCGGCAGCAAGACTCCAGCTCCGAAAAACAGCCACATGCTGTAGGGGAAAACCTCGAGCAGGGCTTCCCAGTAAAAACCGGCAGGGACCGGCGCCGTCCACTCGGTGACAATTCTCCGGGCCTGGACAAAGGGGTAAAAGAAAGATCCGTAGTTCCACCGTATCCAAATGAGATATGGGCTAATGGCGAGCGCAGCCCCGGCGAGCAGAAACGCCAGGCTCCGAATCTTCTTCGGGGAAAGGATGGCGTCCAGAGCGAAGTAGACGACAAGAAAAAGTGAGGTGAACCGCGTTTGTATCGCCAAGGCGTAGAGGATGCCCGACAGGAAGGCATAGCGCGCGCCGGCCTTGTCGAACAGCCACATGGCGGCAAGCATGAGCGCGAGCGCCGGCATATCGGTGAGCAGTTCATGCGACGCCTCGACGAAGTACGGAGTAAACGCGAACAGGAAGCCGCTGAAAAGGGCCGCAGTGAGGCCGAATCCCCGCCTCGCATACAGGAAGCCGAACACCACCGTCAACGCAGTGACAACCCCTTGCACTAGATTGGCGACGTAGACGTTGTCCCATATCGCGAATCCCAGCGCGTAAAGGAAAGACAGAAAAGGCGGCCTGTGGTGGAATTCCTCATAGTTGGTGCGGCCGTCGATGATGACTTTGGCGTGCTGCAGGAACACCGTCTCATCCCAGAAATGGGAATAGGTCAGAGGAACGGTTCTGATCAGTGCCGCCAGCAGCAGGACAAAGGCGAGCACAAGATAATGCGCGCGGCGGCTCGACATGCAACGCGCGCCAAGGGACAGAAGTCTAGCCGTCAGTACACGCGCCATGGATTGTTGATAGCGATACTCTACTTCCGGGAGAAGTAAAGGAAGTGGTGGGCGGTATTGGGATCGAACCAATGGCCCCTCCCGTGTGAGGGGAGTGCTCTACCGCTGAGCTAACCGCCCGCGGCTGCGAAGTGTAGCAAATCTTCTCCGAGGCCGGGCTGCGGCGCCCGCTGCAATTCCATCGCGTACAATGCCCCGATTCGACACGCGACGATGGTCCGAACCCGTTTTGCCCCAAGCCCGACCGGCTACCTCCATATCGGCGGGGCGCGGACCGCGCTCTTCTCTTGGGCGTACGCCAGAAAGCACGGCGGCAAAGTCATCCTGCGCATCGAGGACACCGATCTCGAGCGCTCGACCGAAGCTTCGGTGCAGGTGATCCTCGACGCCATGCGCTGGCTCGGCCTCGACTGGGACGAAGGCCCGTTCTTTCAAATGCAGCGCCTCGCAAGGTACAGGGAAGTCGCCGAGAAGCTCATCGCGCAGGGAAAAGCGTACCGCTGCTGGGCCAGCAAGGAAGATCTCGATGCGATGCGCGAGCGCCAGCGCGCGCGCGGTGAGAAGCCCCGCTACGACGGGCGCTGGCGCCCCGAGCGCGCGAAAGCCGCCGGGCTCGTGCCGCCGGCGGACCGGGCGCCGGTCGTGCGGTTCCGAAATCCCGACGGGGGCGACGTCGGCTTCCACGACCTCGTCAAAGGGGCGATCACAGTGGCGAACGCGGAGCTCGATGATCTGGTGCTCCTTCGCGCCGACGGCGTTCCGACCTACAACTTCGGGGTTGTCGTAGACGACCTCGACATGAACATCACACATGTAATTCGCGGCGACGATCACGTAAACAATACTCCGCGCCAGGTGAACATCTTTCACGCGCTCGGGGCGCCGATACCCGAGTTCGCCCACGTCCCGATGATCCTCGGCGCCGACGGAGAGCGGCTATCGAAGCGCCACGGCGCGGTGAGCGTCATGCAATACCAGGAGGACGGCTATCTGCCCGAGGCTCTTGTCAACTATCTCGCGCGGCTCGGCTGGTCGCACGGCGACGAGGAAATGTTCACTGTGGGGCAATTCCTCCAGTGGTTCGATCTCGCGCACATCAGCCGCCCGGCCGCGCAATTCAATCCGGAGAAGCTGCGCTGGCTCAACCACCGGTATCTCAGGCAGCGCGCGGACGCGGATCTCGCCAAGCTCGTCGCTCCGCGTATCGAGCGCGCCGGCGGCAAGCTGGCGGGAGGGCCGGAGCTACTCGCGGTCGTCGCGCTGCTGAAAGAGCGTTCCGAGACGCTGGCCGTGCTCGCCGCAGAGGCGATGATGTTCTACGCTGAACCCGGTGTGGCGCGCGAAGCCGTAACCGCTGAAGTGCGTCCCGCGCTGGCCGAGGTCACGGCGGCCTTCTCGGCTCTCGGAGAATGGCGCGCGGAGGCCATCATGGGCGTGATCCAGGCTGTGATCGACAAGCACAAGCTCAAGCTGCCGAAGCTCGCAATGCCGCTGCGAATGATCGTGTTCGGTCGCACGCAAACGCCCAATCTCGGACCGATGCTCGCGCTGGCAGGCAGGAAGCGCGTGCTCGACCGCCTTCAGGCGCATCTTTCCGCGTGATATAATTCGCCGCCTCGCGTGGGGGTATAGCTCAGCTGGGAGAGCGCTTGCATGGCATGCAAGAGGTCAGCGGTTCGATCCCGCTTACCTCCACCAGACCGGCCTCCCGCCCTCGTAGGAGTCCTCAAGGTCCCCATCGTCTAGAGGCCTAGGACATCGCCCTTTCACGGCGGTAACACCGGTTCGAATCCGGTTGGGGACGCCAAGTAAATCACTGGTTTATAGAAGAACGGCATACTTTCCCTGCCGCTGTGTCGCGTTCGTGTCGCGGGCGCCTCACAACTGCCCGGGACCTGGTGCGTGTTCTCCTGCATCATGGCACCGACCCTGCGCGCGATGATGTCGTTGCCGCCGCCGGCCGGGAAGCCGACGACGATGCGGATGGGTTTTGGGGGATAGCCTTGAGCGCAAGCACCGCTCGCCGCGCACAACAGCGCAACAGCCCAAATCACGGCACTTGCGTTTTTCATACCGCCTCGCCGCGTGCAATTCGTTGCGACCTTATGACGGCTCATCGAGTGGGGCTTCCAGGTCCCGAGACAGGCCGTTGCCAACACCATTATCGCTGGGGAACCATTTTCCATCGGCGAGCGTTTACCAACAACGCCGACCCAAAAAAGGGGCTGTCGGTTTTTTTCCGTCGCCAAAGAAAAGGGAGAGTACCTTGATCAGCCGCGGATTCGCCGCATTTGTGTCATCGCATCTCTACTCGATGTCATCACATCTCGATACAAAGCGAAATTCGTTGACCAGCCTTTCCCGTTGTGGAACTATTCTTCGGAAATCTGCGCCGCAAACGCAGAAAAAAGAAAAAGACTTGTCGCCGGACGTTTCTGTCATCCGCCGCCAAGCAAAAAAGGGAGACCGCTTGCTGGGTCGCGCTTCTTGCGTCGAACAAGGACTGTGCGCCGGCGTAAGGTTTCGCGCGCCTCGCATTGGCCGCGTACTCCACGCCCTTCGCCCCTCTGTATACGCTCTCGGTGACCGGCACCGGCACGCCCAGCTCCTTCGCTTTCCTCACCACATAGCCGGTCATCGCCTCGAACTCGGTCTCGCGCCCGGCCTCGATGTCCTGCGCCATCGAGCCGGCGTGCTTCGTGAGCTGCGACTCCCCCGCTTTGCGGCGAAAGCGCCTCGAGATAGTCCGGCCGGAACATGGTCCGGGCCCTTTCCATTGGTTTGTTTTCACACGGCGAAGGAAATACTGCGTGCGCGGCTCCCTAAAAAAGAGAAACGAAGCAGCATCGCTCATCGGCGAGCTCCAATATACGCTGACCAAGAACGCGGTAGCGAAGCTAAACATGGGTGTCGGAGTGACGAAGAAGGCGCCGACTTACGCGCCGGAAATCGGAGTGATATTCAGGTTCTAGAAACCTGGAAGGGGTCGCGCATTTCGCGCGACAAATAAGAAGTTCTTAATAGCAGGCGAAGGATTTGCTGGATGTTTAGCTGGATCATAGGCTCGAGCCTGAGGCTCAGGTTCTTGGTGCTGGCCGCCGCAGTCGCGCTGCTGGTCTTCGGGACCGGGCAGCTGCGCAAGATGCCGGTCGACGTCTTCGAGTTCGCCCCTTGAGCGACCGGCGGGCATGAGACTCGGAATCTTCGGCACAGGCTACGCGGGATTGGTCACGGCGGTGGGTCTCGCGGAGGTTGGCCACACGGTCACGGCGATCGACAAAGATCCCGACATCGTGGCCCGCCTTTCGGACGGGACGCCGCACATCCACGAGCCCGGACTGCAGGAATTGCTGACCGCCAACCTGGAGGCCGGCAAGCTCAGGTTCAGCACTCGGGCCGAGGACGCCATGTCCGCGTCCGACATCATCTTCCTCTGCGTGGGCACCCCGCCCCGGGCCGATGGACGGGCCGACCTCTCCCAGGTCGAGGAAGTCTCCCGTACCATCGCGCAGCAGTTGGACGGCTACAAGCTGATCGTGGAGAAGAGCACCGTTCCCGCCCGGACCGCTTACTGGATCGACACCACGATCCGGCGCCTGGCGGGACCGGAGCATGAGTTCGATGTCGCCAGCAATCCGGAATTCCTCCGCGAGGGCTCGGCGGTCCGCGACTTCCTGCAGCCGGACCGGATCGTCATCGGCGCCGATACCGACCGCGCGCGAGCACTGCTGCTCGACCTCTACGAGCCCAACTTCGACTGCCCGATCGTCTCCACGAGCGTCACGACCGCCGAATTGATCAAGCAAACGGCCAACAGCTTTCTCGCGACCAAGATTTCGTTCATCAACATGGTGTCCGACCTGTGCGAGGAACTCGGCGTCGACGT
>VBCA01000072.1 GCA_005881575.1 Betaproteobacteria bacterium
GCTACAAGGACGGCACATACCATTGGGTCAACGACGAGTCGCGGCTGCTGCGCGACGCGGCCGGCACCCCGACCGAGGTCGTGGGTTCGTGGGTCGACATCACCCGTCACCGACAGGCGGAGGCGTCGCTGCGTGCCAGCGAAGAGCGGCTCCGCCTGCTCCTGGGCAGCGTTCGAGACTACGCCATTTACATGCTGGATCCGACCGGCCACGTCGTGAGCTGGAACCCGGGTGCCGAGCAGATCAAGGGGTACCGGGCGGAGGAGATCATCGGCCAGCACTTCTCGCGTTTTTACACGCCGGGAGACGTGGCGGCGGGCAAGCCCCAAGCCGCCCTCGCGGCCGCCGTCGCCGAGGGTCGCTACGAAGAGGAGAACTGGCGGATCCGCAAGGACGGCTCCCGCATTTGGGCGGACGTGGTGATCACCGCCGTACGCGATGACCGGGGGACGCTCGTCGGTTTCGCCAAGGTGACGCGCGATCTCACCGAGCGGCAACGGGCTGAGGAGGCGCTGCGCGCGAGCGAGGAGCGGTTCCGCGCCCTCGCCGTGACTGCGAACGACGCCATCATTTCGGCCGACCGCCACGGGAACATCACGTATTTCAACCCGGGTGCCGAGCGGATCTTTGGCTATGCGGCGACGGAGGTCAGCGGCCAACCGCTCACCGTCCTGATGCCGGAACGGTTCCGGGACGCGCACAGCGCGGGAATCGCGCGCTACCTCGCGACCGGTGAAGCGCGAGTGGTCGGCAAGACCGTCGAGCTCGCCGGCCGGAAGAAAAACGGCGCGGAATTCCCGCTGGAGCTTTCGCTGGCGAGCTGGCGACGCGGCTCCGAGGTCGCGTTCACCGCCATCATCCGCGACATCAGCCAGCGCAAGCAGACCGAGGCGACGCTGCGCCGCCACACCACGCAAGTTGAAGCCGCCAACGCCGAGCTGGACGCGTTCGCCTACTCCGTCTCGCACGACCTGCGGGCCCCGCTGCGCGGCATCGACGGCTTCAGCCAGGCGCTGCTCGAGGATTACGCCGACCGGCTGGACGATACCGGCAAGGACTACCTCGCCCGGGTGCGGACCGCGAGCCAGCGCATGGCCATGCTGATCGACGACCTGCTCAACCTCTCCCGGGTCACGCGCAGCGCGATGCACGTCGGCCCCCTGGACCTGAGCGCCCTCGCCACCGGCATCGCCGACGACCTTCAGAAACGCGACCCGTCGCGACGGGTCGAGTTCGCCATCGCTCCGGGGCTCCACGTCCAGGCAGACCCCGGTCTCATGCGCGTGGTGCTGCAAAACCTGCTCGACAACGCCTGGAAATTCACGGGCAAGCGGACCGACGCGCGCATCGAAGTGGGCAGCGTCCATCAGGACGGGCGGCCCGCCTATTTCGTGCGCGACAACGGGGCGGGCTTTGATATGACGTACGTCGGCAAGCTGTTCGGCGCGTTTCAGCGGCTGCACGGCGCGCAGGAGTTCGACGGCACCGGAATCGGTCTCGCGACCGTGCAGCGCGTCATCCACCGCCACGGCGGCCGCGTCTGGGCCGAAGGCGCGGTCGGCGGCGGCGCGGCGTTTTACTTCACCCTCTAAGGAGCTTGCCCCGATGAACGACAAGGTCATCCTGCTGGTGGAAGACAACGCCGACGACGAAGCCCTGACGCTCCGGGCCCTGAAGAAGAACAACATCAAGAACGACGTGGTCGTGGCGCATGACGGGGTCGAAGCGCTGGACTATCTGCTCGGCGACGCTGGGTCTGCGGGCCGCCAGCCGCACTCCATGCCACAGCTCGTGCTGCTCGACTTGAAGCTCCCCCGGGTCGACGGGCTCGAGGTGCTGCGGCGCCTGCGCGCCGATCCCCGCACCCACCTGCTCCCCGTGGTGGTTCTCACGTCCTCCAAAGAAGAGCGGGATCTCGTCAACAGCTACAGCCTCGGCGCCAACAGTTATGTCCGCAAACCGGTCGACTTCGGTGAATTCACCGAGGCGATCCGCCAGCTCGGGCTCTATTGGCTGATCCTGAACGAGGCTCCCCCGGTCAAAGGGACGTGATCCGCATCACGCCCGGTCCTCCGAGCGCGCGGTTGCCCGCGGAGGGGGGCCGGGTGAGTATTGTGACCCCGGCATGACCACTCACGCGCCCACCCCCATTCCGCCGCTGCGCGAACCCGACGCCGAGCTGCAGGCGCTGTTCTCGGCCATCAGCGACGTCATCCTAGTGCTCGACGCGGATGGACGCTACGTCAAGATCGCCCCCTCCAGTCCCTCGCTCCTCTACCGGCCGGCCCCCGAGCTGATCGGCCGGACGCTGCACGAGGTGTTCGATCAGGACAATGCCGACAAGTTCCTCGGATACATCCACCGCGCCCTGGCGGCACGCGAGACGGTGCAGGCCGAATACAGCCTGCAGATCGCGGGTCGCGAGGTGTGGTTCGCCGCCGCCATCTCCCCGATGGACGACCGGCACGTAGTGCTCGTCGCCCGGGACATCAGCGACCGCAAGCGCGCCGAGCAGGACCTCCGCGAGACGTTGTCGCTTTTGAACGCGACGTTCGAGTCCACGGCGGACGGCATCCTCGTCGTCGACCCCGAGGGGCGCATCGTCAGCTTCAACCGCCGTTTCGCCGAGCTGTGGCGGATCCCGGACTCCGTGCTGGAAACGCGGGACGCCGCGGAGACGCGGTCCTTCGTCCTCGAGCAGGTCAAGGACCCTGACACCTTCCTCGCCAAGATCGACGAGCTGTACCATCGCCCCGAGGCGTCGAGCTTCGATGTCCTCCTGTTCAAGGACGGCCGGATCTTCGAGCGCTACTCGCAGCCCCAGCGGATCGCCGGTAAGACCGCCGGCCGCGTCTGGGTGTTCCGGGACGTCACCGACCGCCGGCGCGCCGAGCAGATCCAGCTCGCCACCTACCGCATCTCGGAGGCGGCCCACGCCGCCGGGAACCTGCACGACCTGTTCGCCGCGATCCATGAGATCGTGGGCGGGCTGATGCCGGCCAAGAACTTCTACATCGCGCTGTACGACCCCGCTGCCGAGCTGCTCAGCTTCCCGTACTTCGTGGACGAATACGACACGGACTTCCCGGCGAAGCGGATGGGGAAGGGATTGACCGAGTACGTGCTGCGCACCGGCCAGGCCCTGCTCGCCACCCCCGAGCTCCACCAGGAGCTCGAGCAGCGCGGCGAAGTGGAGCTGATCGGCCCGGCATCGATCGACTGGCTCGGCGTGCCGCTCAAGGCCGGGGACCGCACCATCGGCGTGCTGGTCGCGCAGACGTATACGCCAGGGGTGCGCTACGGCGAGCGCGAGAAGCACATCCTCCAGTTCGTGTCCACCCAGATCGCCATGGCGATCGAGCGGAAGCGGGCCGAGGAGGGGCTGCTCGAAAACGAGCGCCGCTATCGCCTGCTGTTCCAGGCAAACCCTGAAGCGATGTGGGTCTACGACTGCGAGACCCTACGCTTCCTGGCGGTGAACGCCGCCGCGGTGCAGCGCTACGGCTACTCGGAGCAGGAGTTCCTGGCCATGACGCTGCGCGACATCCGGCTGGCGTCGGAGCTGGCCCGCTTCGAGGAGAGGCTGCTCAACGACACCGGGACGTTCACCGGCTTCCGCCACCGCCGCAAGGACGGCACGCTGATCGACGTCGACATCGAATCGCAGCCGATCAGCTTCGCGGGCCGGCCCGCCCGTCTGGTGCTGGCGCGCGACGTCACCGCGCGCCGCCAGCTCGAGGAGCAGCTCCGGCAGGCTCAAAAAATGGAGGCGGTGGGGCAACTGGCGGGGGGCATCGCCCACGACTTCAATAATCTCCTCACGGCGATCCTCGGCTGCACCCAGCTGCTGCTGCACGCCACGCCACGCGAGGACGAGCGGCGCGAAGACATCGAGGAAATCAAGAACGCCGGCCTCAGGGCCGCCGAGCTCACGCGCCAGCTGCTCGCCTTCAGCCGCCGCCAGGTGCTCGCTCCCAAGCTGCTGGACATGAATGCCGTCGTCGCCACCATGGACAAGATGCTGCGACGGCTGATCGGCGAGGACGTCGCCCTCATGACCGAGCTCGCGGCCGACCTGGGCCCCGTCAGCGCCGATCCCGGCCAGCTCGAGCAGGTGCTCTTGAACCTCGCCGTCAACGCGCGCGACGCCATGCCCCAGGGCGGCCGGCTCACGATCGCGACCGCGAACGTGTTGCTCACCGAAGAGTACGCCGAGCGCCACCACCGCCTCCCGCCCGGCCAGTACGTACTGCTCGCGGTCTCGGATACCGGCGTCGGCATGGACGAGGCGACCCAGAAACACTTGTTCGAGCCCTTCTTTACCACCAAGGAGGTCGGCAAGGGCACGGGTCTGGGGCTCGCGACGGTGTACGGCATCGTCAAGCAATCGGGTGGCTACATCTGGGTGTACAGCGAGCCCGGCCATGGGACGACGGTGAAAGTGTACCTGCCGCGGGTTGCGGGCACGGCCGAGCCGCTCCCCGCGGCCGAGGCCGTCCCGGAGCCGCGCCGCGGGACCGAGACCGTGCTGCTGGTGGAGGATGCGGCGCCGGTGCGCACTCTGGCGCGGAAGAGCCTGGAGAGCTGCGGCTACCGGGTGCTCGATGCGGCCGACGGACGCGCCGCGCTCGAGCTATCGGCCCGCCATGCCGGCGGCATCGACATCCTCGTGACCGACGTCGTGATGCCCGGGATGAGCGGCCGGGAGCTCGCCGAGCGGCTGGCGCCGCTGCGGCCCGCGATGCGCGTGCTGTACACCTCGGGCTACACCGACGACGCGATGGTGCACCAGGGGGTGCTGCGCTCGGGCGTGGCATTCCTACAAAAGCCGTTCATGCCGGAGTCGCTGGCGCGCAAAGTGAGGGAGGTGCTGGACGGGTGAGCCGTGCTCAGCAGGATGCTGAAATTCAACAACAGATCCTTCGCTTCGCGCGCGTACCGCGCGCTCGCTCAGGATGACACTCCACGTCGCGCTTTGAGAAGAAAAGGAGGGACGTCATCGGAGCGTGGTTTCATCTTTGCTGTTTCGCGGAGCGAGTGAGCCTGTCATCCTGAGCGCCGCAGGCGCGAAGGATCTGCTTGTAACTCCCGCCGCGATAGGTCGGCCCACGCGCCCAGCGCCGCGAGGGCACCTACGAGCTCACTGCGCTGCCCCTCTACCGCACCATGGTCTCCAACGCTACGCCAAGATGACTTCGTAACCTTTCACGTAACCCGGCTATGCGCGACAAGATCGAGACCCTGCGACTCTGCATCGAGCCGTTCGCCACGAAGGACGCGGCGGCTGCGTTCGCTTGGTTCAGTGATCCTGCGGTGATGCGATTCATTCCGACGGGCCCAGACCGATCGATGGGAGAGACGACGCAACGGCTGGTGCGGTACATCGAACACCAAGCGCTTCACGGATTCAGCAAATGGATCGTCCGTGAGCGCGCGTCGGGAAAGCCGATCGGGGATTCTGGTCTCATCGTGTTGGAAGACCCGGGGAAGATCGACCTTGGATTCCGCTTCGCCAGACCGTCCTGGGGACAGGGCTTTGCGACCGAAGCTGGGTCAGCGTGGGTTCGAGCCGCGTTTATCGACTTCGGGCTGGATCGTCTCACCGCCTTCGCTCATCCCGAGAACTTGGCCTCACTTCGAGTTCTCCAGAAGCTGCACTTTCGCTCCATGGGACGCGAGCGAGTGATGGGAATGGACTCGATCATCCTTTCGTTGAGTGCAACGGAATTCCAGCTGCTGGCGGAGACACCGAGCGGTTGAAGACTCAATCTGCGTCGAGTACCTCCCTCACCCGCAGCAACAGATCATTCGCCGTCCAGGGCTTGTGCAGGAAGGGAAGCGCCGGATCGAGCCGCGGGCCGCCCCGCCCCTCCGGATCCGAATAGCCACTCGCAAACAAGAACCGTGCGGTCCGCCCTTCCCGGCGCAGCGCGTCGTACAGGGCCCGGCCGCCCAGCCGCGGCATCACCAGGTCGGAGAGGACCAGGCCGATCGACGGGCCCTGATGGCGCAGCACGTCGAGTGCCTCCTGTCCGTCCGCGGCCGTCACGACCTGATAGCCGGCATCCTCCAGGATGCGTTTGGCCGAGCGACGCAGCTGATCGTCGTCTTCCACCACGAGGATCGTCTCGGTGCCGCCCCGGATCTGGGGCTCGCGCTGCTGGCCCCGGCTGGCCGCGGCGGCGCGCTGCTCTGCGACCGGGACGTAGATGCGGAAGCGGGTCCCCTTCCCCGGCGCCGTGTCCACCTCGATGCCGCCGCCGTGCTGTTTCACCAGTCCGTAGACGGTCGCGAGGCCCAGGCCCGTTCCCCGCCCTGCCGGCTTGGTGGTGAAGAACGGCTCGAACATCCGCCGCCGCGTCGCCTCGTCCATACCGACGCCGGTGTCACCCACGTACAGGCAGCCGTACTCGCCGGGCGCGGGCGCGCCGCACGCGAGCCGCCGCTCCTCGGTCAGCTCGACGCGCGTCGTCTCGATCCGCAGCACTCCGCCGCTCGGCATGGCGTCGCGCGCGTTGGTGGCGAGGTTGAAGAGGATCTGCTCGACGGCGTGCACGTCCGCGCGCACCTCCGGCAGGCCGACGCCGCCGGCGATCACGACCTCGACGTCCGCGGGGAGGATGCGCCGCAGCAGGCCGGAGAGGTCCGCCACGAGCCCGCTCAAGTCCGCCGACTGGAGGTCGAGGCTCGAGCGTCGCGCGAAGCCGAGCAGCTCCTGCACCATCACGCGGCCGCGCAACGCCGCTGACATGACGTCGCGCAGGTCGGCGTGGGCGTCGCCGCGCTCGGTGGGGAGCGCCTTCGCGATGAGCTGCGCGTTCGCCAGGATGATCGTCAGCAGGTTGTTGAAGTCGTGCGCGATGCCGCCGGTGAGCTGGCCGATCGCCTCCATCTTTTGCGACTGGCGCAGCTGCTCTTCCAGGGCACGCCGCTCCGTGATGTCCTCGGCGATCGTCTCGAAGCACTCGATCCGGCCGTCGGAACGCCGCACCGCCCGCGCGGAGAGCCGGACCAGGATGGGCGTGCCGTCCTTGCGCTTCCAGGCGACCTCCGCGCCGCGCACCGTCTCATCTCCGCCGAACGCCGCGATCAGCCGCTCGCGCTCCGCGGGATCGGCGTACACGTCGCGCGCCACGTGCACCTTGCGCAGCTCGGCTTCGGACTCGTACCCGAGCAGCTTCACGAAGGCGGAGTTGGCCGCGACGAACCGCCCCTCGGGTGTCGACCGGTAGATCCCGTAGCTCGCGTTCTCGACCAGCGCCCGGCTGCTCTCTTCGGACCGCCGCAACGCCGCCTCGGCGCGGTGCCGCTCGGTGACATCCGTCCCCACGCCGATCACCCCGCTGACCGGGCCACCGACGGCGTCCCGCACCGGCGAGTACCACGCCTCGAACACCGTCCCGAACACATCCACC
>VBCA01000047.1 GCA_005881575.1 Betaproteobacteria bacterium
CCCGGCGCGGTGGAACGGCTCGAACACGCGCTCGCGCTCGGACTCGGGAACCCCCGCGCCGCGATCGCAGACGGCTATTTCCGCGCTGTCCCCGGCGCGCGAGACGCGCACTTCGATCGGCGGAGCGCCGTGGTGTTTTGCGTTCTCCAGCAGGTTGCGGAGCATCCGACGCAGCAGGCGCAAATCGCCGCGGACGGTGACCGGCTCGCCGTCGAGCGCGGCGTTCTCGTAGCGCGCGCACTCTTCAGCAGCTAGCGCGAGCAGATCCACGTCTTCATCCGCTTCCAGCCGCTTCAACGCGTCGAGGCGGCTGGCGAGCAGGATCTCGTCGATCAGCGCGTCGAGCTCGGAGATGTCTTGCTCAAGCCCGGCCTTGCGCACCGGGTCGGCGCTCTCCTTCATCAGCTCGACCGCCATGCGGATGCGCGCGAGCGGCGTGCGCAGCTCGTGCGAAGCGTTGGCGAGCAGCGCTTTGTGCGCCCCGACCAGTTCCTCGATGCGGGCGGCGGCCCGGTTGAAGCTCTCGGCGAGCCGCGCCACTTCGTCGCGCCCTTCGGTCCTCACGCGCGCCGAAAGGTCGCCCGCGCCCAGCGACTCGACCCCCGCCTGCAGGCGCTCCAGGCGCCGCGTCAGCCGCCGCGCCAGCGGGTAGGCGCCGACGCCGACCGCGAGCGCGAGCAGCGCCAGCATCGCGAATATCCGATAGCCGGGAAATCCCCACCCGTGCGGCATGCGCGCCGACAACCACCGGCCGTCGGGCAGCCGCAGCTCCCACACCGGAGGGCCGTCCCAGCGATGCGCCCACCCGCCTTCGCGGCCTTCCCGGGGCGCGGGCAAGGGCCTGCCCACCGAGGCGAGCTGCGAACGGTCCGCTCCGAAGAGCGCGACGTCGGCACCCAAGCCGGCAGCGAGCCTTTCCAGCGCGGCCTGCTGCTCCGCCTGGGTCGCCTCCGCGGGCGGGAGCGCGTTCCGCGCGAGGCTCGCCGCGATTTCGCGGACGCGGCCGGCGGGACCCTGGTCGGCGAACGAGTGCCACAGCAGTCCCGCCGCCAGAGCGAACACCGCAAGGCTCGCGAGCACCGAGAAGTAGATGCGCAGATACAGCCGCTGCATCAATCGTGAGCCTTAGCAAAGACGTAGCCCGCGCCGCGAACGGTGACGATGCGCCGCGGCTTCCTGGGGTCGTGCTCGATCGCCGCGCGGATGCGCGACACGTGCACGTCGATCGAGCGGTCGAAGGCTTCGAGCGGCTCGCCCTTGACGAGATCCATGAGGGTTTCGCGCGAGAGCACGCGGCCCGCGTTCTCGGCGAGCGCGACCAGAAGCGCGAACTGGTAGCCGGTCAGAGAGCGTTCCTGGCCGTCCACGCGCACGCTGCGCGAATCGCGGTCGATTTCAAGGCTCCCGAAGCGCAGGGGCGCCGGCCGCCCTCCCGATTTCCCGCGTCTCAAGATCGCGCGCAGGCGCGCCAGCAGCTCGCGCGGCTGAAAAGGCTTGGGAAGGTAGTCGTCGGCGCCTAGCTCCAGGCCGACGATCCGGTCGGCGGCGTCGCCTCGGGCGGTCAACATCAGCACGGGGGTTTCATGCTTCGCGCGCAGCTCGCGGCACACATCGAGCCCGTCCATGTCGGGGAGCATCAGGTCGAGCACCAGCGCATCGAACGGTTCGCGCGCGAGGCGCTCGAGCCCCGCGCGGCCGGTAGCGGCGATGGAAACACGAAACCCCGCCTCGCCGAGGTACTCGGACACCATCTCGGCGAGCCGGGGATCGTCTTCGATCAGGAGAATGCGTTCGGCCATGCCTCCTTGGGACCACCGTCGGGTTACCGCACGATCCGCACTGTAAGGGTCGCCGGATTGCGTCGCAAGCTGCGGCTCCTCTCGTACGATGAAGCGCCAAAGCTTAGCAGCGCCGCGCAGCGGGAGCCGGCCGGAGCTTGTTGGGCGGCCGGTCGGCTAGAGCCACCGACGGACCGAAACTCTGTAGGGTGAGTACTCCGAGGGAAACCGCGCTTCGAGGTAACGTTCTTCCCTCGGGATGACCACGAGCCACATGAGTGCAACGGCTGGAATGAGCGTAATCAGCAAGGCGAGACTGTTGACCCAAAGAGAGAGACCGAGCTGAACAAGCGAGAAGGCGAGATAGATGGGATTCCGGCTGAAGCGGTAGGGCCCCGTACGGACGATCGCTGTCGTGGGGCGGTTGCCTGGGATGGGCGTGCCAGTTTCCCGGAGGGTGCGAACCGCGGAGACGAAAAGCGCGATGGCCAGGACCGTAACGATGGCGCCCACCGGCGCGCCGACCGGCGGAGGGACGAGCCGTGCCGGCCAAAGGAGATGAAGCACCAGGCCGAGTGCGATCGAGCCCAGGTAGACGAAAGGCGGACGGACCAGCCCAAGGTTCGCGACGTCCGCCCCGGAAGTTCCGAGATCGCGGTTATCTCGAGAATCGTCTACCACGCAGTGTCTCCCCGGCCGCCCAACGCGCGTTTACCCAAGCCGCGTACGCGGGAAGCTCAGCCATGGCGCCAGCCGCGATGCTTCTCCATGCGCGCGGCGAGCTCCTTGCGCTGCGCGGGGGTGAGCACTTCGGCGGCGTCGCCAAGGGCCTGCGCAACGCGCCGGGACGCCTGCTCGGCGAGCTGCAGATGCTCGGCGCGCAGAGCCTCGATCGCGGTCCGGTCGACGCTGTCCTGCGTGAGCAGCTCGAGCGCCTTCCCGCGCGCCTCGCGTATCCTCTCGCGAAGCGGCAGCAGGTCTTTCGCCGCCTGCTTCACGATCGGCGCGAGCTTCTGTTTCTGCTCCTCGGTGGCGTCGATCTCGACATAAAGGTGCTTGAGCATGCGATCGAGATGCTCGTCCACCTGAGCGGGGTCGAGCGGGCCGGCCGCGAAGCCGCCGCGGTGCCAGCCGCACCCACCCCCTTGCGCGAAGGCTTTGATGCCGATCCCCGCGGCGATCCCGCCGATCAGCGTGGCGATCGCCGCGCGCTTGAAGAATTTCCTGCGCTTGTCGGGCTTGCTCTCTTGAGTTTCCATGACTCTTCCCTTTCGTTGGTTACGGGGGATGTTCCCCTGGGAAGGAGTCTTGCAGCGGCCCGTAAGCGCGGTTTGTCCGGCAGGTAAAGTTATGTAAAGCTCGGATATCAGAACAAGTTCTTCATCGCCTCCAGGGCAGCCGAATGATGTTCACGGCGCCAGACCAGCTGCGTGCGCGCCTTTGCAATCCTGGGCGGAAGGGCGGTCATCGCCACATTTTGCTTTGCTCGCGCCAATTCGAGGACGGCGCGCGGGACGACAGCGAGGCCGGACCCGGCGGCCACGCACGCGATGATCGCGTGATACGACTGAAATTCCATGACGCGATCCGGCAGGACCTTGCTCGCGCCCAGCCAGGCCTCGAGCCTTTGCCGATACGAGCAGCCCGCGGAAAATGCGATGACGGTTCGATTTCCGATGTCCTTCGCCGAGCGTACCGACCCGAAGCTCTTCGGCGTGATGAGAACGAGCTGCTCGACGAACACCGTCTGGGTTTCGAGACCGTCGGCGTTGAACGGTTCAGCGACGAAAGCGGCTTCGACGTCCTGCTTGTGCACCCGGGAAACCAGGGCGCCCGAAGTACCCGTGACCAACTCGATCTGGACGTCCGGATAGAGCTCGTGGTAGCGGGACAGGACGGGCGGCAGCCGGCTCGCCGCAGTGCTTTCCAGCGCCCCGATCCGCAGCGTTCCCCGGGGTTTCTTGTTGCGCAGCGCGGCTTCAGCCTCCGAGGAAAGCCGCAGCAACTGATCGGCGAGGGGGAGCAGCACCTTGCCCTCGTGGGACAGGGTGAGCCGGCGGCCGACTCTCGAAAAGAGCTTGGCTCCGAGTTGCTCTTCGAGCTGTTTGATCCGGGTCGTCACGTTCGACGGTACGCGGTGCAGCTTCGCCGCCGCCTTGTTGACGCCGCCTTGCTCGACCACGGACCTGAAAATCTGGAGTGCAGTGAGATCCATATTCTTAATAAGAGAACATAGTGTTCATAATTATTCACTTTTATCCTGAGGGCAACCAACTTACACTGCTTCGGTGCAGCATGCAACATCAGACATCGAACACGGCTCCGCCTCCATCTCGGCTTGGGCCAGCGCCCTTGCGGCCCTGGCCGCGCTCGCGGTCGCGATGGGCGTCGGGCGCTTCGCATTCACCCCGATCCTGCCGATGATGCAGGAGGACTTTGCCCTGTCCGTGTCCGAAGGCGGCTGGCTCGCCACGGCGAACTACCTCGGTTACCTCGTCGGCAGCCTGTCGGCGATCGGCATGCGGATTCGGCCCACCGCCGCAATTCGAGCCGGGCTTCTCGTCATCGGCCTCTCGACGGCCGCGATGGGTCTGGAACAGCGCTTCTTGCTCTGGGTCGTCCTTCGGGCGGCGGCGGGGATTGCGAGCGCCTGGGTATTGATATTCGTGTCCGCCTGGACGCTCGAGCGCTTGGCGCTTCTTGGCCGCTCCGACTTGAGCGGCACCGTCTACTCGGGTGTCGGCGCGGGGATCCTAGCTGCGGGCGGCGCCTGTCTGGCTGTCATGGCCCTGCACGCCGGGTCCGCCGACGCGTGGCTCGCGTTGGGAGTCCTGTCGATCGCCGTCACCGCCGCAATCTGGCCGCTCGTGAAGGCCGGCCCCTCTTCCAACGCGGCCGCGGCGATCGCGCCGCCGGACCTCTGGAGCCTGGATTTCCGGCGTCTCGTGCTTTGCTACGGCGCTTTTGGCTTCGGCTACATCATTCCCGCCACATTCCTCCCCGCGATGGCGAAGAAGATCGTCGAGGATCCCCTGCTTTTCGGGTGGGCCTGGCCGGTGTTCGGCGCCGCGGCGGCCGTTTCGACGATTTTCGCCGCGCGTCTGAAACAGGCCGTATCTCACCGGGCCGTCTGGATTGGAGGTCATCTCGTCATGGCACTCGGCATCGTGGTTCCCTTGGTCGTGCCGGGCCTCTCGGGAATCATGACGGCGGCGCTCCTCGTGGGCGGCACGTTCATGGTCGTCACCATGGCGGGCATGGAGGAGGCGCGAAGGGTCGCGGGGCCGCACGCGCGTGCGCTCATGGCGGCCATGACCTCGGCGTTTGCGCTCGGCCAGATCCTGGGCCCGGTGATCGTCAGCCTTCTGATTCCAGCAGCGGGAGGGTTTGCACCGGCGCTGATTCTCGCCGCCTCGGTGCTCGTCCTGAGCGCGTTCTTACTGCTGCATAAGGGGGCCGTACATGAGTGAATCGGAATGGGTCGTAGGACAGCTCGTTTTCCAGCAGCGGATGCCGCCGCTGCCTGCCGGCAAGATGACCGACGCGCAGCGCAAGGCTGCCGACGAGATGATCGCCGGCCCGCGCAAGGGCGTGAAGGGTCCCTTCGTGCCGCTTCTGCGCTGCCCGGAGCTCATGGACCGGCTGCAAAAGGTGGGCGAGTACCTGCGGTTTCAGAGCTCGCTCGATCAGCGCATCAGCGAATTCGTCATCCTCGTCGTCTCGAGGGCGTGGACGCAGCACTTCGAATGGTTTGTCCACGTGCCCCTTGGGCGCAAGGCCGGCATCTCCGAGGACACGATCGCCGCGCTCGCCGACGGACGGCGGCCTTCCGGCATGAGCGAAGATGAGGACCTTGCCTACGATTTCTGCGATGAGCTGCTTCGCAACAAGGGCGTGTCCGAGACCACCTACCGCCGCGTCGTCATGAGGTTCGGCGAAAACGGCGTGATCGACATGCTCGGCGTAGCGGGCTACTTCACGACCGTATCGATGATCATGAACGTCGCCCATTCGCCGCCGCCGGCCGACGAGTCCGTTGCCCCGCTGGTTCCGTATCCGTTATGAGTCGGCGGTACCAGGCGCGGCCGGTGGAGCCGATAAAATGCCGCATGCCCGAACTTCCGGACGTCACCGTATACGTAGAGCGACTCGAAGACCGCCTCGCCGGGCGAGCGCTCCAACGGCTGCGCCTTCTCAACCCCTTCGTGCTGCGCAGCGTCGCGCCGCCCCTGGATGCGGTCGCGGGCCGGAAAGTGAAAGGCGTGCGCCGCATGGGCAAGCGCATCGTGTTCGAGCTCGAAGGTGCGCTGTTCCTCGTGCTGCACCTCATGATCGCCGGACGGCTGCGCTGGCTCGCCAAGAACAAGAAACCTCCGGGGCGCATATCGCTTGCCGCTCTCGAATTCGAGGACGGAACGCTGATCTTCACCGAGGCCGGGACGAAGCGGCGCGCATCGATCCATCTGGTCGAGGGTGAAGCGGCGCTCGCGGCGATGGATCCGGGCGGGCTCGAGGTCCTCGAAGCCGGTCCCGAGGAATTCGCCGCGAGACTGAAAGCCGATCGGCACACGCTCAAGCGAGCGCTCACCGATCCGCGTCTTTTCAGCGGCATCGGCAACGCCTACTCGGACGAGATCCTGCACCGCGCGAAGCTCTCGCCTTTCGCGCAGACCTCGTCGCTTTCCGACGAGGATGTGAAGCGTCTCTACGATGCGACGCGCGCTACGCTCGCCGAATGGACCGAGCGTCTGCGCCGCGAGGCGGGCGCGGATTTTCCGGAGAAAGTCACCGCCTTTCGGGAAGGCATGGCGGTGCACGGGCGATTTCGCAAGCCCTGCCCGGTGTGCGGGTCGCCGGTGCAACGCATCGTGTACGCGGAGAACGAGACCAACTACTGCGCGCGCTGCCAGACCGGCGGCAAGATCCTCGCCGACCGCGCCCTCTCGCGTCTGCTCAAGGCGAGCTGGCCGCGCTCGATCGACGAGCTCGACTGATGCCGATCCTTGCTACTTCACCGAGTACGTCCCCCTGGCGCTGCTCCTCATCATGTCACCTGGATCGTGCTCGCCGCGTCGGGGCTGATCGTCCTGTACCAGCGCTGGGTCGCCTGACAGCCGCGCCCCCGCGCAGCGCGGAGATCAGCGATAGACGACGACGCCGATCACGACGGCCAGGTCGAGCAGGACCCAGCCGACGCAGGCAAGATAAATCGTCTTGTCGCGCTTCTGGAGCCCGTAGACGAACCACAGGCATGCGCCGATGAGATACGAGACCCATGAAATGACGGAGACACCGCCGGCGTTGTGTTCGATCCAGATGGTGAGCACCTGCGGCACGGTCATGAGCATGGTGAACACGGACAGCCCTCTCAGGAGCTTTTCCAGACCGGTGGCGGGCGGCGAAGAAGCTTGCGGCCGGGTGACGCAGGGGCCATCGCAAGGAAGCATCGTCATCGTGTCTCTCCTCATCACGCGCGCTCACGGCGATGCTACCGGGTGTGTGTATCGATCGCGCGACTATTTCACCACCAGCACCCCTTTCATCACCGGGTGGAGACGGCAGATGTAGCGCATCTCGCCTTTCTTGCGCGCGGTGAACCGCCAGCTCTTGTCCGGAGCCAGGTCCCCGGATTCGACGCGCGCTTCGCGCGCCGTGACGCTGTGCGGCAGGAAATCCTTGTTGGTCCAGACCACGATGTCACCGGCAGCCACCTCGAGGCGCTCGGGAATGAACTTCATACCTTCGATCCGCACCGCGTGCGTGTTCCCCGCGGCAACGGCCGCCGCGGGAAAGACCGCGAGGCAAATCGCGACGAGCGCCGCTCGAAGCACGGCGTCCTACTTCTTCGCGAGGCTGGACTGGATCATTTTGGCGTGATCCAGGTGCGCGGCAATGGCGGGGCGGACTTTGACGATGAGGTTCTTGAGCTCGGCGTTCTTCGCGCTCGGAATCAGGACCTTGTCGATCGCGTCCAGGACCTGCTGGTGATACGCCACTTCGTGGTCGACGTACGCCTTGTCGAACGCTGCGCCCTTCAGGCCTTTGAGATTCTTCGTGTTCTCGGCCGCGCCGGTCTTCAGGCTCTGGCTGGTGGGACTGTCCTCGGGCTTGACACCGAGCTTCTTCGCGAGCGCCCCCGCCTGCTTGTTGACCGCGGTATGGTCGGTGATCATCAGCTGCGCGAACTTCGAGACTTCCTTGTTCTTGGTGTGGGACTTGGCGAGCTTGCCCGCGTCGATGTCGATCTGGTCCGCCGTGACTACGATCCCGGCGATCTGCGGATCGGACGGACCGCCCTGGGCGTAGGCGGTGACGAGGAAAAGCGAGGCTGCGAGGGCGACGGCGATTTTCGAGGGGTTCATGGTTTTCTCCTGTGGGTGGTCCGATTAGGGTTTTCCGCTTTCTTCGAGCTTCGCCATCACGCCCGCGACGATGCGGTCGCAGCGCGCTCCGGCGAAAGCGAATGCGTCGCCGTAGGCGAGGTCGATTTCCTTCGAGAGCGCCTCGCGCAGAAGGCCCCGCGCGCGGAAAAAGCGCGAGCGCACGGTCGCCTCCGGGATGCCGAGCGCAGCGGCGGATTCCTCGACGGAGAGCTCCTGCAGCGCGCGCAGCACGAACACGGTCCGGAACGCGTCGGGCAGCTCGTCGATTTTCGACTCGAGCAGCCGGCGCGTCTGCGCGCGCTGCGCGGCGCCTTCGGGCTGCTCCGGTAAGGTTTCGTTCATGTTTCCCTCCGCGGCTTCGCTGTCCTCCTGCGTCTCTCCGCTCAGTTGGATGATTTCGGCCCCACGCTTGCGCCTGCGCGCACGCGCGATGGCTTCGTTCACGACGATGCGGACCAGCCAGGTGGACAGCTTCGCGTCGCCGCGGAACCCGCTCATCCCCCGGTACGCGAGCAGATAGGCTTCCTGCACCGCGTCCTCGGCCTCGGCCTCGTCCTTGAGGATGCTGCGCGCGGTGCGGTAGAGGATCTGGTTGTGCCGGCGCATCAGCAGCTCGAAGGCCTGCTTGTCGCCGGCCGAAATGCGCTGCGCCAGCTCCGGGTCGGTCAGTTTGCCGTAGGCGATTGCTTCTGTCGCGGGTTGCATGGGCACCTCTTTGCCGCTTTTTCACGCTATTGGATGAAGATTATGCCCGACGCGTTCCCGGTCTACCGAAAACAAACGGGGCACTCGGGGACTATGCGTCCCCGTGCCCCATTATTTCATTCAGAGTGACTTCAAGTACTCGATCAGGTCGCCTTTTTCAGGCTCCGTCAACCCGAGCCTGAAGACGACGTCGTAGTGCGCGATGACGTCCCGCAGAGTGGCAAAGCGCCCGTCGTGGAAGAAACCGCCCTTCTGGTGCGTCCACAGTCCCGCGAGCGGTGCGGTGCGATACATGTGGGTCGGCGAGCGGTCGGCCTGGAAGGAATCGATTCCGAGCTCGGCCGGCGTGTGCAGGTTGTGGCCCGTTTCGGTGAACAGCGGCGGAACGTGGCAAGTCGCGCACTTGCCCGGGCCGTCGAAGACTTCCTTGCCCCGCTCTGCGGCAGCCGCGTCGAAGCTCCCCACGGGAGGCTTCGGCGCCTTGAGGGCGAGCTGATAGGCATGAAGGGCGGGAAGCTTGGCCGTCACCAAGTCGGGCGTGTCGCGCGTATTCCACGAGCCGCTCCTCGCCGACACCGGATACTGGACCGGATCGCTCAGGCGCTGATCGAAGAAAGTCCCCGAGCCGTGCATCTCCGTCACGGCGACGTAGGCGTTCCAGTACGGCACCGAGCCGAAGCCCGTCCAGGTATGGAGGTTCACGCCGGCGAGGCCGAACGCGGGCGGAATCAGGGTGCCCGCCTGCCCGCCGTCGGGACGCAAGGCTTTGCCGTCCTTGTCGAGCTCGGCGTCGAAGCGACCGGGGCCCCAGCTGTTCAGGACCGCCTTGACCGTGGCCACATCGACTCGCAGCAGCTCGGCGATGGGGGTGAGGTTAGGAGCGAGCGAAACGATGAGCCCGACGTTCAGGTCGCGGTTGGCCCAGCCGTCGAGGCGCTTGCCGATTCCGGGCGCGAAGGAGTCGTCGACGGTCGAGTGGCACAGCGCGCACTGGACGCCCATCGATTTGATGCCGCCCGCTCCGTCGAAAATACCGGTCACGCCCACCACGGCGTTGAGCCTGAGGAGCGCGAGCGTCGTCGCCGGATCGTCGAGATTAACCCTGCCCGCCCTGATCTGCGACTTCAGCTGCTCGGGCAATGCGTCCGCATCCACTTTGAGGCCGACTGCGAGCGCGGTCTTCGGGCTCACCCCCGGACCGACGCCGCCGTTTCGTACACCGGCGATCGCCTGATGCAGCTTGAGCGTATCGCCCCACCAGGCTTCGTCACCGAAGGTATCGAAACGAAAGATCTGCTTGCCCAGGTCGAGCGTGGCCTGCGCCTGGCGGTCCACTTTCTTGTCGTCTCTTGAATGTTCGGGTCCTTCCCCGGCGAGCAAGCTGGACTCGTGAAGAAGGGTAAGCGCTGCGAATAGAAAAACCCCCACGAACAAAATGGATTTATGTTTCATAGAGCCTCCTTTTGTGAACCATTGTCTTCCCGTGACGTGCGCGTGTGCATTGGATGAAGACCGTGCTCCGTGCGTTCCCGTCAGGAGTGAACACGCCCAAAGAAGGAAGTGCTTCCCGGAACTCCGTAATAAAATGAGGCTCTCGGAAAATCGGGAACGCCGCGGGTCGAAGCGTCGTCGAATCGCTGCAGAAAAAGAGCCGCAAAGCTACACATGAACCCCGTACTCCGATGGATGGGCGGACGCCTCGCCCGCTACCTCGCGGCGCCGATCCGCGGCGCCCAGACTGCGGCCGCCTCGCTCGAGCAGCTCGGGGCCGCACTCGAGCCGGGCGATGTCCTGCTCGTCGAAGGGAATACGCGCGTCAGCGTCGCCATAAAATACCTGACGCAATCGACCTGGTCGCACGCGATGTTCTACATCGGCGATGCCCTCGGACCGCCCGCACCGGGCGAAAAGCCCGGGGTGCTGGTCGAAGCCGACATACTCTACGGGATTCGCGCCGTACCGTTGTCAGACGTTTCCGGCATGAACACCCGCATCTGCCGGCCGGTGGGCCTCTCGAAGGAGGATCTGAAGGCCGTGATCAACTTCGCCGTCTCGCACATCGGCGGCCGCTACGACCTGAAGAACGTTTTCGATCTTGCGCGCTATCTGATGCCCACGCCGCCCGTTCCGGTGCGCTGGCGCCGTCGCATGCTCGCCTTCGGCAGCGGCGACCCGACGCGCGCCATCTGCTCGACGCTGGTCGCCCAGGCGTTCCAGTCGGTGCACTACCCGATCCTGCCCGAGGTCAAGTACGTCCACGACGGGACGCCCGGCTGCAACGACTGCTATCACGAAGTCATGCACATTCGGCACCACAGCCTGTTTACGCCTCGCGACTTCGACATTTCGCCCTACTTCGAGGTGGTGAAGCCCACCATCCCCAAGGACTTCGACTATCACCGGATCGCCTGGGCCCAGGAAGATCCAGTCTGACCGGAGAAAGAGCTGCGATGCCCAAATACGAAACCGCGCTCACCCGCAGCGAGACTGTCGCCGAAGGCACGATGGCGTTTCATTTCGCCAAGCCCGCGGGGTTCAAGTTCACGGCCGGACAATCGATGAACGTGTCCTTGATCGATCCGCCCGAGAGCGACGCCAAGGGCAACTCCCGCACCTTCTCGATCGTCAGCGCCCCCCACGAGAACGAGCTCGTGATCGCGACGCGCATGCGCGACACGGCGTTCAAGCGGGTGCTCAAGGGAATGCCGCCCGGCGGCCGGGTCGGCCTGCGCGGCCCGGCGGGCATGTTCACGCTCGATCCCGCGGACGCGAGGCCCGCGGCATACCTCGCGGGGGGCATAGGCATCACGCCATTCGTGAGCATGTTGCGCGAGGGGGCGCACACGCGGCTCGCCCGGGACCTGTGGCTTTTCTACTCCAACCGCAGGCCCGAGGACGCGGCTTTTCTCGAGGAGCTCGCGGCGCTCCCCAAGCGTCATTCCCGCTGCCATTTCGTGGGCACCATGGTCGAAATGGACAAGTCGAGACGGCCCTGGAGCGGCGAGACCGGTTTTCTCGACCGCGCCATGCTCGAGCGCCACCTGAAGGGCCTCGCCGCGAACGTCTATTACGTCGCGGGGCCGCCCGGGCTGGTGGAGGCGATGCAGAAAATGCTCGTCGCCGCGGGCGTTGCAGAAGAGGCGATCCACACGGACGAGTTCTTCGGCTACTAGGCGATAAAATAGCGGTATGCTGCAACGCCGCTACGACCCCGCGATCGTCATCCGCGGCGCCCGCCAGAACAACCTCAAGAATCTCTCGCTCGAGATACCGACGAACGAGCTCGTCGTCGTCACCGGCGTGTCGGGGTCGGGAAAATCCTCGCTCGTTTTCGACACGCTCTACGCCGAGGGGCAGCGGCGTTACGTGGAGACTTTCAGCCCCTACGCGCGGCAATTCCTCGACCGCATGGACAAGCCCCAAGTCGATGCGATCGAGGGGATTCCCCCCGCGATCGCCATCGACCAGACCAACCCCGTACGCACCTCGCGCTCGACGGTCGGCACGATGACCGAGCTGAACGACCACCTGAAGCTTCTTTTCGCGCGTGCGGGCCAGCTCTTTTGCCGCGGCTGCGGCCGGCCCGTGCGGCGCGATACGCCGGCCTCCGTATACGGGCAGCTCGCTGCGCAGGCCGAAACCGCGGGCGATCCGCGCCTGATCGTCACCTTTCCGGTGACGGTGCCGAAGAACTTCAAGGAAGACGAAGTCCAGGCGCTGCTCAAGGCTCAGGGCTACGACCGTATCCACGCGCGCACCGGCACACTGCTCGAGGTCGTTCAGGATCGCGTGAAGATGTCCTCGGCGGAGAAGGCGCGTGTGATCGAAGGCGTCGAGGCTGCGCTCAAGATCGGCCAGGGGAAGGTCAACGTCTATCCGCTGGACACGGACGGCAAGGCCGGCGCGCCCTGGCGCTACTCCTCGGACCTGCACTGCCCTGACTGCGATATTCACTATTCCGAGCCGCTACCAAGTCTTTTCTCTTTCAACTCGCCGCTCGGCGCTTGCGAGACCTGCCGCGGCTTCGGGCGCGTGATCGGCATCGACTATGGCCTCATCGTCCCGGACGAATCGAAGACGCTGCGCGAAGGCGCGATCCGCCCATGGCAATCCCCCAGCTTTCACGAGTGCCAGGACGACATCGAGAAGTACGCAAAGAAGCGCGGCGTGCCGCTCGACGTTCCTTTCCGCGGTCTTTCCGCAAGGGAGCGCGCATGGGTGCTCGAAGGCGAGCCCGAGTGGCTGAGTTGGAGAAAATCCTGGCCGGGCGTGTGGTACGGCGTCGCGCGCTTTTTCCGGTGGCTCGAGACCAAGGCCTACAAAATGCACGTGCGCGTGCTCTTGTCGCGCTACCGCGCCTACACGCCTTGTTCGGCCTGCGGCGGCGCCCGCCTGAAGCCCGAGGCGCTGCTGTGGCGCGTCGGGACGAAGGAGGATGCCGATCGGGTACTCGATCCTGCGCGGCGCTTCATGCCGCAAGGCGCGAAATTCTCGGACGAAGTGCTGCGCGCGCTTCCCGGCCTCACCGTGCACGACCTCGTGCTTCTGCCCGCCGAGCGCACGCGTGCGTTCTTCGAGGAACTCCATCTTCCCGCCCCCTTGGACGAGGCGACAGACCTCCTCCTCACCGAAATCCGCGCGCGGCTGCGTTACGTGCAGGAAGTCGGCCTGGGCTACCTCACGCTCGACCGGCAATCGCGCACTCTCTCCGGCGGCGAAGTGCAGCGCATCAATCTCACCACCGCGCTCGGCACTTCGCTCGTCAATACGCTCTTCGTGCTGGACGAACCCTCGATCGGCCTGCACCCGCGCGACATGGGCCGCGTCATCGGCGTGATGCAACGCCTGCGCGACGCGGGAAATTCGCTCGTCGTCGTCGAGCACGACCCGCAGATCATGTTCGCCGCCGACCGCATCCTGGACATGGGGCCCGGTCCCGGCGAGCGCGGCGGGGAGATCGTGTTCTTCGGCACGCCCGACGAGCTGAAGCAGTCGAAAACGCTTACGGCGGAATATCTCTCCGGGAGAAAACGCGCTGGCAGCGGCAAGGCGGCGGCACCGGACAGGAAAGCGGCGAAGATCGAGCTCCTCGGCGCGGCCGAGCACAACCTGAAAGACATCGACGTCGGCATTCCGCTCGAGCGGCTGGTGTGCATCACCGGCGTGTCGGGCTCGGGGAAATCCACGCTGGTGCAGGACGTGCTCTACGCAGCGCTGCGAAAGGCGAAGGGCAGGCCGACCGAGGCGCCGGGGACGTTCCGCGAGCTGCGCGGGCACGCGTTGATCGGGGACGTCGTGATGGTCGACCAGACGCCGATCGGGCGCACCACGCGCTCCAACCCCGCGAGCTACGTCGGCGCCTGGGACGCGATCCGCAACATCTACGCGAGAGAGCCGCTCGCGAAAGAGCGCAAGTACACCGCCGGCACCTTCAGCTTCAACTCCGGCAACGGCCGCTGCCCGAGCTGCGGGGGGAACGGCTTCGAGCACGTCGAGATGCAGTTCCTCTCCGACGTGTACCTGCGCTGCCCCGACTGCAACGGCAGGCGCTTCCGCGACGAGGTGCTCGAAGTCGTGGTGGCAAGGAAATCGATCGCCGACGTGCTCGAGCTGACGGTATCCGAGGCGCTGGCTTTCTTCCGAGACTATCCCGAAGTCCAGCGCGCCTTGAAACCGCTCGCCGACGTCGGGCTCGAATACCTGCGCGTCGGCCAGCCGGTGCCGACGCTCTCCGGCGGCGAGGCGCAGCGGCTGAAGCTGGCCGGGCATCTGGTCGAAGCCGCAAGCAACGCGGTGAGGGGGGAACGAGGCAAGTTGTTTCTTTTCGACGAACCCACCACCGGCCTGCATTTCGACGATGTCGCGAAGCTGCTCTCCGCTTTCCGCCAGTTGATCGCCGCGGGACATTCGCTCGTCGTGATCGAGCACAATCTCGACGTCATCCGCGCCTGCGACTGGCTCATCGACCTCGGCCCCGAGGGCGGCGACGCCGGCGGCGCGATCGTCTGCACCGGAACGCCGGCGGAAGTCGCGAAGCACGCGAGCTCGCACACCGGCAAGGCGCTGTGCGAATACGAAGCGGCGCTGGCGAGACCCGCAGCTCTTCGCGCGGCCGACGCTGGCGTGCCGCTGCAGGCTCGCATCAGCGACTCGATCAGGGTCCACAACGCGCGCGAGCACAACCTGAAATCCATCGATGTCGAGATCCCGCGCAACGAGTTCACCGTCGTCACCGGCGTTTCCGGCTCCGGCAAATCCACGCTTGCCTTCGACATCCTTTTCGCCGAGGGCCAGAGGCGCTATCTCGAGTCGCTCAACGCCTACGCGCGCCAGTTCGTCCAGAGCGCGGCGCGCCCCGACGTGGACGCGATCTTCGGAATTCCGCCCACCGTCGCGATCGAGCAGCGCACCAGCCGCGGCGGAAGCAAGAGCACGGTCGCGACGCTCACCGAGATCTATCATTTCCTCCGATTGCTCTACGTCAAGCTCGGGCTCCAGTACTGCCCCGACTGCAATGTGCCGATCGAGCCGCAGAGCGAAGACGCCATCGCGGCGCGCCTCTTGCGCGAGTACAAGGGGCAACGCGTCGGGCTGCTCGCCCCGCTCGTCGTCGACCGCAAGGGCTACTACACCGATCTCGCCAAATGGGCTGCTGGCCGCGGATACGCGTTCCTGCGCGTGGACGGCGAATTCCTGCCGACCGACCAGTGGCCGCGCCTGTCGCGCTTCCGGGAGCACACCCTCGAGCTGCCGGTCGCCGACCTGCGCATCGCCGCGGGCAATGAAGCTGAGATCCGCAGGGCGCTCGCCCTTGCCCTGGAATTCGGCAAGGGTGTGGTGCACGTGCTTGCGGGACTCGACCGCCTCGCCGAGGCTGCGGCGAAATCCCGGTCGGCCCGCGTGGAAATGGACCTCCCGCAGCGCGCCTTCTCCACGAAGCGAGCCTGCCCGTCCTGCGGGCGCAGCTTCGCCGAGCTCGACCCGCGGCTTTTCTCCTTCAACTCCAAGCACGGCTGGTGCCCAGAGTGCTACGGCACGGGCCTCGAGCTCGACCGCGTGGAATGGGACGAGGAGCGCGAGAAGAGCGGTACCGAGGACCACGTGCTCGACTCGTGGATCGAATGGCTGGAGGTGGACGAGGCCTGCCCCGCCTGCGAGGGCAGGCGCCTCAACCGCGAGGCTCTCGCGGTGCGCTACCAGGAGCGCTCGATCTCCGAGCTCGTCGCGCTCCCCGTGGGCGAGCTCGAAGCGCTTTTCCGCGGCCTGGCGCTTTCCGGCCGCGAAGCCGAGATCGCACGCGACATCGTCGCGGAGCTGCGCTCGCGCCTTTCGTTCCTGGCTGAGGTGGGCCTCTCCTACCTTTCGCTCGACCGCTCGGCGCCGACGCTCTCCGGCGGCGAGGCGCAGCGCATCCGCCTGGCTTCGCAGCTCGGCTCGAACCTGCGCGGCGTGTGCTACATCCTGGACGAACCCACGATCGGCCTGCATCCGCGCGACAACCGGATCCTGCTCGACACCCTGGAAAAGCTGCAAGCCAAGGGAAACACGCTCGTCGTGGTCGAGCACGACGAGGACACCATCCGGCGCGCTTCGCACGTGATCGATCTCGGTCCCGGCGCGGGAAAGCAGGGTGGCCGCGTGATCGCGGCAGGTTCGGCCGAGGATCTCGTGCGAAACGCCGATTCGGCCACGGGACGATTTCTCAAGAATCCGCTCATGCATCCGCTGCATCCGCCGCGCCCGGTCGCGCACGATACGCCTTCCCTCGAGATCGTGGGCGCGTCGCTGCACAACCTGAAAAGCATAGCCCTGCGCGTGCCGTTCGCGAGGTTGAGCGTGATCACCGGCGTCTCGGGCTCGGGCAAGTCGACCCTTGCCCGCGACGTGCTCTATGCGAATCTTTCAAGAATGGTGAGCGAGCGCAGACAGGAGAGGACCGCGCCGCCATCGGGCTGCCGCGCGATCCACGGGGCGGAAGCCGTCGGCCGCGTGCTCGAAGTCGATCAGACGCCGATCGGCAAGACGCCGCGCTCGTGCCCGGCCACCTATGTCGGCTTCTGGGACGCGATCCGGCGCCTGTTCGCCGAGGCGAACGAATCGCGAATGCGCGGCTGGAGCGCCAGCCGCTTTTCGTTCAACACCAAGGGCGGGCGCTGCGAGGCCTGCGAAGGCCAGGGAATCAAGAAGATCGAGATGAGCTTCCTGCCGGAGGTAAAAGTGACCTGCGAAGCCTGCGGCGGCGCGCGCTTCAATCCTGAGACGCTCACGGTGCGCTGGAAGGGAAAATCGATCGGCGAAGTGCTGGCGATGAGCGTGGACGAAGCGGTCGAATTTTTCGCCGCGCACCCCTCGACCCATCACGCGCTGCGATTGCTGCAGGACGTGGGCTTGGGTTATCTGACGCTCGGCCAGCAGAGCCCGACGCTTTCCGGCGGCGAGGCGCAGCGCATCAAACTCGTCACCGAACTTTCCAAGGTCCGCACCGATGCGCAAGGCAACGCCGCATCACGTTCCGGTCGCGGCGGTGTCGACAACAAAACGCTCTACGTCCTGGACGAACCCACCGTCGGGCTGCACATGGCCGACGTCGAAAAACTCCTTCGCGTACTGCACCGCCTCGTGGACGCGGGCAACACGGTAGTGGTGATCGAGCACAATCTGGATGTGATCGCGGAAGCCGACTGGATCATCGATCTCGGGCCCGAAGGCGGCGAGGGAGGCGGGCAAGTGGTCGTGCAGGGACCGGTGGAAGCGCTGATGGCCGCGCGGCAAACGGGCCATACGGCGAAAGTGCTCGGCGACTTTCTGAAGGGGCGGCGCTCGCCCGCGCTCGTCTAGATCGAGCTCAAGCCGAGCGCTCCGCTTTCTTAGCCTGGAGGTACTTCTGCAGGTTGGCGGTGGTCTCCTTTTTCTTGCGCTCGGTGATGTCCCGCCCGGTGATGAACATCCCTTCTTCTCCGCGCGCCGGCCGTCGCTCCCACTCGAAGCACCGGTACGATCCGTCGCTGCACCGTAGCGAGAATTCGATCGGTCTCGCTTCTGCGACCAGGCGCGTATTCACGAGCATCAGCGCCGCGGCCTGCTCGCCCTGATCGATGAGCTTGGTGAGCGGTTTTCCCAGCAGCAATGCGCGAGGATATCCGAGGAACTTTTCCCAGGTTCGATTCAGGTTTTTGAGCCTCAGATCGAGCGCGACGATCCCGAGCAGGTAGGGCGATTCCTCGATGACCCAGTCCTCTCTCCTGCGCCCGAAATCGTTCATCGGTCTCTCCGGCTTTGAAAAATCTTCCACGCTGCTCCCCTGCCGAATCTATAATTCTGACGGTTTTTCAATGCGCCTGCCTCGGCGGCTTGAGGCTAAACGGACGGGCGGGAATCGTCCATCGGGTAAACCGGACATCCAGTGTCAGGAAACCACGATAACTTGAGACGAATCAAAGAAATAGTCTCCCCCGAACGCCTCTGGAACCCCTTGCTCCTTCGAACCCTGCAATTGGTAGCGGTGCCGGCCCTGATCCTCCTTGCGGCCGCACTCGCAGTCGCGGCAAGCCACGCGCTCCCGCGCTCGCTCTCCGGCCTGATCGGCGTGGGGCCTTATATCGTGCTGCTCCTCGGGACGGCCATCAGCGCGTGGTTCAACCGCAGCCGCGCTCTCATCATGCTGGCTTCGCTTTTGGCCGCTTACGCCGGCTACAGTCTGGCCTCGGACCTGGGTCGGGAGAGTTTCGCCTTGCGGGCGGTGCTGACCGCTTTCGCCGTGCTCGTGCCCTTCAACGTGCTGCTCGCGCTCGCCTTTCCGGAGCGCGGGGTGCGTCAATATCGGAATTATCGCTGGGTCCTGCTGGGCCTGGCTGAAATCCTGGTGGTGATCTGGATCGCGTATGCCGGCCGCTCGAGCCTCTCGGGCACGGCGTGGCGCGACGTGCTCGATCACTGGTTGCTGCGCTCACCGCCGACGCCGATCGTCGCGCGAATCATGCTCGTCGCGGCGTTCGCTGCAGCCCTGGCGAGGACGTGGCCCCGTCGCGGACCCAAGGAACTGCGCAAGGAGCCGCGGCCGCTCGACATGGGCATCGCGGCGGCGCTGGTCGCATTCTTCATCGGCTGCGAATGGGCAGCGGCGCCGCTCGCGTTCGGCGCGTTCATGTCCGCCGCGGGCGTGATCCTGCTCGCCGCCGTGCTCCAGGAATCGCACCGCCTCGCCTTCCGCGACGAATTGACGAACCTGCCCAGCCGCCGCGCGCTCGAGGAGCGCCTCACGGGCCTCGGCCCGACCTACGCCATCGGCATGATAGACGTTGACAATTTCAAGCAGTTCAACGACGCCCACGGACACCATATCGGCGACCAGGTGCTGAAGCTCGTCGCCGCCCGCCTTGCGACGATCGAGGGCGGAGGCACTTCGTACCGTTACGGCGGCGAGGAGTTCTGCGTGCTGTTCTCCGATCGCACGCTCGAGCAGGCATTGCCGCACCTGGAGCGACTGCGCAAGGACATCGAGGACTATAGAATGGCGGTGCGCGGCGGGGACCGGCCCAAGGAGAGGGCGACGGGATCACGCCTTCGCGCAACACGGGCTCCGGAAAAGACGCTGTCGGTGACCGTGAGCATCGGCGCAGCCGAGCGCGACGATACGCTCATCAGGCCGGCCCTGGTGATACGCGCCGCGGACGAAGCCCTTTATCGCGCCAAGCGCGCAGGGCGGAACCGGGTGATGCGTTAGGACGGGCTGTAGGGGCCGGTCTACAATGGCCGCTCGCATGAGACAGTCCGCCCGCCCCAGACAGAAAGGCAACGACCGGCCCGCGCCGAAGCAGGCGAGCGAAGGGCCGGGCGAAAGCGAGGCGCGCTTTCGCGCCATCGCCGAATTGTCAGGCGACTGGTACTGGGAACAGGATGCCAGCCACCGCTTTACCTGGGCCTTCTTGCACGGCGATTCCGCCGAAGCCGTCTCTTCGATAATCGGAAAGACGCGCTGGGAGCTCGGTGAGCAGCCTCTCAACGGCACGTGGGAGGAACACCGCAGATTGCTCGATGCCCGCCAGCCCTTCAGCGATTTCCAGGTGCGGCTGGTCGACGCGAACGGCGCGGAGCACTTTTTCTCGAGCACCGGCGTTCCCACGTTCGACAGTGCGGGAGTTTTCACCGGATACCGCGGCCTCGCTCGCCGCATCACCAAGCGCAGGCGCGCCGAGCAGCTGCTTTGGCTAGAGCACACGGTGGCGCGCTCGGTTACGGAAGCCGACAGCGTCGCCGCGGCGCTCAAGGCCGTGATCCGCACGGTTTGCGAGGCGGAGGACTGGGAGTGCGGGCGGTTCTTCCGCGTCGACGACGAAGCCGGCGCTCTGCGCTTTGCAGAGGCCTGGAGCAAGCCCGGACCGCAGTTCGATCTGTATATCGAGCGCTCGCGCAAAGTGGCCTACATCCCGGGCGTCGGGCTGGCCGGAAAGGTCTGGCAATCGGGCGAGCCCTTGTGGGTCGCGGATGTCACTCGGGATGCTCGCGTGTGGCAGCAGGCGATCGCCATCGAAGCGGGGATGCACGGCGCATTCGTATTCCCGGTGAATTCCGGAGGAAAAACGATCGGCGTTCTCGCTTTCAACAGCAGCGAGATCCGCGAACCGGACGAGCACCTGATGCAGGCGATCCACGTGATCGGCGCGCAGATCGGACAGTTCGTGCAGCGCAAGCAGGCGGAGGAAGTGCTGCGCGAAAGCGAAGAACGCTTCCGCAACCTCACCGAGCTCTCTTCGGACTGGTACTGGGAGCAGGACGAGAACTTCCGCTTCACCATGGTTTCCGACAATCTCCACCGGCGCCTCGGGACTCTGACGCAATCAGTCTTGGGAAAGACCCGATGGGAATTGCCCACGCTCAACATGACCGAGGCCGACTGGACGGCGCACCGCGCGCTGCTGCAAGCGCACCAGCCCTTCCGCGATCTGCAATGGCACCGCCTCGACAACGCGGGCAAGCTCCAAATCGCCAGCATCAGCGGCAAGCCGATCTTCGACTCTGAGGGGCGTTTCCGCGGCTACCGCGGAATAGGCCGGGACATCACCGAGAGCAAGCGAAGCGGGGAGGCGTTGCTGCGCTTTCGCGCTTCCATGGACATGTCGGACGACATGATCCTGCTCGTCGATCGCAAGACGCTGCGCTTTATCGACGTGAACGAAACCGTTTGCCGGAATCTCGGGTACTCGCGCGAAGCGTTTCTCGCGATGACCCCGGAGGACATCATGCCCGTCACCCGGAAGGAGCTGGAGGCCGCCTACGACGAGATGATCGCGACCGGGTCGACGCAGGGCATGAGGAGCGAATACCGCTGCAAGGACGGCTCGAAGCTGCCGTTCGAATCGAGGCAGCGCGTGATGCGCTCCGGAGACAGCTGGATCGTCGTCGTCACGGCGCGCGACATCCGCGAGCGCATCGCCCAGGAAGAGGCGCTCCGCAAGAGCAACGAGCGCTTCGACATGGCGGTGCGGGCCACCAACGACGTGATCTGGGACTGGGACCTGATCACCGACGAAATCTGGTGGAACGAGAACTTCACCAAGGTATTCGGCCATCCGAGCGAAGGAGCGGACCGCACGATCAAATCCTGGTACGAGGGCATCCATCCCGACGACCAGGGGCGGGTCATCGCCGGAGTGCATCGCGTGATCGGCGCGGGCGGAGAGTACTGGAGCGACGAGTACCGGTTCCGGCGGCACGACGGCAGTTTCGTCCACGTGCTCGACCGCGGGCAGGTGATCCTGGACGGCGCGGGACGGGCGGTGCGCATGATCGGCGCGATGGCCGACATCAGCTCGCGCAAACAGGCCGAGGAGAGAATCCACAACCAGGCGCTGCGGCAGCGCCTCATCGCCGAGTTCGGCCAGCAGGCCTTCGCGAGTTCCGACGTCGAAGACGTGCTCGCCCGTGCCGTGGAGCTCGTCACGGTGGCGCTCAAGGCCGACTTCTGCACCGTGCTCGAGCTCGACGAAAGCGCCAAACAACTTCTCATCAAGGCGGCATCGGGCTGGCCGAGCGAGACGATGGCGCGCCGGACGGTGGCCATACGCCCGGAGGGCCGCCTCGAATTCGTGCTGTCGCGCCGCGAGCCTCTCATCACCGAAGATCTGGCGAAGGACGAGCGATTCTCGGATTCCCCCCTTTTGCGGTTGGGCGTGCGCAGCGGCATCCAGGTCCCCATATTCGGAACGGCCGGAACGTTCGGAATACTCAGCGCGCACTCGCGCGGCGCGCACCAATTCGGCGTGGACGACGCGAGCTTCCTGCAGAGCGTGGCGAACATACTGGCGGTCGCGATCGAGCGCAGGAGCGCGGAGGAGCGCCTCGAGCGTCTCGCGCAATTCGACTCTCTGACCGGCCTGCCCAACCGGCACCTCTTCCACGACCGCCTGTTGAAAACCGTGGCGCACGCGCGACGCAGCGGGCAACCCATGGCGGTGCTCTTCATCGACCTTGACCGCTTCAAGCTGGTGAACGACACCCAGGGACACAGCGCTGGGGACAAGCTCCTCAAGGAAGCGGCCGAGCGTCTTTCGCAGTGCGTGCGCAGCGGCGACACCGTGGGCCGGTTCGGCGGCGACGAGTTCGGCGCAATCGTGTCGGACCTTGCAAAACCGGGGGACGCCGGCGTCGTTGCGCAAAAAGTCCTGGACGCCCTCGCCCGGCCGTTCAAGCTCGATTCGCACGACACCTATGTCAGCGCGAGCATCGGCATCACCCTGTTTCCGGCCGACGGCGACAACCCCGAAGCCCTGGTCATGAACGCCGACACCGCCATGTATCGTGCCAAGGAACAGGGCCGCAACACCTACCAGTACTTCACCCGCGAGATGAACGAGCGGGCGCTCGCGCGCGTGCAGATGGAGGCGGCGCTGCGCCGGGCGATCGATCAGCAGGAGTTCCTCCTCCACTACCAGCCCAAGGTGGCCCTCGAGACCCGCCTCATCTGCGGCTTCGAGGCGCTGCTGCGCTGGCGGCATCCCGAGAAGGGTCTGATCCTGCCGGGAGAATTCGTTTCGGTTCTCGAGGACACGGGCCTGATCGTGCCGGTGGGCGAAAGGGTGTTGCGCGAAGTGTGCGCGCAGATCCAGGCATGGCAGCGGAGCGGCCTCGCGGTATTGCCCGTAACGGTGAACCTCTCCGCGCGCCAGTTCCAGCAGAAAGACTTCGAGTCTATCGTGCGGCACATCCTGCGCGAGGCGGGCATCGATCCGTCGCTCGTAGAGTTCGAGCTCACCGAGTCCCTGCTGATGAGCGATCCGCAAGGCGCCGCGCGCACGCTGCGCGGGCTGAAAGACTCGGGCGTGAAGATCTCGGTGGACGATTTCGGCACGGGCTATTCGAGCCTCGCGTACCTGAAGCGTTTCCCGATCGACGCGCTCAAGATCGACCACTCCTTCATTCGCGACATCACCACGGACCCGGAGGACGCGATGATCACCCTCGCGATCATCGGCCTCGCGCACAGCCTCAAACTGAAGGTCGTGGCCGAGGGCGTGGAAACCCAGGAGCAGCTCGAGTTGCTCGCGGCGAACGGCTGCGACGAGATCCAGGGCTATTACTTCTCGATACCGACGACAGCTGCGGAGTGCGAGAAGATGCTGAAGGAAAACCGCCGCCTCGCATGAGCGCAAGCGGCCTTTCCCTGCTCAAGCCGCACACCCGCGACCTCGGCGGGTTCTCGGTGCGCAGAATCCTCCCCGGAATGCCGCACCGGATGGTCGGTCCATTCATTTTTTTCGATCACATGGGTCCTGCCGTTTTCGCGCCGGGCAGCGGCATCGACGTGCGCCCGCATCCGCACATAGGCTTGGCGACGGTCACCTATTTGTTCGAAGGCGAAATCCTGCACCGTGACAGCCTCGGCACGGTGCAGGCGATCGCCCCGGGTGATGTCAACTGGATGACCGCCGGCCGCGGCATAGTCCATTCAGAGCGCACTGCGCCGGAGCTGCGCCGCGCCGGCGCGCGCCTGCAGGGCTTGCAGACTTGGGTCGCGCTCCCGAAAAAGAACGAGCTCGTCGATCCCGCGTTCAGCCATCATCCCAAGGCGACGCTGCCGCGCGTCTCCGCCCCGGGCGTGGAATTGCGTGTCGTCGCGGGCAGCGCCTTCGGAAAGCGTTCGCCCGCACCCGTGTTCAGCCAAACCCTCTTCGTAGGCGTCGAGATCGACGCACACCGCGCCTTCGAGCTCGAGGCCGGGCACGAAGAGCGCGCCGTATACGCTCTCGAGGGGGACGTGACCGTGGCCGGCACGCCTCTCCCTGCGCAGCACATGGCGGTCATCGCGCATCGCGAGCCGGTGGAGGTGAAGGCCCTGACGCGCGCCCGCCTGATGCTGATCGGCGGGGAAAAAGCGGACGGCGAGCGCCTGATCTGGTGGAACTTCGTCGCGAGCTCGCGCGAGCTCCTGGAGGAGGCCAAGGTTCGCTGGCGCGAGCAACGCTTCGACCGGGTTCCGGGGGACGACGAGTTCATCCCCCTTCCAGAGGCATAGCGGGAAAACACCACCGATGCGTGATCCCGCGCCCGTCCCAATTCGACTCGAGGACTACGCGCCGCCCGCCTTTCTGATCGAGACCGTCGATCTCGACATCGAGTTGTTCGAGGATCACGCTCGCGTCCGCTCCCGTCTCAAAGGTTCGCGCAATCCCAGGTCTGCCGATCCGAGCGCGCCCCTCGTTCTCGACGCCGAGGAGCTCGAGTTCGAGTCGGCCGCGTTGGACGGCAAGAAGCTCGCCGCGGGCGACTACGCTCTCGGGGAGCTGCACCTTGCGATCGCAAAACCGCCCCCGCGGTTCGTGCTGGAAACCGCGTGCAGGATCACCCCACGCACGAACACCAAGCTGACCGGCCTGTACGGAGCGGAGAGCGGGTTCTTCACCCAGTGCGAGGCGGAAGGCTTCCGGCGAATAACGTACTTCATCGATCGGCCGGACGTGATGGCGAAGTATTCGGTGACGATACACGCCGACCGCAACAAGTATCCGGTGCTGCTGTCGAACGGCAACCTCGTCGCAAGTGGCGATGAAGCGGGCGCCCGCAAGTGGGCGAGGTTCCAGGACCCCTTCCCCAAGCCCTCGTATCTTTTCGCCATGGTCGCGGCGAAGCTCGACAAGCTCGAGGACCAATTCGTCACGCGCTCGGGGCGGCGGGTGCGCCTCGCAATTTACGTCGATCCGGGCAAGCTCGACCAGTGCGGCTTCGCCATGCAGGCGCTGAAGAAATCCATGAAGTGGGACGAGGACGTGTTCGGCCTGGAAGTCGACCTCGATGATTATGCGATCGTCGCCGTGGGCGACTTCAACATGGGCGCGATGGAAAACAAGGGCCTCAACGTCTTCAACACCAAGTACGTACTCGCGCGGCCAGACACCGCCACCGACGACGATTACCTCGGCATCGACCGCGTGATCGCGCACGAGTACTTTCACAACTGGACCGGCAACCGCGTCACCTGCCGCGACTGGTTTCAGTTGTCGCTCAAAGAAGGGCTCACCGTATTCCGCGACCAGGAGTTCGGCGCGGACAACTATTCCCGGGCGGTCGAGCGCGTCCGCGAGGTGCGCGAGCTGCGCGGCGGTCAGTTCGCCGAGGACGCCGGGCCGATGGCGCATCCCGTGCGGCCGGCTTCCTACATGGAGATCAACAATTTCTACACGAGCACCGTCTACGAGAAAGGCGCGGAGGTCGTGCGCATGATCCGCACGCTGATCGGCGCGCAGAATTTCCGCAAAGGGATGGACCTGTACTTCGCGCGGCACGACGGGCAGGCGGTGACCTGCGACGATTTCGTGCGGGCGATGGCCGATGCCGCGGGCGCTGACCTCTCCCAGTTCATGCGATGGTACGACCAGGCCGGGACGCCGGTACTGGAGGTCACGGGCGAGCACGACGCCGCCCAAAAAACCTATGTGCTCTCGGTAAGGCAGTCCTGCCCCCCTACGCCGGGACAGGAAACGAAGCTGCCTTTCCACATCCCATTCGCGGTCGGGCTGGTCGGGCCGGACGGCCGCGATCTGCTCGCCGAAGGCACGCGCGTGCTGTCGGTGAAGGCGCCCGAGGAGCGCTTTGTTTTCGAGAATATCGCGGCGAAGCCCGTGCTCTCCCTGCTGCGCAATTTTTCCGCTCCGGTGATCGTCACGCACGATTACACCGAGACGGAGCTCACGCATCTCATGGCGCACGACTCAGACGCCTTCAACCGCTGGGAGGCCGGGCAGCGACTTGCCCTGGGCATCGTGCTCCGCGGAATCGCCGCGGCGCAGGGCGGGCGTGCGCTCGAAATGCCGCGCGATTTCGTCGACGCGGCCGCGCGCGTGGTGTCCGACTCATCGAGGGATCCGGCGTTCGCGGCCGAAATGCTCGCGCTGCCTTCGGAGAACTATATCGCCGAGCAGGTGCCGGTGGCCGACCCGGACGCGATCCACGCGGTGCGCGACGGGCTCAAGCGGCGCCTCGCCGCCGCGCTCAAGGAGGAACTGCACGCGGTCTACCGCGCACACGGGAGCGCACGTCCCTACTCGCCCGATGCGGCCTCCGCCGGCAGGCGTGCGCTGAAGAACTCTGCGCTCGGCCTCCTCATGGAGCTCGAGGACGCCGGCGTGCGCGCGCTATGCATGAAGCAGTTCGAGGCCGCGGACAACATGACCGACGCGCTCGCGGCGCTGTGCATGCTCGCCAATTGCGACTGCCCGGAGCGGGCGCGGGCGCTGGATGCCTTCTACGGCAAGTGGGAGACCGAGCCTCTGGTGGTGGACAAGTGGCTCGCGGTGCAGGCGACGGCGCGGCTGCCTTCGGCGCTCGCCGACGTGAAGCGCCTGATGACCCACCCGGCCTTCAACATCAGGAACCCCAACAAGGTGTACGCACTGATCGGCGGATTCCGCGGCAACCAGGTGCACTTCCACGCGGCCGACGGCTCCGGCTACGCGTTCCTCGCCGAGCAGGTGATCGCGCTCGACGCGATCAACCCGCAGGTCGCGGCGCGCATGGCGCGCGGCTTCGATCGCTGGAAAAAGTTCGACGCCGGGCGCCAGGCGCACGCGCGAACCGCGCTCGAGCGCATCAGCAGCGCGAAGGGCGTTTCGAAAGGCGTGCTCGAAATCGCCACGCGGGCGCTGGCCTGACGCCCTCGGAGGTCCGCTTCAGGCCCGGCCGCGCACCATCGCGACCTTGTCCTGCACGCGCACATCGAATCGCGCCACGTTGACGACCATGCGCTCGTGCGTGCCGTCGCCGATCGGTTCCTTTTCGTCGCCCACCGCCACGCGGAACGTGACAGTACGCCCTTCCACTTTCATGACTTCGACCTCCGCGCGCACGCGCATCCCCACGGGCGTCGCCGCGAAGTGCCGGATATCCAGGCGCGTGCCGAGCGACTGATGGCCCTCGGGTAGTAAGTGCTCGATCGCGGCGAGCGCCGCGGCCTCGATCACGTTGATCATCACCGGAGTGGCGAGCACATGCACGCGGCCGCTGCCGACGCGCGGCGCGGTGTGCTCCTCGCGCACGACCAGCTCCGCAGCGCCCTTCAATCCTAGCCTCAGGTTCTCCGTCGAGCTCATCGGGTTCCCCAGCAGGCATAATAACGCCGGAATACCGAAGATTCCCGGCCAGGAGCGAAAATGAAACCCAGCTTGAAGCCCGGCCTCGCCGTTACGAGGAAAATCACCGTCGACGAGCCTCGCGTCATCAACTTCATGGGCGACGATTGCCGCGTCTACGCCACGCCGCGCATCATCAGCGACGTCGAGTACACGTGCAGGGACTTCCTGCTCGGACACCTCGACCCGGGCGAGGACTCGGTCGGAACCCGGGTAAACTGGGAGCACGTGGGCCCTGCGCTGCTCGGTGCCGAAATCACGATCTCCATCAAGCTCGCGAACGTCGATGGCAGGCGCGTGAGCTTCGAGGCGACGGTCGACGACGGCCCCGACGCGGTCGCGCGCGGCACGCACGAGCGGTTCATCGTAGACGTGCAAAAGGTGCGCGAGCGGCTGCTCAGGAAGAAAGCGCAGCGCGGCTGACATGCGGGTCGGCCTCCTCGGCGGCGGCGTCATCGCGAGGCTCTTCCTAGAGCACGCGCGCAGCGGCGAGATGGGCGGCGCCAAGGTGGTGGCGATCGCCGGCCGCAACGAAAATTCCCGGGGCAAAGCGCTCGCTCGCGAGTTCGGCGTGCCCTTCGTGCTCGGGGTGGACGAGCTGATCGCCGCCCGCCCCGAAGTCGTCATCGAAGCCGCCTCCCACGACGCCGTGCGCGAGCACGCCGAGGCGCTGCTCTCCAACGGCATCGCCGTCATCGTGCTCTCGGGCGGGGCGCTGTGCGACGACGGGTTGCGCGGGCGCCTGGAGCGCGCTTCGGCGGAGCACCATGCGCTGCTCTACGTTCCCTCGGGCGGGATCGGGGGACTCGACGCGCTCAAGGCCGCCTGCGCGGCCGGCGTGGACGAAGTGAGCATCGCCGTGACCAAGCCGCCGGCGGCGTGGAAAGGCATCGCCTACGTCGAGCGCATGAAAATCGATCTCGAGCGCCTCGCCGGTCCGGTGACCTTGTTCGAGGGCACCGCGCGCGAGGGCGTGCCGCACTTTCCCGCGAACGTCAACATCGCGGCGGTGCTTTCACTCGCCGGCATCGGCTTCGACCGCACGCGCCTGAAAGTGGTGGCCGACCCGGCGCTGAAGTTCAACACCCACTTCATCACGATCCGCGGCAAGACGGGCACGATCAATCTTCGTTTCGAGAGCGTGCCCTCCCCGGACAATCCCAAGACCGCGATGCTCGCCTGCTACAGCGCGCTCGCCGCGTTCGGGCAGTTCACCTCGCCGGTGCGCTATGGGACTTAGGGGTTTCACGCCCCTGCGGAGCGGCGCCTGCGTCGCTGACCGCGACCCGGTCGCGTCCGGCACCCTTTGCCTGATACAAGGCTTCGTCGGCCCTGCGCAACAGGGTGGTCGTCTGGTCGGCATGGTAGGGAAACAGCGCGACGCCGAGCGATACGGTAACGTCGCCGATCGGCTTACCGCCGTGGCTCAGCTTCAGGCGCTTGACCGCCGCGCGAATGTCTTCGGCCTTGCGCCGCGCGCTTTCGGACGTGGCATCGACCAGAATGATTGCGAACTCCTCGCCGCCGTAGCGGCAGGCGATGTCGCTGCCGCGGATACTCTGCTTGAACAGCGCGCCGAGCTCCCTGAGCACCCGGTCCCCGGCCTCGTGTCCGAGCGAATCGTTGACCCGCTTGAAGTGATCGACGTCGATCATGATCACCGCTAGCGGGCTGCCCTTGCGCTTGGCCCTCAGCAGCTCGCCTGGCAGAAGCTCTCGCAGGTAGCGCGTGTTGTGCAGCCCGGTCAGCGGATCGGTAATCGCCTGCTCCTGGAGCTCCTGCATCGCCTTCTTCAATTCCAAATCCCGCCGCTGCAGCGTCTCGGCCATTTCGTCGAATTCCCGTCCGACTTGGTTGAGCTCGTCCCTTTCGTGGTGTAGGCCGGTGCGCGCGCCGAGGTCGCCGGATCGTACGCGCCGCGCGGTATCGAGAAGCGTTCTGATATTGCGGAGAACGAAGACTTCGGTGCCGTACCACGCCCCGAGCACGAGCAGGATCGTGACGAGCGCAATGCCCGCGAGATTGAGGGCGCGCTCTTCGAACGCGCTGTACAGGGTGAGGGCGAGCACCGGCAGCGCCGGAACGACGACCAGGAGGATCAGCTTGCTGCGCGTGCTTAAATTCTTCATTCCTGTACCCTGCGGAATTGTAGGGCTTGCGGCGGTCGGATGTGTTACCGCGAGGCCGGATCGATCCCCAGTCGGTAAGAAGGGAAAGTGAACAAAAGCGCCGTCCGCAAGCTACGCGATTCTATCCGTACCCGCTATCTCAAGGTGGACACGGCGACCGTCGCCGACGTGCTCGACGTGCTCGGTCTCCCCGACCAAGGGCTCGCGCCCCAATTCGCGCCCCATCCCGCGAACGCGGGCAGGATGGGCGGCTGGGCCTATACCATCCACGGCCACATGACGCGCTATGCCGGGGGCGGCGATCCGCAGAAGATGAAGGCGGTGGACGGCGTCGGCCCGGGAGAGCTCGCCGTGTGGTCGGGCGAAGGCAGGGGCGTATGTTTTTTCGGCGAGCTGATCGCACTCGGCATGAAGCGGCGCGGCTGCGCCGGCGCCCTCGTCGACGGCGGCATCCGGGACATCGAGTGGATCGCGAGACAGAGGTTTCCGGTCTACGCCCGCTACCGCACGCCGGTGCAGTCGATCGGCCGCTGGAAAGTGACGGACTGGCAGGTGCCCGTCGACATGCCGGGGGCAACGAGCAAGCGCGTCAAGGTGCGCCCCGGCGATTTCGTGCTGGCGGACACCGACGGCGTCATCGTGATCCCGAAGCGGGTCGCGGCGAAGGTGCTGGCCGAGGCCGAGCGCATGACTTCAAAGGAAGGGCGCATTCGGCGCGATCTCGGCCGGGGCGCGAGCCTAGAAGAGGTTCTGAAGAAGTATGGTCACGTTTGAAGCCTTGCACGATCGCTGCGAGTATCTGCGGCCGGTTTTTTCAGGTTAGGACGCCGCCGCAGTCAGGACGGGTTTCTCCCGATACTGATCCGGAAGCAGCCGTTTGAGATTCGCGATCTTCGGCAGGTCGTTGATCACGATGTACGGATAAGTCGGGTTGCGAACCAGAAAGTCCTGGTGATAGGCTTCGGCGGGATAGAATCCCTTGAGCGGATCGACGCGCGTGACGATGGGCCGGGCGAACGCCCGCGCCTTCCGCAGTTGGTCGATATAGGCCTGCGCGATGCGCTGCTGCGACGCGTCGCCGTAAAAAATCGCAGAGCGGTACTGCGTGCCGACATCGGGCCCCTGGCGGTTGAGCTCGGTCGGATCGTGCGCGACCGAAAAATAAATCCGCAGGATGTCTCCGTAAGAGATCTCTTTGGGATCGAAAACGATCTGCACCGACTCGGCGTGGCCGGTGCGGCCGCTTCCGACTTTCTCGTAATCGGCGCTGCTCTTCTCTCCACCCGAGTAGCCGGACAGCGCCTGCTTGACGCCCTTGGCGTGCTGGAAGACACCCTGCACGCCCCAGAAGCAGCCGCCGGCGATCACTGCGGTCTGCAGGGGGCCCGCGGCCTTCGGATTGTCGATCGCGGGCGCGGGCAGCGCAACTGCGAGTTCTCCCGTGCGCGCCGGGACGTTCCAGAACGTGCCGATCGCCACCAGCGCGAGCAGCGCGATCCAGACGCCTCGCGTGGAGCGCAGCACTTCGCGCAGCAATCCGGGTTGGGCATTGAAGGGCATGATCGGCTCCTTTGGATAGCAGTGAGGTTTGGTCGTTGGACGGCCCCGAACCTTACGGGTTCCTCTTGCGCATCGCCTCCAGCATCGGCGTGATCAGATCCATGGGCACCGGGAATACGATGGTCGAAGTCTTGTCGCCGGCGATGTTGCTCAAGGTCTGCAGGTAGCGCAGCTGCATCGCCTCGGCCTGCTTCGAGAGCATCTGCGCCGCCTGCAGGAGCTTTTCCGAGGCCTGCAGCTCGCCTTCGGCGTGGATCACCTTGGCGCGCCGTTCGCGCTCGGCCTCGGCCTGGCGCGCGATCGCGCGCACCATCGTCTCGTTCAGGTCGACGTCCTTGATCTCGACGTTCGAGACCTTGATGCCCCAGGCTTCGGTCTGCGCGTCGAGGGTCTTCTGGATGTCGACGTTCAGCTTCTCGCGCTCGGCGAGCATCTCGTCGAGCTCGTGCTTGCCGAGCACCGCGCGCAGCGTCGTCTGCGCGAGCTGGCTCGTCGCATTGAGGAAATCCGCCACCTGGATCACGGCCTTCTGCGGATCGACGACGCGGAAATACACCACCGCGTTCACCTTCACCGAGACGTTGTCGCGCGAGATCACGTCCTGCGGCGGCACGTCGAGGACCACCGTGCGCAGGTCCATTTTCACCATCTGCTGGATCACCGGGACGAGGATGAACCATCCCGGCCCCTTCACCGCCCAGTAGCGCCCGAGGTTGAAGACGACGCCGCGCTCGTACTCGCGCAGGATCCTGAAAGCCCACACCAGGAGGACGACGAGGACCAGCAGCGCGCCGAGAATGAAACTGAACATGATCAACCCTCCGTTCGTGGAAGCAGTATCAGGGCTCGGGCACGACCTCGAGCAGCAGGCCGTGCATTGCAACGACGCGCACGCGCTGACCCGCCCTGAGGGGCGCCGCGCTGCGGATGCGCCAGGTCTCGCCGTGGACGCGCGCCCAGCCTTCCTGCTCGAAGTCTTCGAGCGCCTCACCGGTGCTGCCGAGGAGCTCTTCGCGCCCGCTCACGACCGGGCGCCGGTGCGCCTTCAAGGCCATGCCGACCACCAGGAACAGGAACGCTGCGCTCCCGGCGGCGAGCCCGAGCACGAGCGAAAGAGGAACGCCGAGGCCGGGAACGTCGGTATCGATGAGGATCACCGAGCCGATCACGAAGGCGATCGCCCCGCCGATTCCGAGCGACCCGTACGCGGGGAAAAACAGCTCCCCCACCATGAATGCGATGCCCACCAGCATGAGCGCGAGGCCCGCGTAGTTGACCGGCAGAAGATGAAACGCGTAGAGCGCGACCAGCACGCAGATCGCGCCGACGACGCCCGGAAACACGAGGCCGGGGTTGGAAAACTCGAATACCAGGGCGTAGATCCCGAGCAGGATGAGGACGTAGGCGATGCTCGGATCGGTGACGACCGACAGGAACCGCGTGCGCCAGTCGGGCTCCACCGGGGTCGCGACCACCCCTGCGGTCCGCAGCACGCGCTCCGCATCCGACACCTTCAGCTTGCGGCCGTCCAGCCGCCTGAGCAGATCGGGCACGTTTTCGGCGACGAGGTCGATGACCTTCATCTTGAGCGCCTCGGACGCGGACAGGCTCACGGCCTCCCGCACGGCGCGCTCAGCCCATTCCGCATTGCGGTCGCGCATCTGCGCGAGGCTGCGGATGTACGCCGAAGCGTCGTTGACCTGCTTGCGTGTCATCGTGCTCGAGGTGCCCCCGGCTTCGCCTTTTCCGGTCTTGCCGGCCTTTCCGTCCGTCTTTCCGTCCGCCTTGCCGTCCTCGTCCTGTGCGCCCCCGCCCGGCGCGCCGATGGCAACGGGGGTTGCGGCGCCCAGATTGGTCGCCGGCGCCATCGCGGCGATGTGGCTCGCGTAGAGAATGTAGGTTCCCGCGCTCGCAGCGCGCGCCCCGCCCGGGGCGACGAAGGCGGCTACGGGTACGGGCGAAGCCAGGATGTCCTTGATGATTGCGCGCATCGAAGTGTCGAGGCCGCCCGGCGTGTCCATCTGCAACACCAATAACTGGGCGCCCTGCTTCGCGGCCTGCTCGACGCCGCGATGGACGTAATCGGCGATCGCGGGCCCGATCGCGCCGTTGATCGTGAGCAGGGCAACCGGGGGCTCCGCCGCCCACGCAAGGGCGGGCAACAGCGCCCACAGTGCAAGCAAGGCCTTATCCCAGCGCAAAATTCGTCCTCAATATACCCGTTCAGGGCGCGATGAGCGACGCTCCAAGCGTAGTCTATACCCCGCGGGGCCCGACCCTCTGGACTTCCGTCCGCGATCGCAGTACCTTCAGCCGCCGCAGGTCCTTTTCAAACGGAGAAACCATGTCGAGAAATTCCCTTGTGTCCCTGTTGTCAGCCGCTCTGCTCTGCTGCGGGCTTCCCGCTTGGGCCCAGAAAAGTTCGTCCGGGGACAAGGGCAAGGAGCTGGTGGACGCCCATTGCAATAGCTGCCACGCGCTGAGCGCGCGCGTCGGCTCCGGCTACGACGCCAAGGGTTGGCACACGGTCGTGCGCATGATGACCAACCACGGCGTGGCGCTCTCGAAGGACGAGATTGCGCCGATGACGGATTACCTGATCAAGACCTATCCGGAAAAGGAAAAGGCCGCCGCCGTGGTCGTCAAGGGACCGCTCAAGGTCTCGATGAGGATCTGGAATGCGGCCACGCCCGGCTCGCGGCCGCACGACCCGCTCGCGACGCGCGACGGTGCGCTCTGGTACTCGGGCCAGATGGCCAACGTGCTCGGCCGCGTCGATCCGAAGACAGGCAAAGTCAGGGAATATCCGCTCAAGACCGCTCATTCGGGACCGCATGGCCTGATGGAGGACAAGGATGGCGACATCTGGTACACCGGAAACACCGGAGCCTTGATCGGCAGGCTCGACCCGAAGACGGGCGCGGTGACCGAGTACCCGATGCCGGACCCGAACGCTAAGGATCCACACACGCTGATTTTCGATAAAGCCGGCATCCTCTGGTTTACCGTCCAGAACGCCAACCGCATCGGGCGGCTCGACCCGAAATCGGGCGAGATCAAGCTCCTCACGCCGCCCACCCCCAAGTCGCGTCCCTATGGCATGGCCGTGAATTCCAAGGGCACGGTGTTCGTCGTGCAATTCGGCGCGAACAGCGTGGCCGCGGTGGATCCGGCGACGCTCGCGATCCGCGAGTACAAGCTCCCGGATCCGGGCGCGCGCCCGCGGCGCATCGCGATCACGAGCGACGACAGGGTCTGGTACACCGACTATGCGCGCGGCTATCTAGGGCGCCTGGATCCGGCGAGCGGCAAAGTCTCCGAGTGGCAGTCGCCGAGCGGACCGAAATCCGCGCCTTACGGCATCTCGGCGATCCACGACGTCATCTGGTACAGCGAATCCGAAGCCAAGCCGAACACCGTGGTGCGCTTCGATCCCAAGACCGAGAAATTCCAGAGCTGGGCGATCCCGGGCGGCGGCAACATCGTGCGCAATACTTCGGTCACGCCCGACAGCAACTTCGTGCTGGCCAACAGCCTGGTCAATACCGTCACGCTGGTGACGATTCCGAAGTAGGACCCCTCAATAGTGCATGACCAGCGCCAGCCGCGCGGTGCGCGGCTCCGCCGGGTGGAAGTGGATGTCTTGTACTCCAGAAGCGGGCTCGGGCTGAACGGGATTATTCAGGCGTGACGCATAGTAGTACTCGATGTCGTTCGACTTGCGGTTGAAGAGATTGAAGACGTCGAAATTGACGCTGGTCTTCGCGTCGACCTTGTAGGACGCGCGCGCGGAAAAAATCGTCGACGACTGCGAGCGCTGGCTGTTGTCCTCCTTCAGCGGCCGCGGGCCGAAGTAGCGCGCGTGCACCGTCCCCGACCAGGGCCCGAGGTCCTTCACCGTCACCCCCAGCGACGCGACCCGGTCGATCGCGCCCGGAATGTAGTTGCCGGGCACCAGCGGATCGTCCTCGGTGAATCGCGCGCGCGACGCCGAAAGGTCGAGGTCGACGAGCAGCCAGTCGTGCGGGATATAGCGGTTCGACCACTCGATGCCGCGGCGCAGGCTCGGGCGGCTCGCCTCGGTGTTGCCCGTGTCTCCCCTGAATACCAGCTCGGAGTCCAAGGCGAGGCGCCACAGCGAGAGCGAGGATTGAAGGTGCGGAACCACCTCGGTGCGCATCCCGATCTCCTCCCCGCGCGTCTTGACCAGAGCGGGGACTCTCGTCGGGGCGGCGATCGTCGTTCCGCGCGCATCGTTGCTGTGAAAGCCCTGCCCGGTGTTCAAGAAATACTCGGTCTTGTCGAACGGACCGAAAATGAAACTGAGCTTGGGCGAGGCGATGTGTGCGTTCGTCGTCCCGGAATTCGCGGGGTTGTCGCTGTCCACGCGTGCGTCGTAGAAATCCTCGCGCACGCCCGCGATGCTGCGAAACGTGTCGCTCCACTGCATCGCGTTCTCGTAGTAGAGGCCTGCGCCCGTCTGCAGGACCTTGTCCGAGCGCACCGGCGGGCCGAGCCGGTCCCGCGCGGCGGTGTCGTACAGCGCCACGTTGATGTCGTCGCGGCGCGCATCGACCCCGAGCTTGTGGGTTGTCTGATGCTCGTCCCATTTCCCGTTGAAGACCCAGCTCGGCGTCAGGCCGATGATCGTGCGGTCGTCGGACTGCTCGAACTGGTCGCCGTCCGTTTGATTGTTGAGAAAATAAGTGAAGTTTGAAAAGAGATTCAGCCGGTACTTGATCGCGTAGACATCCATGTGAAACACAGCGCCGTTCTCGAGCACCTTGTGCCGGTCGAGCGACACGCTGTAGCGCGAGGTGTTACCGCCGTCGCTCGGATCGATCGCGCCGAAGCGCGAGATCGTCCCGTCGTCCACCGCGCGCTGCGGGATCTGGTCGGTCGCGTTCCATTTGCCGGTGTAGCCCATGAGGGACAGGGTGTAGCCGTCCGCGTTCGTTCCCTCGCTGAAGCGCAGCACGCCGTTCAGCTTGCGGTAGTCCTCCGGATTGATCCACGGGCCGTCGTTGTGGAACAGCTCGAAGCCGTAGAGCAGGTGGCCCGGCCCGGAATCGAAGGAATTCGCCGCCATCGCGCGCCGGTAGCCGTTGTTGCCGAGCGCTAGCGAGGCGATTCCCTTCGGCATCTTGGTGTAGTAGTCGATGTCGGCGGCGCCGGCGGAGGAGAAGTCGCCTTCCTCGGCGAAATACGGACCCTTCTTGTACGCGACCCGCGACACCAGCTCGGGCAGGAGGAAGTTGATGTCGGAATAGCCCTGCCCGTGCGCGTGCGTCGGCAGGTTCACCGGCATGTGGTTTATCGTGGTGAGGAAGTCGGTGCCGTGATCGAGGTTGAAGCCGCGCAGGAAATACTGGTTCGCCTTGCCGTCGCCGCTGTGCTGGGTGATGATCACTCCGGGAACGTACTCGAGCACTTCGCCCGGACGCAGCATCGGCCGCGCCTCGATCAGCTGCGGGGTGATGGTGCCCTGGCTCGCCGCGTCCGAGGTGCCGACTGCGTTTTCGTAGTGACCGATGATGCGGACCTGGTCGGGTTTTTCATTCTCCTGCGCGGGGCTGTGCTGCACGCAAAGCGCGGAAAAAAAAGCAAGCGCGACTTTCGTCTTCTTCAAGATCGCTCCCATCGGATGGAGAGCGAATCATACCGGGCGCCCTACGAGCGTTGTTGAGCATTCGCCCCCGTGTTAGGGTTCGGACATGTCCCGCCAGCCGGAACGTGCACAATGAAAGCCGACGCAGCCACTAGCGCTCCCCCGCAGCGCCTGCCTGCGGCCCTGCTCAAGCGCTTCACCGCCGATGCCCTGCTCGCGGTCGGACTGCCCGCAAAGGACGCCGCCACCTGCGCCGAGCTGATGGTGCGCGCCGACCTCCAAGGCGCCGATGGACACGGAATTTTCCGCCTGCCGCAGTACGTGCGCCGCATCAAAGGGGGCGCGGTCAACGTGAAGCCGAAGGTGAAGGTCGCGCGCGAAGCGGCGGGCATGGCGCTCGTCGACGGCGACAACGGCATGGGGCACGTGGTGATGAGCTTCGCCGCGAAGACCGCGATCGCGAAAGCGAAGACAGCGGGCGCGGCCTGGGTCGGCGTCCATCGCAGCAACCACGCGGGGCCGGCGTCGCTCTACGCGGCGATGCCGCTGGCGCACGACATGATCGGGCTGTATCTAGCGGTCGGAAACGCCAACCACATGGCGCCCTGGGGCGGGATCGACCTCTTGCTGTCGACCAATCCGATCGCGGTGGCGGCGCCGGGAAACGAAACGAA
>VBCA01000004.1 GCA_005881575.1 Betaproteobacteria bacterium
GCCGTAGATCATCGACATTCCGTAGAGCAGCAGGCCCGAGGCGATCGCGCCCAGCACGAAGTACTTCATCGCCGCTTCGCTCGAGACCGCGGAATCGCGGTTGAGGGCGACCAGGGAATACAGGCACAGCGACATGAGCTCCAAGCCCAGGTAGAGCGTGAGGAAGTGGTTGGCGGAGATCATCACCATCATCCCCAGCGTGGCGAACAGCGCCAGCGCGAAGTATTCGCCGCGGTACAGGCCGCGCTCGGCCATGTAGACGCGCGAATACACCAGACACAGCGCCACCACGATGTACGTGAACATCTTGAGCGTGCTGGCCATCATGTCGGAGACGAACATGCCGTTGAAGGTGGTGGCGAGCTGCCCGCCGGTCATCCCGGTGACGATCGTCGTGAGCACCGCGCAGCCGAGCAGCGCGGCGAGCGACAGCGCATAGGTGACCCAGCGCGTCGCGTCCTTCAGATAAAGGTCGATCACGAGGATCGCGCACGCGGCCGCGAGCAGGAAGATCTCCGGATACGCGAGCAGCATGATGGGGAGGCGCGTCAGCATTCTTCCATGCCCTTCACAGCTTGCTCACCGCAACGTGCTTGAGCAGCTCGTTCACCGAGGCGTGCATGATCTCGGTGAACGGCGCGGGATACAGGCCCAGCCACAGCACGGCGATCGCGAGCAGGCCGAGGACCAGGAGCTCGCGCGCATTGGCATCGGTGAGCTCCGCCACGTGCCGGTTGGCCACCTCGCCGAAGATCACGCGCTTGTACATCCACAGCGTGTAGGCGGCGCCGAAGACGAGCGTCGTTCCGGCGAGGAACGCGATCCAGAAATTGAACTTCATCGCGCCCATGATCACCATGAACTCGCCGACGAAGCCGCTCGTCGCGGGCAGCCCGCAGTTCGCCATCGCGAACAGCATCATCAGCGCGGCGAACCGCGGCATGGTGTTCACGACGCCGCCGTAGTCGGCGATATTGCGCGAATGCATCCGGTCGTAGAGCACGCCCACGCACAGGAACAGGGCCGCGGAGACGAATCCGTGCGAGATCATCTGCACGAGGCCCCCTTCCATGCCATAGGCGTTGAAGATGAAGAAGCCCAGGGTCACGAAGCCCATGTGCGAGATCGACGAGTACGCGATCAGCTTCTTCATGTCGGTCTGCACGAGGGCCACGAGGCCGATGTAGATGATGGCGATGAGCGACAGCGTGATCATGAAGCCCGCGAGGTAATGGCTCGCATCCGGCAGGATGGGGAGCGAAAAGCGCACGAAGCCGTATGCGCCGAGCTTCAGCAGGATCGCCGCCAGCACCGCCGAACCCCCGGTCGGTGCCTCGACGTGGGCGTCCGGGAGCCAGGTGTGCACGGGCCACATCGGCACCTTTACCGCGAACGCCATGAGAAACGCGATGAAGAGCAGGATCTGCGCGTTCAAGGGCAGCGGCAGCTTGTGGTAATCGAGGACCGAAAAGCTGCCCCCCGATTTCTGGTAGAGGTAGAGAAAGGCGATCAGCATCAGGAGCGACCCTAACAGGGTGTACAAGAAGAATTTCACCGCGGCGTAGACGCGGTTGGGCCCGCCCCAGACCCCGATGACCAGATACATCGGGATCAGCGTCGCCTCGAAGAAAACGTAGAAGAGCACGGCGTCGAGGGCCGCGAAGGTGCCGTTCAGAAGGCCGGACATGACCAGGAACGCAGCCATATACTGGGCCACTTTTTTTTGTATCACCTCCCAGCCGGCAAGCACGACCAGCACGGTGACGAAGCTGTTCAGCAGGATGAACAGGACCGAAATGCCGTCGACGCCGAGATGGTAGTTGACGTTGAAGCGCGGGATCCAGGGCGCGAGCTCCACGAACTGCATGGCGCTCGTTCCCGTCTGGAAGCCGGAGACGAGCGGAATCGTCACGAGAAAGCCGACGATCGCTCCGAGAAGCGAGATCGCCCTTGCCTCGCGCAGGTTCCTGTCGCCGACGGCGAGCACGACGAGGCCCGCAACGATCGGGACCCAGACGGCGAGGCTGAGCCAGTGAGAAGGCATTTGTTCCTACGGGACGAGCGTCCCTCTGAAAAAGATGAAGTAGGTGAGCAGCATGGAAACGCCGATGATCATGGAGAACGCGTAGTGGTAGATGAATCCGGACTGGACCAGGCGCACCATCCCGGCGAACCACCCGATGAGCTTCGCCGAGCCGTTCACCATCAGCCCGTCGATCACGGTCACGTCGCCGAAGCGCCACAGGCCGTTGCCGAACCTGCGCACGCCCCCGGCGAAGAACCAGTCGTAGAAGCGGTCGAAGCCGTACTTGTCCTCGAGGATCCTGACCAGGACGCCCGCCTTGCTGCGCACCACGTCCGCCATCTCCGGCCGCACGAGGTACAGGTACCCGGCGAGCGCCGCTCCCGCGAGCGCAAGCCAGAACGGGGCCGTGCCGACCGCGTGCAGCGTCATGGGAACGATGCCGTGGAACTCCGCCGCCATCTCCTTCACGACCGGATGGGAGTCCGCGATGAAGATCGAACCGCCGAAGTAGCCGCCGAACAAAACGTCCCCGATCACCCAGCCCGAGACGACCGACGGTACCGCGAGGAGGATCAGAGGCACGGTGACCACCGCCGGAGACTCGTGCGGCGGGTGACCGTGCGCGTCGAACCTGGCCTTCCCGTGAAAGGCGTAGAACAACAGCCGGAACGAGTACAAGCCGCCGACGAACACGCCGGCGAGAACCATCAACCAGGCGAAGCCAGCGCCGAAGGCATTCGACAGATGTGCCGCCTCGATGATCGAGTCCTTGGAAAAGAAGCCCGCGAACGGCGGTAAGCCCGCGTTGGCGAGTGCACCTATGAAGACGCAGACGTAGGTGACCGGCATGTGCTTCCACAACCCGCCCATCTTGCGCATGTCCTGCTCGTGGTGAAGGGCGATGATCACGGAGCCCGCGCCGAGGAACAGCAGCGCCTTGAAAAAAGCATGGGTCATCAAGTGGAAGATCGCGACGGAATACGCGGAGGCGCCGAGCGCCACGGTCATGTAGCCCAGCTGCGACAGCGTCGAGTAGGCGACCACGCGCTTGATGTCGTACTGGACCATCGCGATCAGCGCCATGAAGAAGGCGGTGATGCCGCCTACGATCAACACCATCGAGCGCGCGGGGTCGGAGAGCTCGAAAAGCGGCGACATCCGCGCCACCATGAAGATGCCCGCCGTCACCATGGTGGCGGCGTGGATCAGGGCGGAAATCGGCGTGGGCCCTTCCATCGAGTCGGGCAGCCACACGTGCAGTGGAAATTGCGCCGACTTGCCCATCGCGCCGACGAACAGCCCGATGCAGATCGCCGAGACGAGCAGCCACGGCGCCCCGGGAATGACCTCGATCGTGGCTCCCGCCATGGCCGGGGCCCGGGAGAAAACCGCCGCGTAGTCGAGCGTGCCGAAGGTCGCGAGCACGAGGGCCACCGCGAGGAGGAACCCGAAATCGCCGACCCGGTTGACGAGGAAAGCCTTCAAGTTCGCGTAGATCGCGCTCGGCCGCGTATACCAGAAGCCGATGAGAAGATACGAAACCAGGCCCACCGCCTCCCAGCCGAAGAAGAGCTGCAGGAAATTGTTCGCCATCACCAGCATCAGCATCGAGAAGGTGAAGAGCGCGATGTAGGCGAAGAATCGCTGGTAGCCCGGATCGTCGGCCATGTACCCGACGGTGTAGACGTGGACCATCAGGGACACGAACGTCACCACGACCATCATGAGCGCTGACAGGCGGTCGATCAGGAAGCCGATCTCGAACCGGGTCCCGCCCGACACGAGCCAGGTGTAGACCGGCCCGTTGAATGTCGCGCCGTCGAGAACGTCGAGGAAGACTGCGCACGAGGCGACGAAGGACACCGCCACTCCCGCGATCGTGACCCAATGCGCCCCCGAGCGCCCGATTCCCCGGCCTCCGAGGCCCGCGACGATGGCCCCGGCAAGCGGGGCGAGCGGCACGAGCAGGTAGAGCTGCAGCTCGATCATGTCAGCCTTTCAGGTTGTCCAGATCGTCGACGTTGATCGTCTGAAGATTGCGGAACAGAACGACGAGGATCGCCAGGCCGATCGCGGATTCCGCCGCCGCCACCGTGAGGATGAAGAACACGAACACCTGTCCTGCAATGTCGCCGAGGTAATGCGAAAAGGCGATGAAGTTCATGTTGACGGCGAGCAGCATCAGCTCGATCGCCATCAAGAGGATGATGACGTTCTTGCGGTTGAGAAAGATCCCGACGACGCTGATCGCGAACAGCACCGCGCCGAGGATCAGGAAATGCGACAGTGACAGCAAACAACGCCTCCCATTTTCAGCTGCAGCTAGTCGTTTTTCTCCGACGGCATCGAGACCAGCCGCACCCGGTCGCCGCGCTTCACCGCGGCCTGCCTGGCCGGGTCCTGGTACTTGGTGTCCTTGCGCTTTCTGAGCGTCAGCGCGATCGCGACGACGATCGCGACCAGCAGCAGCACCGCAGCGAGCTCGAGCGGATAGGCGTAGTCGGTATAGAGCACCCGTCCGAGTTCCTTGGTGTTGCTCGCGCCCGGCCCGGGATCCCTCGCGGGGGGAAGCGCTTCGATTCCAAAATAGCGGCCGCCCAGGACGAGCACCATCTCGACCACCATGAGGATCCCCACCGTGGCTCCCAGCGGAAGGTAGCTCCAGAATCCCTCGCGCAGGCGCTCGAGGTTGATGTCGAGCATCATCACCACGAAGAGGAACAGCACCATCACGGCGCCGACGTAGACGAGCACGAGCGCAATGGCGAGAAACTCCGCGCGCAGCAGCATCCACAGCGCCGCTGCGGTGAAGAAGGCGAGCACCAGGAACAGCGCCGAGTGCACCGGGTTGCGCACCATGATCACGCACAGGGCTGCAATCACCAGGATCGCGGCGAAAATCCAGAAAACCGCGAGCTCAAACATGATCCGGATTCATCGGTACGCCGCGTCTGCGGCGCGGTCCTTGGCGATCTGCTCCTCGTAGCGGTCGCCCACCGCGAGCAGCATTTCCTTGGTGTAGTACAGGTCGCCGCGTTTCTCCCCGTGGTACTCGAGGATGCGCGTCTCGACGATCGAATCCACGGGGCAGGACTCCTCGCACAGTCCGCAGAAGATGCACTTGGTGAGATCGATGTCGTAGCGCGTGGTGCGGCGGGTGCCGTCCGAGCGCTGCTCGGACTCGATCGTGATCGCAAGCGCCGGGCAAACGGCCTCGCACAGCTTGCACGCGATGCAGCGCTCCTCGCCGTTCGGGTAGCGGCGCAGGGCGTGCAGCCCGCGGAAGCGCGGGCTCATCGGGGTTTTCTCCTCCGGGAACTGCACCGTGATCTTGCGCCTGAAGAGATGGCGTCCGGTGAGCGCCATCCCCTTTACCAGCTCCACCAGCAGGAAAGTCTTGAAGAACTCGCGAATTTTATCGATCACGAAATCACCAAATATTCCACGGCGTCTGCATCCACACCGCGATCACGACCAGCCACACGATCGTGAGCGGTATGAACACCTTCCAGCCAAGCCGCATGATCTGGTCGTAGCGGTAGCGCGGAAACGTCGCCCTGAACCACAGGAGCAGCGACACCATGAAGAATATCTTGGCGAACAGCCAGGCGAACGGCGGGATCGCGCCGAGGAGCGGCGCGTCGACCGGCGCCGCCCAACCGCCGAGGAACATGACCGTGGCGAGCGCCGACACGAGGATCATGTTGGCGTATTCGCCCAGGAAAAACAGCGCGAAAGGCATTCCGGAGTATTCGACGTGGAACCCGGCGACGATTTCGGACTCGCCCTCCGCCACGTCGAACGGCGCGCGGTTGGTCTCGGCCACACCCGAGATGAAGTAAACCAGGAACATGGGCGCGAGCGGCAGCCAGTTCCAGGAGAGGAAATTGATTCCCATGTGGGCGAAGGTGCCGCGCATTTGAGCTGCGACGATGTCGGTGAGGTTGAGGCTCCTGGAAACCATCAGCACGCACACTAGCGCGAAGCCCATCGCGATCTCGTAGGCGACGATCTGGGCCGCCGAGCGCATGGCGCCGAGAAACGCGTACTTCGAGTTGGAGGCCCAGCCGGCGATGATGATGCCGTAGACGCCCATCGAGGTGATCGCCATCACGTAGAGGAGCCCCGCGTTGATGTCCGCGAGCACCGCCTCAGGGCCGAAGGGGATCACCGCCCATGCGGCGAGCGCCGGCATGAGGGTCAGCATCGGGGCGAAGATGAACAGGAACTTGTTCGCCCCCGTCGGAACGATCAGCTCCTTGAACATGAGCTTGATGGCGTCGGCGATCGGCTGCAACAGCCCGATCGGACCCACTCGGTTGGGACCGAGACGGATCTGCATCCAGCCGATGAGCTTTCTCTCCCACAAGGTGAGATACGCGACGCAGGCGAACAGGGGCAGCACGATGCAAAGGATCAGGATCGTGTTTTTCACGAGCGTCCAGGCGGGCGGTCCCCACTGCGGACCGAGCCAGGCGGTCCAGAGATTCGCCCAGACGTCGAACAGCGTCGTCATGTACGCTCCACCGAAACCGGGCCGAACATCGGGCCGAGCGCCGCGGTGTGCCGGTGCGCTGCGGCGAGCCTCACGCAGCCGGCCGGCAGGCGCTCGTCGATGCCGAGCTCGACGATCGCTTCCCCCTCGCCCTGGCGCACGCGCACCCGCTCGCCCGCCTTGACGCCCAGCTTTTGCGCCAGAGTCGGCGCCACCCAGGCGCGCGGCGGCAGCGCGTCGCGCGTCCTCTGCAGCGATGCGGCGCGGCGCACGATCGGATCGCCGAAGTAGATCGGGACGTCGGCGATTCGCTGCAGTTCCTCGCCGTAGGCGGGGGGCGAATCGAGTTCCAGGTTGATACCGTCGAGGCGGTTGGCCAGTCTGCCCGCGACATCTTCGGCCCTGCAAACCTCGTCGCGTACCGCTTCGGTCGATTCGTATTCGAAACCGGGAAGGCTCATCAGATTGCCGAGCACGCGGAGCACCTTCCACGCCGGCCGCGCCTCGCCCAAGGGCTTCACGGCTGCGTTGAAGCTCTGCATCCGCCCCTCGCAATTGACGTAGGTGCCCGATGTCTCGGCAAAGGGCACGATGGGGAGAAGCACGTTGGCGTAGTCCGCGGCAAAGCTGCGGTAGGCGGCCATCGCGACCACGAGGTCCGCAGCGCCCATCGCCTTGATCGCCGTGCGCGGGTCATGGCAGTCGAAATCAGGCTCGGCGTTGAGGAGGAGGTAGGCTTTTCGCGGCTGCTCGAGCAGGGTCCTCGCGTTCAAGCCGCCCTCCGAGGGAACGCACCCGGCGAGATAGCCCCCGACGCTGTTGGCGGCCTCGCCCAAAAAGCCGAACCGGCCGCCGGTGAGGCCGGCGAGCTCCTGCGCGAGCCGCTGGAGCTGCGTCGCTTGAGGATGCTGCGCGGCGAGGTTGCCGAGCAGCACCGCGACGCTGTGGCCCGAAGCGAGGCTGGCGGCGATCGCCCTCGCCTCGCCGCCGACGCTGAAAGCCGCGAGCTCCGCGGGCGAGGGCGTCTGCCTCGCCTCGGCAACGGCTTTCACCACTTGGGCGAGCGTCCCCGCCAATTCGCTCGGGCGCACGATCGCCTTGTTGGCGACGGGCATCAGGAGATCGTCGTCGGCGCAATGCAGGACATTGATCTGGGATTTGCGTTTGGCGATCTGCCGCAGGCGGGAAGCGACCAGCGGATGGTCCTTGCGCAGGAACGAGCCGACCACGAGCACGCGGTCCAATGCGCCGAGCTCCGCGACCTTCATCCCGAGCCAGGGAGCTCCGGCGCGCTTGCCGTCCGCGGAAAAGTCCGATTGGCGCAGGCGGAAGTCGACATTGTCGCTCCCCATCGCTCGCATGAGCTTCGCGAGCAGCGCCATCTCCTCGAAAGTGGAATGGGGGCTGGCGAGCGCGCCGATCTCCCGCGGATCGTACTTGAAGCGGATTTCCGAGAGGTTTCGAGCGACGTGCTCGAGGGCCGCCTGCCAGTCGACCTCGCGCCAGCGCCCACCCTCCTTCAGCATCGGCCGCTGGAGCCGTTCCTCGGAGTTGAGGCCCTCGTACGAAAAACGGTCGCGATCGGAGATCCAGCACTCGTTCAACTCCTCGCTCTCGAGGGGCAGCACCCGCATCACGCGGTTCTGCTTGACCTGCACGATCAGGTTCGTGCCGAGGCTGTCGTGCGGACTGACGGACTTGCGCCCCGAGAGCTCCCAGTTGCGCGCCGTGTAGCGAAACGGCTTCGAGGTGAGCGCGCCCACCGGGCACAGATCGATCATGTTGCCGGAGAGCTCCGAATCCACCGTTTTCCCGACGAAGGCGAGAATCTCGGCGTGCTCGCCCCTGCCGATCATGCCGAGCTCCATGACGCCGGCGAGCTCCTGTCCGAAGCGCACGCAGCGGGTGCAGTGGATGCAGCGCGTCATGTCGGTCGAGATGAGCGGGCCCAGATTCTTGTTCAGCACCACGCGTTTCTCCTCGGTGTAGCGCGAGGCGCTCTTGCCGTAGCCGACCGCGAGGTCCTGGAGCTGGCATTCCCCGCCTTGATCGCAGATCGGGCAGTCGAGCGGATGGTTGATGAGCAGGAATTCCATCACGCCGTCCTGCGCCTGCCTCGCATAATCCGAGCGCGTGAACACTTTCATGCCGTCGGTGACCGGCGTGGCGCAGGCAGGCTGGGGTTTCGGAGCCTTCTCGATCTGCACCAGGCACATCCGGCAGTTGGCGGCGATCGAGAGCTTCTTGTGATAGCAGAAATGCGGGATGTAGATCCCCAGGCCGTTCGCCGCCTCCATCACGGTGGCGCCGTGGCGGACTTCGGTTTCCCTGCCGTCGACCGTGAGCTTGGGCATAGGCCTGTTTACGACACGAGGGGATACATCCCCTCGTGCTCCCCTATATCAGCGAAGTTATTCACTATGCCGCCTGCCGCACGGCAATGCTGGGCGCAGTGGAATATCCGGGAAGCGTCACCAGGCAGCGCTTGTGGTCGATGTGATGCTGGAATTCGCTGCGAAAGTGCCCGATGAAGCTCTTCACCGGCAGCGCCGCCGCATCGCCCAGCGCGCAGATGGTGCGCCCGGCGATGTTATCGGCGACGTTCGTGAGAAGGTCCAGGTCCTCGTTTTTTCCCTTGCCGTGCTCGATCCTGTTCACCATCCGGTACAGCCATCCCGTGCCTTCGCGGCAGGGCGTGCACTGGCCGCAGGATTCCTCGAAGTAGAAATACGACAGCCGTTCGAGGGCTTTGACCATGCAGGTGGTTTCATCCATGACGATCACGGCGCCGGAGCCCAGCATCGAGCCGGCCTTGGCGATCGAGTCGTAGTCCATGTCGGTGCGCATCATGACCTCCGCGGGCAGGACCGGCATCGAGGATCCTCCGGGGATCACGGCCTTGAGCTGGCGTCCGTCGCGCACGCCGCCCGCCATCTCGAGCAGCTTCGCAAACGGGGTGCCGAGCTTCACTTCGTAGTTACCGGGCCGCGCGACATGGCCCGTCACCGAAAAGATCTTGGTGCCGCCGTTGTTCGGCCGGCCGAGCGCGAGGAACGCGTCCGCGCCGTGGCTGACGATCCAGGGCACGGCGGCGAAAGTCTCGGTGTTGTTGATCGTCGTCGGCTTGCCGTAGAGACCGAAGCTCGCGGGGAACGGCGGCTTGAATCGCGGCAGGCCCTTCTTGCCTTCGAGGGACTCGAGCAGCGCGGTCTCCTCGCCGCAGATGTAGGCGCCGTAGCCGTGGTGATTGTGGAGCTCGAACGAGAAATCGCTGCCGAGGATGTTCTTCCCGATGAATCCCGCGGCGCGCGCTTCGGCGAGGGCTTCCTCGCAGCGCTCGTAGATGTCCCAGATCTCCCCGTGGATGTAGTTGTAGCCCGCGCCGGCCCCCATCGCGTAGGCGGCGATCGCCATGCCCTCGATGACGGCGTGGGGGTTGTAGCGCAGGATGTCGCGGTCCTTGAAAGTCCCGGGCTCGCCCTCGTCCGAATTGCACACCAGGAATTTCGCGCCCGGAAACTGGCGCGGCATGAAGCTCCACTTGAGGCCCGTCGGAAAGCCCGCTCCGCCGCGCCCGCGCAGCGCCGATTTTTTCACTTCGGCGATGAGAGTCTCCGGCGGCGTCTTCTCGGCGAGGATTTTCTTCAACGCCGAATAGCCGCCGCGACCGACGTAATCGGGCAGCCTCCAGTTCTCCCCGTCGAGGCCGGCGAGAATGATCGCGTCAGGGCCGTAATCGAGCATCGCGCTACTTCGCCTCAGCCAGCCACCGGTCGATCTTCTCCGGCGTCATGAACGAGAGCATTTTCTTGTTGTTGAGCAGCATCACCGGCGCATCGCCGCAGGCGCCGAAGCACTCGCCCTCCTTCAGCGTGAAGCGCCCGTCGGCGGTCGTCTCGTTCCAGTCGATGCCGAGCTTCTTCTTGAGGTGCCGGGCGGCGTCTTCCGCGCCGGAGAGCGCGCACGGCAGGTTGGTGCAGATGCACAGCTTGTGCTTTCCGACCGGCTTGAGGTCGTACATCGCGTAGAAGCTCGCCACCTCGTAGACGGCGATCGGCGCCATGCCGAGGTAGCCGGCGACGAAGTCCATGACTTGCGGCGAAAGATGGTCTTTTTCGTCCTGCGCGACGGTGAGCGCAGCCATCACCGCCGACTGCTTCTGCCCGGGCGGATATTTGGCGATCGCCTGGTCGATTTTCTTCAATGCCTCGGCGCTCAACACGTCAGCTCACCTGTCGATCTCGCCGAAGACGATGTCCTGGGTGCCGATGATCGCCACGACGTCGGCCAGCATGTGGCCCCGGGTCATCTCGTTCAGCGCGGCAAGATGCGGAAAGCCGGCCGCGCGGATCTTCATGCGATAAGGCTTGTTCGCGCCGTCGGACAGGATGTAGATCCCGAATTCCCCCTTCGGGTGCTCGACCGCCGCATAGGCCTCGCCCGGAGGAACGTGGATGCCTTCGGTGAAGAGCTTGAAATGGTGGATCAGCTCTTCCATGTTGCTCTTCATCTCGACGCGAGAAGGCGGCGCCACCTTGTGGTTGTCGGTGATCACCGGTCCCGGATTCTTGCGCAGCCACTCGATGCACTGCCTGATGATGCGGTTCGACTGCCGCATCTCCTCGATGCGCACCAGATAGCGGTCGTAGCAGTCGCCGTTTACTCCCACCGGAATATCGAATTCCATCTTGTCGTACACCGCGTAGGGCTGCTTCTTCCTCAGGTCCCATTCGACGCCCGAGCCGCGCAGCATGGGCCCCGTGAAGCCGAGCGCGAGCGCCCGCTCCGGCGGCACGACGCCGATATTGACCGTCCTCTGCTTCCAGATGCGGTTATCGGTGAGCAGCGTCTCGTACTCGTCGACGTACTTCGGGAAGCGGCGGGTGAAGTCCTCGATGAAGTCGAGCAGCGAGCCCTGACGGTTCTCGTTCAGCTTCTTCAGCGCGCCGGCGCTCTTGTACATCGAGGCCTGGTACTGGGGCATCGTCTCCGGCAGGTCCCGGTATACCCCCCCGGGCCTATAGTAGGCGGCGTGGAGGCGCGCCCCCGACACCGCTTCGTAACAGTCCATCAGGTCTTCGCGCTCCCGGAAGCAGTAGAGGAAAACCGTCATCGCCCCGATGTCCAGGCCGTGAGCCCCGAGCCAGAGCAGGTGGTTCAGGATGCGCGTGATCTCGTCGAACATCACGCGGATGTACTGGGCGCGGACCGGCACGTCGACTCCGAGGAGGCGCTCGACCGCCAGGCAGTAGGCGTGCTCGTTCGACAGCATCGACACGTAGTCGAGCCGGTCCATGTAGGGCAAGGCCTGGATATAGGTCTTGTGCTCGGCGAGCTTCTCGGTCGCGCGGTGCAGCAGGCCGATATGCGGATCGGCGCGCATGATCACCTCTCCGTCCAGTTCCAGCACCAGCCGCAGCACGCCGTGCGCCGCCGGATGCTGCGGACCAAAATTCAACGTGTAGTTGCGGATCTCGGCCATCGTCAGCGCGAGCTTCCCAGATCGCCGTACTCGTCCTCGCGAATGACCCGCGGCGTGATTTCGCGGGGTTCGATCGTCACCGGCTGGTAGATGACGCGCTTCTGCTCCGGGTCGTAGCGCATCTCGACGTTGCCCGAGAGCGGGAAATCCTTGCGGAAAGGGTGGCCGATGAAACCGTAATCGGTGAGGATGCGCCGCAGATCGGCGTGCCCGGTGAACATGATTCCGAACAGGTCGAAGGCCTCGCGCTCGTACCAGTCGGCGTTGGGCCACACGCCGGTGAGGGAGTCGACCACCGGGAAATCGTCATCCGGCGCGAACACGCGCAGCCGCAGCCGCCAGTTGTGCGCCAGCGAAAGCAGGTGCGAAACGACTGCGAAGCGGCGTCCTTTCCACCTGCCTTCGCCGAAACCCGAGTAGTCCACCCCGCACAGATCGATCAACTCCTCGAAGCGCACCGCTGGGTCATCGCGCAGCGATCGCGCCGTCGCGGCGTAGTCCTTCGCCTCCACCACCAGCGTCAGCTCGCCCAGGGATTCGGCGAGGCTCACGATCTTCCCGGCGAGCGACGAGTCGAGCGCGTCTTTCAGTCGTCCGAGCTTCGCCGCCATATGCCTTCGATCCGATCAGCGCGCGATGGTGTTGGTGCGCTTGATCTTGTTCTGCAACTGGACGATGCCGTAGAGCAGCGCCTCCGCCGTCGGCGGGCAGCCGGGCACGTACACGTCGACCGGCACGATGCGGTCGCAGCCGCGCACCACCGAGTAGGAGTAATGGTAATAGCCGCCGCCGTTCGCGCAGGAGCCCATCGAGATCACCCAGCGCGGTTCGGCCATCTGGTCGTACACCTTGCGAAGCGCCGGCGCCATCTTGTTGCACAGGGTCCCCGCGACGATCATGACGTCGGACTGCCTCGGGCTCGGGCGGAACACGATTCCGAAGCGATCGAGATCGTAGCGCGCGGCACCCGCGTGCATCATCTCGACGGCACAGCACGCCAGGCCGAACGTCATCGGCCACAGCGACCCGGTGCGCGTCCAGTTGATGAGCTTGTCGAGCGAGGTGGTCGCGAATCCTTCCTCGAATACGCCTTCAATACCCATGGATCACCTTCACTTTCACTACTCCCACTCGAGCGCCCCCTTCATCCATTCGTAGACGAAGCCCACGACGAGAATGGCGAGGAAGATCATCATCGACCAAAAGCCGAGGGCGCCGATCTCGCCGAGCGTCACCGCCCAGGGGAAGAGGAACGCGATCTCCAGATCGAACAGGATGAACAGGATCGCAACCAGGTAGTAACGCACGTCGAACTTCATGCGCGCGTCCTCGAAGGCCTCGAATCCGCATTCGTACGGGGACAGCTTCTCGCTGTCGGGACGGTGCGGTCCGAGCACCGTACCCGCGGCGACCATGATGCCGCCGAAGACAAAAGCGATCACGATGAACAGCAGGATCGGGAAATAGTTCTCGAGCACGGGTCAGCGGCGGACCTGAGAACAAAGCGCCGTGCCGGTGGCCCGCACTCGCACGCTCGCTCTCACAAAAGCCATACCCCTCTTAAAATAGAGGACTTGGGCCGGAAGTCCCCCGCTTCCGATCCAAGTCCCCCTTTGTCTGGTGCCGACGGAGAGACTCGAACTCTCACAGCTTTCGCCACCGCCCCCTCAAGACGGCGTGTCTACCAATTTCACCACGTCGGCGTGATGGGCTCGAAGCGTCGTCGTGTCAGAAACGAGCCCGCCCTCAAAGCGTTGGATTTTACTACTTCGGCACCTCGTTTGCTTTCGATTTGGCCGCGTCGGACGCCTTCGCTGCTTCTGGCGCCGGCGGAGAAGCGGGCACCTGCTGCTGCGCCGGTTGCGGCCGCTCCTTGACCGTGTCCATGACGCCTCCGCCCGCGCGCGGCTTGTGCGTGACGAGGTAGGCGAGCACGAAAGTGGTGAGGAAGAACACGACCGCGAGGATGGCCGTCGTGCGAGACAGAAAATTTGCCGAGCCGCTTGCGCCGAACAGGCTTCCCGAGGCGCCGCTGCCGAAAGCCGCGCCGACGTCGGCTCCCTTGCCGTGCTGGAGCAGGACGAGACCGATGATGCAAAGCGCGACGATGACATCGACGATGAGGATCAGCGTAAACCAGAAATCCATATTGCATTCTCCAGAGTTATGTCCGCGCCGCAGCGCAGATCGCGATGAAATCTTTCGCCACGAGCGAAGCCCCACCGACCAATCCGCCGTCGACGTCGGGCATCGCCATCAGCTCGGGGGCGTTGTTGGGCTTGACGCTGCCGCCGTACAGGATCGTCACGTTCCCCGGGAGCGCCCTGTCGCTCGCTCCGAGCCGCGCGCGGATAAAGGCGTGCACGTCTTGAGCCTGCTCGGGCGTCGCGTTCCTGCCCGTGCCGATCGCCCAGACCGGTTCGTAAGCGAGCACGGCGCCTGCCAGCGCGGCGACTCCCGCGGCGGCGAGCACCGCGTCGAGCTGGCGACTTACTACGTTTTCGGTCTCACCGCGCTCGCGCTGCTCCAGGGTTTCCCCCACGCATAGAATCGGCGTCAGGCCGGCGCGCCGGGCCGCAACGAATTTGGCCGCGACTCTGTTATCGTCTTCCCCGTAGAGGCCGCGCCGCTCCGAGTGGCCCACGATCGCGAAACGGCAGCCGAACTCCTTGAGCATCGCTCCCGACACCTCTCCCGTGTAGGCTCCGGAGTCATGCTCGGAAACGTTCTGCGCGCCCCAGGCAATGCGGCTGCCCGACAGGGCCTGCGAGACTTGTGCGAGGTAGGGAAACGGTGCGCACACCGCGTAACCGAGACCTTCGGCTGGCTCGAGGCCCGCCTTGAGCGCCTCCAGCAGCCGTGCGTTCGCTGCGAGGCTGCCGTGCATCTTCCAGTTGCCTGCTACGAGCCTCGCGCGCATCCCGTTCCGGGAGAGCCAAAAAGGGGGAGATTTTACCGCCGGATCGCTGTGAGGGTCAATCGAAAACGCTGGAAAATTCAGAGCCTTGCAGATGTTCCGCGGTCAGGACCCCGATGCGCGCAGCCAGAACGTCACCGGGCCGTCGTTCACCAAAGCGACCTGCATGTGCTCGCCGAAACGGCCGCACGCCGTGTTGGAATGGCGCGAGCGCGCACGCGCGACGAGATGATCGAACAGCTTGCGGGCCGCATCGGGCGCGAGTGCGGACGAAAAGCTCGGCCGCATGCCCTTCGAGGTATCCGCTGCAAGCGTGAATTGCGGCACGAGCAACAGGCCGCCGCGCACCTCCTCGACCGAGAGATTCATTTTCCCTGCGCCGTCCGAAAACACGCGGTAGCCGAGCAGGCGCTCGAGCATGCGCTCGGCGCTCGATTCGTCGTCTCCCGGCTCCGCGCATACGAGCGCCAGGATTCCGTGATCGATGGCGCCCAGCGTCTCGCCCCCGAGCTTGACTTCGGCCCGCAAGACGCGCTGCAACAGCGCGATCATGCGGCGAGACTAGGCCGCTTCTTGCACGGTTTCGGCGATCATTCTCGCGAGCCGCCGGACTTCCGCGTCGTCCTTGCCTTCCACCATGACGCGGAGCACCGGCTCGGTGCCCGACGGACGCAACAGCACCCGCCCGTCTTTGCCGAGAGCGCGCTCAGCCTCGCTTTTCGCCTTTGCGATCGCCGGTTGTTTCTGCCAGTCGAAGCCCTTGGCCACGCGCACGTTGACGAGCTCCTGCGGATAGAGCGCGAGTCCCCGGCACAGGGTCCCGAGATTCGCGCGGCGGGTCCGCACCGCAGAGAGCACCTGCAAGGCCGAGACGATGCCGTCGCCCGTGGTGTGCTTGTCCAGGCAAATGATGTGCCCGGAATTCTCCCCTCCGAGCTGCCAATCCTTTTCCTGGAGCATCTCCAGCACGTAGCGATCCCCGACCTTGGCGCGCGAGAAAGAGACCCCCATTTCCTCGAGCGCGCGCTCCAGCGCGAGATTGGTCATCAAGGTTCCGGCGACGCCCTTCAGCCCGCCGTTTTTCGCGCGCTCGCGCGCGATGACGAACAGGAGCTCGTCGCCGTCGTAGAGTCGGCCGTCCCCGTCGGCCATGAGCACGCGGTCGCCGTCCCCGTCGAGCGCGATGCCCAGATCGGCCTTGTGCGCGGCGATCGCCCGCTGCAGGATCTCCGGATGCGCGGTTCCGGCGCTATCGTTGATGTTGAACCCGTCGGGATCCGCTCCTATCGTCTCGACGTCGGCGCCCAACTCGTGGAAAACGTGGGGAGCGACATGATAGGTCGCGCCGTGAGCGCAATCGATCACGATCTTCATTCCGCGAAGGTCCAGCGATGAGGGAAACGTGCTCTTGCAGAACTCGATGTAGCGCCCGCGGGCGTCCTCGACGCGGCGGGCCTTCCCGAGGCTCGCCGAATCTTTGCAGCGGATCGGGAGCTCGAGCTGCGTCTCGATATCCATCTCAACGCCGTCGGGAAGCTTGCTGCCCTCCGCGGAAAAGAACTTGATGCCGTTGTCCTGATACGGGTTGTGCGAAGCGCTGATCACGACCCCGGCCTGCAAGCGCAGCGCCCGGGTCAAATAGGCGACCGCGGGGGTCGGCAGCGGTCCGGTCAGCATCACGTCCACGCCGGCAGCGGCGAATCCGGCTTCGAGCGCGGCCTCGAGCATGTAGCCCGAGATGCGCGTGTCCTTGCCTATGAGCACCGCCGGGTGCGCGCCCTTCGGCATGGCGGATCGCTTCACCAGTACTTCGCCCGCGGCAAAACCGAGCCGCATGACGAATTCCGGCGTGATCGGCCCCTCGCCGACTTGTCCGCGCACGCCGTCCGTTCCGAAATACTTCCTGCTCATTGTTTTCCGCGGTCCCCATGCCCGTCCATCGCGGCGAGCACCGCCAACGCGTCCCGCGTCGCCGCCACGTCGTGCACGCGAACGATTGTAGCTCCGCGCTGCACCGCCAGCAAAGCGGCAGCGATGCTCCCGGCAAGGCGCTCGTCCGCCCCCCGGCCCGTGACGGCTCCCAGGGACGACTTGCGCGACCACCCGGCCATCACCGGCAGGCCCATCTCGGCGAGACGGCGGAGATCGCGCAGCAGCTCGAAATTGTGGGCGACAGTCTTGCCGAAACCGAAGCCGGGATCGATGACGATGCGCTCGCGGGCGATGCCGCGCGCCTCGGCCGCGGCGACGCGCTCGGCGAGAAACGCGCGGACCTCCGCGACCACGTCGCCGTAGCTCGGGCTCTGCTGCATCGTGCGCGGCTCTCCCTGCATGTGCATCAGGCACACCCCGGCATCGGAGGCCGCCACGACTTCGAGAGCGCCGGGTGATCTGAGCGCGCCGATGTCGTTGATCATCGCCGCGCCGGCGCCGATCGCCGCGCGCATGACCTCGGGTTTGGTGGTGTCGACGGAAACAGGCACCGGCAAGGCGCGAAGTCCCTCGAGCACCGGCATCAGACGCGACAGTTCCTGCTCGGCCGACACGCTGCCGGCACCCGGGCGGCTCGATTCGGCGCCGATATCGACAAGATCCGCTCCCTCGTCCACCAGCTTTCGCGCGTGCGCTATCGCGGCCGCCGGGTCGAGGGTGCGCCCGCCGTCCGAAAACGAATCGGGCGTGACGTTGACCACGCCCGCGACCAGCGGGCGATCGAGCGCGAGCCGGAATCTGCCACAGCGGAGACTTCGAGCAGTCACGGCCGCAGGCATGAAAAGGCCCGAAGCAGGCTTCGGGCCTCGTTCCTGGAATGAGCTAAGCGACTGGTGCCGGCTCGGCCGCGCCGGGCGCCCCCGCTTGAGGCGGCTGCTGCGGCGCCTGCGTGGGCTTGGGCGGGCGCGGCGGCCGGCCGTCCATGATGTCCTGGATCTGCTCCGAGTCGATGGTTTCCAGCTCGAGCAGGGCCTTGGCCATGGCTTCGACCTTGTCGCGGTTGTCGAGGATGAGCTTCTTCGCCAGGCCGTACTGCTCGTCGATGATCTTGCGGATCTCGGCGTCGACCTTCTGCATCGTCACTTCGGACACGTTCTTGTGAGTGGTGATCGAGCGTCCGAGGAACACTTCCCCCTCGTTTTCGCCGTAGACCATCGGGCCCATCGCGTCGGACATGCCCCACTGAGTCACCATGCTGCGGGCGAGGGTGGTGGCGCGTTCGAAATCGTTCGAAGCGCCGGTCGTCATCTGGCCCATGAACACTTCCTCGGCGATGCGCCCGCCGAAAAGCACCGTGATCGTCGAGAGCAGGCGTTCCCTGTCCATGCTGTACCGGTCCTGCTCGGGCAATTGCATCGTGACGCCCAGCGCCCGTCCGCGCGGGATGATCGTGACCTTGTGCACCGGATCGGTCTTGGGGAGGAGCTTCGCCACCACCGCGTGGCCCGATTCGTGATAAGCCGTGTTTCTGCGTTCTTCTTCGGGCATAACCATCGAGCGGCGCTCCGCGCCCATGACGATCTTGTCCTTGGCGCGCTCGAAATCGTCCATGTCCACCAGGCGCTTGTTTTTGCGCGCGGCAAAGAGCGCCGCCTCGTTGACGAGGTTGGCGAGATCGGCGCCTGAGAAGCCCGGCGTCCCGCGCGCGATGATTTCCGCCTTCACGTCCGGCGCCACCGGGACCTTCCTCATGTGCACCAGCAGGATCTGCTCGCGGCCGCGGATATCGGGGAGCGGCACCACGACCTGCCGGTCGAACCTGCCGGGGCGCAAGAGCGCCGGGTCGAGGACGTCGGGACGGTTGGTCGCGGCGATGACGATCACGCCGGTCGTGCCCTCGAATCCGTCCATTTCGACCAAGAGCTGGTTGAGCGTCTGCTCGCGCTCGTCGTTGCCGCCGCCCAGGCCCGCGCCTCGTTGCCGGCCCACCGCGTCGATTTCGTCGATGAACACGATGCAGGGCGCGTGTTTCTTCGCCTGGTCGAACATGTCGCGAACGCGCGCGGCGCCCACGCCGACGAACATCTCCACGAAGTCGGAACCGGAAATCGAGAAAAACGGAACCTTCGCTTCGCCGGCGATCGCGCGCGCGAGCAGCGTCTTGCCCGTGCCGGGGTTGCCGACCATCAGCACGCCCTTGGGGATGCGACCGCCGAGCTTCTGGAACTTTGCGGGGTCGCGCAGGAAATCGACCAGCTCGGAGACCTCCTCCTTGGCTTCTTCGCAACCGGCGACGTCGGCGAAAGTGATGCTGTTGTTGGACTCGTCGATCATCCTCGCGCGGGATTTTCCGAACGAGAACGCGCCGCCCCGCCCTCCGCCCTGCATCTGGCGCATGAAGAAAATCCAGACGCCGATGAGGAGCAGCATCGGGAACCACGAGACGAAGATGTTCATGAGGAGCGAAGGCTCTTCTTCGCGCTTCGCCTTGATCTTGACCCCGTACTTGAGCAGATCCGACACGAGCCAGATGTCGCCGGGTGAATAGCTGTTGACGGGCTTCCCGTCGGTGGTCTTCGCCTTGAGGTCGCGACCCTCGATCATCACCTCGGCGATGCGCCCGGCCTTGACCTCCTCCATGAATTGCGAATAGTCCATCACGGCCTGGGTCTGCTGGCGCGTGTTGAACTGGTTGAACACCGTCATCAGGACGAGCCCGATGACGAGCCAGATCACGAGGTTCTTGAAGAGGTTATTCAACTTCCTTCCTTTCGTTCTCTCTGCATGGCGCCTGTATACTCTATACGCATTCTAAGCCCAAGCGGATTCAGGTACCAGCGCCCGCCTTCAGTTTCTTCCCCACCAGATACATCTCATTCGATTCGCCGCGCGAAGCCACGGGCTTGCGCGAGGCGACCGAAACAAAAATCCGGCGCATCGCCGCCAGAAACTCGGGGTAGCCAGCACCTTGAAACGCTTTGACCACGAACGCCCCGCCGGAATTCAAGTGCGTTTCGGCAAAATCGAGCGCCAATTCACATAGATGGATGCTGCGGGCCTGGTCCGAGGAGCGCACGCCGCTTATGTTGGGGGCCATGTCGGAGACTACAAGGTCGATTTTTCGCCCTCCCAGGGCTTCTTCGAGCCGCCTCAACACGGCCTCTTCGCTGAAATCTCCCCGGATGACCATGACTCCCTGCACCGGCGCCACTTCCAGCAGATCGACCGCGACGACGCGTCCGGAGCGCCCGACGCACTCGACGAGCACTTGCGACCAACTTCCCGGCGCGGCGCCAAGATCGACGACGGTATCGCCGGAACGCACCAGCCCGTCCAGCTTCAGGAGTTGGAGCAGCTTATAGGCCGCGCGCGATCGGTATCCCTGCGCCTTCGCACGGTGCACGTAGGGATCGTTGACATGGCGCTTGAGCCATGCGCTGCTGGATTTGCTTCGGGGCATTCTCTAGAATCCGCTTTAACTATACGAGGGGACACATCCCCTCGTGCTCCCCTAAATTGGGTGCAACGACACAGTCGTTGCACCCTATATTGGCGCTGGTTGCTGTGGTGTTCACTACTGGAGCAATTGTTGGTGTCAACCACGCAGCGTATCGTCGCATCTCCGAACTGGAGAATCTCTGATGCTTTGGGCCGTAGTAGCAGCTGTTGTTGTTTTCATTGGCGGCATGTTGTTCGTTGCCTATGAAGCAAGCAGCGCTGGGCGTAAGTAACTATAACAAGCCATTCGAGACGGACCTTCGCAAGCGGGCTTCGCCCACTTGCTCGGCGCTCAATGGCGACGTTGTGCCTAAGCTCCGATTCGTCGCCTCAATGAGCGTCACGGCAGCAGCCGTCTCTGGCTGCGGCGACCGCTATCGCGAGGAAGCGACGCGATATCACGCCGTTGCGCAAGAGGTTCTCGTTGCCAGGCAGGATCTGTCCAACTGTGCGCCGAAGGTGACGCAGCTCAGGTTCGCAGGAGACTACTCGTAGCGGACTTCGAGCACCTCGTACTTCCGCACCCCGCCCGGCGTCTGCACCTCGACCTGGTCCCCGGCGGACCTGCCGATGAGCGCCCGCGCGATGGGCGAGCCGATCGAGATCTTGCCTTTCTTGATGTCGGCTTCGTCGTCCCCGACGATTTGGTAGGTCACCGACTCGCCGCCCTTCATCTCCTCGAGATCGACGGTGGCGCCGAACACGCAGCGCCCGTCGGCGTCGACCACCTTCGGGTCGATGACCTGCGCGTTGGAAAGCTTGCTCTCGATCTCCTTGATCCTCGCTTCGATGAAGCCCTGACGCTCCTTGGCCGCGTCGTATTCGGCGTTCTCGGAAAGATCGCCGTGAGTCCGCGCCTCGGCGATCGCCGTGATCGCATTCGGCCGTTCCACCGTTTTCAGGCGGTGGAGCTCCTGTCGCAACAGCTCGGCCCCGGTCGTGGTCAGCGGAATAGTGCTCATGGCCGTATCAAGAAAAAGCCGCCGCGGCGCCCCAAGAGCGCCAGGCTGCGGCATCGGTTATTCAGAACAGAAGAATTCGCGGAAGGCTATCTAATGTGACCACTTTTCGAGCCATTTTGCAATAGGCCCGCTCCGGCGCAGGCCGGAGTGCAGCTCCTGAAGAGAGTACGGCACCAGGGACTTCATGTGCCGCATGCCCTCGCAGGCCGCCCGGGCGCCCGCCACCGTGGTGTAATAAGTCACCCGCCGCTGCACCGTGCTTGTGCGGATCGAGCGCGAATCCGCGACGGCGGTGCGCGTTTCCTCCACCGTACTCACGACGAGGCTCACTTCGCCGTTCTTGATCATGTCGACGATGTGCGGCCGCCCCTCGACCACCTTGTTGACGACGGTCACGGCAATGCCGTGCGCGGCCAGCACCCCGGCCGTCCCTCGCGTCGCAAGCAGGCGAAAGCCGAGCTCGAGGAGTTCCCGCGCGACGTGCACCACCGCCAGCTTGTCGCCGTCGCGTACGCTGATGAACGCCGCGCCGGTCTCGGGGAGCTTCGCCCCCGCGGCGAGCTGCGATTTGACGAAAGCCTCCCCGAAACTCTTCCCCACGCCCATCACCTCCCCCGTCGATTTCATCTCCGGGCCGAGAATGGTATCGACGCCCGGAAACTTCACGAACGGGAACACGGCTTCCTTCACCGAAAAATATGTCGGCACCACTTCGGTGAGCGCGCCTTGCTGCGCGAGGGTCTTTCCCACCATGCAGCGCGCCGCAATCTTCGCAAGCGGAACGCCTGCGGCCTTGCCGACGAAAGGCACCGTGCGCGAGGCGCGCGGGTTGACTTCGAGCACGTATATGACGTCCCGTTGAATCGCGAATTGCACGTTCATCAGGCCGACGACCTCGAGCGCGTGAGCGAGCAGAACGGTCTGTCGGCGCAGCTCCCGCTCGACGCGGGCGGAGAGAGAATGCGGCGGCAAGGAGCACGCCGAGTCGCCGGAATGCACTCCCGCCTGCTCGATATGCTCCATGACGCCACCGATCAGCACGTGCTCGCCGTCGCTTGCGGCGTCCACGTCCACCTCCGTGGCGTCGGAGAGGAACCGGTCGAGCAGCACCGGCGAGTCGTTCGAGACCTTGACCGCCTCGCGCATGTAGCGCTCGAGGTCCTTCTGCTCGTGCACGATCTCCATCGCGCGCCCGCCGAGGACGTAGCTCGGACGCACCACCAGGGGATATCCGATCTCTCCCGCGAGGCGCAGCGCGCCGGCTTCCGTTCGGGCCGAGCGATTGGGCGGCTGCCTCAAGCCCAGCCGGTCGATGAGCTGCTGGAAGCGCTCGCGGTCCTCGGCCATGTCGATCATGTCGGGCGTCGTGCCGATGATGGGCACGCCGTTCGCCTCGAGATCCCGGGCAAGCTTCAAGGGGGTCTGCCCGCCGAACTGGACGATCACTCCGTACGGTTTTTCCTTGTCCACGATCTCGAGCACGTCCTCGAGCGTAAGGGGCTCGAAATAAAGGCGGTCGGAAGTATCGTAGTCGGTCGAGACCGTTTCGGGGTTGCAGTTGACCATGACCGTCTCGAAGCCGTCCTCGCGCAGTGCGAGCGCCGCGTGCACGCAGCAGTAGTCGAACTCGATGCCCTGTCCGATGCGATTGGGCCCGCCCCCCAGCACGATCACCTTTTTCCGCTGAGTGGGAGAAGCCTCGCATTCCTCCTCGTAGGTCGAGTACATGTACGCGGTCCGCGTCGCGAATTCCGCCGCGCAGGTATCGACGCGCTTGTACACGGGGCGGATTCCGAAACGGTGACGCGCCGCGCGCACCTGCGCCTCGCCCGTGTTGAGCAGGTACCCGAGCCTCCTGTCGGAGAAGCCCTTGCGCTTGAGGCCGCGCAGCGTCTCCGCGTCGATCTCCTCGAGGCGTTTGTCGTCGAGGTCCATCTCCAGGTCGACGATCTCCTTGATCTGGGCGAGGAACCAGGGATCGATGCGGGTGAGCTGGTACACCTCCTCCAGCGTGAACCCGTTCTCGAAGGCGTCGCCGACGTACCAGATGCGCTCGGGCCCGGGCTCTCCGAGCTCCTTCTCGAGCTTCTCCCGGTCGGTGGTCTTCTGGTTGAGGCCGTCGACGCCGACCTCGAGCCCTCTCAGCGCCTTCTGGAAGGACTCCTGGAAGGTGCGGCCGATCGCCATCACCTCGCCCACCGATTTCATCTGCGTCGTCAGCCTGTCGTTCGCCTGGGGAAACTTCTCGAACGCGAAGCGCGGGACCTTGGTGACGATGTAGTCGATGCTCGGTTCGAAGGAGGCCGGAGTCGCGCCGCCGGTGATCTCGTTCTTCAGCTCGTCGAGGGTGTAGCCGATCGCGAGCTTGGCCGCCACCTTCGCGATCGGGAAGCCGGTCGCCTTGGACGCGAGGGCGGAGGAGCGCGACACGCGCGGGTTCATCTCGATCACGAGCATGCGCCCGTCTTTGGGATTGACGGCGAATTGCACGTTCGAGCCGCCGGTGTCGACGCCGATCTCGCGGAGCACCTCGATCGCCGCGTCGCGCATGATCTGGTATTCCTTGTCCGTCAAGGTCTGCGCGGGCGCCACGGTGATGGAATCACCCGTATGCACGCCCATCGGGTCGACGTTTTCGATCGAGCAGACGATGATGCAGTTGTCTTTGCGGTCGCGCACCACCTCCATTTCGAATTCCTTCCAGCCGATCACTGATTCCTCGATCAGCAGCTCGCGCGTGGGCGACGCCTCCAGCCCGCGCTCGCAGATCGCCACGAATTCCTCGCGGTTGTAGGCGATGCCGCCGCCCGAGCCCCCGAGAGTGAACGAAGGCCGGATCACGGCGGGAAAACCGATCGCAGCCTGAACCTGCAGGGCCTCTTCCAGCGAATGCGCGATCGTCGAGCGCGGGCAGGCGAGCCCTATCCTCGCCATCGCCTGCTTGAATTTTTCGCGGTCCTCGGCCTTGTCGATCGCCTCGCTGCTCGCACCGATCATCTCGACCCCGTACTTCTGGAGCACGCCGTGCCGGACAAGGTCCAGCGCGCAATTGAGGCCGGTCTGGCCGCCCATGGTCGGCAGCAGCGCATCGGGCCGCTCCCGGGCGATGACGGCCTCCAGCATCTGCCAGTTCACCGGCTCGATGTAGGTGACATCGGCCATCTCCGGGTCGGTCATGATGGTCGCCGGATTCGAATTCACCAGGATCACCTTGTAGCCTTCGGCGCGCAGCGCCTTGCAGGCCTGCGCGCCGGAATAATCGAATTCGCAGGCCTGGCCGATGACGATCGGCCCTGCCCCGATGATGAGCACGCTCTTGATGTCGGTGCGCTTAGGCACTGCGACGCTCCTGCATCATCTTGGCGAAGCGGTCGAAGAGATACCCGATGTCGTGCGGCCCGGGGCTCGCCTCGGGATGCCCCTGAAAGCAGAACGCCGGCCGGTCGGTGCGTGCGAGGCCCTGCAGGCTGCCGTCGAAGAGAGATACGTAGGTGGTCTTGAGGTTCGCCGGGAGCGTGTCCGGGTCGACCGCGAAGCCGTGATTCTGGCTGGTGATGACGACCGTTCCTCTCTCCAAGTCCTTCACCGGGTGGTTGGCGCCGTGATGCCCGAACTTCATCTTCACGGTCTTGGCGCCGGAGGCGAGCCCCATGAGCTGGTGGCCTAGGCAGATCCCGAAAGTCGGAATCCCGGTGTCGATGATTTGGCGGATGGCGCGTACCGCGTAGTCGCAGGGTTCCGGGTCGCCCGGACCGTTCGACAAAAACACACCGTCGGGCCCGAGGGCGAGGACATCCTCTGCCGGCGTCTGCGCCGGAAGAACCGTAACCCGGCAGCCGCGATCGACGAGCATGCGCAGTATGTTGCGTTTGATGCCGTAATCGTACGCGACGACGTGAAAGCGCAGCTCGGCGCCCTTGCCGAACCCGCCGCCGGCCCGCCATCTCCCCTCCGACCATTCGTAGGGCTTGGCGGTCGTCACGACCTTGGCCAAATCCATCCCGGCGAGCCCGGGAAAGGCTCGAGCCGCTTCCAGCGCCCGATCCGCGTCGTCCGAACCCGCAAGCACGGCGCCGTTCTGGGCGCCTTTTTCGCGGAGGATGCGGGTGAGGCGCCGCGTGTCGATGCCCGCGACGGCGACCACTTTGTCCGAGACGAGAAAATCGGAGAGACCCCGTTCGGCCCGCCAGCTCGAGGCCGCAGCGGACAGATCCCTGACCACCAGACCCGCGGCGAACACCTTTCCCGACTCCAGGTCCTCGCGGTTGGTCCCGGTATTGCCGATGTGCGGATGGGTCAGAGTGACGATTTGGCGGCAATACGACGGGTCGGTGAGGATCTCCTGATACCCGGTGATGGCCGTGTTGAAGACCACCTCCCCTGAAGCAAGACCGGCCGCTCCGGCGGACGTACCCCGAAAGACGGTGCCGTCGGCTAATGCGAGCAGGGCGGGCGGGGCGACAGGCACGGCGGCGGGCTCATGGTGGGGCCACATATGCAGAGCGGGACCGGCTCACACCGGTCCCGCTCTGCAAAGAGCGAAGAAGTATACCGTGATTCCTCCTACCCATCAACCTTCCGGCTCGCGGGTTCGCTTCTTGCTCAGAGGAACGGCACCGCTTGCTAAACCGTGCCAGAATTAATGACTCACTCTTCAGAGCTCGCGAGAACGAAAACGTGACCGCGCCACGCGCCTCGATCGGCGCCCTGTCCTCCGCCGAATTCCTTCCGCAGCGAGTCTCGCTTCTCTACCGGCTGTCGGGAAACGACGTTCCCGCAATCCTTCTCACATCGGCCATCGCGGCATTCGCGCTTTGGGGCTACATCAGCGACAAACTCCTCGCCGCCTGGCTGATCTGGCTGGTGCTGGCGAGCCTGGTGCGGTTCGTCCTCAAGCGCGCATACCGCCTGCGCCAGCCCGGACCGGAAGCCGCGGCGCGCTGGGAGGGGTTTTTCTGCCTCGCGAGCGCCTTCGTCGGCACTGCCTGGGGTGTGACGGTGATGCTGCTCTACCCGGAGCACGGCCAGTTCCACGAGATCCTCCTTCCATTCCTGATCGGCAGCGTCGCGATGGGGCTACCTCCGGCGCTCGCTCCCAGCCCCAAGTCGTTCGCATGCCTGATCGTGCCGATCTTCACGCCCTTGATCGGCCTGCTTTTTACACAAGGCGGCGCATTCAACACCTCCGCCGGGATCCTGATTCTGGTGTTCTCCGCGGTGCTCCTGGCGCTGTATCTGTCCTCAAACCGGGCGCTGATCGAGACGCTGCGCTTCGGCCGGGAAAACGAGCGCTTGCTCGAGCAGGTCAAGGAAGCCAAGGATCGCCTGGACCTCGCACTGCAGGCGGCCAACATCCTCATCTGGGACTGGGACGCGCGCAGGACCAACGTGTTCCTGGGCGGCAACTGGGCGATCATCCTGAGAGTGGGCAAGGAAACCAGCGCTCTGAACCTGGATGAATTGGCTCAAATGGTGCATCCCGATGATCTTCCGAAAGTGAAGCAGGCCTTGGACAACTGCCTGAACGGCGGGGAGTCTGAGTATGTCGCCGAGCACCGCGTCAAGACGCTCGCTGGAGGCTGGGTTTGGAGCCTGTCCCGCGGAAGAGTGGTCGAGCGCGATGCGGGCGGGCGGGCGCTGCGCGTGACCGGCGTCAACGTGGACATCGACGATCGCAAGCGCGCCGAGGTCGAGTTGCTGGCCGCCGTACAGCGCGAAAAAGAGCTCTCCGAGATGAAATCGAAGTTCGTCTCGACCGCTTCGCACGAGTTCCGCACGCCGCTCGCAACCATGCTCTCGTCGGCAGAATTGCTCGAGCACTACTCCGAGAGTCTGAGCCCGGCCGAGAAAGCCAACCTCCTGCAGACCATCCAGGGCGGCGCAAAACGCATGAGCGAAATGATCGACGACGTGCTCACATTGGGCCGCGCGGAGTCGGGCGTGCTCAAGTTGAACCTCGGACCGGCGAATCTGCGCGAGCTCTGCAGCACAGTCGTGTCGGAATTCCGCATCGCGCAAGGCAAGCAGCACGTCATCACCCTGGACGACCGCTTCGACCGTCCCGATGTGATCATGGACGAGAGGCTGCTGCGGCATATCCTGAACAACCTCCTCTCGAACGCGGTGAAGTACTCTCCTCCAGGCAGCGAAGTGACCTTTTCCGTCAGCCGGCGCAACGAGCAGGCCGCGATCGAGATCCAGGATCGGGGAATCGGGATACCCCTGGAAGATCAGCCGCGGATGTTCGAGAGCTTTCATCGCGCTTCGAACGTCGAGAACCGCCCCGGCACCGGCCTGGGTCTTGCGATCGTGAAGAAGGCGGTGGAGCTTCACGGCGGCGAAATCAGCCTCACGAGCGCGGTCGGCTCCGGAACCCGGTTCACGGTTATGATTCCCCTACGGCCGGTCAAACAGCCGGCCGGAGTGAGCTGATGGCCGACGAATCCAGGAAGAAAGTCCTCGTCATCGAGGACGAGCCCAGCATCCGCAACAACATCATGCTGATGCTGAAGGTCGAACGTTACGCCGCCACTGGAGCGGAAAACGGCCGCGTCGGCCTGGAGCTGGCGCGCAGCGATCCACCCGATCTCATCCTCTGCGACGTGATGATGCCGGAGATGGATGGATTCGCCGTGCTCGAGGCCTTGCGGGCCGAGCCGCGCCTGGCCGAGATTCCGTTCATCTTCCTCACGGCGCTCGACGACCGCTCCAGCACGCGCCGCGGCATGAATCTCGGCGCCGACGACTACCTCCCGAAACCGTTCACCCGAAACGAGCTCATGGAAGCGGTGAACAGCAGGCTGAAGAAATTCGAGAACCTGACCCAGGCGCTGGCGGCGCGGCTGGTCCCGCAGCGGGACCGCCTCACGCAGAAATTCCGGGAAAAAATCTCCGGCGGCGACGGCACCGCGGCGCTCGAGGACGCCGATCCCGGCACCCCGACCGGCAAGATCTCCGAGACGTCGGTGCTCTTCTCGGACATCCGCAACTTCACGACGTATTCGGAGCGGCTCACCAGCAACGAGACCGCCGAGCTGCTCAATGCCTACCTCCAGACCGCTTGCGCACCGATCATCCGCTGCCGCGGCGTCGTCATGAAATTCATCGGCGACGGCGTCATGGCCCTGTTCGAGCCCTCTCAGGACGAAGGGGGCGAATCCCACGCGCACCGGGCGGTGCGCGCCGGCCTCGCAATGCAGCTTGCCGCGCTCGAATTCCGCGAATGGGTTAAGCAGCGCCACCCTTCACAAAGCCTGCCCGAATTTTCCATAGGCGTGGGCATACACAGCGGCGAAGTGCTGCTGTGCCACGTCGGCACGCCGGGCCGCGGAGAGCTCACCGTGATCGGGGACGCCGTGAACATCGCTTCGCGCCTGGAGGGTCAGACCAAGGAACTCGGCTGGGCGGTGGTCGCAAGCGAAGCGACCGTCAACGCCGTCGGCTCGGCGCTCGTCGTCGGGTCGCGCCGCAAGGTGCAGTTGCGCGGACGCAGCGTGCCCACCGAAGCGTTCGAAATCATCGGCATTGCGGCCGGCGATGCCGCCCAGGCCTCCGTTCAGATCCCGGAGGACATGCGGCAGGCGCTCGCGGCCAACGCCCGGGTCGCTGCCGATGCGGCGAAGGCCGCCCTGGGCATCACCTTGAGCATCATGACCGGAGATATCGGCGAAAAGCGCCTGACGGTCCAAGGCTACCGCGTCGTGTCGAAGGTCGGCCGCGGCGGCTCCTCGGTCGTCTACCTCGCCGAGCGGGAAAGCGACCAGCAGCAGGTCGTCCTCAAGATTCTCAACGCCACCGCCGGCCTGGACGAAATCCTGCTGCAGCGCTTCGTGCAGGAGTTCGACATCATCTCGTCGATCGATCACCCCAACGTGGTCAAGATCTACGATCGGGGCTTCAGCGATCGCCACGCGTACATCGCGATGGAGTATTTTCCCAACGGCAGCCTCGCCGAAATCATCCCTCGGGGCTTGAGCGGGCGGCAGGCCTTGTCGCTGCTCGCCCAGGCCGCGGGCGCGCTGCGCGAGGTTCACAGCCGCGGCATCATCCACCGCGATATCAAGCCGGGAAATCTCATGGCGCGCGCCGACGGCAGCATCGTCCTCGCCGACTTCGGCATAGCCAAGCGGCTCGGGGAGGACAAGGGGCGCACCCGGCAAGGGGAGCTCTACGGGACTCCCTATTACGTTTCACCGGAGCAGATCGAAGGCAGCCCCGCGACGCTGCAGTCCGACATCTACGCCCTCGGTATCATCTTCTACGAAATGTTGACGCGCCAGCGGCCGTTCGATGCCGAATCGGTGTCGGGATTGATCGCGCTACACGTCAGCGCACCGCGGCCGAAACTCCCTGACGGCTTGGCCGAGTATCAAGGGCTGCTCGACAGGCTGATCGCCGTGGATCCCCGCAACCGGTTCAAAAGGGCGGACGAGGTGCTCGAGGCGATCGACGAGGTATGGACGCAGCACGCCCTGCGCGCGCTGAAGCGGGGGAGTTGAAGCCGGACTACCGAAGCTCCAGCACGTCCTGCATGTCGTACAGGCCGCGTTCCTTGTTCTCGAGGAAGCGCGCAGCTCGGAGCGCCCCGAGGGCGTAGGTGGCGCGGCTGCCCGAGCGCACGGTGATCTCCAGGCGCTCGCCCTCTCCGATGAACATCACGGTATGCTCACCGGCGATATCGCCGCCGCGAACGGAGTGGAACCCGATCGCCTTGGAATCACGTTCACCGACCTCTCCCTTGCGTCCGTGCACGGCGGTGCGGGCGAGGTCCCTGCCGAGCGCGCGGGCGATCACTTCGCCGAACTTGAGCGCCGTGCCTGACGGCGCATCGATCTTGTGTCGATGGTGTGCTTCGAGGATCTCCACGTCGTAAGCTTCACCGAGCGTGCGTGCGGCAGTCTCGACAAGCCTGAAGGCGACGTTCACGCCCGCCGACATGTTCGGCGCCTTTACGATCGCGATCTTTCCCGCCGCCGCCGCGATGCGTTCGTCTTGCGCCGCCGAAAAACCGGTCGTTCCTATCACCATGCGCACGCCCTTTTTCAGGCACTGGTCCAGGTGCGCGAGCGTACCTTCAGGACGGGTAAAATCGATCAGGCAGTCGCCTTTCGCAACGCCGTCGGCGAGGCTGGACGCGATCTTCAGGCCGCAGGGACGTCCGACCAGTTCTCCCGCATCCTTGCCGATGACCGGGCTTCCGGGAGCTTCCAGCGCGGCCGCGAGCTTGAGATCCCCCGATGCGAGGGTCATCTCGATCAGCGTGCGTCCCATGCGGCCCCCCGCGCCGGCGATGACAAGCTTCACTGTTCGCGCTTTCCCGGGGACGCGGCAGCCACGACATCTCCCTCGACGCGCTTCATCTTGCCGTTCTCGAAAAACACCGCAATGCGGCGGTACTCGATCTCGCGGCTGTTGGCGCGCTGCCGCACGAAGACGTAATCCCAGCGTTCCTCGTGAAAGATGTCGCTGACCAAGGGCGTGCCCAGGACGAATCGCACCTGATCGCGGGTCAGTCCGGGCTTGAGCTGCGCCACCATTTCCTGGGTGATGTAATTCCCCTGCTGGATTTCCATCCGGTAGGGTGTGAGGCTCGGCGCAAGCTCGCACGCCGCAGTGAGAAGCGGCAACGCCAGAATCAGGATTCGCGGCACGATCAGGATGTTTCCGCGGCGATGAAACGCTATATGATAGCGGAAACGGGCATCTTCCCCCGAGGTGATCCTCCGTGACCAATGTGCACGACTTGAAAACCAGCGGCCTGAAGGCCACAGGCCCGAGGCTGCGAATTCTGAAGCTTTTCGAAAACAGCAAGGTGCGCCACCTATCGGCCGAAGACGTCTATCGGATTCTCATCAACGAGGGATTGGACATAGGCCTCGCCACGGTCTACCGCGTCCTCACGCAGTTCGAACAGGCCGGTATCCTCCAGCGCCACCACTTCGAGTCCGACAAGGCAGTGTTCGAGCTCAATGAAGGCAGCCACCACGACCATCTGGTGTGCATTCAGTGCGGGCGCGTCGAAGAGTTCTACGACGCCGAAATCGAGAAGCGCCAGGTCCGTGTCGCCACGGAACGCGGCTTTGCGATTCGCGAGCACTCTCTACAACTGTACGCCGAGTGCACCAAGCCGCATTGCCCGCACAAACCCCGCGCGAAGGCCTAGGGTTCGCAGTAGCCGCATTTCGATGGCCGCCGAAATCGCCCTGCCACGCGGTTATGCGCTGCACGAGTACCGCGTCGAGGAGACTCTCGGTATCGGAGGCTTCGGCCTGACTTATCTCGCGACCGACTCGAATCTCAACCTCAAGGTCGCGATCAAGGAGTACCTGCCCGGCGACCTCGCCCAGCGCAGCGACGACCAATCGGTCCAGCCGAAGTCCGAGTCGAGCTCGGAGTCGTTCAAGTGGGGCCTTTCGCGGTTTCTCGACGAATCGCGCACGCTCGCCTCGTTCCGCCATCCGAATATCGTCAGAGTCTTGCGCTTCTTCGAGGCGAACAGCACCGCCTACATGGTGATGGAATTCGTTGCGGGACAACCCCTGGGCGAATGGATCCGCATCCGCCGGCCGCTCGAGCAAAGCGCGGTGCTCGCGATCGCCACCCCGCTTCTCGACGGCCTGGAAGTCATCCATCGCACGGGTTATTTGCACCGCGACATCAAGCCGGGGAACGTCTTCATTCGCGAAGACGGGTCGCCCGTGCTGCTCGACTTCGGTTCCGCGCGCAGCGCTTCGTCGGGCACCGAGCGGACCGCGATAGTCACCCCGGGTTACGCGCCGATCGAGCAATATCACTCGCAGGGCCGGCAGGGGCCGTGGAGCGACTTGTACGCGTTCGGGGGAGTTCTGTATTGGATGATCATCGGCAAGAGACCGGTGGAGGCGGTGGCGCGCGTGCGCCAGGACATGCTGCCGCCCGCGGTGCAGGTCGCCGACCGCAGCCGCTACAGCATGGAGCTGCTCACGGCGGTCGACTGGGCGCTGGTGTCACACGAAGAGGAGCGTCCGCAATCGGTGGCGGAGTTTCGCTCCGCGCTCTCCGGGTTTGCCGCGCCGGACCCGAGGAACGCGACCTCCCCGACGACCCTGAAGATCCAGGATCCGCTGCAGGCTAGTACCCCGCCGACGAGTTTTCCCTCCGCAGTCGAGTTCGACCGCGAGACCCTCAAGAAGATCGAAACGGAGCTCGCCAAACATATCGGCCCGATCGCCCCTCTGGTGATCAAATCCGCGGCCAAGAAGGCTTATACCGTCTACGGCCTCGCCGAAATCGTGTCGGCAGACATCGCCGACGAAAAGCTGCGGGCCGCGTTCGTCAGGAGATTCTCCGGCGACAGGTCGACGCCGACCGGGGACCCGACTCGTACCGGCACCGCGCGGCGCCAGCCCGCGCCGCCGAGCACGTCGAACATCGATGCTCAGACGCTCGCCAAGGCCGAAGCGGCTCTTGCCAGGCACATCGGCGCGGTCGCCAAGGTCGTCGTCAAGCGCGCGGCGGCGAAGGCGCGTGACCCGGGAGAGTTGTATCTCCTGATCGCCGAAGAAATCGAGGACAAGGACGAAAGGAAGGCCTTCATCCGCAAGGCCATCTCGGCATCGGGAAAGGAATGAGGCCGAGCGTGGCGGCCCTCCCCGGAGGATCTATTTCTGATACTTGAACGACAGCAGCACGCGCGTGCGAAAGGCCGCGACCTTGCCGTTCTCGATCTTCAGGTCCTGCTTCACCACTTCGGCGATGCGAAGGTCGCGCAGAGTCTTGGACGCGGTCTCAACCGCTCTCTTGGCGGCGTCCTCCCACGAGGTCGTGCTCGTTCCGATTACCTCGGTGATCCGGTAGACTCCATCAGTCTTGGCCATGTGTTCGTCTCCTTTGGGAATGTCGCCCCTCTCAGACGAGAGCGCTTGACGATGATACTCCCATGGATTTGATTCTCTGGCGGCACGCCGAGGCCGAGGACGGCAGTCCCGATGCCTCGCGCAAGCTCACCAAGCACGGCCGGGACCAGGCGAAGCGCGTGGCGGCGTGGCTGAAACCCCGCCTGCCCAAGCGCTGCGAGATCCTGGTGAGCCCCGCTGTCCGCAGCCAGGAGACGGCCTCGGCGCTCGGCGCGCGCTTCAAGACCGACGCAGCCGTGGGCACGCACGCGGACGCCGCCGGCCTCATCGCCGCAGCCGGCTGGCCTGACCGGCCGGGAGCGATCCTGATCGTCGGACACCAGCCGACACTCGGCCGCGTGGCGGCGACCCTCCTATCGGGCGCGCAAGCCGACTGGCATATGGCCAAGGGGGCGGTGTGGTGGTTGCGGCACGTCGACGGCGAAGCCCGGCTCTTTACCGCCATCCACCCCAAGCTAGCGTGATGTCCGGTTGCATGGGCTGCCTCAAAACCCGTAGTGCAGGCGCGCCGAAACGACGGTCGCCGGACCGCGATCGGCGTTGTAACCGAGATTTGAAATCCGCTGGAAATCGGCGGAGAACAGCGTGTTTTTTGCGACGTTGAGGCTGTAATAGGCCTCGAGGATGTTTTCCGGCCGATAGTTCAGGGCGCCGTCGCCGAGGAAGAACCCGAGCCCTCCCGCTCCGAGGTAATCGCGGTGCGCAGTGGAAAGACCGTTGCGCACGTAGGCGATTCCAAGGCTGTCGCGGGCGCGGCCGAACGCCCCGCCTTTTACCGACACGCCTCCGGAGAGCGACCGGTCGATTTCCGTGAATGCGTAAGTCTCGGTCTGGCCGTCGGCCCAGCTCGCGCGGCCGAACAGGCCCACCGTCGGGGAGATTTCCTGCTCGAAGTTCAACCCGAGCCCGTGCTTGACGCGCTCGACCGTGCGCACGGCGTTGATGTCGGGCGCCCCACCCGCTTGAGCCGCCAGATCCAAGGCGTCCTGATAGCCCGCCATCCTCGCGACGTTGCGGAAGACGAGAATGCGCAGCTTCCCCGGCCGGTTGGCCAGAGCGTACGCCCGTTCGATCTCGACCTGGTCGCCGTAGTGCTTGAAGACCCTCGGGTCCAGCGCGAGCTGGTTCGGCTCTTTGGGCTGGATGAAGCGACCGGCGCGCAGCGTCGAGGCATCGTGGAAATACTCCAGCGCGAATCCCCAGGAGTATCCGCGCGCGTCGGCGGCGTAGTCGTAGGCGCCGTGCGTCATGAGCGACCAGTTCAGGAACTGCGTTCGCGGGTCGTGGCTGAATCTGTTGTCGTCGAAGATATCCAGCACCGCGAGATTTCCGGCTGTCAGGACCAAGCGGCGCCGATCGACGCTGCCGGCAAGCTGGTTCGCATCGGACTGCACGCTTTCGCTCCCGCCGCCGAAGCCCCAGGTCTGGCGCGCGAACAGTCGGGCCCTGTAGAAAGTCGGGTTCGGGCCCGAGGTGCGGGCGATCTCGCCGTTGGTGAATCCGCCGAGTCCGGTCAGCCCGGAAAGGGGCACGCCCTGCGCGACCTCGGGATTGAAATAGAACTCGCCTCCCGTCCAAGCCCTTGTGCCCAGCGCCGCGGTCGCGGTGAACGAATAGCTCTTCTCTCGATCCGGGGAGAGGCTGTGGGGACCAGAATACGGGGCGCCGAAAGGGGATTTTCCCTGCCAGACGTAGGTCGTCTGGACTTTGGCGCTCGTCTCTTCGGGTGCGTCCTGCGCATACCCGAATTGGGCGAGCGCCAGCATGCCCGCCACGAGAATGATCGAGACCCTACGCACCGGCGCACTAAGCCGCTCTCACGACGTCGCCGACGAACCAGATCAACGCGACCCCCAGGGCGATGAGCGCCACCTGCTGCGCCGTGGCGTGGAGCTCCGGACGCCGGTGCAGCCCGGGGATGAGATCGGCTACGGCCACGTAGATCATGCTCGCGGCGGCGAGCGCGAGCACGGTGCCGATCCATTGCTGCGACGCCTGCAGCGTGAAGTACGCGAGGAGCGCCCCGATCACCATCGCGAGGCTCGACAGCAGATTGAGCGCCAATGCCGCGAACTTGCTGTACCCCGAATGCAGGAGAATGACGAAGTCGCCGATTTCCTGCGGGATTTCGTGCGCGATGATCGCGGCCGCGGTGACCACACCGAGCTCGGTGCTCTGCAGAAACGCCGCCGCGATCAGGATGCCGTCGACGAAGTTGTGGAAACCGTCGCCGATGATGATCATGAGCCCGCTGCGGCCGCCGTCGCTCGGGTCGGCGTGATGGTCGTGGGCCTCGCAGTCCTCGACATGGCAATGCCGCCACAGCACGAGCTTCTCCAGAACGAAGAACGCGAGGATACCTGCGAGCACCGTGGCAAACAGCGCTTGACTGTTCCCGGCGCTGCCGATCGCGTGCGGGAGGATCTCCAGGAAGACCGCGCCGAGCAGAGTACCGATTGCAAAGCTCACGAGCGCCGGCACCCAGCTTGCGGGCGCGGAAAGGGCGAACATCGCGGCGATGGCGATGCTGATCACGCCACCCGCGACGGTCGCCGCGGAGATCCAAGCAATCGTCGCCATGCCCTAGCCTTCCTCCAGCCAGATGAGGCTCGCCATTCTGCCGGTGGTCCGGTCTCGACGAAAGGAGAAAAAACGCTCCTCCCTCGCAGTACAGAATTGGCCCCCATAGACCTCGGCGACTCCGGCTGCGGCGAGCCGCTGCCGCGCAAGGTCGTAGAGATCGGCGAAGTAGGTCCCGTCTTGCCGCGGCGCGAACGACTTCGCGGCAGCCGAGTCTCTGCCGACGAAGGCCTTGCGGACGTCCTCTCCGACCTCGTAGCGGCGCGCTCCGATGCCCGGTCCGATATAGGCGATGAGGTCTTGCGGGGGCAGTTGCATGGCCTGCACGACGTTTTCTATCACTCCGCCCGCTAGCCCCCGCCAGCCGGCGTGGGCGATCCCCACGCGCTTGCCTGCGCGATCGCTCAGCAAAAGCGGCAAACAGTCGGCGGTCATCACCGCGCAGACCGCGCCGGGGTCGCCCGTGACCGCTGCATCGGCCTCCGTGTCCGGGGTCGCCCGCGTCGCGTCGATCACGGCCGTCCCGTGCACCTGTTTCATCCAGGCGGGCTCGGCGGGCAGGCACGCCCTCAGGATGGCGCGGTTGCGCGCGACACAACGCGGATCGTCGCCGACCCGCGTGCTCAAATTGAGGCTCGCGAATTTCCCGGAGCTCACTCCACCGCCGCGCGTGGTGATGAGCGCGCGCACTCGCCTCCCCGCCGGCCAATCGGGAGTGATCCAATCGGGGTGGGGCCGGCTCCTCACTCGAGCGAGTCCAGGAGCGACTGCAGGTCTTCGGGCAAAGGCGCCGAGAAATGCTTGAGGACGCCGGAAACCGGGTGCGAGAACCCGAGCCGAACGGCGTGCAAGGCCTGGCGACGGAGCTGCGGGGTTCTTGGATCGTCGAGTCGTTTGCCGCGATAGACGGGATCGCCGACCAGGGGATGGCCCAAGGACTGCATGTGCACCCGAATCTGGTGGGTCCTACCGGTAGCAAGGCTGCATTCGAGCAAGGTCGCTCGAACGAAGCGCCTCGCCACCTTGAAACGCGTCAAGGCCGGACGTCCGGTGGGGACCACCGCCATTCGCGTGCGATGTCGCGGATCGCGTCCGACGGGCGCGCTCACTTCGCCATCCAGCTTGACCACCCCGTGCACGAGGGCGAGGTAGTCGCGCTTCACCGTTCTCGCTTGAAGCTGTCGAACCAGCTCGGTGTGCGCTCGCAAGGTCTTCGCCACCGCGAGAAGTCCGCTGGTGTTCTTGTCCAGCCGGTGCACGATACCGGCCCGCGGAATCGCTGCGAGCTGGGGCGCGCGGTGCAACAGCGCATTGAGCAGCGTCCCTTTCCAGTTGCCGCTTCCGGGATGAACCACCAGGCCCGCCGCCTTGTTGATCACCAGGACGTCGTCGTCCTCGTAGACGATGTCGAGCGCGATGGGTTCGGCGCGAAACGCCGTGTCCGCCGGGCCCGGCTGCGACCGGATTTCGACTCGCTCTCCGCCCCGAATCTTCTGTTTGGGCTTGGCGGCATGCGAATCGAGGCTGACGTGCCCGTCTTTCAGCCACCTCTGCAGACGGTTGCGCGAATGCTCGGGAAACATCCGCGCGAGGGCCTTGTCCAGGCGCAGTCCGGCGAGAGTCTCGGGAACGCGTCGCGTAAGCCTAGCCACGGTATAATTTGCCGTCTCATCCGCAAGTTCCACCATGAAACGTAGTGTAGCTTTATTCGCTCTTTTATTGGCGGCCTGTTCCTTCGTCGACAAGCACGACCCCAAGTCCGGATGGTCGGCCGACAAGCTCTACCGCGACGCGAAGGAAGCGCTCGACGGCGGCCAGTACGACCTCGCGATCAAGCGCTACGAAACGCTGGAAGCACGCTTTCCCTACGGGCGCTACTCCCAGCAAGGTCAGCTCGAGATCGCTTACGCCTACTACAAGCAGAACGAGCAGGCATCCGCGGTCGCTGCAACAGAGCGGTTCGTGAAGCTGCACCCCAACCATCCCAACGTCGACTACGCGCATTACCTGAAAGGTCTGGCCTACTTCAACGAAGACCTGGGTTTGCTCGGCAGGATGGCGCGGCAGGACAGGACCGAGCGCGATCCCAAGTCCGCGCGGGACTCATTCGACGCCTTCAAGGAGCTGGTTCAGCGCTTTCCGGATAGCAGGTACGCCCCCGACGCGCTGGCGCGCATGAAATACCTCGTCAACGCCCTCGCCTCACACGAGGTTCACGTCGCCCGCTACTACATGAAGCGCGGCGCTTACGTCGCGGCGGCGAACCGCGCGCAGTACGCGCTGAAAAACTACCCTCAAGCTCCGGCCCAGGAAGACGCGCTGCTCATCATGATCCAGGCCTACGACGTGCTCGGCATGCCCGAGCTGCGCGACGACGCCGAGCGGATCCTGAGGAAGAATTTTCCGGACAGCGTGCAGCTGAAAAGCCTGCTCACCCAGCTGGGCCGCTGACTTCGGAGCGACCGCCGTCAGCCGCAGGAGCCACCCGGAGTGATTTCCGGCCGGCGGCGATAAACGAAAGAACTTTGTCGAGCTCACGCACGAGCTTCATCGGCGGGAGGCTCGCGAGGATTCTCCGGCCGTACGGCTTCGAAAAGAGCCTTGGATCACAGATGACGAGGACGCCCCGGTCGGATTCGTCGCGGATCAGTCTGCCGGCTCCCTGCTTCAGGGAAATGACCGCCTGCGGCAATTGGTAGCCGAGGAAGGGATTGCCGCCTTCGTGCGCCAGCGAATCGAGCCGCGCCGCGAGCACCGGATCATCGGGCGGCGCGAACGGCAGCTTGTCGATGACCACGAGCGACAGTGCGTCCCCGCGCACGTCCACACCTTCCCAGAAGCTGGCGCTTCCAAGGAGGACCGCGTTGCCCAGCCTGCGGAAACGCTCGAGCAGCTCGCTGCGAGAGCCTTCACCCTGGAGCATCAGGGGAAATCCCAGCGCGCGCCGCCGGAATTCCTCGCGCAACAACTCGTGAGCAAGGCGCATCGCGCGCAAGGTCGTGAACAGGAGAAAGGCGCTTCCGCCGCTCGCCTGGATCACCGGCAGCGATGCCGCGACGACCGCGCGCGTGTGTTCGTCGCTGTTCGGATCCGGGAGCTTCTTCGGAACGTAGAGCAAAGCCTGGGCGGCGTAGTCGAAAGGGCTGTCCCAGAACGCGGTGCGGGCGTCGTCCAGACCCATCTCGCTTCGGTAGTGGCTGAAGTCTCCGGCCACCGCGAGCGTCGCGGAAGTAAAAATCCAGGCGCGCGGGCGGCCGTCGAGCTGCCTGCGGAAAATGCCCGCGATGGAGAGCGGCGTCGCATTCAACCGTAGGGAATGACTGAATACCTCCATCCAGCGCACCAGATCGGCGCGGCTATCGTCGCGCCAGCGTTCGAGCAGAGCGTGCGCGGTTCGGGCGCGCTCGGCGCAGCGCGCAAGACCTTCGCTGCGCTCGGAGAGCGCGTCGAGGGCTGCGCACACCGAGCGTAGCGCAGAATCGAGCGCTGCGAGCGCATCCGAGACTTCGCGCTTTCGCCTGGCCGATGCGGCGGTGAAGCGCGCGCCTTCGTTCGGAAGGGCGAGGCGCAGATCCCGGGCCGCCTTGTCCAGCGCAGCACTGAGCCACAACGGATCGGGCATGTCCTTCGCTGCGGTGAGCGCTTCCGCACGAACGTCGCGTGCGAGCTCGATGATCTGCCCCGTCGAGAGAGATTCGCCGAAAAAGAGCGTCGCCGTTTCCGGAAGCTGGTGCGCCTCGTCGAAAATCACGGTATTGCAGGCGGGCAAGAGCTCTGCCATCCCCTCGTCCTTCAGCATCACATCGGCGAAGAACAGATGATGGTTGACGACGACCAGGTCCGCGGCGAGCGCCTCGCGCCGCGCAGCCATCACGAAACAGTCGCGAAATCGCGGACACGCCTGCCCCAAGCAGTTTTCGCGGGTCGAGGTCGCGAGGTTCCAGGCTGGAGACTCCTCCGGTACATCGGCAAACTCGCTCTTGTCTCCGCTGCGGGTGACGCGTGCGAAGCTCACGATGCGCTGCAAGTCGGAGGCGATCTCGCGACTGGATGACCCGGCCTCCGCCAAGTTGCGCTCCAGGTGATAGTGGCACACGTAGTTGGCCCGGCCTTTCAGCAGCGCCGTGGTCACCGGCACATTGAGGGCCGCGCGCACGGTCGGAAGGTCGCGGTGGTAGAGCTGGTCCTGGAGCGTCTTGGTGCCCGTCGACAGGATGACTTTCCCTGCCGAGAGCAGCGCAGGGACGAGATAGGCAAAGGTCTTGCCGGTGCCGGTCCCCGCTTCGCAGACCAGCACGGCGTTGTCCCGGATCGCCCCCGCCACGCGATTCGCCATTTCCACCTGCTGCGATCGCTCGCGGTATTCCGGGATTCTTGCCGCAAGCGGTCCGTGCCGGTCAAAGACCATCCGGAGCCTTTGCGCGATCCCCTCGCGGGGGTTAGCGGCTTTCTTCAACCTTGAACCGGATTTTCATGAGTCCAAGCACTATAGCGTCGAAGCCTCGATTCGGGCTCGGCGTCGGGCGGGCTTCAAAACCGGGGCCTTGCCTTCTTTACAGCGGGGTCCCCATGGTCTAAGGTAACTTTCATCATGCGTTGCAACTACCTGTTTTTGGGCGTTTTGATTCTCTCGGCCTGCGCTGCGCCTCTGCAGTCGCAGCGCCCGGCTCGCAGCCAGGAGATGGTCTTTCAGGCGCTGGCCAGCGCGGGAGTGCCGTACCGGAGGGGTGGAGATTCGCCCGAGAATGGCTTCGACTGCAGCGGCCTGGTCGCGCACGTCTATCGGGAAGCTTTCGGCATCGAGCTGCCGCACAATGCCCTGGCGCAAAGCCGCATGGGCAGGCACGTGACCCTGTCGCAACTCGAAGCGGGCGATCTGGTGTTCTACAACACCGAGCGGCGACCCTACTCCCACGTGGGAATCTTCCTCGGCGACAACCGCTTCATCCACGCGCCTCGGCCCGGCAGCGCGGTGCGCGTCGAAAACATGCGCGGAGCCTACTGGGTGAGAAGATTCGACGGAGCGCGGCGCATTTCCCTTCCGAAATAGTCGCCCCGCGTGTTGCTTTCACGCGGATTTCCGATAGAAGGCCTGATACCACTCCGTGAATCGCCTGACGCCGACTTCGATCGGAGTCTGCGGCTTGTAGCCGACCGATCGGTGCAGCTCGCCGACATCCGCGAAAGTCGCCGGAACGTCTCCGACCTGCATCGGAAGAAGGTCGAGCTGCGCTTTTCGGCCCAGACACTGCTCGAGCACTTCGATATAGCGCATGAGCTTGACGGGCTGGTTGTTGCCGATGTTGAAGATGCGCCAGGGAGCATAACTCGTCGCGGGGTCCGGGTGATCACCGCTCCAGCCGGCCGCGGGAGCAGCGGGCTTCCCCATGACCCGGATGACCCCCTCGACTATGTCGTCGACGTAGGTGAAATCGCGCACCATTTCGCCGCGGTTGAACACCGGGATCGGCCGCCCGGCGAGGATTCCTTCGGTAAACTTGAACAGCGCCATGTCCGGACGACCCCAGGGACCGTAGACCGTGAAGAAGCGCAGGCCCGTGCACGGGAGCCGGTAGAGGTGAGCGTAGCTGTGCGCCATCAGTTCGTTTGCCTTCTTGGTCGCCGCGTATAACGAGACCGGGTGGTCGACATTGTCGTGCTCGGAAAACGGCAACCTGGTGTTTGCGCCGTAGACGGAGCTGCTCGACGCGAACACGAGATGCCCGACCTTCGCGTGACGGCAGCCTTCCAGCACGTGCATGAAGCCGACGAGGTTGGCATCGATGTAGGCGGAGGGGTTTTCAATCGAGTAGCGCACACCGGCCTGCGCGGCCAGGTGCACGACTGCACCGAATTTGCCGGCAGCGAAAAGCGCGCCCATCGGTTCGCGCTCGACGATATCGAGCTTCTGAAAGAGGAACCCGGAACGCGCGCGCAGGCGCTCCAGGCGCGCCTGCTTGAGCCGGACGTCGTAGTAGGCGTTCAGATTGTCGATGCCCACGACCTCGTCGCCGCGATCGAGCAGGCGGTGTGCCAGCGTCGAGCCGATGAACCCGGCGGCTCCCGTGACAAGAACCTTCATTTTCCACTTTCCCCACGGTAGCCGTGTGGGTTCATGCATTGCCAGCGCCACGTATCCCGGCACATGTCCTCGAGAGTGTATGTCGCCTTCCAGCCGAGTATTTTTTCCGCGAGTGACGGGTCCGCGTAGCATTCGGCGACATCACCCGCTCGGCGGGCGACGTGCTCGAACGGTACCGCCCGGCCACTCGCCCGCTCGAAAGCGCGGACCGCCTCCAGCACCGATACTCCCCGCCCTGTACCGAGGTTGACGGTCACCCCGCGTCGCTCGCGTTGCATGGTCTCCAGCGCTGCGAGGTGGCCCCGCGCGAGGTCCACAACGTGTATGTAGTCTCGTACCCCGGTACCGTCGCGCGTCGGATAATCGTTGCCAAACACGCGAATTTTCTCGCGAATGCCGACGGCAACCTGAGCGATATTGGGCATGAGGTTGTTCGGGATGCCGTGCGGGTCCTCGCCGATCAGGCCGCTCGGGTGGGCGCCTACGGGATTGAAGTAGCGCAGCAGGGCGATGCGCCAGGCCCCGCGGTCAGAGGCCTCGAGGTCCTGGAGCATCCGCTCGACCATCAGTTTCGAGTGGCCGTACGGGTTGGTCGGCCCGAGCGGCGCGTCCTCGCGTATCGGCACCGACGCTGCGTTTCCATAGACTGTGGCGGACGAGGAGAACACCAGCATCCCGACCCGGGCCTGGGCCATCGCCCGGCATAGCGCCAAGGCGCCCTGCACATTGTTGTCGTAGTACTCGATGGGCCTTTCCACGGATTCGCTTACCGCCTTGAGGCCGGCGAAGTGGATCACGGCGTCGAATCGGTACCGGGCGAACACCTCGCGCAAGGCGTCCGAGTCGCGAACATCCGCTTGGGTGAATTCGGGCGCCCTGCCGGCGATTTGCGCAATGCGCCCGATCGCCGCCTCGTAGCTGTTGCTGAGGTTGTCGAAAATGACGACCTCGTGCCCCGCCTGCATCAGTTCGACGCAGGTGTGAGATCCGATATAGCCGGCGCCGCCGGTGACCAGGACTTTCATAGCGATTCGATCGTATCTACGCTGCCAGCGTGGTGGGTGTCAAGTTGACTGAGCCGGAACCTGCGCTATGATCTTGCTTTGCGGCGATTGTCAGCACGACGGAAACGGGGAGGATGGACATGGACAAAGGAAATGACAAATTCGTAGAAAGGTTACGGTCTAACACCGAAAGAGGTTCAATCTTGTGGCGGGTGGTCAGGCCCGTGGCGCGACCGGTTTGGAGCTTAATCCACAACAGAGATTACGTTTCCGACTACGATAGGGACTATTATCTGTACCACGGTTCCGTGCTTCCCCCCCGGGAGCTGCGAGGCAGACTGGGAGCTTCCTTCCTGGCGGATGGATTCTACCTGGAGTCCGGAGTAGCGGAGGCGAGGAGGTTGGCCGCGAGTCTCGCTTATTCGAAATCGAGTCTTGTCGTCGATATCGGCTGTGGTCTTGGTCGTCTGGCGACGGGCATGCTCTGGGAGTTTGGGGACGTCCAGTACTTTGGAATCGACAGCAATCCCACGTTCGCAGAGTGGTGTCGGGAGCATATAGAGCGGAACCACCCCAGTTTTCGCTTTATACATCTCGATGTTGTCAATGAGCTGTACAACCCTACAGGCAAAATCGATGGGGACAGGATCCGACTTCCGCTTGCCGATGGTACAGCTGACATCGTTTACTTGTGGGGCTTGTTCACGAATATGGGACCGGAACATGTGCGTATCTACGTGTCCGAAATGAGCCGTATTGCGCGGGAGGGGAGCAGGATCTTCTTGACGGCGTTTGTGGAAGAAAACGTTCCTGAAGTTTCCTTCATCCCGAAGGGCTATGTTCCGTACGAGTGCGTTAAGCCTTTGCAATGTGTTCGTTATAGTAAGGAGTTCTTGTTTTCAATATTCAGCCGCTATGGACTGGTAGTCGAGGAGTTCCGACATCACGGAGGAGCATTTCCCAGTCAGAGCGAGGTCTATTTGAGAAAGGAATTGAAGGCGGCGGCATGATGAGAGTCGCGTTACCCGCTACGGCGACGCGCTCAAGCGAAGCGTATCGGGCGCCGCGCGGGTATTCTCAAGTTAAGGTCCGGGCGAATTACCGGGCGGGATGAACCCATCCATATTCGATGAGTCCAATCACCGGAGCGCACAGAAAAGTAGAACAGTCCCTCTTGCAGCATGAGTTCCCGTCGGGGAGGACAGCGTGAAAGGCTCGGAGCGGGTGAACACAGCACGCCGTCTCGTGCTGGTCGGCCTTGTCTTTGCGGTTGCTGCAGGGGGGGCGGGTGCGCTCGCGATCAAAGTCTCCGACGGCGTCGCCTGGCGGGCGCGTGTCGTACTGGCAAAGCTGTCGGGGGATCTGCCCGAGATTCCGCTGAGCAGCCTGGTCAAGTGGTTGCGTCCTAACAGCCTGGTCTATATCGGGGATCTAGCCGACCACCCGAATCCCCACGCAGCCATACACAATACTCTCGTCGACAAGGAGTCCGCTGAGAACGGCGCTCGGCTGTTCGGGAGATTCTGTGCTTCCTGCCATGGGGACAACGGGCGCGGCAAGGTCGGGCCTGACCTGGTTTCTTCAATCGAGCACAAAGCGGACTGGATCTTCTTCTCGGTCGTGAAGTGGGGCCGCACGGGAACCGAGATGGGCGCCCAGCCTCTCGATGACCGCCAGATTTGGGAAACTCACGCGTACATAAAGCAGCTGGCGTTCCGCGGTTCAGGTGGGGATGCGGGATCCGAGTCGTCCAGGCAGGTTCGGGTCGAGGCGGCGAGCATCCCCGCGTCGACCAGCCGGTCGGCGGAATGGCTGACTTTCGCCGGAAATTACGCCGGCCACCGCCACAGTCTGCTCTCGAGCATCTCGAAACAGAACGTTAGAAGCTTGCGAGTGGCATGGGTCAGCCAGCTTCGATCGGCCGGCGAGTACCTCGAGGCTTCTCCAATCGTCGCTTCGAATCTTATCTTCGTCACGGAGTCACCCGATGGTGTTGTCGCACTCGACGCGGCCACGGGAGAGAAGGCATGGGAATTCACGCGACCCGTGCCCAGCGGACTTCGATTGTGCTGTGGATCGGTGAATCGCGGGGTTGCGATCTTGAACGACTCGGTGTTCGTGGCGACGCTGGATGCTCATCTTGTCGCCCTGAATGCGTCGACGGGACGAAAGAAGTGGGAGATCAAAGTTGCTGATTTTGGCGACGGTTATTCGATGACGGGAGCGCCGCTCGCGCTGGGGGACCGCGTCGTTGTCGGGGTCGCGGGCGGAGAGTTCGGGATCCGGGGCTTCGTCGCGGCGTACGACGCGCGCGACGGTCGGCTGCTGTGGAAGTTCAACACCGTTCCCGGTCCGGGAGAGGCGGGACACGATACATGGGCTGGTGACTCGTGGAAGACCGGTGGGGCACCCACCTGGACCGCGGGAGCATACGACCCGGCGCTGAATCTCCTCTTCTGGGGCGTGGGCAACCCGGCACCGACTTATCAGAGCAGTGCGCGAGCTGGCGACAACCTCTATTCCGCGAGTGTCGTGGCCCTGGAGGCGGTTACCGGAAACCTCCGCTGGTTCTTCCAGTTCACACCGGGAGATGATCATGACTGGGATGCAGTACAGCAGCCGGTGTTGGCGGAAATCCCCTGGCAGGGACAGCCTCGGTCGGTGCTCCTCTGGGCGAATCGCAACGGGTTCTTCTACGCGCTCGACCGGCAGACAGGCCGGTTTCTTTTCGCGAAGCCTTTTGCCAGGCAGACGTGGGCCGAGGGGTTTACCCCTGAGGGCCGCCCGATCGTTCGGCCCGAGTCCCGACCAAGCATAAAGGGAACTCTCGTGTCGCCGACGGCGGGCGGCGCCACCAATTGGTGGCCACCCTCCTACGATGCGGGTCGCCACATGGTGTACGTACCTGCGGTTGACGCGGCGACGCTCTACTACACGACCGACGCCCGCGTTGAAAGGGGTGAGCGGCAGTTCCTGGGCAGCACTTTCACCCTGCCTGGAAGCCAGTCGGCCGTAGCCTCAGTAAAAGCCGTTGATGCGAGGACCGGGGACATCCGCTGGGAGACGCCGTTGGCAAGCGGACCGGACATCCCTCGCGTCGTCGGAGGCGTACTCTCGACCGCAGGAGGCTTGGTCTTCGCGGGTTACGACGACGAGTTTTTCGCGTTCGACTCCGACACCGGCCGTATCCTGTGGCGCCTACGCCTCGGGGCCCGGATCAACGCTCCGCCCGTGTCCTACGCAATCGGCCAGACCCAATTCATCGCTCTGATGGCCGGAAACTCCCTGTTCGCATTTTCGTTGCCGCCGACCAGGTGAGTTTCGGTGGTTTGGCTTGCTTGGAGCCTGCTGCCAGACAGCCGTACTCAGAACTGCCAATATAAGAACTCGCTGGGCCCTCCCAGGAAGAGAATCCCGGTCGCGGCGATTACCGACATTCCGAATGCCCACGGGAGCGAAGGTCTCCACTCGAATACCCGGGCAAACTTGATCGTGCCAAGGGCGTCCGCCTTGACACCGAGTGCCGGTTCATATCGAGCCAGGATTTGCAGCGTGTTTGGGAAAACCAGAACGAGGAACATCAGAATGGGGATCCACATCGCCAGCGCCAGAAAATCTTCGCCACCCCACAGCTGGGGACCGATGCCCGCTCCGTGCAGCCAGTCCGCAAGCGGTCCCAGGCGTCGAAAAACCGCAGACGGAAGGGTTACACCGTTCAGACCGACCATTCCTTTGACGAGATCGATAGCCGAGCCTGTCGTCGAAGACCGAAAGAAAACCATCGCCACGGCAACCGATACGAATGTCAGCATGAAACCGACGGGGTTCATGATCCGTAAATAGGCTCCTCTATCCGACCATAACTTCATTCCCCATAAGCGCCACCCATGGTTGATCGTGAGGTAAAAACCGTGGAGCAGTCCGAACACCAGGAACGTATATCCCGCTCCATGCCAAACCCCTGAGATGAACATCGTCAATACCAGGGGAAACATCAGCAGCACAACAAATGCCCAAAGTGTCGTGTTAGGCCCTTTGAGAACAGATTCTCTTAGCGCCAACCGGCGACGTGTCAACGCAAGCATGAGGGGATTGAAGACATACGCCGTCAGGAAACGCGTCAGTGTCATGTGCCAATGCAGCCAGAAATCGATGATGCTTGAAGCACGAAGCGGCGAGTAGAAATTCGCCGGCAGCCGAATCCCAAACAACCGAGCCAGCCCAAGCGCCATGTCCGAATAGCCGGAAAAATCAAAATAAACCTGCAGAGTGAAACCTACTGCTGCCATCCAAGCCAGAAAAAATGAAGTTCCGCCCCCCGCAGCTGCATGTTCATAAATCAAAGAAACGTGGGGCGCGATGCTGTCGGCCAGAACGGCCTTTTTGAACAGGCCAAACAGGAATAACGTAAGCCCCACGGCGACGTTCTGTTTGTCAAATCGGCAAGGTGCGCTCTGGAATTGCGGCATCATCTCGCGATAGTGAACAATGGGCCCCGCGATGAGTTGGGGGAAGAACAGGACAAACAGGCAATAGTCCTGAAGCGTGAATGACGTCACCCGCTTTGCGTAAATGTCGATCAGGAAAGCGATCTTCTGAAACGTAATAAAGGATATTCCCAAGGGCAAAATGATATGTGTCAAAACGAGGTTCGTGCCAAACGCGTCGTTGATCGCGGTGCGTGCAAAGTCGATGTATTTGAAATAGCCGAGAAATGCGACGTTGAACAAGATGCCCAGCACGAGAATCGCCGTAGCCGCATGGCGCTGTCTTTGGCTATCGCCCAGTCGCTGCAGGGCGCGTGCCAACAAAAAGTTGATCACTATGGACGGCGCGATGATCAACACATTCAAAGGTCTCCACCATGCGTAGAAGAGCAAAGATGCAAGGATCAGCCAGCGCAATGCCCACGCCCGAGAACCAGCGCCAAGTGCGAGGAATCCGGCAAGAGTCACTGGAACAAAACCGAAGATGAATTCGTAGGAATTGAACAGCACGGCGTGTGTTCCGCTAAGGAATTGGGACGATCAAAGAACTGCGGACCCTAACGATTGTACCTGGCGGATCACTGGCAACAATGCATCGAGCGGTTCGGCGGTCGTAGCCGGAGCCACGGTCGCCGTCTGGTCTGTCATCAGGCGTGGCAAGCGACTGACTACAACGCGGGTACGGGTATTGGCGCGATTCATGTTGGCACACAGGATTTCACCCGCCATCTTGGCCATGGTGTATTCAATTATGGACAACGGATTGTTGTCGATGGCTACCGTGGATGGATAGTACGCAATCAGCGCCTGCGAACCGTTCTTGTTTAGAACGCGACAGCAGTCGTAGAAGCCCTTAACGTATATCTGGATAAATTCATCAAGCAAGCTCGAAACGAAAAACCCGTCCTTCTGCCTGAAGATCGAAGTCGTGGCGAAGTAGTACAGGTGGCTGACTTCCGTTTCGAGAGGCTTGAGCTGACTGGCTGCATCCCGACGCACATCATACTGGATGACGCGACACGCATCGTGAGCGGTATGGCCGCAGATCTCCTCGGCGAGTTTTTCAGCGTCTTTGCGGCCGGTAGCGTAGGTCACGATGACCTTAGCGCCTCCCGCAGCGACTACTTTTGCGGTCAGCGCACCGAGCCCACGCGACCCGCCAACGATGAGCGCCGTGCTGCCGGCGAACTCGGCTGGTGCCACGACTTTCGATACCTCGGCGAACGAGGCCTGGCCAATCGGCGGCCAACGCAGAAACGCCTGTACGGATCCACGTACTCCGGCACCGGAAACGTTCATTCGGATCATGCGGAACCGTTCATCCGTTTCGCTGACGTTGAAGCCGACCGCGTCTTTGTGGTTCGAATCTTCCACCAAATCTATCGCAAACGCGCCGAATAGCGAGTACATGCCCGGGCAGACCATGCCCGTCAGCGTTGAAAGGACCGCGATCGCGGCGACACGCCGGGCGCCAATCGCCGAGTCTGCATGAGGAAATTGCCCTTCACTTCGCGTGCGGGCACGATCGACGTCGATCCAGCCGGACTGTGCTGCTGCTTCCTTAAGGTCAATGAGAATTGCCGGCTCGCGTTCTACTACTCTTTCCAACACGCCCGGGAGGGCGATCTCGCAGGCCTGTTTCGATGTTCCAAAGGTAAGAGTCAGAATAGTTGTCGTAAGGCCGCCTACGACAAGTTCCGCCCTGATCGACTTTTCATCCCGATGGCGAAGGTTCAACATTACCGTGCTGGCAACGTAAATGAATTTGATGAACTGAACCTTTACACCCCTTACTCCTCCCGTCATCATGCCGTTTTCAGCAAGTTTGTCTAACGCCCAGAGAACGGCGTGGATTCCATGCACCACAGGGGCTCCTGCCTGCGTCCTGCGTGCGGCGAGTGGATCCATATGTATTGGATTGAAATCGCCGGACAGACGGGCGAAGAAAATCTGGTCGTCTTGATCGAACGCTCTGGACGCCAGCGTTATGCCGGACATGCGGGTTACCGCAGCATCGCGCTGGTCTGGGCGACAATCGCGCCTACGTCTTCGAACGATTCTATGTCTGCAACCCCGAATTTCACACCGAGTTCAATTTCCACCGCGGCAATGAAATTGATGTAGTTCATCGAGTCCCAGTTCGGCACCTCTTCCCTCTTGGTCTGCATGGTCAGCGTGATCGATTCGTCCGACAGGAGATCGCGAATGATTTTCGTGAAAAGGGCCAGAATGTCTTGGTCAGTCATGTTATTTGGATGTCCTAGCGATATGGGTTGGCCGGTATTCGTAATCGGCCAGGTTCAGGTACCACCGTGTCGCGCCGTCGGTCGGCACGGTCTGTTCCATGCGAGCGAAACCGAGACTCGGGTATAGATTGCTTATCACTCCGTTTTTCTTCGTAGGAATATAGCTGGCACGAAACGAGCGCACGCCACGGTGACTGGCGGCCTCGACCGCAACATTCATCGCCTCACGCTCTAGATCCCTGCCGAATACGCGACAGCTCATGACCCAGGTGTCGATCTCGAGCACTTCTGGCTCCCCAGGATCCGGGCGAAGAATCATGGCGCTAACGAGGCCGTTGTCACTGAAGCGGTCCAACAGGCGAAACTGCAGGGTGACGTTCTCGGGCGCCGCGGCAAGCGCGGCCAGCTCGTCCCCCGTGTATCGCCGCGTCGTAGGGTTGAATTGATTGGTCTTGTTGATCAACTGTGTAGCTCGGACAAGGTCAAGGGTTCCGATCGGCCCGAAGCTTACCGACATTTTCAGCCCGCGCAGAAAATCGTCCACGCTTTCCGACGATCCGAGCAAAGCCTCGCGTTCGGCGTTTGCAGCGTATTGCGCGGCGCGTTGCCGGTCTTCGACCGTGAAACCGATGGCTTCGAAATACCCTGCATCCGCGAGGCAGGGCACGAAACGCGCGGCATCCTCAGGGAGTTCTGGCACCGCTACCATGGGAAGGCTTTCGCGGACGCGCGCCCGTTCGACAGGGTTGTCGTCTACGAAGACCAGGCTATCGAGGCCGATATTCAGTCGCGTCGCAATGGTCTTGAGGTTTTCCGCCTTGTCATGCCAGTTTGCGATGAAAGCGGCGATATCAGTTCGCTTAAGAACCATTTCCGGGTGATTTTCAAACACAGCCTCAGCAGTCGCCGAATCGTTCTTGGAGCAGACGGCAAGAATGACTCCACGCGCTTTCAGCTGCAGGGCATAGCGCTGAAAGGCGAGGTGCGCCTCACCCAATGCGCTCCCCTGTCCGAGCACGATACCTTCGAGCCCATCATCGCCAATCACGCCACCCCACAAGGTATTGTCGAGGTCGAGCACGAGGCATTTTTTCGATAGACCTCGCTGAGCAGCTAGGACGCGAGCTGCCAGATCGCCGTACAAAGGCGCCGCCGGTTGTGAGATTTCCATCTTGGCCTGAAACCAACGCCCTCGATCAAACCACGCATCGATACCGTTGCGTTCACTCGCTCGCGCAACATCGAGCAGCAAGACGCTCTCCGAGGCTGCAGCCTGTGACATCCTGTCGTTCAGCCTCGCAATGAGCCGTGAAGGCGCCGCGGGGACGAGACGATCGTAGCTGCCGAATACGGGGTCAGTTGCATCGAGAAAGGTTTGCTGAACGACGGTCGCCTTGAAAGTCTCTCGCGCTTTCCGCCAAAGATGGCGCAGTTCGTCTACTTGACGATCGATCGCCTGGTCCACTTCGGCCACCGTTGCTATGATGGGCACGCCAGCGATCGCCTCGCGGGCGGCTAGCGACAGCAAGATCACCTGCGGCCGGAAGTGATGAAGCGAAGAGGCCGGGTTAAGCAAATCTTGCCGGTGCTGCCCGTATGCTCCAATATGAACATCGACTACCAGCCCCCGTCGCAGACAGGCAACTCGGATCGCTGGCACGAGGTGATCTACTGTGGACGACGCAAGAATGGCAAGCCGGACTGCCGAAAAGCCCGGTATTTCCAAGGCTCCGAGTCGACTGACTGCCTGATCGAGTTGGATCGTTTCCAGAAAACCGAGTCGGTGCTGGGCGATCTTGGCGAGCTTTTCGAGGCGATTTCCCGAATCGGAAATCGCGAGCGCGGCACGAAGATTCCCGCGGAAATCCGACAGGGTCGGCAGCCAATCCATGAAAGTTGGGAGCTGCGGCATATTATTCGGCGGGACCGGACTCCACCTTGGGCGAGCAGTCTCGCGCCGGGGGCGTCAAGCGAGCGGCTTACCGAGACATTCCTGCATCTGAGGGCCAGCGACTCGAAAGAATGCATCCGACCAGCGCTCCGCACTCGGGCGGTCCAGGTGGGATCCATCGTATGTTCTCAGCGCGTCGACATGGGGTGCGACGAAGCTCAAACCAAGGATGTCTGCAACCGCAGACGCGGTGTCGACTGAAGGTGAATATGAGTAAGCAGTTTTTCGGATAGTGGGGATCGTGGTCAGAATAATGCAATCGCGACTGACGGGAAGGCGAGACAGGAATTCCCGGCCCGAGGCGACGTAGCTTTTAATCTTTTCCTGGTCAATTTCACGATCGTAGAATACCGGTGGATTGTCAGCCCCCCCGGTCCATCTGCCTAGATTCAAACTGTACGATCCTGTTTGGCGCGAGCGGTAGACAGCAGTTCGATCTCTGCAGATCGCAGGTAACGCCCCGCAAATCGTCCGGTGTAAGCGCTGCCAGAAGCGCTTGACTTCGTATCGAAAATGCGAGCCTGGGTTCCGCATCACGTCCTTCGCTGGTATGGTTTCGCGCCGCTCAAAAAACTCAACTGCAATAACGTAAATCCTTGCTTGTAAATTGGCCCTGCGCAAAAGCTCTCCGGTGAAGCTCACGTTTTCGCCATAAGTGAATCCGAGAAGATAATATCGCGCGGAGGCTGCCGAGAACCATCGAGCGGTTGAATCCGTCGAGAATCCAAAATTTGTGCGGCTGTCCCCGAGGAACATGGCATCCGCGCGTGCCGCAATGCCCAGCACCGAGGGCTCAAGGCCAAACCAGAAAGCCCCGTGCTCGTAGTCGCCATAGCGGGCGGCCGCGCAATAGGCGAGATATTGGTCGGGGGTATATCCGTCGGCCGGGCAGGCGAAAATGCCGTCAATCCGAAGCTTGTACGTAGAAGCCACCAGAACGGCGCCCACAAGAATCGAAATATACAAGGCCGGTCTGACGAGGAAACGTGCGTTGCGGTCCACTTTCGAATTGCCGTCGCGGACAGCCACTTCAACATTCGTGACGCGATCTTTCCCGTGCTCTGCTCTGATATAGTTGCTCCGTGCCAAGGTCTTCCTCGGTGAAGGCACCGCATTGGCGCCCTTGTTGTTTTATAGCCGAGATTTCCGGGAAGAATTGTAGCATTGCAGACTAAAAAGACAAGACGATGAAAGACAAGATGATGAGCATAGTTCGATGAGCATAGTTGCCATTGTTGGACTCGGTTACGTTGGCTTGCCCCTGGCGGTGGCGTTCGGCAAGGCGTTCCGGACCATAGGATTTGACCTGAGCGCCGAGAAGGTGGAGAACTACCGTCGCTACATCGACCCGACCGGCGAGGTCTCGGGCGAGGATTTGCGTGCCGCGGCGCAGCTCACGGTAACGACGGATCCGGCGCAGCTTGCCGCCGCCGATATCATCGTAGTCGCGGTTCCCACACCGGTGGACTCCGTGCGCCGCCCGGATTTTGGACCGCTGGTTAGTGCGAGCACCACGGTCGGCAAGCACATGAAAAACGGCGCGACCGTCGTGTATGAGTCCACCGTCTACCCGGGTGCTACTGAAGAAGTCTGCATCCCCGTCCTGGAGAGGAATTCCGGGATGAAATGGCTCACAGACTTCAACGTCGGCTACTCGCCCGAGCGCATCAACCCTGGTGACAAGGAGCACAGGCTTGCAACCATCGTGAAGGTCGTCGCAGGCGACACTCCGGAAACCCTCGAGCGGGTCGCCAAGCTCTATGGCGCCGTGGTGGCCGCCGGGGTGTACCGCGCTTCCTGCATCAAGGTCGCCGAAGCGGCGAAGGTCATCGAGAATACCCAGCGGGACCTGAATATCGCGCTGATCAACGAGCTGGCGATCATCTTCAACCGCATCGGCATCGATACCCTCGAAGTTCTCCAGGCGGCCGGAACGAAATGGAACTTTCTGCCATTCAGACCCGGCCTAGTCGGTGGTCACTGCATCGGGGTGGACCCCTATTACCTTACGTACAAGGCCGAGATGCTCGGCTACCATCCAGAGGTAATCCTCGCCGGCCGTCGCATTAACGACAACATGGGAAAGTTCATTGTCGAGCAAACCATCAAGCAGATGATCCACATCGGTAATCCTGTCAAGGATGCCAAGGTCAACGTTCTCGGACTGACGTTCAAGGAAGACGTTCCCGACCTGCGTAACTCGCACGTCATCGATGTGATCAACGAACTGAAAAGCTACGGAGTCCAAGTGTTCGTCCACGATCCGGTACCCGATCCTGAGGAAGCGCGCAATGAGTACGGACTGGAGCTCGTGTCCTGGGACGAGTTGCCGAAAGCCGAGGCAATGGTGGTGGCCGTGGCTCATCGCCAATTCCGCAGCGTGGGTGCAGAAGCGTTCGCGCGCAAAATCGTGAAAGGCGGCTGCTTCATTGACGTCAAGTCGCAGTTCGATCGCGAGGCGCTTTCAGCGGCCGGACTCTGTGTCTGGCGCCTATGAACATCCCTAACGCGCTGACTGTTGATGTAGAGGACTACTTTCACGTTGCGGCGTTGGCGCCAAGCGTACACCGCGATAGTTGGATCTCGCGTGAATCGCGCGTGGTCGGAAACACTCAGAAATTGCTCGCCATCTTCGAGGAGTTCGATGTCCGAGGGACTTTCTTCGTGCTGGGCTGGGTAGCCGAGCGGTATCCGCAACTGGTCAGAAACATTGCCGCGCACGGCCACGAAATCGCCTGCCACGGCTACTCACACCGCCTCGTGTACGAGCAGTCCCCGCAAGAGTTCTACCAAGAGACGCACCGCGCGAAGAACCTGCTCCAGGAGATTACCGGGTCCGCTGTGCTCGGATATCGCGCGGCGAGCTATTCCATCGTGCGCGAGTCTCTTTGGGCCCTGGACATCCTGGTGGAACTCGGATTCGTCTATGACTCGAGCATTTTTCCCGTGCGCCATGATCGCTATGGCATTCACGACGCCGAACGGGCTCCGCACCGAATGGCCACGCCGACTGGAAAATCCATCGTCGAGTGGCCGTTAGCGACGGCAAGGATTCTTGGATTTCGGCTACCCGTGGCGGGAGGCGGGTACTTTAGACTCTTCCCCTACGGGCTATCGCGTTGGGGATTGGCGTCCATTAACCGACGCGAACTGCGACCATTCGTCTTCTATCTGCACCCGTGGGAAATCGATCCGGCGCAACCGCGCGTGTCTGCCAGCTGGTTGTCGCGGTTTCGTCATTATACCAACCTCGGAAAATGTGAAGAGCGATTGCGGCGCTTGCTTGCCGAGTTTCGATTCAGCACCGCGAGAGACGGTCTTACGCAACTCGGCTTGCTTTCCGGATAACGAGAACGCCATACCATGTTCCTGCGTGTTTCTGGCGGGATCGCAGTGACTTGGACTACCTTATAATAGGGTTTAATTCTATGGATCGATATGATTTTCACCGAAACCAAGCTCAAGGGAGCCTTCACGGTCGACATCGAGCGCCGTGAGGACAACCGCGGATTCTTTGCGCGAGCGTTCTGCCAGCGGGAGTTCGAGAACCATGGACTGAAGCCGGTCATCGCGCAGGCCAACATTGCCTTCAACAAGAAGAAGGGCACCTTGCGCGGGATGCATTTTCAATATCCGCCGGCCCCCGAAACCAAACTCGTGCGGTGTACTCGCGGCGCGATTCTCGACATAATCGTCGACTTGCGCCCGGAGAGCCCGACTTACCTGGGCCATGTCGCCGTCGAGCTTAGCGCAGACAACTACCGGTCCCTCTATGTACCGGAGCGGTTTGCGCACGGGTACCAGGTTCTCGCGGATCGGACGGAAACGAGCTATCAGGTGGGAGAATTCTATACGCCCGGCGCCGAAGGCGGCCTGCTGTACAGCGATCCCCGGCTTGGGCTGGTCTGGCCCCTTCCTGTCGGAGAAATATCACCCAAGGATGCCGAGTGGCCACTGCTCGGCAAGATCGAACCCGAGTTGAAGCGTAAGATGAGTGCCCGGGGAAACAAGGCATGATATTCGCTTGCATTCAAATGTTAAACTGCGTGCGTAATACGCAACCCAGCCGGAGGAAACCATGATTATCGTCGACAACGCCTTGAAAGCCAGAGAGCAGCAGGGGAAGCCCATTCGCGTGGCGATGGTCGGCGCCGGTTTCATGGGGCAGGGTCTCACCAACCAGATCACTCACAGTGTTCCGGGCATGCGCATGGCTGCCGTCTACAATCGGCGTCCAGAGCGGGCCCAGCACGTCTTTCGCTACTCGGGGCTCGACGACATTGTCATGGCAGGGTCGCAGGCCCAGCTCGATCAGGCGATTCGCCGGGGCCAGCCGGCCGTGGCCGAGGATCCGTTCATGCTGTGCCGCTCCGGCGAGATCGACGTTATCGTCGATGTCACGGGCTCGGTCGAGTTCGGCGCTCACGTAATTCTCGAGGCTTTCGAGCACGGCAAGCCGGTCGTGCTGATGAACGCCGAGGTCGACGCCACGATCGGTCCGATTCTCCAAGTGTATGCGCGAAAGCACAAGGTCATCCTGTCGGCTTGCGAGGGCGACGAACCGGGCCTGCAGATGAACCTTTACCGCTGGGTAAAGGGGCTGGGTCTCATCCCGCGCGTTGTCGGAAACGTCAAGGGCCTGCAGGATCCCTACCGCAACCCGACCACGCAGCAAGGATGGGCGGAGCGGTGGGGACAGAACGCGGCGATGGTTACGTCGTTTGCCGACGGATCGAAGATCAGCTTCGAACAATCGATTGTCGCCAACGCTACCGGATTCAAGGTCAGATCTCGCGGGATGTCGCGCGGGCTGAAGTACGACGGCTCCATCATGGATATCCACAAGCTGTACGATCTTGACGAGATCCGGGCGCTGGGGGGGGTCGTCGACTACACGGTAGGGCCCGCCGGCGTCAAGATATTCTGCTTAGCCGAACACGCGGACCCGAAGCAGCGCCACTACCTAAACCTCTACAAGATGGGGGAAGGACCGCTCTATCCGTTCTGGGTTCCCTACCATCTGGTGCATTTCGAGGCTCCGAACGCAATCGCGCGAGTGGTGCTCTTCGGGGACAACGTCGCACCGCCCCTACAAGGCCCCGTGGTCGAGGTCTGTGCAGTCGCCAAGCGCGATCTTGCGGCCGGCGAGATGCTTGACGAATACGGAATGTATACGACTTACGGCGAAGCGGTGAACACCGAAGAGATGAGCGCGATGCGTTATCTCCCCGAGGGACTGGTCGAAGGTTGCAAGATGAAGCGCGCTGTCGCCAAGGATCAGGTGCTCGCGTACGACGATGTGGAGTTGCCCGTCGGTCGACTCGCCGACCGGTTACGGGCCGAGCAGTACCGGCATTTCGGCAACGTGACCTGGCTCGAAGAGCTCCTTCAGCGCACGCAGGGGGCGGCGAGCACGCGGAAGGAAGCCTTCGCGTGAGAATCTTTTCCGCGCGCGATTAATACCGGACGCCTCGGACAAGCCCGTTTTCAGCGGCTCCGACCGAATCCCGGTGGGATGGTGTTGCCTGCGCCCGAAGCAGGCGAACGGCTTACATGAATGAGAATGGCGAACGAATGAAATGAGGATACTGATTACAGGTAACACCGGTTATATCGGGCCCTCGGTGCTTCAGCGCCTTCGCCAGTCGTATCCCCAAGCAACACTGATCGGCCTGGACAAGGGCTACTTCGCGCACTGCCTCACCAACGCGGAGATACTTCCCGAGTGCCGTGCCGATGTCCAGTATTTCGCCGATGTGCGCACTCTCCGCCCCGAGGTATTGCAGGGCGTCGACGCCATCGTGCACCTCGCCGCCATATCCAACGACCCGATGGGCAAGACTTTCGAGGAAGTCACGTACGACATCAACTTCCGCGCCAGCGTCGAACTTGCGACACGAGCCAAGGCCGCGGGGGTCAGGTGTTTCGTCTTTGCGTCCAGCTGCAGCGTGTACGGCGTGGCGGACGACACCCCCAGGAAAGAAACTTCGCCGCTGAACCCGCTCACCGCCTACGCCAAATCGAAGATCCGCACGGAAACCGAGCTCCAAACGCTGGCGGGCAAGAACTTCACGGTCACTTGCTTGAGGTTCGCCACCGCCTGCGGGATGAGCGATCGATTGCGGCTCGACCTGGTCGTCAATGACTTTGTCGCATGTGCGGTCAGTTCCAAGAAGATTACGATCCTGAGCGACGGCACGCCATGGCGACCGCTGATCCACATCAGGGACATGGCAAGGGCGTTCGACTGGGCCATCACCCGGGATGCGTCGCCGGGGGCATTCTTGGCGGTCAACGTGGGCAGTGACGCCTGGAACTACCAAGTGAAGGACCTTGCGGAAGCCGTTGCAAAGGTCGTTCCGGGCGTAAGCATATCGATCAACAAGGACGCACCGCAGGACAGTCGTTCCTACCGCGTGGATTTTGGGCTGTACAGGAAGCTGGCGCCCAGCCATCAGCCCCAGGTCGACTTGCTGACCACTATCCGCGAGCTGAAGACCGGGCTGGAGTCAATGGGATTCAACGATCCCAATTTCAGAGGCTCCAAGTACATGCGGCTCGAGGTCCTCAGGGGACTTCGCCAAAAGGGCCTGCTGGACGACAAGCTGGAGTGGACCCCCGCGTGATCGGGCTCCACGCACCTTCGATTCACTGCCGCCGGGGCAACCGCCGATGAAAGTAGTGCTGTTTTGCGGCGGTTTGGGGACGCGGTTGGGAGATCTCACGGAAAACATTCCCAAGCCTCTGGTGAAGATCGGATACCGCCCCATCCTGTGGCACGTAATGAAGTATTACGCGCATTTCGGCCACAAGGACTTCATCCTCTGTCTTGGGTACAAGGCCGATACGATCAAGGATTATTTTCTCAACTACAAGGAATACCTTTCCAACGACTTTACGATGAGTAACGGTGGAAAGGACATACAGCTCCAGCAGAGCGACATCGCCGACTGGAAGATCACATTCGTCGATACGGGGCTGAGGGCGAACATTGGCCAGCGCTTGAAAGCGGTCGAGAAATACGTCGCGGGTGAGGAGATATTCCTCGCCAATTACTCGGATGGACTCACTAATTGCCCGCTTCCTGAGTTGATAGACAGCGTAGTCAAGAGCGGGAAGATCGCCTGTTTTCTATGCGCGAAACCCTCCCAAAGCTTCCATGTCGTGCAGCTTGACGCGGACAAATCGGTGAGAAGCATCCAGAGTGTGCGGAAATCCGACATTCGGATCAACGCCGGCTTCTTCGTATTCAGAAAGGAGATCTTCAACTACATAAGGCCTGGCGAGGAATTGGTCGTGGAGCCATTTCAAAGACTGATCGCGGAAAAGAAAATCATCGGCTATCCGTCCGACCAATTCTGGTGCATGGACACCTTCAAGGAGCATCAGGAACTGACGGATATGTTCAACCTCGGCGATACGCCTTGGGAGGTGTGGAAAAAAGCCACCGGCGGCGATCGTCGAGAGTGAAAGGCAAGACGGATGCTGAATTTGACTTTCGAAAGGCGGCGTGATTCGATCTTCAGGATTCTATGCTTAGGAGCGCACAGCGACGACATCGAAATCGGTTGCGGCGGCACCGTTCTGAGAATCCTCGAAGAAAATCCAGACGCCGAGGTGTTGTGGGTCGTGATAGGAGCAAGCGGACAGAGAGCGGACGAAGCAACCGCAAGCGCCAAGTCCTTCCTGGCGAGAGCCCGCCAGAAGGAGGTTATCGTCAAGGAATTCAGGGACGGGTTCTTTCCCTACATCGGTGCTGAGATCAAAGGGTTCTTCGAGGAACTCAAACGCAGATGCGCCCCGGACCTTATCCTCACGCACTGTCGCAACGACCTCCATCAAGATCACCGTCTGGTATCCGAATTGACCTGGAACACATTCAGGAACCACCTAATCCTGGAATATGAAATCCTCAAATACGACGGCGATCTTGGGACGCCAAACGTCTTTGTGCACTTGACGGAATCGCTTGCCCGCAGGAAAGTCGGGATTCTGCTGGACAGCTTCAGGAGCCAGGTGAAAAAGAACTGGTTCACCGAAGACGCATTTCTCGCGATTCTGAGACTGCGCGGCCTCGAATGCAACGCGCCGGAAAAATATGCGGAGGCCTACCATGCACGCAAGCTTGTGCTCTGAATCGCCAGTCGCGCGACGAAAGGCGGCGCCGACATTGCTGGGAGTCGTATCATGCACGCGGCCACAACGAGCTATCGAAAAACCATAATCGCCTCCTCTGTCGCTGGTCTGGCGGTGATTGCGGTAACGCACGCCGGCCAGACATTGGTGTCTGCGATTCTTCCAGTCTCGTTCGTCGTCCTCCTCACCGCCCTCGGGTGGGTCGTTGGCTTGCTTCTGCTGCTCGTCGCCCTTGGTGGTCTTCTCGTCAATTTCCGCTATTCCGGGCGTGAGCGGGGAGAGGAGGACTTATTCCTTGCCCTCAACAGAGCCCGATCGGAAGCTGAATTGCTTGATCAAACCGGCCGCTCCAAGGCTGTCAAATTCCCGAAACTTCGTCGTTGGCTGGGCGCTCCAGCGTACATCGTCAACGACACGGTGCGAATCCGTTCGTTACAAGAAATCTTCGACACTCTCGACGCGAACGGTTGCCTCGATGGCCTGCCATTCATGCCCGAGATGGCGAAGTACTGTGGAACCGTCGGCACCGTTTTCCGTTGCGTGGACAAGATCTACGACTACGGAGGCAGAAAAGACATGCGACGCCTCAAGGACACCGTGTCGATTGCCGGGCTGCGTTGCGATGGCAGCGCACACGATGGTTGTCAAGCCAAGTGTTATATCTTGTGGAAAACCGCCTGGATCAAAAGGACGGAGGTGCCGGCAACGTCAGAGGTTGAGCCCTCGGTCGAGCAGCCCGGCAGCGTGGCCTCTGATATTGGGACCGATCGCTCCTTCGGGCCCACATTTGTCAAAGACGACGACGCAGCTGATGGCAGATATGTGTGCCAGTACACGCAGCTCGTCCGGGCCTCGACCAGAATGAGGCCATCGGATCCACGTCAAGATCTGCGGCCGTTGATCGCTGGCAACTTGAGGGTAACGGCATTCGGGGTCGCCATGCTCACTCGTCTGTTCAATGCGGTACAGCGGCTGCGCGGTGGGATTAGCTTCCCCCCGATGTACCATGGCTCCAGCACTGCCTCACGGCACGTGGATCTCAATTTACAGCCAGGAGAGCTGGTGCGAGTTTGCGACCCCGAAAAGATCTTCGAGAGTCTTAACCCATCGGGCAGGAACCGGGGACTCTGGTTCGATCGAGGAATGCTCAGCTACTGTAAGCGGTGGTACAGGGTTCTCAGTAGAGTTGACAAGATCATTGACGATGCAAGCGGCAGGATGCTCCGGATGAAGACACCCTGTATCGTGCTTGAGGGGGTCGACGCTTCCGGAGAGCATGTGCGATTTTTGGCGCAGCACGATTATCCATTTTGGCGCGAAGCTTGGCTGGAGAGAGTGGATCCTCGCACGCAGCCGGATGCATCTACTCCCAACCGTAGCCTGCACCCCGCCGATGGCCATCGCTGACGTATGAAGCATCATCCTACGCCCCGAAGGAAGTAGCTTGATCGATTCCAGCGAACCCCTAGTGACGATTGGCGTTCCCGTCTACAACGGCGAACGCTTTCTCGCGGAATGCCTCGATTCGCTGCTTTCGCAAAGATTCCGGAACTTTGTTCTGTTGATCAGCGACAATGCGTCGACTGACGGCACCGAGAAGATCTGCCAGACGTACGTAAAGGCGGATTCGCGAGTGCGCTACCACCGCAATCGCACCAATATCGGACTGTATGGCAATTTCAATCTGCTCCTTAGATTGGCGCGAACGCGTTACGTGAAGCTCGCAACTGCTGATGATTTCTGGGCGCCGACGATGCTAGGCGATTCCCTGGCATCGATGGAAGGCGACTCGTCGCTGGCACTCTGCCATCCTAAAGCGGTTCTGGTGGCCGAGGACGGCAGCGAGATCCGCCGATACGAGCAGTCTTGTCACTTGATGGATGACGACCCGGCCGTGCGATTCAGGCGCGTGTTGACCGAAATCGGCCTCGTAAATCAGCTCGTGGGAGTTATTAGAACCGACGTGCTGAGATCAACGCTGCCTCTTATGAACCACACTCTGGCGGATCGCGTGTTTGTGGCCGAGCTCAGCCTATATGGAAAGATCATGGAGCTGCCGAAGTACCAGTACTTCCGGCGCTTTCATCAGGAGTCTACTAGCTGGGACCGGAAATCTGAATCGCACCAGATCAGGCGGCTGTTCAGTTCGGGAACGCGCCGCATCCGGCTCGCGACTTGGAAGTATCACTGGGGTCTCGTTCGTCGCTTGCTCCGCAGCCCCCTCGATTCCGGAAGGAAGCTGGAGCTTCTGCGGTTCCTGGGAAGACGCATCGCTTGGGACCGGTGGGTGCTCATGGGCGAATGCTGGCAACTTTTGTGGCCCGCTCGGACCGCGGCGGCGTCGGAACAGCGGGAAACCAAATCTTGAACGAGTTCCGGCCGGGAATGCGTCAAGCGTGAATGACCGTTTTCGAATGATCATGATTGGGGCGGGCCGGATCGCCTCACAGTCGCATCTGCCGGCCATCCTGGCCTGCGAGGGAGTGGACTTAGTCGCGATCGTAGATTCGACGCCGGGACGAGCGGCTAAGCTTGCACGGGAGTATGGGCTCTCGGTACAGATTTTCTCCGATCTGGAACCAGCGCTCGAGGACGCGGATGGCGCAATAGTGGCGACCCCGAACGACACGCATCACGAAATCGCGACACGCTGCCTGATGCGAGGAGTTCATGTACTGGTCGAGAAGCCGATGACCTCTGCGTACGCCGAAGCCTTGACGCTCTCGGAGCTGGCGCGGAATACTGGGTTCAAGGCCATGGTCGGCTATGTAACCAGGCACCGACGCAATGTGCGTCTCATGAAGACCCTGTTGGATCAGAAGCACTTCGGCCAGGTGAGTAACTTCGCCTATCAGTTCGGTACCATTGGCGGCTGGGCGCCTCTAGCAGGCTACAGGTCAGACGCCGGTGGCCGGGGCGCCGGGGTACTCGCGATCTCGGCTAGCCATTTCTTGGATCGGATGCTCTGGTTCTGGGGCTATCCTCTCGACATGACATATCTCGACGACGGATCGAAGGGCCCCGAGGCGAACTGCGTCGCGAAGTTTCAGTTTGAGGGGGGGATGCACGGCACGTTGCGATGCTCCAAGAGCGCCAGCCTGCCAGGCGGGCTCGTACTGGATACGGAGACGGGCCGCGTGGTTCTTCCTGAAGTCGAGGATGCCGACATCGTCCTTCTCCCTAACGAAAATCAGCATCTTCAGTACGTACTGAAGTCGCGGGACCAGCATACCGGTCCGGATCGGGACCCGTTCCTCGCACAGATTTCCGACTTCGTGTCGGCTTGTAAGACCGGAGGCGGCTTCGGCTGCGATTTCAATCAGGGGGCCGCGTCCATGCGTCTGATCGAGGACCTGTACTCGAGGAGACAGCCTCTCAAGCAGGATTGGTATTCGTCTCTCGATTCGGGAGAGTCACGGTGAGAGTAGCCGTCGTTGGCGCGTCCGGCCTCGCGGGCTTCGCGGTGGTGGAGTACCTTCTGGAAAAAGGCATAGAAACGGTGCCGCTCGTCGGTTCGACCGGCAACTCCTGGCGCCTATTCAGCCAAGGTATCACTCCGCAGCTGGTAAACGTTCTCCATCCGGACGGCTTGAGCCGCGCACTCGGCGGATGCACGCATGTCGTAAATTGCCTGCGCGGCGACGAGAACGTGATGCTGCAAGGCACGCGCAATCTGGTGAAGGAAGCACTCCGTGCCGGCGCGACCCGCTTCGTCCATGTGAGCAGCGTGGCCGTTTATGGAGATCGCCCCGCACCGGGCGCGGCCGTCGAATCGGCGATGCCCTCTGTCGAGAAGGGAGGCTATGGGTGGATCAAGCTGCGGCAAGACGAGATCGTCCAAAGGACCGCCGCCCGTGGACTCAAAAGCATTATCCTCTGCCCCCCAAATATTGTCGGGCCCGGTTCCTACTTTCTCCTCGAGATACTGGGGTGCCTGCTGCGGGGCGAATTGCTGCTGGCAGATGGCGGGAGCTGCGTCTGCAGCACGGTGGACGCCAGGAATCTGGCGCACGCGTGCTTTCTCGCCCTGAGCGAGGGCTCGACGAATGGCGAAAGATATTTCGTGACCGACGACGAGCGCGTAACTTGGGCCAGTATCGTCGACGGCCTTCGCGCCGCCGGTCAGATTGCGGCGCGCCCCCCCGAATGCACGCTCGAAGAGCTTCGGCGCACGAGCGAAGAGCGGGCAGTGCCGAAGCCAAGGCTATGGGTCAGCGTGAAGCACCTCGTGTCGGACGACGTGAGGAGCGCGCTGAGAAAGGACCCGTTGCTCGCGAAAATCGACGGCGCGCTCCGGGCATTCGTGGGTGGATTCGGCCCGCAGATGGAGGACAGGTTCCGGCTTGCGATCGAAGGGCCGATCAAAGTTCCTCGTAAACCGGGCGATGCGAAAATGAACGTCAGGCTGTCGGCGCAGCAACTGAGAGGCGTATGGCATCGTTGCGACAAGGCGAAGGTCGAACTCGGTTATCGGCCGATTTGCACGTTCGCGCGGAGTATGGCCGCGTTTTCACGGTGGCTGCAGAGCACTCGGGGAATGTTGGAGCCGGACTGGAGTTCCCGGAAAATTCTATTCGGGTACTCCGAAGCCGAAAAAGAATCCGTACATCAGCATATCTGACGCGCTGAGACGTCGAAAAACTACAGGCCAGAAAGTTGCTCTTGGATGTCATACTGAGAGAGATCGGACATCGAGCCCAGATTGAGCATGCCAGCCAGCACGGAACAAAGAATGGGCAGCGGTGCCGCGTGGATGGTGCTGTTCAAGCTCGGCGAGCGCAGCCTAGGGATTGTCAGCATACTGATCCTGGTTCGACTGCTCTCGCCGCACGATTTCGGCTTCGTGGCTATGGCGCTGTCGTTCATCGCCATGGCCGAACTGCTGACGCGCGCCGGCTTCGACGTGGCATTGATCCAGAACCAGGCTGCGACCGATCACCACTACCATACGGCATGGACGTGCAACGTTCTGATCGGCCTCTTCATCTTCCTTCTGATGCTCGTGGCGGCCGCGCCGATCACGGCCTTCTACGCGGAACCTACCTTGTTCTGGGTGGTGTGCTGGCTGGCACTCGGCCCTCTAATCAGCGGTTGCGAGAATATCGGCGTGGTCGCTTTTCGCAAGGAACTGAGGTTTCGCAGCGAATTCGCGTATCAGATGAGCGTCAAGCTGGCGGGGTTCGTCGTTACGGTCCCGCTGGCGTTCTGGCTGCGCAGCTACTGGGCTCTGGTCGCGGGCATACTCGCCACGAAGCTCATGGGTACCGTCATCAGCTATTTCGCACATCCGTTCCGGCCGCGCTTTTCGATCGCCGGCGCCGGGACTCTCTTTTCCTTCTCGAAGTGGCTGCTGCTGGTGAACGGTCTCGCCTTCCTGAAAGAAAGATTGACCGATTTCGTCATCGGGCGTTCGCAGGGGGCCGCGATCCTCGGCGTGTACAACGTGGCGTGGGATTTGGCATATCTTCCCACCAGCGAACTGGGCGCGCCGATCAATCGGGCCTTATTGCCAGGATTCTCCCAAATCGCGCAGAATCCGGCGCAATTGCATTCGGCGTACGCCAATGCAATGGGCATTCTCGTCCTTTTTGCATTGCCTGCGGCAACCGGGATTTTCGCGGTTTCTGAATATCTCGTTCCGGTGGCACTGGGTCCGAAGTGGCTGGCAGCAGTGCCGTTGATGCAGATACTCGCGTTGTCTGGCGCGATCCTGCTTTTTCACTCCTCGATGTGCGCCGCGCTGATCGGGGCCGGCCATCCCGCAGCGGTCGTGAAAGGAAACGCGGTCTTCGTCGTGCTGCTAATGGTCCTGCTGATCCCGCTGGCCGAACAGTTTGGCGCCTCGGGCGCGGCGGTCGCCGTGGTCGGCGCTTCGATCCTGTCCACGCCGGCCTATTTAAAGGCGATCCGCGTCCATATCGGCATCGCGCCAGCAGTCTTCGCGCGCGCAATCACGCGTCCCCTGACTGCGTCGGTAGCAATGCTCGCCGTTTTGCGCGCCGTTATGCCTGCATATTCCCCTTCGATGACGACGAGCAAGGCTGCGTGGTTGCTGCTCGGAGCGGTTGTTCTGGGCGCGTTCCTGTATGCCCTTGCGATGGCTTTGCTTTGGCTTGCGGCGCGCCGGCCGCAGAGCGTCGAACGATTGGTCTTCGAGCGAGTACGTGGGATGCTCGTCGCGAGGACGGCATGGCGGCGCAAGACTCCGGATGCTTGAATTTTGATTTTCCGAGGATCTGTGCCCCTTGATCCGCAAGTATCGATGAACTTGATATTGTTTATTGAACCACATTGCCAATTCACGAAATCAGATGTGCAGGCAGTTCCGAACGGGAGTCATGGGACGGTTACGTCTCCAGACAGCCGGAAGCCAGTCTTTTTCATTTGTTTGGCTGGCAGGAGGTCATCCACGGGACGTATGGACACAAGACCTATTATTTAATGGCGGTCCGCAGAGAAGCCCAGGCGGCGGTGCGCGAGAACTCGAGTTTACTTGCAGAAAACGCTGTGGGCATCCTTCCCCTGGTTCACCTTAAGCACGTAATTTTCGGCAACTGTCTCGTATCGCTGCCGTTTCTGGATGGCGGGGGCATCCTTGCCGGTTCTAAAGAGGTAGAGGAGAGCCTTCTGTGTGAAGCGATCAACCTCGGTCGGAAAACTGGTGCAAGCAGAATAGAATTGCGCCAGGAGCGGCCTCTCGCATCTTGCGATGAGGTAAGCGTTTTTTGCAGTGAGACTTCGCAAGAACCGATGCAGGTCGCCACCCGGTCCGATAAGGTTCGGATGCTCCTCGACCTTCCCGACTCCTCCGAGATGCTTATGAAGTCCTTCAAGTCGAAGCTGAGAAGTCAAATTACAAAGCCTTTGAAGGAAGGATTGACCTCGAGGACGGGTGGGGTGGAGCTGCTGGAGGACTTCTACAAAGTGTTTTTGGTCAATATGCGCGATTTGGGGTCTCCGGTTCATTCCGCGGACTTGATGCGACATGTCCTAAGTGAATTCGCGGAACGCTCCAGGATCTTTGTGATCTACAAATCGCAAGAGCCCGTGGCCTCGGCACTGGTTATCGGATTTGGAAAGGTGTTACGGAACCCCTGGGCCTCGTCCCTCCGAAAATACGCATCCCTGAGTCCGAATATGCTTCTGTACCTGCGCATGCTCGAATTCGGGTGCGACAACGGCTATCGAGTATTCGACTTTGGCCGCTCGACCCGAGGCGAGGGAACTTACAAGTTCAAGGAGCAATGGGGCGCCACACCGGCGCCGCTCTACTGGCATTACATCTCCCTTGACGGCAAGCCGCGGGACCCGGAAAGCTCAGGAACGGAGAGGTTTGAGAAGGCCGCGCTCTATTGGAGGAAGCTGCCGCTGATCGTCACGAAGATTATTGGTCCCAGCATCAGAAAGCACATCAGTTTGTAAGCTGCCTCGCCATACGTCCCGAATGCATATAGGAAGAACCCTACCGCCGGCAGCGACTCCGATCGGCATCAGAGAAATTATTTCGGGGGTTTGCGGGATTTTTCGCGGCCAGCGGGAATTGGATCGTTTCGAATCGGAGCTGAAAGAGCACTTTGGAGTCAAACACTGCTTTCTTGTCTCTTCGGGAAAAGCAGCATTCACTCTGATCCTTCTGGCTCTCAAGGAGTTGTCCCCCGATAGAGATGAAGTTCTCATCCCGGCGTTTACCTGTTATTCGGTCCCCTCATCCGTTGTTCGCGCAGGGCTCCGGATACGGTTATGCGACCTGAGCCCGGATAGCCTCGATTTTGACTTCGCGCAACTGTCCGCCGTGCTTTCCGAGGCACCTCCCCCACAGACGGAAGCGCATCCCGCAGGGGGCGCCAGCGATTCACCGGTCGAAACCCGTGACCCCGCCGACAGCTCCGGGAACTCGATCACGAGGGTTCTGGCTGTCGTTCCAACCCATTTGTTCGGTTATCCAGCCGACGTGGCGAGACTGCGGAAATTGAACCGAGACCCAGGAGTCACCATCGTGGAGGATGCAGCTCAGGCGATGGGCGAAACAAGAGAAGAAAGGAAAGTTGGAACCCTTGGCGATGTCAGCTTCTTCAGTCTTGGCCGAGGGAAAGCGTTTTCAGTCGTGGAGGGAGGAGTCGTCCTTACCGATCGGGACGACTTTGCTGAAGGCCTAAATCGCTTCGTGAGCCGCCTTCCCCGCTACGGTCTGCTGCCCCTGCTGAACGTAATCTTCAAAGCGGCGGCACTGATGGTGCTTCTCCATCCTAGGCTCTTTTGGGTGCCGCGCAGTATGCCGTTCCTAAAACTTGGGGAGACGCTTTTCGAGCCGCATTTTCCCATCCTGAAGATGTCTTCGTTTCAGGCAGGGTTGGCAAGAGAGTGGCCGGGAAGACTCGAGAAACTCCGGGATGTTCGAAAGAAGAAAGTGAATCGGTGGATTACCATCCTCGAAGCGAGCAGAACTCACGGATCAAATTTTCTCAGAAGTCGATCGCTCGGCCTTCTGCGTTTTCCCCTAAGAGTCGGCGACAAGAAAAAAAGAGAATCCCTGCTGCGCGAAAGTGCCCGGATGGGGTTGGGCATCATGCCTGTCTACCCTACGTCGATTAACGCCATTCCGGAGTTGAGAGGAAAGATCAAGGGTGGAGCCTTTCCCGGTGCCGAGAGCTGTGCCAGGGAACTGGTCACATTACCCACGCATGGATATCTTACTGAGGATGATGTAACGGAACTCAGCAGACTTATCGCACGCGTATTAGGATGAAGACGCTTCGAAGCCTACGTCATTTGTGGAATAACGATGAAGAGAGTGTTTAATATCTGCGGAGCGCGGCCGAACTTCATGAAAATCGCCCCGCTCGTGCATGCCATGCAACGAACCTCCGAGCTCCGCAGTACGATCGTGCATACCGGCCAGCATTACAGTCCGACCTTGTCGGACGTCTTTTTTGAGGAGCTCAAGATACCGCGCCCCGAAATCTCGCTCGAGGTTGGTTCGCTCCCTCGCGTGGAGCAGATTGCGCTCATTGAGGAACGCTTCGCCCCAGTCGTGGAGCAGCAAGCGCCAAACCTCATACTCGTGGTTGGTGACGTGAATTCGACCGTGGCTTGCGCGCGGGTGGCCCGGCGCTTTGGAGTTCCCGTCGCTCATGTAGAGGCGGGGTTGAGAAGCTTCGATCTCGGCATGCCAGAGGAGCACAACCGTATCGAGACGGACAGACTTTCAGATATCCTTTATGTCACCGAGGAGTCCGGCATGGCGAACCTCCGTAACGAGCGCGTTCCGGGGAAGGCCATGCTGGTCGGAAACGTTATGATCGATACGCTGGTCGCTAACCTCGATCGGGCGAGAAGTTCAGACGTACGTGCGCGCCTTGGTCTTGAGGGCGAGAAGTACGCGGTAGCGACATTCCACCGTCCGAGCAACGTGGACTCAAAAGAGTCGGCCGCAAAGGTGGTTGACGCTCTTCGCCTGGTGGCACGGTTCTTTCCGGTTGTCCTCCCTATTCATCCACGAACAAAGGAATCGTTCGACAGGTTCGGATTCCTAGATGTGCTCGCCGCGACACCTGGTCTTCGGCTGGTTGAGCCGATGGGTTACTTTGATTTCATCGGCCTCGTCGAACAGTGCAAGGTAGTGGTCACAGACTCCGGGGGGATTCAGGAGGAGACCACCTATCTTGGCATTCCGTGCCTCACGATGCGGGAGAATAGCGAACGACCGTCGACGATTTCCGTCGGAACGAATCTTCTTATCGGCTCTGATCTTGAGCGCCTTGGATCGGAACTCGAGAATATATCCGCGGGCAAGTTCAAGAAGGGCTCTGTGCCGCCACTCTGGGATGGGGGGACAGCAGAACGCATTGTGGCCGATATCGAGGCGTTTCTTTCATGATTAATCGAAAGAAGGTCCTGATGATTTGCTACTATTTCCCACCAATCGTCACGTCAGGCGTGGCCCGTAGCTTTGAATTCGCCAAACTCCTTCCACACTTTGGATGGGAACCCCTGGTCCTCACCGTCAGGCATTCCAAGGACCCGTGGGTCGAGGATAGCCTCGGTGGAGATCCGAAAGGGATTCGGGTGCAGCGCACGTTGGAATGGAACCTGGCGGGTCTCGCCGATTTCCTTCACGGCTGCTGCTCTCGTGTCGCCCGACTCTTCGGAAAGAATCTCACACATAATCTCTTCCGGGAGTTTCTCTGCATTCCAGATTCCCAGATAGCCTGGTTCTCAACAATCCGGGCACGAAGGTTGGCACGCGAATGTGAGCTAATCTACGTAAGCTGTTCGCCGTTCAGTTCGTCGGTGAGCGGCGCCATCGTGAAGCGACTCACCGGGCGGCCCTTGGTCGTCGATTTCCGTGACGCATGGTCTCTCAATCCGCACACTCCCTTTCGCCGGCTACAGCGCGCGATGGTTAATCGCTTTGAGCGTTTCGTTCTCGGTGCCTGTGATGCTCTGATAGTGAACACGGATGGAGCGGCGCGGCTGTATGCCACCGCTTATCCGGAGCACCGTGAGAAGATCGTCACAATTCCAAACGGATACGACGTGCTTACCCCGGTGGAACGAAGGGCCACCGCGGGTGACTTTCAAATCATGCACGTCGGAACGTTCTACGGGTCTCGAAATCCGGACGCGCTCCTGGAGTGTCTCGCCGAGATGGGGAGGGATGACATCGTATTCGTCCAGGTGGGCGGCAGTTTCGACTCGTACGAACGATTCAAGGAAAGAGTCAAGATCAAGATAGTTCCTCCTCTCCCTAGAGAGGCTGCACTTGAGTTGATGCGTGAGGCATCGCTTCTCTACGTTAAACAGGGATGGGAACCGGGCGTGTCGGAATACATTGCAGTCGGGGCGAAAACATATGAGTATCTTGCGACCGGCCTTCCAATTCTCGCTGAAGTACCGCCTGGCGACAACGCCGAACTTGTTCAGAAATATGCTTTAGCCGGATATGTCGTGACTTCCAATACGCGCGCGGAGCTTCGCGATGCCGTCGAACGTGCCTACGAAGCCGGTTCGCGGGCAAGTGTGGCGATCCATCCTGAATTTGCGAAAGGGTTCTCGAGACGGGATCTTGCTCGGAAGCTTGCAATCCTGTTTGACCGGTTGACCGACCCAACTAGCAGGTAGCGCTCGGTACCTTGGATGTGGTCGAAGTCATCAACGGAGGTGTTGGGGAACCATCATACTCCAAGTTTTGGGATGATCGCATGACGTTACTTGAAATAGTCCTATGGATGTCGGTAGGACTGGTTGCCTACGCCTATCTCGGCTATGCGCTTGTGCTCTGGGGATTGTCATTGTTCAGATGTCGTAGAGTAAGCAAGGCTGACATTACTCCTTCCGTCACTTTTATCATCACAGCGTATAACGAGCAATCACGTATTGCGGGCAAGTTGGAAAATACGCTCAAGCTCACGTATCCGGTGTCCCGGCTCAAAGTGATAGTTGCATCGGATTGTTCGTCGGACGGAACCGACGAGATCGTGAAATCCTATGGAGACCGGGGGATCCAATTGGTTCGAGCGTCTGTGAGAAGGGGGAAGGAAGCTGCACAGAAACTGGCCGTGGAGGTAGCGAAGGGGGAGGTTTTCGTGTTTTCCGACGTAGCCACGATTCTCCCGGAACACGCGGTGTCGAACATCGTAAAGAATTTTAATGATCCAACTGTGGGGTGTGTGAGCAGTGTCGACCGCTTTGTCGATCAGGATGGTCAGGCGAGCGGAGAAGGCGCCTATGTGCGATATGAAATGTTTCTGAGGTCCTTGGAGACGCGCGTAAATTCGTTAGTGGGGCTCAGTGGATCGTTCTTTGCTGCGAGGAGGGAGGTGTGCAAAGGAGCGTGGTCGGACGATCTCCAAAGCGATTTCAACACCGTTCTGAACAGTATGCGAATGGGGCTTCGTGGCGTGGCCGATCCGGACAGCATAGGCTACTACAAGAATATTGCCGATGAGCGGAAGGAGTATGACCGAAAAGTGCGGACAGTCCTGCGCGGGATTTCAGTGTTTATGAGAAGTTTGGCATTAGTCAATCCCTTGCGGCACTGTGTATTCGCCTGGCAATTGCTCAGTCATAAGCTCTGCCGGTGGCTTGTCCCATTCGCCATGATGACGGCGTTCGTCAGTAATGCTGTTCTGGCCCTTTCGTCGCGATGGTATGCCATGTTGTTTCTGATCCAGATCCTGTTCTACTCGGTGGCGCTCGGCGGTATTTTCTGGAAACCGCTCTTGCGCCTTCCCATTGTTAGACTGTTTTCCTTTTTCCTGTTGGTCAACGCCTCGATCTTCCAGGCTTGGGTCCGGTATTGGTCGGGTGAGCGACTCATCGTATGGGAACCTTCAAAGCGATAGGGCAGGTGAAGGGGTGGGCTAGACGCCGTGCGGCAGCGCTATATGCGCTATCCCCTGGATATCTGGAGCCTCTGCGGGGAAAGGTCGTCATTTTGACCTACCACCGGGTCGTATCGAAGAAAGAGCTGGATGGTGAATATATTCAGCCGGGGATGTACGTGACGGCAGAGACATTTGCGATGCAGATGCAATTTATCAAGCAGTACTTCTCTGTGATCTCGTTTGCCGAACTCCTGCGCCTGTGGTCGGAGCAACAATGGGACGACCTTTGTGGGAACTGCCAAGTGGTTTTGGCCGGAACAGATTGCATGGCTGTGTCGTCACACCGCTTGCCATAGCGAGGACGAGCGACGGCGCGTGGCTGAGGTCCTCAAGAAGAAACATACATGGCTTATTAGCGTAGAGGCCTCGATATGTGCTGGTGATACCGAAGCTATCATCGAGGGCTGTAAAGCGCTGCAACAGGATCAAATTGACACCTTTATCACAGAATGGGCTGTACACCTTGGGGTCGTCCTCCCTGTAGAAAGAAAATTGATCAATTGGGGAGAGGCACAGGAAATGTCAGCAGCTGGGATCTCATTCGGCTCACATTCGGCCACGCACAGGATCATGACGCGTCTTAATGCAACAGAGCTGGCGCAAGAGATCAGCGGATCATGGGCGATGCTCAGAGAGAAGCCCATTACGACGGTTCCGGTGTTTTGCTACCCCAACGGCAACTGGTCAGCGGAGGTGGAGCAATTGGTTGAGGCTGCAGGCTACGCGGCCGCTACATCAGCAGAATTCGGCTATGAAGGTCGGGTACCGTCATGTCGGTTTGGGCTGAAACGTATAAATATTCACGATGATGTGACAAATACCCCCAAGCTCTTTGCCTTTCATCTTGCGGGACATAAAGGTGTGGGCGCGGGTTAGTTCGGCGCCTAAGGCGGGCGTGTACGGTACCTCCATACAAAAAAACCTGGGGCATCGTCACGAATGCTACTGACCGGATTCTTTGGGTAAAGTGCTGAAATGCTGGAGGGGCATGACAGCAGCCGGTGCTGAAAGACAGAAACTCAGGGTCGTGATCTTGACTGAGCTTGAATCCGGCTCAGTGCTGGATGCCATCTTGGTGACGGGCGTTCAGTCGATGTCTGTTAGAAATCAGGATTTCGTCGGTGCCGTATGTGGGTTCGAAAGTGATTGCTTGGCTGGTATAAAGGTGGGATTACGATTCGCTTGACAAGCCTCTCACGTATCAAAGCTCTCCGCCCTGCTGGTTACGAAATTATTGTATCTTCCTATGCCGACTCGAACGATTGTCCATCTCTCCAGTACAACCATCCCCGGGGGTGCCGAAATGATGATGAGCCGCTTAGCAGGGGCGCTGAGTGCGGAGAAATTCCGTTCCGTCGTCTGTCTCTTCAGCTCAGGATGGTTGCAGGATCGATGCATTGCCCAAGGACTCGAAACACAAGTGATTCCGATCAATGGGATGTTCGACCGAAGCTGGGGAATAAAGTTTTTCAAGTTTCTGAAAACAAGTCGAGCAAGTCTCGTCCATGCACACGAATTCACCGCCAACACGTACGGGGCCCTTGTGGCGAGGCTGGCTGGTATACCAGTCGTCGCTACAATTCATGGAAAGAGTTACTACGGTGACCAGGTCAAACGACGATTAGCTTATCGGCTTACGAGCCGTATAGCCAGAATGGTTGCAGTTTCAGAAGACCTCAAGCGATACATTGCCGCGACTGTTGGAATTTCACCAGGACGGATTCGTGTGATCTATAACGGAGTGCCTGATCTCGAACAGCCTCGTTTGGAGGACGAAGTGGAACTGAGAAGGGAATTGCGAGTCCCTCTAAACCATCAAATCGTCGGCGTGATCGGGAGTTTGTATCCGGTCAAGGGGCATACCTATCTCTTGCAGGCGATTCCGGCGATCCTGAAAAAGCACGGAAATACCATATTCTTCTTTGCGGGGCGAGGCCAGCTTGAAGGGGAGCTCAAAAGGCAAGCTCGTGACCTTGGAATTGAGGACCATGTACGGATCCTTGGGTTTCGGAGCGATGTCGCAAACTTGCTCGGAATTGTTGATCTATTTGCTTTGCCGTCGTTGTCAGAAGGACTATCAGTCGCTATCTTGGAGGCTATGGTCGCACGGAAACCGGTCGTGGCATCTCATGTGGGTGGAAATCCAGAGCTCGTGGTGGACGGGGAGACGGGATATTTGGTGCCGCCGATGGATCCACCAGCCCTATCCGCCCGTATCGTCGAGTTGCTCGGCGATCAGCGACTAAGGGCAAGGCTGGGAGAAGCTGGGCGGAGACGGGTCATGGAGTTGTTTTCACTTTCCGCTATGGTGGAACAATATGAACAACTGTATGCAGAGTGTATGGATAAAAGGATATGACCGTGTGATCGGCACGGTGAACTGGAGCAGGCCTTGAAGGCCGAGGTGGTCAAACGGAACCTCGATGCCCATGTGCGATCCTCGGGTTTCGAAGTGATGTGCCGGTGCTATTGTCGCTGTTCGATGTATTTGTCTTGCCCTCCCTCTCCGAGGGGCTCTCCATGGCGCTGTTGGAGGCCATGGCGGCGGGGAACTTCTCGTGAGAACTGTGCTGACGGTTGCAGTGTCGTCGAGAAGGAAAAAAAACGAGAGAAACCCGAGTCATCATGAAATTTCCGCAGGGTAAACAGTTCGCCTTTACGATTCTCGACGATACGGACGACTCCACGTTGGAGAACGTCAAGCCTGTCTACGACGCTCTGAAGACCCATGGAATCCGGACAACGAAAACCGTCTGGCCGGTCGATTGCCCGGAGGGCAGTCGAATCTTTTTCGCGGCGGACACGTTGCAGCGAAAACCCTATCTGGAATTTGTCCGTCAGCTTGGAGTCGACGGGTTTGAGATTGCCTTCCATGGAGCGACCATGGAGTCCAGCCGGCGTGACCGCACCGTGCAAGCGCTGGATTTCCTCAAGGCAGAGTTCGGTGCGTATCCGACCCTCTTTTGCAATCATGGGCACAACCGTGACAATCTCTATTGGGGATATAAGCGGTTTCAGACTTCGTGGCTGCGGCGCATGGTAGGGTTGTTGCGCAAGGAAGCGGCCTCTTACTATCTCGGGGATGTCAAGGACACGGACTATTTTTGGGGCGATCTTTGTCGCGAGCACATCCGTTATGTAAGGAATTGGACGTTTTCGTGCCTGAACATGCTCGAGGTCAATCCGGAAATGCCTTACCGGCTTTCAGGCACGCCGTACGTGAACTTGTGGTTCTCCACCGCGGATGCCCCCGATGTCGGAGATTTCGTTCGATTGCTCACTCAGGAGAACGTTGATCGCCTTGAAGATGCCGGAGGACTCTGTATTATCTCAACACACTTCGGCAAGGGGTTTGTCAAAGACGGGGTCTTAGATCCTCGGGTGCACCGTATATTCCAAACCTTGAGCCAGAAGCCTGGGTGGTACGTGCCGGTTTCTGAAATGCTCGATTACCTTGTCCAAACGCAGGATAAAGGTCGGATCCTTGGTTCCTTGAAGACAGCGATGCTTGAAACGCGATACCTCGTCAATAAACTCTGGCCGGCGTCATGAACGTGCCAATGCGGTTTTGGGGAGCGCGCTCATTTTGCCAAGATGTATCGTAACGGCGGACAGAATCCATGAGCGGAGATCGAGATTTGCACAACACTGGGTTGAGTAAATTAACAGATGAGCTTGAGGCGCGTGCGGCGCTCAGCGGACTACCGTCTGGTCTTCGTCTTCGGCAGGCATTTGAGCGATTGGTTCTCATGGATCCGAAGGGGGCCGTTGACGTGATGGGAACCCACCCCGATGAGATCAGCGAGTCGGGAACCGATCTCGGCAACTTGCTGGGTCGTACGCTTCTTGAACGGAAGATGTACAGGGAAGCAGCCCATCTCTTACATCTCGTCCAACAGACAAAGCTCATCAGCGATACCGCGATTTGTATCCGGTTGGCTAAGGCGTTGGCTCAGGAGCGAGATAGCGAGGGGGCTGCGCAGGTTTTCAGGACCGCGCTTGCCATCGATCCAGCCTGTGTCTCGGCGATGAGAGGGTTGTATGAAATCGCCGCGAAGGCCGGCCATTCCGAAGAAGCTTCTCGGTGGCTTACCCGGTTGGCCGAGACGGATTTGTCGTATTCGACAGTCTCCTATGTGTATAGGGAGCGGCAGAAACTTCCGGGCAACCCAGGACGAGCAGTCCGCATCGCTCTCTTGAGCTCGTACGTCTTGGATTGGTTGATCCCCTATCTCGATGTAGAAAGCAGAAAAGCCGGGCTCATTCCGGAGTTTTACTTGGCGCCGTTCAACCAATATACGCAACAAATATTGAATCCCAGGAGCGATCTCTATCAGTTCAAGCCGGACGTCATTTTCCTCGCGCTTGGACTTGAGGATATCTGCCCGAAGATTGTTGTGCCCATGAAGGAGAATGAACTCGCGCGGGTTCAAGGTGCCATTGTCGGGCAGGTCCTTGGACTTGTTCGAGAAATCGAGTCGCATAGTCGAGCGCTCACGGTAGTTCACAGTTTTTCAGCTCTCGGAAGGGACGGGCAGGGGATTCTCCAGAACCGACTTGCTAATAGCTTCTCCAAGTGGCTTGCCGTCTTAAACGATGAACTTGCGGGAGAATTACGGACGCACGAGCGGTCTTTCCTGATGCCGCTCGATGCCGTGGTCGGATGGGTCGGGCGGGAGCGCAGTCATCAGGCGAAGATGTGGTACATGGCCAGTATGAGAATTGCCGAAGCGTCTCTTCCGGAGTTGGCGCGATACAGCATGCGCTATGTCAAGGCGCTGAAGGGGCTCACGAGAAAATGCGTGGTTCTCGATCTCGATGGGACATTGTGGGGGGGAATCGTCGGGGAAGTAGGGGCTGAAGGAGTCGCGTTAGGGCCGACGGCTCCAGGTATTGAATATGTAGATTTTCAACGAGCGCTTCTGGGTCTCACCCGTCGCGGCATTCTGCTTGCGGTGTGTTCCAAGAATAATCCCGAGGATGCGCTGCCGGTCATCCGTACTCATCCCCACATGGTGCTCAGGGAAGAGCAGTTCGCCGCTATGCGGATCAATTGGAGGAACAAGGCGGACAATATTCGGGAAATCGCCCAGGAGCTCAACATTGGTTTGGACTCGTTGGTCTTTATCGACGATAACCCGAACGAGCGGGAATTGATCAAACAGATGCTGCCGGAGGTGCTGACCGTCGATCTTCCCAAAGATCCCTCGCTCTATCGGCGAATGCTGGAGGACATGACGGACTTCGACCTATTGGCCTTGACCAAAGAAGACGAGATGCGTGTGGCGCAGTATCAAGCGAACGCGAAGCGTCAGGCCGCGAAGATCACGGCTGTCTCGCTTGATGAGTACTTGCAATCGCTCGAAATTCAGGTCGCGATCGATCTCGCGCCTCGTGATGCGCTTAATCGTGTGGTGCAGTTGTTCAATAAGACGAATCAATTCAATCTGACGACCAAGCGCTATCAGGTTGAGGACGTCATTCGCTTTATGGAGTCGGAAGAATATCGTATCTACGATTTGCATGTAGTCGACCGATTTGGCGACCACGGGCTGGTCGGGACTGCCGTCATTCGCAAGCAGCGTGAGGAGTGGCACATCGACAGTCTCTTGATGAGCTGCCGCGTCATGGGACTGGGCATTGAGACCGCCTTTCTCGAGCGGATCTATTCCGACGCCGTTAGGGAGCGAGTCGTTAGGCTGATTGGAGAGTACGTTCAGACCAAGAAAAACCAACCCGTGAAGGAATTTTATGCTGAGCATGGGTTTTCATTGTTGAAAGATGAGGATGGTCGGCAAGAATGGAAGCTGAATGTGGCTGCCACGCCCATTAAGAAACCATCGTGGATTACAATCGGAACACGCGAAAGGGCGTTTTGAGCGTTGAAGAAGTGGTTGCCAGGGTATTCAACTTGGATGCCTCGGAGGTGACGGATCAATCATCAAGGAAAACCATTGCGGAATGGGATTCTATGGGACATCTGTCGTTGATCAACGGTTTGGAGGAAGAATTCAAGGTGTCGATTGCCATTGCAGACGCCATGGAAATGACCAGTGTGCAACACATCAAAAAGATATTGAAAGACTACAAAGTCGCCCCCTAATGCTCCGAATTGTATTCGCAAGTGAGTGGCCATGAATCGAGAAGTTGCCAAAGTCTCTCTGTATCATCAGGGCATGTATGAGGCATTCGACCGATTTTGCCGCGCGATCTGGCCGAGCTCGCGCAACCGGGCATCCTCCTCAACCGCACGGTTCGACGGAGGCCAGCAAGGGCAAGCAGGCTCTACCCAGGATCCTCCGACGTTCGTATTTGTGAAGGGAGACGATATCGTCGGCCATGTCACGACGATTCCCGTGCAACTCTCTGCTTTCGCGAAGACCGTAGCGGCTCACTGGATCGTGGGGTTCATGGTGCTCCCCGAGCACCGGAATGGTCTCGTAGGTCCGCTGCTCATCAAGGAAGTCAACCGATCTCTGGACTGCGCACTATCGCTGCACGTAGAACCTCCCGTCTTGCGGATTCTGACGGGGTTGAAATGGGTGCATAAGGGAATCTTGCCCCAGTACCTTCGGGTCCTGAATGCTCGAGGCGTGAGCCACAATCTTCAACTGTCGGGGGTCGGAGCCCTTGCCTTACATACGGGCGATACGGCCCCTGTTGTGCCGTTTGGATTCGTCGAGTCGTTCATAAGAATGCTGGGAGGATGGGGGCTGGCTGTTGGTCAGGCGATATGGGTGGGCCTGACCATTGTCGCCAGGCCCAGGGCTGTGCCAGTGGAGGTTCGAGAGGAGCAAGGATTCGACGACAGCTACAATAAGCTCTGGCAAGCGGTAAGTGGACGGTTTGGGGCGTGTCTTGCAAGAGATCAGAAATATCTCCAGAGGCGATTTGGCGGGCATCCGGATCGCTATCGTGTGCTTGGATGCCGGCACGAGAATCGCTTGCTGGGCTATTGCATCGTGAAGACAAAGCAGTTTTCGAACGACCCTCGGATGGGAAATATGAAGGTAGGAACGATCGTCGACTGCCTCTTCGACTCGGCCGCTCCCGCAGTATTCCAAGCTTTATTGGATCGTGCGCTGAAGTTATGTGCTAGAGAAGGTGTGCACGCGGTGCTGTGCACGGCATCCCATGCCACCGTGAGGCGGTTGCTGCGAGGCAATGGCTTTCTCGCGATCCCCGGCAACTTGAACTTTGCCTATCACAATCGGACGGATGTGCCGCTCCAAGACATACCGCTCGAGTCTTGGCACTTGATGCGAGGAGACTCCGACGCGGACCAGAATTTCTGATTCGCCACTCTTCCTCTGCTGACCTCAAAGCATTGCCTATGACAAGCAATGACCGAGGAGGAAAACGTTCCCCGGTGCGCGTGTGCCATTTTGCCTCGGGTGATCTCTGGGCGGGAGCAGAGGTGCAAGTCGTCACATTACTAGGGGCGCTCAAGCAGTTTCCAGATCTCGAGCTGTCGGCACTGTTACTCAACGGCGGGCGGTTGGCGGACGAGTTCACGCTCCGCGGAATTCCAGTGACGGTCTGTCACGAATCGCGTCTGGGGATCGCCCGGCTTCTTTGCGCGGTGACCGATCATCTGAGAGAGATCCGGCCTCATATCGTCCATTCGCATCGTTACAAGGAACATATTTTAGGTGCCCTTGCGGGAAAACTATCACACAATCCTGTAACGGTTCAGACCTATCACGGCCTGGAAGAGAATCTCCCAGGCTGGGCTGGTTTCAAGATGAGCCTCTACAATGGGATCAATGTGGCTGTGGGTAAAGCGACGGCTGATGGAATTGTCGGGGTCTCGTCAGAAATTACCAACATATTACAGGGGCGGTATCCTTCAGCCGACGTCCGCTGTATCAGGAACGGTATCGATCTGGCTCGTGTCGTTCCCACCTTGGAGCGCTCGGCGATGCGGGCACAACTGGGGATCGCACCCGATACGTTTGTGGTGGGAACCGTGGGCCGCCTCATGCCGATCAAGGGTTTTGAGTATCTGATTAAGGCCTTCGCGCAATTCCGACGGCAGCGAAGCCCGCAAGAAAGCAAGCTCGTGATTCTTGGGGACGGTCCGTTGAGGGCCGCGCTTGGGCACTGTGCAGAGAGTCATGGATTATCTCGTGATGTGGAGTTTTTGGGGATGCGGACGGACGTGTACAACCTAATGAGAGTGTTTGATGTGTTTGCGCTGCCGTCGCTCCACGAAGGGGTGCCGATGGCGCTCCTTGAGGCTATGGCTCTCGGGGTTCCTATTGTGGCCAGCCGTGTCGGCGGAATTCCAGAGATTCTGGAGGATAGCAGAGAAGCTGTTTTAGTCCCTGCCAAGGACCCTGAGGCTCTCGCGAGGGCAATTCGAGTAATCGCCGGGTCGTCTGACCTCCGCGCTGAACTGATTCGAGCGGCTCGAGCACGAGTCGAGACTCAGTTCTCGATCCAGTCGTCGGCCGCGAAGATGCGCGAAATGTATTGTTCGCTCAGTGATACAGGAGGGTGCTGAGAGGCGGCTCGCTTTTTGGGACACGAAATCGGGGCGGCATACGTGAGGGCTGGGGTCCATCGGGCCCTCTGATTGCAGGTTTGAGCTGCGCCCGCTGGGGCAAAGCTCAAAGATTCTTGAGCCCAGGCAGATCGTCTGTCAGAATACTGTATAATCTCAACAAGTTACTACCCAAAAATTGAAGCGGGCCAGGCTCGCTCAACTGAAAAGCAGGATGGTGCGCCATGGCACACGAAGACTTGTCCCGGGAGCAGCAGGTAGAGGGGTCGACGGACCGCTCGTTTGGCTTGGTGTTTGCGGGCGCGTTTCTGCTGATTGCGGGCTGGCCGTTGTTGCACGGCGAAACGCCGCGGTGGTGGGCTCTAAGCGTAGCAGTTGTTTTCGCCATAATCGCCATCTGGAAGCCAGCGGTCCTTGCCGTACCGAATCGGCTGTGGTTCAAGCTCGGACTTTTGCTGGCGAAGGTCGTGAGTCCGGTTGCATTGGGCATTCTGTTTTATTGCGTCATCGCTCCGATCGGCGTGTTGGCGCGGCTCGCCGGGAAGGACCCGCTGCGCCTGAAGCTCGATTCCGGCGCGAACTCGTACTGGATACGGCGCAAGCCGCCCGGGCCTCCACCTGATTCCATGATCAACCAATTCTAGGAAATCGCGATGGAAATGCTGAAGGAACTGTGGGCGTTCATGCGCACCCGAAAGAAATACTGGCTGTGGCCGATCTTCGTAATGATGGCCCTTCTGGGTGTACTGATCGTGCTGGCGCAAGGTTCGGCCATTGCGCCGTTCATATACACGCTGTTCTGAGAGAGCAGGCGCTTGCGCATTCTCGGGATTTCCGCGTTTTACCATGACAGCGCTGCGGCGCTGATCGAGGACGGTCAGATCGTTGCCGCCGCGCAGGAGGAACGCTTCTCGCGCAAGAAGCACGATGCCCGGTTTCCCGCCAACGCGATCCGCTACTGCCTGACCGAGCGCGGCACCGGGTTGCGCGGCGTGGATCGCGTCGTCTTCTACGACAAGCCGTTCCTGAAGTTTGAGCGGCTGGTCGAGACGTATCTGACGTTTGCGCCACGCGGGTTCAAGTCGTTTCGCATGGCGATTCCCCTGTGGTTGAGGGAAAAGCTCTTCCTGAAAGGACTGCTGAAGAAGGAACTGGGGAAAATCGACGGGCGCGATGGCTGGAACGAACAGTTGCTCTTCAGCGAACACCACCTAAGCCACGCGGCGAGCGCGTTCTTTCCGTCCCCATTTGAAGAAGCCGTGGTGCTTACCATGGACGGGGTGGGGGAATGGGCGACGACGTCTGCCGCGATCGGGAAGGGAAACAACCTCGAAGTGCACAAGGAGATCCACTTCCCGCATTCGCTGGGGTTCCTGTACTCAGCCTTCACCTATTACACCGGCTTCAAGGTCAACTCCGGGGAATACAAGGTCATGGGGCTTGCACCGTATGGCGTGCCCCGATACAAGGACCGGATCCTCGAACACCTGATCGACGTCAAGGCCGACGGCTCGTTCCGTCTTAATCTGAGCTACTTCAACTACTGCACCGGGCTCACAATGACATCGGAGCGGTTCCACGAGCTATTTGGGGGTCACCCGCGCCGGCAGGATGAGCTCCTCACCGATTACCACATGGACTTGGCGGCTTCGATCCAGGCCGTGACCGATGAGATCGTGCTGCGACTCACGCGCTCGCTACGCGAGGAGACCGGAATCAGGAACCTGTGCCTGGCAGGTGGGGTTGCCCTGAACTGCGTGGCGAACGGCAAAATCCTGCGCGACGGTGGCTTCGAGCAGATCTACATTCAGCCCGCCGCGGGTGATGCGGGCGGCGCTCTGGGCGCCGCCCTGGTCGGTTATCACATGCAGCTCAACCAAGAGCGGCGGGTGAACGGCGATGCCATGCAAGGGGCTTACCTCGGACCGGCGTTCTCTCAGCCGGAGGTCGAGGAGCGTTTGAAGAAATGCGGCGCGCGATTCGAGGTGCTGGAGGATGCGGCGTTGATCGCTACCTGCGCGGAAGACCTAGCGCAGGGCAAGGCGCTGGCCTGGTTCCAGGGACGAATGGAGTTTGGCCCGCGGGCTCTCGGCAATCGTTCGATATTGGGCGACCCTCGCTCGCCGACCATGCAGAAGATGCTTAACCTCAAGGTCAAGTACCGCGAATCCTTCCGCCCTTTCGCACCGTCGGTCCTGCGAGAGCGTGTCAACGACTGGTTCGAGATGGATTCCGATAGCCCCTACATGCTCCTGGTCGCCGACGTGGTGAAATCCAGGCGCCGCGAGATGACGGCGGAGGAAAAGCAGCTCTTTGGAATCGACAAGTTAAACGTGCCCCGCTCCGACATCCCGGCCGTGACGCATGTTGATTACTCGGCCCGCATCCAGACCGTGCACGAGGACACCAATCCACGCTATTACGCGTTGCTCTCCGCGTTCGAGCGGAAAACTGGCTGTCCGGTCCTCGTGAATACGAGCTTCAATGTGCGCGGCGAGCCCATCGTGTGCACGCCGGAGGACGCGTTCCGCTGTTTCATGGGAAACGAGCTCGACGTTCTTGCTGTCGGCAACTGTTATCTGCGAAAGGAAAACCAGGATTCAGCCCTCAGGCAGAACTACGAGACCGCCTTCGAACTCGATTGAGTCTAAGGTGTAGCCGCGCCGTGACCGCACGGCAAGTCGCAGCGAACCCGGTCCACGGGGACCAAACTATGAGGGTTCCGCGGGATGAGCGGAGCCGTCACAAGCGGGCTCGACGTCATCTAGCGTGGCCTGGTCGATTTCGTGACTAACATTCCACGGGAGTATGACCAGTTCGGCCGGCCCGACGGTTACCTGATCCGCCGCCACGCAGTCGACCTGGGCGTATAAGCTGGTAACCGACTTACAATTGGCACGTGCGATCGTCGAAGCGTTGGGCTGGAACAAGCCGGCAGATCTCGACGTCATTGCATGGGACGATTTAGCAGGGCGCAGCATTCCGTCGTCGCAAGATCACTTGGGAATCCCTGCTGTCGCGAATGTCGATTACTCGGCCCGCATCCAGACCCTGCAGGAGAGCACCGAATCGGAGAGTGGAAGGATTTTTGTGTAGGATTGAAATTTGCTAGGCTCCTTACTATCGCCAAGGAGTATTCTCTTTCTTCTTACTGATCACCGAAGGAGAATCCATGATTTACAATCCTTCATCTTGCGGGCGGAGAGCACGAAGTGAACTCCGTCTGTTTACAGTCGTTTCCCATCGGCATTAAGGAGGAACTGGAGGGGATTACTGTGACTAACCGCTTTTCGACGATTTCTTTAACGACAGTATCGGCAGCCAAACGATGTCCCTTTTCGTTCCAGTGTCCGTCCTGCAAATGGAGAGAAGCTTTATTCTCTACTGTCCATCTTCGCAACGTCGGCAGCAAATCAATGATCTCGATATTTGCCTCGCGCCCGAATGTTCTCATTGCCTGTTGTGGTCTTTCTATCGCCACGTCATCCGTCGACATACCGACGAAAGTGCGAAAACCATCGAGCGCATCATCCTGCAATTGAAGTCTTAAAGGTATCAGCATGATTGCTGTCCCAGCTCCCATGCTTTTCCCCACCTCCCGAATCCCTTTGAAGAGTTCAAAGGTCAGCTTCCATCCTCTCTTGAGTTCCTCGGTCTCATTTCTCCCGATCAGTTGCATCACATGCTCCGACAAAGCCGCCGCTACGCTTCGCATTTCGCGGAGACTTTTCACCTTCCTCAGCAATTGCCAGAGATGCGAGTGGGAAGCGAAAAAACCTTTGACGTGAAGGATCTTCAGCTCGGAGACCGACATGTGCGCCACCGGCTTCAGGATTAGCTTGTCGTGGGCAAGTGTATGAAATTGTTCTCTCATGTTATCGGACACGTCGTTGTGCAAAGTCATCGCGACCAGAATCAGATCGGGCTCAAGCGCTCGTCCATATTTCTGCAGATATGCAAGCTGATCATCCTGGCCCCAGCCACTCACTGCGCAATTGATAACTTCCACATTCCGATGCAGCGCTTTGCGCAATCCAGATTCAAGAAGGCTCGGAAAAGAGTCCTCGAAGGCTACCTGAAGTGCTTCCATGAAGGAGTCCCCAAAGACCAAAATCCTTGTTGTATCTTTTTGCTTCTTTTTCGCATGATCTCTATCCCTCATGCCACTGGCATTAAACCTGATTTCCTGCTTGGACTCGGTGAGGTAGGTGATCAACCCGGGCGGATGTATAACCAGCCCGTCTTCCGTCGTATACCAGACGGCCAGCTGCTGTGGGTACAAAGTCCTTACCGACCACTCTGCCAATAGCAACGACAACATCGCGGAGGCAACAAAAAGACCAAGATTCCTAGCAAGACTCTTCAGATTTTTGATCGACATGTATGATCAATCCTTGTTGCCACTTCTCTAGCGTACATACCAGGGAAACCATTTAGACACGTTTCTGCTGTTAGAGGGAACTGGACGGGAGTGAACTGACCGGTTTCGACTCTGCCGGCCAGGAGGACTGTCCTGGGTCCCCTTACGACCGCACGGGATTCGGCGGCTTTTTCGAGACTTCACTGATCATACCCGTGACAAGACTTGATGAAACCTCCAACTTCTTGGTCGTTTCCCTGGCAACTTCATTCAAGGCGACTGCCAACGCAGCTAAGAGCCAGAAATGCGAGAAGTATGTGAATGAGACGAATGCGGCCGGAAGCAGATAGCCCACCAGACTGCCCATTATCGCCAAGCTGTAATATTGCAGCTGCTGCGCGTCGGTAGGAGACAGCCTTTCGTTTCCCGATATAGGCTCACGCCGACCAGCATTTCCTGCGTCCGCCCTCAGCCTTTCGTCTGATCTGATCCGCCTCAGGTCCTTGAATGTCCGGAACAGAATCGTTACAAATAACGCGCCCCCTACAAGGCCCAGTTCAGACAGTATTTCAAAGTAGGTCGAGTGAACCACCACGCTGTTCGTGAGCAGTCGACCGAACGTCTCCAATTGTTCAACTGATTGATAAGCTCCTACATTCCATCGAAAATTTTCTGGACCCACCCCAAACAACGGGTTGTGCACAAACATTCGCCATGCGATCGTCCAGAATTCGAGCCGGAGATGCGCAGTAGCCTCTTTGGTGTCGGTAATTGTCTCCATTTCCTCCCAGTAACTAGGTCCCGCCACCATCAACACAAGAAGAGCTCCAATCACCAGGGCAATAAGCGCTTGTTTTTTCCTGGGTGAATTGAGAATACAGAACAACACCACACCGACCATCCCAACGAAACCGCCTCTGGAAAAACTCACAACCACAGCCGTCGCATAGATTCCAAGCGCCGCCACATAAAACATTTTGACCGCACGGCGATCTGTCAACGGAATAGAAAAATAGGCCAATGGAAGGGCAATGCACATCATTGCCGAAGTATAATTCTCATCCTGCGCTCCGGCTGCACCCGCTGGCCCCATACCTTCATGAAAAATGCACCATACCCCCACATATAAGAACACTACGATAAGCAAGTTCACGAAGATTCTAATTTTTCGCAGCGAATCGATGAAGTGTATCAACGGAATACAGATACACAACAGAATGATTGCCATCGTTGTCACCGCTTGGTAGGCCGAATAGTTATTAACGGCAGTGACCGCACCAATTGACATTCCTCCCAACAAGAGCAGGAAACACACGATTTGCAGATTCACTTTCTTGGCCGGGGTCAGGATCCATGCCACAACTAACAGCACAGAAATAATCATCGGGATACCCATTGGGTTCGGCGGCCTTCCATAATCGAACATGGGATAAAGAAGGAGGAGGAAGAAAGGCAGACCAAGGCCTTCATGCCGTGATGGCAAAACCGCAGCAGTCTTATCACGAAACGAGCGAAATGAGTTCATGGGCTGCCGTCGTCTAGATTATCCGAGATGACTTAAGACCAATCCGAGAGCACCGACGACCTCAGAGAGGACTCTTGTTTAACGATAAGCGACCTTGAGTCGCATTACTGTGCCAGAAGCTCCCTAATTCGGGGGGCAAGGACGGTGGCAATCAATTCGTGCCCCTCCTTGTTGGGATGCATCGTATCCCAAAAGAGGGTCCGCTTATCTTGTCGATTGAACACCTCGTCCAGATCAACGATCGGAACCCGCATTCGCGCGGCGATGCGTCGAATCGAGTTGTTGTACGCATCGTGGAGGCTGAGCAACCGAGGCGCGCTATAGGCTTCAGAGAAGTAAGGAAAGAATACGTGCTCAGCTTTAAGATCTTCCGCACTCATGTTACGCGTGAGCACCGTCGGCCTCGTGAAAAGCAATACTCGCACATTTCTCTCACGAAGCAACGCAACCATGGCAGAGACGTTCTCTTCGTACTCGGCCGGCACGAATTGATCAAAAACATGATATTCGGACGCTTTCCCCGACAACCCCGGTGGCATCAGTATGGGACGGATGTAGAAGAACACGACCTTACTCAGCCCCTTGTAGAGGTAACTATGATTCAGCGCCGCCCCCAGCCACGTTACTCGACCACTGGATGACATATTGCTCGGACTCACTTTCATCAGATCGTTCCAGCCGATATAGATCGTTACAAGATCTGGATCATATTTCAGAATGTCGTCCCTGATCCGGCCTAACGCATACTCAGAATTGTAGCCTTCGATTCCGGCATTGATGACTTCGTATCTCTGGCCATCGGCATTCAGCATCCCCCCAAGAAATGCCGAGTAGCTGACGTCCCAATCCCCGGCAAAGGTACAAGAATCGCCCACAGCAAAGACACGATAGATGCCTGCGGGCTTCACATCTGCGAATTCAACGCCCACGAATCCTTTGGAGTTAATACGAATTCTTCGGCCGCCGGGACTCTTAACCTCTAGATTTGGTACTAGTTCGATCCGCCCCGTCGAGACGTTGTATCGTTCATACGCCGTTCGAAAATACCAGGAGTACAACCGCAGCCCGCCTTCCCCAATCAACAGGAGGAAAAGAACCGGCAGAATCGAAAATACTACGGTTTTGGGCCAAGCCAGTGACCGACGCCCACCTTCCGGCTGAGCCTGATTTACCACCCCCTCTTGCAGATCTGTATCAGACTGCAAGGGAGGATCGGGTCCTGTGTTCATCCACAGTTTCCCCTTTACATGCTTCCGAACATTAGATCATCAGATTTCATGATTTGCTGGCGACAAGGAAGTGCGTCCATGGATTTTGAGACTTTTCTACGACAACAACAAGCTATGGACGAGCCAAGCGATAGATTTTGGTTATACCGGTTTAATTGGCTCCGTTACACAGGGGACATCTTGCAGCCTCCTCTTAGATACTTAGTCTTTCACCCTCCTCGTCTGCTTTGCCCCAGAGCTGATCTGTGGTATCCCTGACTCTGAGAAACCCGGCGCTGCCGCTCCCATAACACCAAGTTGATGAGGGCCCACAATTTACTCTCGTGATTGGCGGATCCTGACAGGTGCTCGGAGACCAACTTCTCGACCTCGCCATGTTCCAGATATCCGACGGCGGTGAGCCCATCCTTCGATAGCACATCGCACAGGAGAGGCTTCAACTCGGTGCGCAACCACAACGCCAAGGGGACAGAAAAGCCGACCTTCTTGCGATCCAAAATACTGGAAGGCAACAGGCCCCGAAATGCGCGCTTGAACAATGCTTTTTTCGACCATAACGTTAGCTTGTGCCGTGCGGGAACCTGTGCCATCAATTCAATGAGTGGATGATCGAGAAAGGGCACACGAACTTCCAGAGAATGGAGCATGCTGACTCGATCCGTCAGCATTAGCAGATCGCCGGGAAGATAGAGCTGCATGTCGCAGAGTAACAGATAGTGCAGCAAACTATCGGCGTCATTAGAGTTGAATGCCGCTTCGACCATCTCATTGGAGGACTGCGCTTTGGCACCGGCATGAAAGTCTCGTGAGAGAATCCGTGCCCGCTCAGAAACGGAATGCGCCATAACGAAAGCGGCATAGCGTTCAGCCGTCGGATTCGCCGCAGACGAAAGGAATCTCTTGATCCGGCTCATGCCCGGATGGCCGGTCGGAGAGTCAGGAAGTCGGTGGATCCAGTATTCACCGAGCAGCCCTCGAACGACGCTGGGGAGCCTTCGAAAGTGCTCCGCCCACTGCATGCCCAAATGCCGTTCGTATCCCCCCGCTAACTCATCCCCCCCCAGTCCAGACAGAGCCACGGTCACGTGCTGCCTGGTTAGTTTGGTGATGTAGTAATTGGGAATCGCGGAGGAATCGGCGAATGGCTGGTCGAAGCAGGCAATTAGCTTTGGCACTATACCCTGAATATCTGCGGAGACGACGAACTCGTGATGTTCGGTTCGATAACGATCAGCGACAATACGAGCATACGGGCGCTCGTCCTGAAACGCGCCCTTTCCCTCGTGCCCGATCGAGAACGTCACTACGGGCTTTGAGGACTCCATGGCCATCGCCGCGACGATTGCGCTCGAATCGATTCCACCGGACAGGAATGCCCCAAGCGGCACTTCACTCATCAGGTGACTCTTGACGCTGTCCCGAAACTGATGCAGCACACGTTCAGCCCATTCTTCGACGCGCACGTCATCGCGCGATTGATACCGCAAAGTCCAGTATCGCTGAATCGAGGTTCTGCCTTTTTCGTACACGAGGATATGAGCTGGCGGTAGTTCGACCACACCCTGGTAGACCGTCTCGGGACCCGGAACATAGAGAAAAGCCAGAAATCGCTCGATGGAAGCGGAATTGATGTCCGGATCAAACCAGGGAAGCCGAATGAGTGCTTTCAGCTCGGAAGCAAAGGCCAGACAACCGCCGATCACGGCATAATACAAAGGCTTGATCCCGACTCTATCCCTTGCCAGAAGCAGCCGCTCAGCCCTTTCATCCCAAAGCGCATAGGCAAACATGCCGCGAAGCTTCGATACCCCTTCCACGCCGTACTGCTCGTAGAGGTGGACGAGCGTCTCCGTATCGCTGTCCGTGTAAAAGCGATGTCCCGCCTTTTCAAGATCCTCTCGCAATTCCAGGTGGTTGTAGATCTCCCCGTTGAAGACAACCCAGACGCTCTTGTCTTCGTTGTAGACCGGTTGATGGCCGCCGGCCACATCGATAATGGAAAGGCGCCGCATCCCGAGTCCGACGTTGCCTCGGACATAGGAACCGCTGTCGTCAGGGCCACGGTGGACGATCGAGTCGTTCATGGAATCGATCCATGATGGATCCACGGAGCGCCCCTGCAGATCGACAACACCGACAATGCCGCACATTAGCGTCGCCCTCTATGAGCATGGACTGCGGAATCCAGAGACTCGAATAGTCGTTGTTCGTCAACCGTCCAATTGTATCTCTTCACGAACCCTTCTCTCCCCTGCCTGCCAAATCGGTCCCTCAACGCCTTATCCTCCATTGCCATCATCGCTGTCGCGAGAGCTTCCGCATCTCTCTCTTTAAACACGATCCCGCATTGCACCTCTTCCACGATCCGTTCCGTCGGCCTAGCATTTGAGACCACGACAGGTTTGGCCATCGACATGAAGTCAAACAGCTTATTCGGAATCGTCGAGTTCCAGGATGGCGTACTATAGTGAGGGATCAGTCCCACATTCGCTTCCATCATGATTTTCTGCACTTTGGAAAACTCGAGTCGCCCCGTGATAGCAACCCGATCTGCCACCCCCTGGCCCTCGGCCAGCTTCCGATGCAGTTCAATGTTCGGCCCTGTCCCGATAATCGAAAGCTTGACATAGTGACCGCGATCCTTGAGAAGTCCTACTGCCTTGATCGCCGTATCAAGACCTCGGCTCCCGTCGAGATTGCCGAGATAGACAAAATGTGCCCGATCACGGACATCTGACGACGTCTTTGCTGCACAGCCTTCACTCCACCGATCGAGCGGAGGAGTGTTCGTAATTATCGTGATCCGGCCGGGATCAATTCCCATATCGACCAGCCGATCCCGTGACTCCTCGACGACGACAATGATGTGGTCGACTAGCCGCACGACGGTTCTCTCTACGATCTTGGCTAAGCCTGGATGGCGAACCATACGTCCAATGAAGCCTTTAGGGCTATACAGGCGTTGATCTTCCAGCATGGCCGGATAGTTTTCGGCGAGATCGAGTAACACGGGAATGTTGTACCAGCGTCCTACCAGGATGGCTGTCAGCGCGAGAGGAATGTCCCTAACCAGTATCAGATCAGCTCGGGACCGCTTGACGGTCGACCAAATTGCTCCGAGCCAGGTGGGGTTAAAGAAGAAAGGAAGGCCCGCTATTTTATGGCAAGGGCCAAGCCATTTAGGAAGCGATGGGAGACGGTGGATGATCGTCCCATCGAGCACTTCATGACGCGGCGATCGTTTCTCATTTCGGCAGATAAGATGGACTTCGTGTTTGGTTTGCAATGATTGACATACCTTTTCCACACGAACGTCCCATGGATAATCCGCATCCCAGATGTGACAGATAATCATGACAGAGCAGTGGCTCCACTGGTTTAGACAGAAAAAGGGCTGTCGTTAAGTGTTGAAGTGCGGTGCATGAGTCTTCCACGGCGGCATGCGTGCGGCGCTCTACACGCACGCAACCACGCGCCGCAGCGGGAAACGCTGGTGCGCTTCTTCCGGTAGATCGGCTCGAGACATAGGCGAATCAATCCGGCCCCAATTTCGCCGGAGCAAGTTCGTGTGTTGTCAGCGACTACGAGAGCCCTCGCACATTGCACATAATACAGCCTATATTCACAATAGAGCCCTCCTCTCTGTGATTCAATTGCGATCCGCGCACCTGTTGAACAGAATCGGCGGTCAAACGGCCTCGATTATTTTGCTTGCTGCCGCCGTATGAGACTGTGATGATCGACTACAAACCACTCAAGATCCAGTCGTTCGTCGCAGTGCTGTTCCTCACCGAGACGCCTTCCGACGCTCCGACGTCTACAGTGGTGCACAGTGACAGAGCGGAGGAGTGGGTGGCGCTCGGACACGGCTCCGTTCGCCTCTGGTTCCGTCCGCGACAGCTTCCAGCCCGTGACGACGTCGTCTCGGCTGCGAAACCTCGGATTCTGCTGCTCGGAGACGATGCCGAATGGACCGCCGCTCGAGGCTTGACGAGTCTGGTGAACGCGACGCCCGTGGGCTACGACGATTCCGCTAATTCCTTGACACTCTACACGAGCATTGTTGGGCTTCCTCCTGTCTTCCTGCACAAGGATTGCCGTCGCGTTGTGCTTGCGTCGGACCTATGCTCGCTGGCGAGCGTTTCTGGCGTACGGCTCGAGCTCAGTCCGACCGGTGTCGTGGACCTCGGTCGAATCGGCCAACCGTTGGGTCATCGAACGTTGTTCAAGAACACGACGCTGCTTCCGGCGGGATCTAAGGTCTTGGTCAGTCGCGAGCGCGGAATCGCCGTTGAGCGAGCGTGGCGTCTTCCGGGGGCCAGTCCCGTGGACTGGAAGACCTTCCTGAACCGACAGATAGATGCCTTCACCGATTCCGTACGCCGGATGGAAGTGACCAGCAGCGTCTTATCCCTCACGGCGGGTCTCGATACTCGGACTGTATTCACGACACTTGCGGATCAAAACCGACTCGTGCCGGCCGTGACAATGAGCGGTGTGAACCGGTCGCTCGATGCCCGCGCTGCCGCGCGGCTATGTCGCGCCTACGGCGTGTCTCACTCGCTCGTGACGATCGGCGACAGGTTCGCCCGTGGATTGGCGGACTACGTTCAGGAAGCCAGTCGGCTCTCGGGGGGACTGGCGAGTCTCAGACAAGCGCCCGAAGTGTACCTCTACCACCAGCTCGGTGGTTCTTTCGACGCGAGAATCTCGGGGAATCTGGGCAACCAGGTGGGCCGCGGAGGGACCGAAGGCGTTAGCACGCGAAGGGCGGAGCTGGGCATCTTGTCGCCCGCGCTCCGAGACGCAAGCACGGAAGCCGGTCACTGGCTGCTCCGCCAGCTCTACGGAAGCGGAATGTCGGCCATCGAGTTCATTTTACAACAGGAGATTCCGTTTTCCTCCGTAGGTAATTTTTCCATTGGGAATCACTTTGCAGTCCAGAAGAGCCCTTATGCCGACCGAGCGCTCGTCGAGACACTGTCCATGCGGCCGGTAGGCGGGTCTGCGCCCTCAGGGTCGCTGATCAAGATGCGCCTCAGGGACCTCAAGCATCGATTCTTCGGCGAGCCCGAATCCACGTCGTTCCAACGCTCCTTGTTGCAGCGGCTGGGAGGATTTGCCGCGGCTTACCCTATCAACTACGGGTGGCGTGCGACAGGCGGTGTTTCGCCGGCCGGCCTGTTGTGGGGCGCAGCGACGTTTGCTGGGATGGCTGTCCAGAAGTGGCGCCTCGATGACGGCCCACTGAGCAGCACAATCGAGCGAATCGGGTTGGCAACGCTCCACGATTTCCGGCGGTCGGCGCGCTGGCTCCGGCAGGATCTTCGCGAGCTCACGCTCGATACGTTGAGCTCGCGCCAAGTTCTGGAGGCCGGAATCTTCGACGCGGACGTCCTGGAGAAGGTGACCGCCGAGCATTTCGGTGGCAGGGAAGACCATCACGAAACCGTCGCATTCGCACTGGACGTCGCATTGGCGCACCGAATCTTCTGTTCAAAGAGGACTTGAGTTGCCATTGACATTGCAACGACAGATGACCGGACAAGCTCGAATCAGTGCCGCGGCGCGCCTCAATGTCCTCTTCCTGTCGAATCGAATTCCCTTCCCAATAAAGGACGGACAAACACGCCGCACCTACCACATCCTCAGAAGTTTGGCCGATAAACCTGACCGCCGCCCTTCCATTCTATGGTGAAGCCAATCTCGCCTAAAAAGTCGTTGGCACGACTGGGCGCAGGGTGAGGAAAAACACGTTAATTTAAGGAAGAACTCGAAGATTCGTTGGTGCTGCAGGCCGCGTCACAGATCCGGCGTTGATACAGCCAATCCGTGATGTGGCGACGACGAGATCATCGAAGAGCACGTCATACATCGTGCCCACATCGCTATAATTCTGAATCTTGATCCAATTCGCGCCGTAGACCAGCGAATCGCGCCATTGGAGGCCAGGAAATCCTGAACCACTTCCCGTAATCCAGTTCCCCGTCGAATCATAGGTCCCGACCGGCGAGCCGGGGATGAAGTTCTGGATCTGGGTGTCGTTGATCCAGTACTGTAATTCCCCGTCATGGCCTCCGCTCGTCGTGTTCATCTTCACGCGCATCTCCACGCATTGCCAGGTGTTGACCCGGAGCGGCGTGTTCTCGGTCACCAGCAGATCCCGCCCGTAGTATTGTCCTCCGAACGCCGCGCCCTGCATGTCGATCCAGTTGTTATAGGTGCCGAGGCGCACATTCGGCACTCCGGTGCCCTGATTGCCTTCCTGCTCGAAGCCTGAGATGAAGAGCTTATCGCCATTCGGACGCACGCCTCTGAGTCCCGCGTCCCCTTGTGGGAAACTGGTGGGCGGATAGTAACCGCCGATGTAGCCGCCCGAATGGTGCGAGACGTTGCCGAGATACTTCACGTAGTAGCGCAGGTACAGGAGATCGTAGTTGGTCGAGAGTTGATGATAGAGCGTGCCGTTACCGCCATCCGGCATGAGCCGGACAGATTGGACGCCCCCACTCGCCGTAGCGTGATCGATCGAGATGCCGATGCCGCTGATACCGCCTCCTGTAAAGCGGGCGCTGAATGTCGTGAGGCTCGACTCAAAATTTTCAGAAAAGACGACGGCGGGGTCGGAGCCAATGCCGATATCCCGCACATATTTCGCTGCAATCCCAACTTGCGCTAACACGGGTATCGGTAGATAGCAGAGCATAAGAACACACGTTCCGCACCAGCGACTTGAAAAATATGCGGCCATTTGAACCTCTCTTACTGAACTTTCAGATTTTTCGGTGAAGGAGGGGGCGTGATCGTACCCCCTGCCCCTTCCACTTCCGTCGCCGACCCGATGCGCTGTCCGGCGTCGGTCGTCCATCCGGCCATCATATAGTGCGAAATGCCAAGCCAACCCCGACAGCTGCCCGTAGCGGAAAACCGGTAGTTGTTCGACAAAATCTGGGACATCAAGCTCGGCGGCGTCAAATTGGCGACCGACCCATTCGTGGAAAGGTCAATTATGGTCAGCTCGGGTCCATTGTCGGTAATGTTCTTCCCGAAAAATTTCATATTGTAGTTCGGCCCGGCACGATTCGTGAGCACTGCCTCGAATCGCCACCACTTGCCCTTCATCTGACTGGTGGGCACCCCACTATTTGGGCCAGGACCACTGACGCAACAATCGATGGGCGGGCTAAATGTCAAATAGTTATAGGAATGAAACCCCCCGGTAACATCCACGCGAGAATCATTGTCGAACTCCGCTATCTTGGAATTCTCGCAAGTTCCCTCTCCCTTAAAGTCGAATATTGGGGTATGCCAGATGTACCAACGGGCGGCCAGCCGCACGAAGCTCGCGCTCACCGGTAGCCCATTCCCCACAAAAAAAATCCCTTGATGATCGTCCTCTCCCCGCACGAAGCTCAACATGGTATGGCCGGACGGCAATGCTGCCATGGCCGTCGCGTCCGTGGAGGAGATCGGGGCGGAATTACGGAGGATAGCGCCACCAATCGAGGCCCCTTCGCCACTACATTCTTTCGTTATGCTATCGGCAGGATTCCACCAATAAGTGCTACCTACAAGCGTGGGCGTATCTAGTGGCTCGCTGCAGATGCAATTGGCACCCAACCCGATGCATCGCAGCTCCTCAGCCTGCGCGTTGGTGGCCCAGAGAAGCGATAAGGCCGCGAGTACGATGGCTTGGGTCAGCCGTCGGGTGGCCATAGGTCGTTCTAACATCGGAGCCTCCTTACCTGTCGCTGTGGCCCGGTTCTCGTTCCCAGTCAGTGCCAAAAAAATGGTGCCTGATCTCGTGCTTGTTGCTCCGACCTGCAATTGAAGCACGCTTTATGCACTTGTCATACTCCCCTGCATTCGTTGTACGGTAGAACTACACACTTTATGCCAAATGGTCGACCGGGATACCGGGCGACACGCCGGCGATTCCGGCGCTCCCGCACATCGACTGGATGGGCTTCTACAATCATCGGCGGCTGCATTCGTCGCTCGCCTACGTCAGTCCGATACAGTTATCGTCTTGCAAACTTCGTTCGAGATTACGCTTTCGTCATTCAACCCTATATAGGCCGTCACCGCGAAATAGTATCTCGTTCCGCTGCTCAGTCCCATCACTGTATAGGTAGTGTTGTTACCCACATCCAGGGACTGGGGATACGTTAATGAGGAGGTACCGTAATAAATGCGATAACTAACAAGATTTGGGTCGCTTACCGGCTCCCATTCGAGTAGCGTGGGACTAGGGCCGGTGGCGCAAGCAGGTGCACCACCACCGCCGCAGCCACCACCGCCACCACCGCCACCACACGCAATCAACAAGCTGCCAATCGCCAATAGCAGAAGAGAGCTTGAATAGCGCCGGGCGGGACTCTTGAAATCCGCGGCGCGAGCGGTATACACACGCCGCATGTCGTACCCTCCGTGCGTCGATGTCTGCTCAAACTGTAATTGGAGCACACTTTACGCATGTGTTGGGCGCGGTTCAGCTTCGCGCAAGGTGTCATGTGGATCTGAGCGCCGGAATCCCGCTTCTGCGGTCGAACGCCCCGGCGGATTGTCACCTGGTGCGCTGCGGCGCCGCTCTTCGAGACAGGCCGGCGATTCCGGCGCTCCCGTCCATCGATCGTAGTCCGTAGCAGGAATCGTGTCAGCCGGTACGTTTCCGACTGTTGGAAGCCGATTCCGAGTTCGGATCCCCAGCCTGACTTTGGACGAAGTCCCGCAAGGACGTCTCGATTGCGCCCAGGCTCATTCGGATGGACGCGAGAATCGGCGCCAAATGCTCGAGGTTGCCGACCTGCTCTGCAATCGTCGCGAGCGCCCGGGATTGTTCGCTCAGGACATCGTGCAGCCTGCTGTCCACTGGACTTGGGGCCGTCTTCTGGCGACGCTTGTCGACACGCTCGGAGTAGGACGGCCATTGAAGTTCGCTCGCGGCTGCCTCGACCACCTTCGCGGAGATTCTTGGGAGGTTGTCGGCATAAGCGCAGGTCAGCGCCGCATCGCACAGGGTGTTGATCAGGCGCGGGGTACCCCCGCCGTACTTGTAGATGACGGGAAACGTCTGCGGCAGGAACAGCATGCGGTCGGCCGCTCCGGCGGTGCTCAGCCTAAAGAGGATGTATTGACTGACCTCCTGCTCACTCAGGGGGGGAATGTCGTAGCGCAGCTTCACACGCTGAATCAACTGCTCCATGTCCGGATGGTCGAGGATCTCGTTGAGCTGTGGCTGCCCGACGAGGATCACGTGCAGGATCTTTTCCTTGCGCGTTTCCAGCCCTGCGAGCATGCGTATTTCCTCGAGCACTTTCGTACTGAGATTGTGCGCGTCGTCAACGATCAGCACGATTTGCTTGCCCTGCACGAACTGCTCCAATATGAAGGTATTGAGCATGTCGAGCAGCTCAACTTTCTTCGCATTGAACGGATTGAGTCCGAAATCCACGAGCATCGCTTGCAGAAACTCGACTTCGTCAAGCTGCGTCTGGAATATCTTCGCAACAACCACGTTCTCGTCGAGTTCCGACAGAACCTTCTGGATTAGCGTGGTCTTGCCGCAGCCGATTTCTCCCGTGATCACCACGAAACCTTCGCGATTCCACACGGTGTAATCCATGTAAGCCTTGGCGCGGGTGTGAGCCTCGCTCATGAAAAGAAACCCGATGTCAGGCGTAAGCTGGAACGGTTGTGCCTTCAGGCCGAAGTGCTTGAGATACATGTCCATTTACCGTCTGGATATCGCGCTGTACTGTGGCCCTGTACTATAGCCCAAAAGCAGCATGAAACGGTTGTCCACGTAACTCTGCGGGGGAACATCGACGGGAAGTTTGCTGTCACGCTCCAAGCGCTTGCCCTCGACCGAGATGGACAGCTTGGGCGTAAGTCGGTAAGTCACGCCCAGGGCGGCAGTGCGGTAGGTGTCTCGTTCTTCGAAATTCGGACCGAGAATCGAATTCGGGTCCGCGCGCGCAAGACTCGGAAATGTACGCTTCAGATAGTCCGCATAGGCATAGACGCGCACCGCATCGGTTTGCGTCCAGTTCAGGCTCACGCTGCCGCCTGTTTCGCGGTAGTTCTGGTCCACGGTCTTGACGTAGTCGACGCGGCCCGCGTATCCCAGCACGCTGTACCCGAAGCGTCTACCCTGCGCAATGTAGATGAGTTCCCCGCGCCGGCTGCGATACACGTCTCCCGTGACCACGTTGGATCCGGTGAGCGCCACTGCGGCCGCTGACTGAGTCGGAGTCGCCGGCACTATCGGCGAATCCGCGCTTACTACCCCACGGACAAGATCGGACGCGGCATCCGAGATCTGGTCGGAGAGGTTCAGTCGCACCGCCGCCTCGGACGTGAGCGTATGCAGTGCTGCTAAGCGGGCGAGTCGTCCATTCGTTTGATCCCCGCCATATCGCTGGATATGCGTGGTACCACCCTCGACGGTCAGACTGTTAAGCGGCGAAAGCCTTTCGTAACGGAGGAACGTACCCTGCCGCAGAAAATCCGGTAAGAGCGCGGGAGCCGTGAATTCCACGTGCGTCGCTTCATAGTTGAGAGACAATTTTTCAGGCTCCGACAACTGGTGCACCCAGCGCGCATACGACGTGTAGCGCCGGTTGTCTCCAGGGCCTTGGATGTCGTAGCGACCGTATCTGGAGCCGATCACCGGCATGTTCGTGGGATTGATCCGAAAGGTAAACTCCGGCCCGGTGCTCAGGAAATTGGTCTTTACGCGGTTGGCCGGTGTGTCCGGAGCAGTAAGATCGAGGAGCGACTCCCCCGCGACGTCCTCCACCGCCCACGAAAGCTGCTGCGGCGCTATGGTCCACACAGCCGCCCCGTTCAGGAAATAGGCCGTGTCGCTCTGGTAGGTGTTGCGGACGAAGTCCCGGTTTTCCACCTGCGCGACGAGTCGCGCAGTCAGGTCAACGGTGCGTTCTGAGGAGCCGATGCCAGCGACCCTTGTCTCAGTCCATTCGGCGCGCGGGTCCATCGTCCGAGTGATATTGCTGTCGTGGGCCAGCATGAACCCCGCGCCCAAGTCGTACTGCCAGGCCAAGGCGGGGCATCCGGGATAGATACAGGAAACCGCTACAGCGCAGCATGCCCAGAAGCGGGGAAGGGTCGCGCGATACCTATCGCTCGCTCGACCCCCACCGCGGCCTGTCCATGCCAGCGCTCGAACCGGTTGTCGTGCGCGCGGTATCCGGCCGTAGGAGGCTTGGGGATCAGCGAAGCCAGGGAATCCGTGGTTCGTCGTTGAAGACAATGCCAAGCAGTTTACTGCTGCTGATTGCGCTCAGGCCATTCTCGATCTGCGCGTTCGTGGTGCGTCCGTGGCGCGCAACGACGAGCACGTAGTCGGACAGCTCGGAGAGGATCCGGGCATCGGCGATGTCCGACATCGGGGGACCATCGAGGATGATGAAGCGCTCGCGGTAGCGCTCGCGCAAGGAATCTATCAGGTGTCGCATTTTCGTGGAAACGAAATACTCCGCGGGATTCTCGCGCAATCGACCGGTCGCAATTGCGCGCAGGCGCGCGATACCTACCGGGTGGATGATCTTGGATACGGCAAGCTCCGGACTGTCAAAGTAATCCGCCAGTCCGGGCAGCGACGTGTCAGGAATGAGTTCGTGAACACTCGGATTTCTGAGATTGCAGTCGACGAGCAGGGCCGTCTTCGCGGAATCGAAGGCAAACGCTGCCGCGAGGTTCCGCGCGATGAAACTGGCGCCGTTCCCTCTGCTCACCGCGGCAACTAGAATGACGGCGTTTTGTCCCTGGCTCTGCTGGCTGATCTTGGTTCGCAACTCGCGGAACACCTGGACTGCGGGTTCTTTGGTCTGCTGGGGGTGGATGATGCCTCGCACCCAGAGCTCTTCTGCACTCAGCAGCTTGTGCTCGTTCTCGGCCATGCGAGAGATGGTTTCCGGACGCTCGATTTCCTGGCCCACAAGCGCCGTCCAGGGCGCGGTCCTTCCTCCCGCAGCGGCGGGAGCCACGACCTGCAGATTCCCCCTTTCCTCCCCGGCTCTTTTCAGCGCCTTTTCGATCTTGCTCATGTCACAGCAGTCCCAGAAAACGCACTACGGAGAGCGTCGCCGACAGGGCGAGCGTAGCCGTAACAACCAGCGCCAGTATCGCGAGTTCCTTACGCAAACCTGTCAGCTCCACGGGGCTCCACAGGTGCGGCACAATCGCCGCCACCTGCACCTTGTGTCGCTCGGATATCGCGTTCGCGAGACGTACGCGCGGATCGAATTGCAGCCTAGTGAAAAGGAACCCAAGGGGAACCAAAACCCCAAGCATCAATCCCCCGAGCACGAATTGCCAGAATCGTGGCGTATTACGGGAAGGCGACACTACGGCCGGATCCAGGATTTTGAAACTCGAACTTTGCCTATCGCTGTCCATGTTTATTGAAACTCGCGCCCTCTCGCGCCGGTGTAGGAGGTCCTGATAAATCTCCCGATTGATTTGATAGTCACGCGTGAGTTCGACCAGGCGTGCCTCTCCGCCGTGCAGGCCCTTGCCCCGGTTGACTTCCTCCTGTACCAACCGCCGCGCTTCTGCAATACGCGCCTTTAATGTATCGATCGTAAGTCGACTCTGCGACAGCTCGCGGCGCAGCTGCTGATAGACGGGATTGTTCACGACCGTTTCGTCCCCCTCCGCGCGGTCGGACGGCTTGGCGCTGTCGCGACGCTCACGCTGGGCAGCGGCTTCAGCCCTGAGATCCTGAATTTGGTGCTTGAGTTGAACGATGTCAGGATGGGTATCTAGGAAAGTCAGCCGCAGAGTATCGAGCTTCGCCTGCAATTCGGCGATGCGTGCGCGGAACTGCGCTTCGCGGGTCGCCAGAACGGTCACCTCGGCTTCGCCGTTCACCTGCCGCTCGAGCGAGGCATGCTTCATCTCGGCCTCCCGCAATTCCATGGTGGTGTTTTCGATGCGCGTATTGAGTGCGATCAACCGCGCACTCAGTTCAATGTCACTGCCAGGGCGTGCGTCCAGATTCGAAGAACGCAGCTGCCTGAGCTCCTCTTCGGCAGCGGTCAGCTTCTGTTGGTATTCCTGGGCCTGCTTGTCGATGAAATCGAACGCCGCCCGGGTATCCGATTCCTTTTGGGTTATCATTTCCTGGACGAACAGGTTGGCGAAGGCTTTGGTCACGAACAAGGCTCGGTTCTCATCACTATCACGGTATTCGATCTTGATGACATCCCTTCCGACAGGGGTGATCGTTGTCCGCGCCTTGATTTTCTCGAAGAGGCCTTCCTGCTCCGACGCTGTCGGATGATCGGCCAACCACCCAGCGCTCTCGAGAACCTTGCGCATGATGCTGCGCCCGAGGATCACCTCGCGGGCGTTTCTGTTGCGGTCTGCCGTTTCAGTCGCCACTGCGGCACCCTTCATCAGGGGCTCCATGATGCTCTTTTCGTCCACGACGATGCTCGTCGACCCCGTATAGCTCTTCGGCCACAGCAACCCTGCGGTAAGCACGACGATGTTCACAATCACAAACATCCACACAACCAGCCAACGCGAATGGAACGACTCGTTGATGACCGCTTTGACGATCTGTTCAGGATACATTTGCATGGCGTGCGCTTTGCCGGGAAAGGCTGTAGACGATTCTAGAACAGTCGCTCGGGAACCGTGACCACATCTCCCGGCCTGAGCTGGTAATTTGTCTCGAGCCGACCCTTCTTGAGTATGTCGCCAAGGTCGACCTCGAAAACGTTCGTCTTGTCCTTGACCTTGCGGTACAGCTTGGTGCGATTGGGGGAGGCGAAGTCATTAACTCCGCCAGCCTCGAGTACCGCGTCGAGTACGGTCATACCCTGGCGGTGAGGCATAGAGCGCGGTGTACGAACCGCGCCCGTGACACGCACACGCGACAAGAACTCGTGCGAACGCAGCTCTGTCAGGATGACCGCGACATTGGGATCGCGGATATATTCCGAAAGCCGCTTCTTGATGATTTCAGCGACTTCGCTAGGCGTGTGGCCGCCGGCTTCGACATCACCGATGATCGGCACCGAGATCTTTCCGTCGGGCCGCACCGGTGCGGTCACCGACAACTCCGGGTTGCGCCACACGGCGATCTGCACTCGATCGTCTACGCCGATACGATAACTCCCTTCGATGCTGGCGAACAGTTGAGCCGTATCATCAGCAGGCTCCGGGACCCGAGGCATATCCTCGCAACCGACCATGATGAATGCCGCCATAAGCGCACCACCCCAGCACAACCGTTTCATCTCACACCCCGCGGGAACTGTTGGCTCTGAGATTCGTCGCCTGCCCCGACAGGTCGACAACGAGGCAATGGTACCCGCCACGGTGACGTGACTTTAGCACTTAGCGCGCGCCCTGTCGGAATAACACGACCTGCGCAGTCTGGAACAGAATGACCAGGTCGAGAAACAGGGAGTGATTCTTCACGTAGTAAAGATCGAATTGCAGTTTCTGCACCGCATCGTCCACCGACGCCCCGTAGGGATAGCGAACCTGCGCCCAACCCGTGATACCCGGCTTCACGGAGTGCCTGCTTGCGTAGAACGGCAGTTTCCGGCTGAGTTCGTGCACGAACGGTGGACGTTCCGGACGCGGGCCAACGAAGCTCATGTCACCGCGCATGACATTGATGAGCTGCGGCAACTCATCGACGCGCGTCAACCTGAGAAATTTTCCCACCCGCGTAATGCGATCGTCGTTTTTCTTTGCCCATCGCGCGACGCCGTCCTTCTCCGCGTCGGCCCGCATGCTGCGAAACTTGAAGATTTCGAATACCTGTCCGGATTCACCAACACGCTTCTGCCGGTACAGAATAGGCCGGCCGGTCTCCAGCCAGATAGCCAACACCGCAACCAGCATGACCGGCAGAGTGGTGACCAACATCGCCCCGCTTACGCAGATATCGAATGCACGTTTCAAGAGCTTTTGAAAACCGGTCCTGGAGAAACCCTCGGAAAAGACCATCCAGCTCGCGCTCAGTGAATTCAGCTGAACATAGCCGGTCTCCCGTTCGAAGAAGGTCGGCAAATCCACGATGCTGGTCCCCTCAAGCTTGCACTCAAGAAGCTTGGACATGGGAAAGTATCCGTTGCGCCTGTCCCTCACTCCCACCACGATCTCGTCGATTCGGTGCTGCCCGACGAGAGAGCGCAAAGCGTTGCAATCGCCAAGCAGCTTGGACTTGTCTCGCCCCGGCTGCTCGTCGCCGCACAATACGAAGCCGATCAGATGGAATCCGGCGCGCGAGCCGAGCCTGCTCAACAGCGCTTCAACCTCGGCCGCGCGGGTTCCGCTCCCGAGTACGAGGACGCGGCGCTTCAATGTTTCGCCGCCGACAAGGCGGAAGAACACCCCTCGTGCCAGGATCGTGAGGATAAGCGAAAACAGGAAGGTCAGTGCCATGATGCCGCGCCCTAGGAAGCTCGCCGGGAAGACGTAGAAGATGATCACCATCACTAGAGCGCCGGCGGGGTAGCTCGCGAGGAACCGCACTTGGTATTCGCGGTCAGTCTTGTGCAACGCCGAACCGTACAGACCGAAGGCGGTCATGACGCCCAGCATTACGAGCGCATACAACAAGGCCCGAGGCAGCAACAATCCGTATTCGTAATCCCCGTTGGAGGAATAGGTTAAGGAGTGGATATCCAGGAAGCGCAAGGTGCCGGCAAGGCCGACCGCGCCCACGTGAATCGCCGCCTCTGCGAGCATGAGAAGCACCAGCGGCAGTGACACGTAGTGGCCGAAAATACGAACGCTCACTACCCCTCCCTTCGGTTACCGCTTTGCCAACAAACATAACTGCCCGTGCCGAACGTCTTATTACCGACCCTATAGTCCGTTTGGATCGGTTCTCTTTGGCCCTTCTACCGGCTTAACGGGGGGTGTCCATGCTAGGCGATCTAGAGTTTCTCCGCAATAGATGATCGCGTTTCGGCCTGCGTAAGCTCGCAATTACCCAGGTGAAACGCCGATCCTCGCCCCCGGTGACAGCCAACTAGCGAACATTCCAATAGCTACGCGCAGGGATCAAGCCAAGTTCTTTCCTCGATGTTCATAGTAATGTCAGGGTGCCCGCGAGGGATGTGCGGTAACGCACACTCAAACGATTATATATATAATATTCAATCACTTATGAGAACGTCCAAGGGTGTCTGTCACAACGGTCGCGCGGCGATACGGATAAGATGGCGCAAGCCGAATTCGAAGCGCCGGTACAACGTTCCGCGCGACACGGCGGCTACCCATGCGCTTACCCACACTTCACTGTTGGGCAACCGCACACTGGCGCTCCGAACGCCCGCCGGACCTCGCCTCACCCTCTTGAAATCGCCAAGGCGCATCCCTAGATCGCGACCCATGGCGGCGAGCCGCCCGAGCGCGGCGCCGCCTCAACATCCACCACGCTTACAGGAGAACTTGCCATGTACGAGTCGTTGCTGACTTTTCCAGGCGGCCTGTTCGAGGAGTTCGACCGGCTGCAGCGCGACATGACCCGGGCGTTCGGGACGCTGGGGCTGCCCTCCAGCATCCGCGCCGTCGCGCAAGGGGCGTTTCCCGCCATCAACATCGGGAGTACCCCGACCGCGGTGGAGGTCTACGCCTTCGCCCCGGGGCTCGACCCGAAGAAGATCGACGTCACCGTGGACCGCGGCGTGCTGAGCATCTCGGGCGAGCGCGCGACCTTCCTTCCCGAGACCGACAAGCAGCGCAGCGCTTACGCCACCGAGCGCTTCACCGGCGAGTTCCGCCGGGCCGTCAGCCTGCCCGAAGACGTCGACCCGAAGCGCGTGAGCGCGTCCTACCGCGACGGGCTGCTTCGCATCAGCGTCGCGCGCCAGGAAGCCTCCCAGCCCAAGCGCATCGAGATCCAGGAAGGAGAACGCCCATGACCGACAAGCAAGTCGCAACGCGGACGCAATCCGCACCCGCCATGATCCCGAACGTCGACGTCGTCGAGGACGACGCCGGAATCACCATCTCCGCCGACCTCCCCGGCGTCCCGAAGGACAAACTCTTGCTGCGCATCGAGGGAGAAACCCTGCAGATCGAGGGCGAGCTCGTCTCCGACGCGCCCGAAGGGATGGAGGCGATCTACGCCGAGGTGCGCTTGCCGCGCTACCGACGGGCGTTCACCCTCTCGCGCGAGCTGGACACCGAGAAGATCAACGCGTCCATGAAGGACGGCGTGCTCAACCTTCGCATCCCCAAGGCCGAGCACGCCCAGCCGCGGAGGATCGAGGTGAAGGCCACCTGAGGGCGCTAAGGGCAAGGTCTCGCCTACCTTTTCTTCAACGGGCGCGAGGAAGCAGCGCGCGAGATCGTCTCGTCGTGGCTCGCGAAGGGCGCTGAATCCGGCACGGGCTATCAGCAGATAGGACCAGGGGCTGCTAGCCAAATTGGCGCTATCAGAGACAATCCGTGACACCTCACGGAACTGCACTGCTCCGATCTGATCTACTAAGATAGTGGAGCGTTAGGAGGGGATGCAAGCCGACATGCATACCTGCAGAGTCGTCACGGCGACGAACCTCGCGGAATTCTTCCGCGACGCGCTGCATGGAGCGCTCGCGGATCAGCGTCTCGAGGTGGACGAGCGGACCGAGCGATATGTAGTCGACATGCTGACTCTGTTCGCCCGGGCGGAGCGCCTGTATCAAGCGAATGCGGACAGGCCTCTCAAGCCTCTCGCGCTGATGCTCGCCGATGCGCTCGAGGCGACCAGTGTCGCCGGACGCGAGCTCGCCCTGCAGCGCCTCGGTGACATATCGCTTTTCATGGCGGGCTTGTTCGCGCGCGGCTTCTCGCGCCGCCTCGTCGACGTCGACTACCACATCGCGATGGGCGGCCGGGCGTACGGCGCCCTCGCGAGGTCCCACGAGCGCAGACGAAGGCTGGAACCGGCACGCGTGTTTGCGGAACTGGCAGCCAAGTTCCAGCCGCTGGTGGACGCCCTGGGCGAGATCGCCGACGCGGCGTATGTCTTCAGTCAGCGCGACATTCTCAGGCTCTACGAGATCTGGCTGAAGACGGGAAGCGCGCGGGCGCGGCGGCTGCTCCGGCGTCTCGGCGTCGAGCCGGCGCCGGTCGCGACGCGGCCGCATTGAGCCCGGCGCCTGGTGCTGCAATCGCTGCAGAAGCTGCTTGCCGTCATCTATGACGTGCCGGTGGAGCACGATGTCGCGGATTTCCTGCTGACCGACCGCAGCCGGCTGCCCGAGTCGGCGCGGGCGAGCGGCGCCGCCGAGCAGGTGCTGGTAGCGGAAGACGGCGACACGCTGTGGGTGAGCGTCTACCTGGAGCCCGCGCTGCTTCAGCGCCTGGCCGCGTCGGATCCCTTCGAGGCGCTGCACGCGGGCAATATCGCCGACTACTGGACAGTGCTCGAGGGCGTGAGCCATTTCGTCTATCTGGTCTGGAACGCTTCATACGACCGCCAGATCACCTTGCTCGAGCTCGAGCTACAGGCCGAGGTCGACAAGTACATCGCCAGCCTGTGGCTGCTGCGGTCCCGGAATCCGGAGCGCTCTCCGGCCGAGCTGCATTACCTACTCTTCGAGCGCGCTCGCGTGGACGACGTCCTCGCCGGCGACCGGGCCGGGCCCTACCGCACGGCGAACCGGTATGCAGCGCGGTTCTGCCGGCGGCTGGCGCGTACTTTGCGCCCGGCCGGCTCGGGCCCCCGCCCAGGCCGCGGCGATCGCCGAGCTGCGGAGGTTCTACCGCCTCGGGCGCGAGCGGAAGCTCCGGCACATCGAACGTATAGCCTGATCCGCGCTGCGCGTCTGCTCCTCCGGGGCCCTTGAAAATTTCCAGGGCCGGCCCCAATAAAAATCAGCCGGCGGGTGCGCCGACCAAGTCTTTGTTCAACATCACTTTTTAGAGGGAACGTATGGAGATACGTCCGTTGCATGACCGCATCATCGTGAAGCGCCTGGACCTGGAAACCAAGACCGCGTCCGGCATCGTAATTCCCGATACCGCGGCCGAAAAGCCGGATCAGGGAGAAGTCAAGGCCGTGGGCATCGGGAAGGTTCTCGACGACGGGAAAGTCCGCATGCTTGACGTGAAGGTCGGAGACAGGGTGCTGTTTGGCAAGTACGCCGGCCAGACGGTGAAAGTCGAAGGCGAAGAGCTGCTCGTGGTGCGCGAAGACGACATCATGGGCGTGGTGGAAACTTAATAGCAGGAGGTAAGCAAATCATGGCCGCAAAGGAAGTTAGGTTTCATGAGTCAGCGCGCCATCGCATTGTCGCGGGTGCAAATATTCTTGCCGACGCGGTGAAAGTGACGCTGGGACCGAAGGGGCGAAACGTGGTGCTCGAGCGTTCGTTTGGCGCGCCGACGGTGACCAAGGATGGCGTTTCGGTGGCGAAGGAAATCGAGCTCAAAGACAAGTTCGAGAACATTGGCGCCCAGATGCTGAAGGAAGTGGCGTCGAAGACGTCCGATATCGCGGGCGACGGCACCACGACGGCGACGGTGCTGGCGCAAGCCATCGTTCAGGACGGAATGAAGTACGTCGCTTCAGGGATGAACCCCATGGACCTGAAGCGCGGCATCGACAAGGCGGTGGACGCTCTGGTCGGCGAGCTGAAGAGACTATCGAAGTCGTGCTCGAATTCGAAGGAGATCGCTCAGGTCGGCTCGATTTCCGCCAATGGCGACGAGTCGATCGGCAGAACTATCGCGGATGCCATGGACAAGGTCGGCAAGGAAGGCGTGATCACGGTCGAGGAGGGCAAGAGCCTCGACAACGAGCTGGAAGTCGTGGAAGGCATGCAGTTCGATCGCGGCTACCTGTCGCCCTATTTCATCAACGACGCCGACAAGCAGACCACTGTTCTCGAAGAGCCGTACATTCTCTTTCACGACAAGAAGATCTCGGCGATCCACGATCTGCTACCGCTGCTCGAGCAGGTGGCCAAATCGGGCAAGCCGCTCCTCGTCGTGGCCGAGGAAGTCGAGGGTGAGGCGCTCGCCACGCTCGTGGTCAACAACATGCGAGGCATACTCAAGGCCTGCGCCGTGAAGGCGCCTGGCTTCGGCGACCGCCGCAAGGCGATGCTGGAGGACATGGCGATACTCACCGGAGGCACGGTCATCGCCGATGAGCTGGGACTGAAGCTGGAAAACGTGAAGTTGAAGGATCTTGGCCGGGCCAAGCGCGTCGAGGTGGAAAAGGAAAACACGACAATCATCGACGGAGCCGGCGACAAGTCCCAGATCGAGGGCCGGATCAAGAGCATCCGCCAGCAGATCGAGGAGACCACCAGCGACTACGATAAGGAAAAGCTGCAGGAGCGCGTGGCGAAGCTTTCGGGCGGAGTCGCAGTTATCAAGGTCGGCGCCGCGACCGAGGTCGAGATGAAGGAGAAGAAGGCGCGCGTCGAGGATGCTTTGCACGCGACCCGCGCTGCGGTCGAGGAAGGCATACTGCCCGGCGGCGGCATCGCCTATCTGCGCGCTCGTGCTGCGATCGGGAATCTGAAGGGCGCGAATCACGACCAGAATTCGGGCATACAGATCGTGCTGCGCGCGCTCGAGCTGCCGCTGCGCTCCATAGTCGCCAACGCGGGTCAGGAACCATCGGTCGTCGTCAACAAGGTGGCCGAGGGGAAAGGCGGCTACGGTTACAACGCCCAGACCGGCCAGTACGGCGACTTGGTCGAAATGGGCGTGGTCGACCCGACCAAAGTCGCGCGTTGTGCGCTACAGAACGCTGCATCCGTCGCAGGCCTGATCCTCACCACCGACGCCACGGTCGCGGAGCTGCCCAAGGACGAAAAACCGATGCCGACCCCTCCGGGCGGAGGCGACATGGATTATTGATCGGGTAGTCCGCCCTCTTAGATTCAAGCCTCGCTCCGTGCGGGGCTTTTTCTTTTGCGCGGATCTAGAGCCCGGCGCTGCACCGCAAAGCCCCCGCTGACGCGGGGCTTTGTCTTTCGGACGATCGAGCCCTGCCCTACTTCTTGCCGTACGCCGCGTCGTGGTCAGGCTCGATCGTGAGAAACCGCAGGAAGTCGCCCTGGCGGTACGCAGTAGCGCGCCTCGAGCGCGTGATGCGAAGCGTATAGATCGCGTCGATCCCCTGCGGCGGCTTGATACTCGACACCTTCTCCCACTTCAATCCCGGGTCCCGGTAGAGCTGGTCCCAAGTGAGCTGCAGGAGCTTCTTGAGCGTATCGGTTACGCGATCGCGCTCTGACTTGTCCAGCTGGAGCCACGTTTTCTGGAAAATCTCACCGTTCAGATCTAGCCGAACCTTTCTTGCCTGCTGTTCGTCCGCCATCTTTTAGTCTTTTGAGAATGGCGTCAGGGTCGGACCCTTTGGGCGGATTCCGCTTTGCCCAGTCCAGCGCGCGCGCGAGTTCCGCGCGAGCTTGAGGCTGGTGCAGCCAGAGTTCGTTTTCCGGAATGACCATTGCCGTGCGGACGAGCCAAACTCCCGGTTCCTGCTCTTCGACAAGAACCTGCCGTCCTGCGAACTCTTTGCCGAGCGAAATCTGTCCATTCGAGCCGACGATCTTGACGCTGGTCTTGGTTGCGAGGGTGTCCATATGTAATCTCCGCGCGCTTTCGCTTGCCTCGCGTAGCGCGGCGGCGCCATCTGTCCTGTTTGTCTGCAATGGTGCCTTAATACGGCACGACGGCACTATAGCACGAAGCAGCGATATACGCAACTTCAAGTACTTAGGTGGCGGAGAGGGTGGGATTCGAACCCACGATACGCTTTCGCGTATTCCGGTTTTCGAGACCGGCACGTTCAACCGCTCCGTCACCTCTCCGGGTGGGCGGATTTTACCAGCGGGCAGGATCAGCGCGCCGGACCGATCGCCTTCAAGGGGCCCATGTAGGGCAGCAGCGCGGAAGGAATATCTATGCCGCCGTCGGCGCGCTGATAGTTCTCCATGACCGCGATCAACGTGCGTCCGACGGCGAGCCCCGAGCCGTTGAGCGTGTGAACGAGCTCAGGCTTGCCTTTCTCGTTGCGGAAGCGCGCCTGCATGCGCCGCGCCTGAAAAGCCTCGAAATTGCTGCACGACGAGATCTCGCGATATACGTTCTGCCCGGGAAGCCAGACCTCGATGTCGTAGGTTTTTGCCGACGAGAAGCCGGTGTCACCGGTGCACACCGTGACCACGCGGTGCGGCAGCTCGAGTTTTTTCAGGATCGTCTCGGCATGTCCTGTCAGCTGCTCGTGTGCTTCGTACGATTTCGCGGGATGGACGATCTGCACCAGCTCGACCTTGTCGAACTGGTGGTTGCGGATCATGCCGCGGGTGTCCTTGCCGGCGGCGCCGGCCTCCGAGCGAAAACACGGCGAGTGGCAGGCGAACTTCAGCGGCAGCTTTTCGAGCGGCACGATCTCATCGCGCACGAAATTGGTGACCGAGTACTCCGAGGTCGGGATGAGGTACAGGTCGCGGTCCTCGATCTTGAAGAGATCGCCCTTGAACTTGGCGAGGCTGGTCACGCCGTCGGCGCAGGCGCCGCCCACCATGTACGGCGTGTACACCTCCGTGTAGCCGTGCTCCGTGGTGTGCGTGTCGAGCATGAATTGCGCGATCGCACGGTGCAGGCGCGCGACCGCGCCCTTCATCACCACGAAGCGCGCCCCGGCGAGCTTTGCCGCGGTATCGAAATCGAGGCCACCAAGTGCTACGCCGATGTCGACGTGGTCTCTTGGCGGGAAGCCGAACTTGCGCGGCTCGCTCCAGCGGCGCTGCTCGACGGCGTCCTCGGGCCGGGTTCCGACCGGGACGCTCGCGTGCGGCAGGTTCGGAATCAGGGAGACGAACTCGCGCAGCCTCTCCTGCACGGCGACGTTGTCGGCTTCCATTTGCTTCAGCTTCTCCCCGAACTCGGCGCCCTGGCGCATCAACGCGGCCGCCTGCCCCTCGTCCTTCTTCGCCTTCGCCTGGCCGACCTGCTTGGCGAGCGCGTTGCGCTGCGACTGCAGCTGCTCGGTCGCTGTCTGGATCTGCCTGCGCTTCTCCTCGAGCGCCCTGAAGCCGGAAATGTCGAGCGTGTAGCCGCGAGTTGAGAGGCGTTTCGCCACCGCGTCGATCTCGGTTCTCAGTAGCTGGACGTCGATCATTTCTTCCTGGGCGTGTCGTCGCGGCGGCGCAGCTCTTTCATCTTTTCTCTTATCTTGTCCTCGAGGCCGCGGTCGGTCGGCTCGTACCACTTTACGTCGGGCATGCCCTCCGGAAAATAATTCTCGCCCTCCGCGTAAGCATCCGGTTCGTCATGAGCATAGCGGTAGTCGCGTCCGTAGCCCAGCTCTTTCATGAACTTCGTGGGTGCATTGCGCAGATGAGCCGGAACCGGCCGCGACGCGTCTTCCGACACGAAAGACCGCGCGCGATTGTACGCCTCGTACACGGCGTTCGATTTCGCTGCGCACGCGAGGTAAAGCGCGGCTTCCGCGAGCGCGAGCTCGCCTTCCGGGCTCCCCAGGCGCTCGTAGGTCTCGCAAGCGTCGAGCGCGACCCGCAGCGCGCGCGGGTCGGCAAGGCCGATGTCCTCGACGGCCATCCTGACCATGCGCCGGCCGACGTAGAGCGGATCGGCGCCGCCATCGAGCATGCGAACGAGCCAGTAGAGCGACGCGTCGGGACTCGAACCGCGCACCGACTTGTGTAGCGCAGAAATCTGGTCGTAGAACGAATCACCGCCCTTGTCGAAGCGGCGCAGGTTGCGCGCAGCGGCGTTCTGCACCCAGTCGCCGTCGATCTTGCTCGTCCCGGACTGCGCCGCGGCCGTGTGGATCAATTCAAGCAGATTGAGCAAACGCCGCGCGTCACCGTCGGCAAATCCGATCACCCGCCCGCGCGCGCGCGCGTCGAACGTGAGCCCCGGGAGGGCTTCCCGCGCGGCGCGGTCGAACAGTTCCCCGAGCTCAGCTTCTGAAAGACTCTTGAGCACGTATACCGTGGTGCGCGAAAGCAACGCGCCGATCACTTCAAAAGAGGGGTTCTCCGTCGTGGCACCCACGAAAGTGAGCAGCCCGCGCTCGACGAAAGGCAGGAACGCGTCCTGCTGCGCCTTGTTGAAGCGGTGCACTTCATCGACAAAAAGGATGGTGCGCTTTCCGGATGTCGCGAGGGCTTCCTCCGCCCGCCGCACGGCGTCCTTGATGTCTTTTACGCCGGAGAATACGGCGGAAAGCGCGATGAACTGAGCGTCGAATGCGTCGGCCATCAGACGTGCGAGGGTCGTCTTGCCGACTCCGGGAGGGCCCCACAGGATCATCGAATGCGGCTTGCCCGACACGAAAGCAAGACGCAGGGGCTTGCCCGGCCCGAGGAGATGCTCCTGCCCCACGAATTCGTCGAGGGACCTGGGCCGCAGGGCTTCCGCCATCGGCGGCACCGGCGCAGGAGCGGGGAACAGATCGGTCATTCGCCTGCCAAGCGAAGAGGGGCTAGTTGGCGTCGCCTATCACGTCGGCACCCTTGGGAGGGGAGAATCGGAACAGTCCAGGATCCAACTTGGGATTGTGCTCAAGCGACTCGAACCTGAGCACGGTGGTCTGTCCGAAACTGTCGAGGAGTTCCATGACTTCGAGGCCCATAGAACCGAAGCCCATGCGGATCTTTTCGAAATTGCCTTCCTTTTCCCGAGGCACCGCTTCGAGCCATTCGAGACCGTCCTTCGCGCCCTTGTCCGAGAGCCTGAACGCCCGCATCGCTTCGTTATTTCCCGCGAGAAGGGCAGCCGGCGTGGAGCCGAGCGCATCGTCGAGCTTCCTCACGGTGACCTGCTTGAGATCTTCGTCATAGATCCATACTCTGGAGCCGTCACCGACGATGAGCTGGGCATAAGGCTTCACGTAGTTCCAGCGAAATTTCCCCGGCCGTGAAAACGCAAGCGCGCCGCGCGACTCCTGTAGCAGCTTGAGGTTGCGATCGAAGATCTTCTGCTCGAATTCCCCCTTTGCGGCGCGGGTCTTGGCAACGAACTCGGCGAAGCGCTCCAGGCTCGATTCTCCAGCGCCCGACGCCGCACATACGAGAAGCGCTCCCAGGAAAACCGCCATGGACCCGGAACGCAAGGCCATCGCGGCGACTAATCCACTTTCGCGGGCACCAGCACCTCGCGATTGCCGTTCGATTGCATGGAAGATACGAGCCCCGCCTGCTCCATCTGCTCGATGAGGCGTGCCGCACGGTTGTAGCCGATTCGCAAATGGCGCTGAACGAGCGAGATCGATGCGCGCCGCGTGCGCATCACGATCTCCACGGCCTGATCGTAAAGCGGGTCGGCCTCTCCCCCTTGTTCGCCAAGGCCCAGCCCAGGTCCGCCGTCGGTTTCGTCGCCTTCGAGGAGGCCGCCCACGTATTCGGGGCGTCCGAGCGATTTGAGATAGGCGACAACCTTGTGCACTTCCTGATCGGCGACATAGGCACCGTGCACGCGCTGGGACATTCCGCTGCCGGGCGGCAAGTAGAGCATGTCGCCCTGGCCGATCAGCGACTCAGCTCCTTGCTGGTCGAGGATGGTGCGCGAATCCACTTTGCTCGAGACCTGGAAGGCGATGCGCGTCGGAATGTTGGCCTTGATGAGCCCAGTAATCACGTCCACGGATGGACGCTGCGTCGCGAGGATTAGGTGCACGCCCGCGGCGCGCGCTTTCTGGGCCAAGCGTGCGATCAGCTCCTCCACTTTCTTGCCCGATACCATCATCAGATCGGCAAGCTCATCGATGATGACGACGATGTACGGAAGCTTCTCCAGCGGCTGGGGCTCGGCCGAGTCGAGAGTGTCCGGATCCTTGAGCGGGTTACCCGACTTTTCGCCGTCGGCGACCTTGTGGTTGTAGCCGGACAGATTCCTTACTCCGATCCAGGTCATGAGCCGGTAGCGGCGTTCCACCTCGCCCATGCACCAGACCAGAGCGTTCGCGGCCTGTCGCATATCGGTCACCACGGGCGCGAGCAGATGCGGGATATCCTGGTAAGCCGAAAGCTCGAGCATCTTCGGGTCGACCAGGATGAGCCGCACCTCGCGCGGCTCGGTCTTGTACAGAATCGAAAGAATCATCGCATTGAGGGCGACCGATTTCCCCGAACCGGTCGTGCCGGCGACCAGCAGGTGCGGCATTTTTGCGAGATCAGCGACCACCGGGTTGCCGGCGATGTCCTTGCCGAGCGCGAGCGTGAGCGGCGCGTGCAACTCATGGTAGGCCCGCGAGCTGACGATCTCGGAAAGGCGCACGATCTGGCGATGCGGGTTGGGAATCTCCAGGCCCATGCAGGACTTACCCGGGATCGTCTCGACCACGCGGATGCTATAGACGGACAACGCGCGTGCAAGGTCTTTCACCAGGCTGACGATCTGGCTGCCCTTCACGCCGACGGCGGGCTCCACCTCGTAGCGGGTGATCACGGGCCCCGGGTAGGCGGCGAGCACTCTGACCTGGACTCCGAAATCACCGAGTTTTTTCTCAATCAAGCGCGAGGTGTATTCCAGGGTCTCGGCGGACAAGACTTCGATGTCGCCCGCGGCTTCATCCAGGAGCTTGATCGGGGGTAGTGGCGTGTCGGGCAGCTCGCGGAAGAGCGGCTCCTGCCTTTCCCTCTGGACCCTGGAAGATTTTGGAATCTCGAACACGGGAGACTCGATCCGGATCGGCGCGTGCTCCCCGATCAGCAGCTCGCGCTTTTCCCCCACTGCGGCCTCGCGCTTCTCCGCGGCGATGGCACCGGCCTTGCGATCCTGCCACCCCTGCCATTTCTCCAGGGACCAAAGGTACGCGCTCTCGAGCACCCCTCCCAGCTTTTCCATCACCGCCAGCCAGGAGATCCCCGTGAAAATAGACAGGGTCGCCGCGCAAAGCGTAAGCAGGATCAGCGTGGCGCCGGTGAAGCCGAACCCCGACTGCAGCACCCTCGCAACGACCTCACCGACCAGGCCCCCGGGAGCTTGCGGCAGCGCGACCTTGAGCGAGTGAAGGCGCAAGGCCTCGACTCCGCTCGAGCCGGCGAGCAGCAAGCAAAAGCCGGCGAGTGCAATGAAGGATGACCGCCGGTCCCTGATCGAGCTTCCCTCCAAGTGCCGCAGGGTCCAAGTCGCCATCACCACGAGAAGCACGACCCACCACCAGGCCGAAACGCCGAACAGATACAACAGCATATCCGCAAGCCAGGCCCCTACCCGCCCGCCGAGGTTGCGGATCTCGCCAGCCGCTACGCTGTGGGACCACCCGGGGTCTGCCCGATTAAAAGTGGTGAGGACCAGGGAAAGATAAAGGGCACCCGCGACCAGAACGAACAGCCTCGACTCGCGCAGCAGCGCGGCGACCTTGCCGGGAAGGGGTGCCTGGTTCCGTCTCAAAGAGGTTCTGATTGCGTCAAAACGCCAACTGCGCCCCGTCGGGCGGCGGTTCTGATCGATGCGGGAATTCTAGCAGATGAGGAACCCTCGCTTCGGCTCCGGGCGAACCCAGAGCACGCCGAGGAATCGGCACTGCGCCCGGTCATTGCGGCGCCGAGCGCCCTTCCGGGACCGTTCCTCAATCGATGGTCAGTATGGTCTCGTGTAGGAAAATCGATCCGGGGCGCACCTCGATGTAGCCGCCCGCCTGGAGGTCCTTCATCACCCGGCTCACCATTTCGCGCGAGGCTCCGATCATCTTCGCGATGTCCTGCTTGGCAAGCTTTCTTGTGACGACTTTCTGGCCGTTCACGGTTTCCGCCATTTCGAGCAGCAAGCGCGCCACTCTGCCGTACACGTCCATCAGGGCGAGGCTGCCGATCTTCTGGTCGGCTTCGCGAAGCCGTTTGACCAGCCCCCTCATGACCGTCATGGCCATCTCGAAATTCTCGGCGAGGCACTTCTTGAAATCGCGCTTCGAGAGACTCAGCACCTCGCAAGCCTCGAGGGCAACCACGCTCGCGGAACGTGGATGATCATCGATCAGGCCCATTTCCCCGAAAAACTCGTTAGATCCGAGGATCGCAAGGATGACTTCGCGCCCCTCGTCATCGCTCATCATGACCTTCATCCGACCTGATATCACCACGTAAAGGGACTCGGTTATGTCGCCTGCGGCAATGATGGAAGCTCCGCGGGGGAAGCTCTTGCGGCTCACCAAACCGGTGAGGACCGCCAGCTGATGCTCGGGCAACGTGGAGAACAGCGGGACGTTGCGCAGAAGCAGCATCGATACGCTAGCCGGGGCCGTCATCTGGTCTACCTCCCAGGGAACCTGCTTTTACCGGCATATTTTAGCAGACTCGCGAAGACCGTTTCACGCTGCGGGTCCAGTCGAAATCGCAGTATTTCGAGTGGTCGCGCCAGGCAGAGCAGCGATTCAACCGGTTATAATTTAGAACCGCACGGCGTTTGAATTGAATTCGCGCATCTTCGTCCCCACCATCCCCTCATGTCGAAAAAAACCGGACACTCTCGCTTGTTGATACTGGGATCGGGCCCGGCGGGCTACGCCGCCGCCGTCTACGCCGCGCGCGCTAACCTGAAACCCGTCGTCATTACGGGCCTCGCCCCCGGCGGACAGCTCATGACGACGACCGACGTAGACAACTGGCCGGCTGACGTGAAGGGAGTGCAGGGTCCGGAGCTCATGGAGCGTTTCCAGAAGCACGCGGAGCGTTTCGAAACTGAAGTCGTGTTCGATCATATTCACACCGTAAGCCTCAGGGAGCGGCCTCTTCGGCTTCAGGGCGACGCGGGCGAATACACCTGCGATGCGCTCATCGTCGCCACCGGCGCCTCAGCCCGCTATCTCGGGCTCGAGTCCGAGAAAAGGTTCATGGGAAAGGGCGTCTCCGCCTGTGCGACCTGCGACGGATTCTTCTACAAGGGCCAGGACGTCGCCGTCGTCGGCGGCGGGAACACCGCGGTGGAGGAAGCGCTCTACCTCTCCAATATTACGCGCCGGGTCACCGTGATCCACCGCCGAGACAAATTCAGAGCGGAGAAGATTCTCCAAAAAAAACTCTTCGATAGAGGCAACGTCACGATGCGCTGGAACCACGTCTTGGAGGAGGTTCTCGGCGATGCAAAGGGGGTAGCCGGCATCCGCATCAAGGACATTCAGACCGGCGCTACGCAACAGATCGATCTACAGGGGCTGTTTATCGCGGTGGGCCACACTCCGAATACCGGCATTTTCGAAGGACAGCTCGAGATGAAAGGCGGATACATCGTCACCCGCGGCGGGAGTGAGGGTAACGCCAGCGCAACCAGCATCCAGGGAGTGTTCGCTGCGGGCGACGTACAGGACCACGTCTACCGGCAGGCCGTGACCAGCGCGGGCAGCGGTTGCATCGCAGCACTCGATGCGGAAAAATATCTGGACGGTCTGCGCTAAAGCCCCGCAACAAGGCTCGGATGCAAGTGCCGAAGACGAAATCAACGCGCAAACGCACGGCTAGCGGGCTTCCCGAACACGAAGCGGCCCTGTTTCGCGACGCGGTGCGCGGCGCAACGCCCCTCGAATCATCGGCCCGGGTCGAGCCTAGGTTCAAGGCGCCGCCGCCGGTGCCGATTCAATCGTTGCTCGACGGGCATGACGCGCTCGTCGAGAGTCTGGCCGGTCCCATTTCCTGGGATCAATCGATGGAGACCGGGAACGAGGCCTCCTACCTGCGAAGCGGGCTCGCCCGCGATGTTCTCCGCAAGCTGAGGCGAGGGCATTGGGTCGTGCAGGACATGGTCGATCTGCACGGGTTGAACCGGCAGGAGGCCCGGTCGTCGCTCGCGGAGTTTCTCGGCGGGTGTCTCAAGCGCGGGTTGCGCTGCGTTCGCGTGGTCCATGGAAAGGGTCTGCGCTCGCCCGGGCGAGAGCCGGTGTTAAAAGGGAAAGTACAGCGGTGGTTGGCGCACAGAGACGAAGTCCTCGCCTTCTGCGAGGCCACGAGAAATCAAGGTGGGAGCGGCGCGCTGCTGGTGCTACTGAAAGCCTAGACGGCCGCCTCGTTGGTTTCGCCAGTCCGGATACGCACCACCTGCTCCACAGTGCTCACGAAGATCTTTCCGTCGCCGATCTTTCCGGTACGCGCCGCCTTGACGATCGCCTCGATCGCACCCTCCAGCATCTTTTCCGTCACCACGACCTCGATCTTGACCTTCGGCAGGAAGTCCACGACATATTCGGCGCCGCGGTAGAGCTCCGTGTGACCCTTCTGGCGACCGAAGCCTTTCACCTCCGTCACTGTCAGCCCCGTAGCTCCTACTTCGGCCAGGGCCTCGCGAACTTCGTCGAGCTTGAAAGGCTTCACCACGGCTTCGATTTTCTTCATGGCCACGCTCCCGCGTTGACTTCTGCCTGCCAGTATAACAAACGGGTGCAGAAACTTGCCTGATCAAGCTCGCGCCATCACCGGCTACTCGTACCGCTCCCGGTAGCGCGATGTAATCGGATAGCGCCAATCCTTGCCGAAACCGCGGTGGGTGATCCGGATGCCGATCGGCGCCTGGCGGCGCTTGTACTCGCTGCGGTGGATCATCTCGACGACGCGCCTCACGTCTTCGGTCCTGAATCCGCGCGCCACCATTTCGGCCGGGCTCAAGTCGTTTTCCATATAAGCCGAAACGATGGCATCCAAAACATCATAAGGGGGAAGGGTGTCCTGGTCGGTTTGATCGGCCTTGAGCTCGGCGGAAGGGGCGCGGGTCAGCACGCGTTCAGGAATAACGCGGTCCACGCGGTTCCGATGCCTGCACAAGCGGTATACCAGCGTCTTGAGAATGTCCTTGATCACCGCAAAACCACCGGCCATGTCTCCGTAGAGGGTCGCGTAGCCGACCGCCATCTCCGATTTGTTGCCGGTCGTCAGCACGATCGCTCCGAATTTGTTCGACAAAGCCATCAGCAAAGTACCGCGGATTCGCGCCTGGAGATTCTCCTCTGTTGCGTCCACGGGAAGGCGCGCAAACTCCCTCGCCAACAAAGCGAGAAAAGCGTCGAATGCGGGGCCGATGGGGATTTCGTCGTAGCGCACCCTGAGATTTTTGGCGAGTTCGCGCGAGTCCTCGAGGCTCGCGCGGGAGGTATACTGCGAAGGCATCATGACCGCCCGCACCCGCTCCGGTCCGAGCGCGTCGCAAGCGATGCACAGCGTCAACGCCGAGTCGACTCCGCCGGAAAGGCCGACCAGCGCCCCGCGAAATTCATTCTTCCCGACGTAGTCGCGTACCCCGAGGCAAAGCGCCTTGTACACCTCGGACTCGAGTGAAGCTTGCTCTGCGATTGCGCCCCGCTGCGGTTCGCCATCGGCCACCGTCACGAATTCCAGCATCTCCTCGAACACCGGGAGCTGGCATACCACCTCCCCTCGCCGGTCGAGCGCAAATGAGGCGCCATCGAACACCAGCTCGTCCTGTCCCCCCACCATGTTCGCGTAAACGAGCGCCATGTCCGTCTCGATCACGCGTTCCCGCATCACGTCGTAGCGGGACTCTTGCTTGCGCATGTGATACGGCGAGGCGTTGAGCACGAGCAGAACCTGGGCGCCCGCCTCGCGCGCCGCCTTCGGGGCATTCGCCTCCCAGGCATCCGCGCAGATGTTGATTCCGATGCTGACGGCATCCGGCCGGGTCGTGAGGGGTCCCTGAGGTCCCCACGTGTCTTCGCAGATGTTCACGCCGAAGCGGGTCTCTCCAACTTCAAAGACGCATGCAGAGTCGCCGGGCACGAAGTAGCGTTCCTCGTCGAACACCGTGTAGTTCGGCAGGACGTGCTTGTAATAGGTCGCCACGACCCGCCCGTCTTTTACGACGGATGCGGCGTTGTGGCGCTTCCCCTGGTCTTCATGCGGGTGGCCTACGACGAGCGTGATCCCGCTCACCTCGCGCGCCAGGCGCTGGAGCGCGGCGTCGCAGTCGCGATAGAAACCTCCGCGCAACAGAAGATCTTCAGGCGGGTACCCGCACAGCGCGAGCTCCGGGGTCAGTATCACGTGCGCCTTTGCGGCGCGCGCACGTTCGCAGTATCCGAGGATCTTGTTGGCGTTTCCGGCAAGGTCCCCGACGACACAGTTGATCTGGGCAATCGCGATCTTGACGATGCTCGCCATCCGGCAAGTTTACCATCGGCGGACGAGCCCCAACGCTCAGGACGGCTCAATCGATTCTATAATCGGCAACCGTGAGCGCCACCTCGGACCGGGTCGATTGAAGGAAGACACGCCTTCGGTCAGGGTTATCGATACGCTCCGCGCCGTTGAGCCGCGAGCGTGGAATGCGCTCGCGGCGGGACATCCCTTCTTGCGCCACGAATTTCTGCATGCGCTGCATGAGACGGGGTGCGCCTGCGAGAGCACGGGTTGGTCGCCTTGCTATCTGACACTGTGGCAAGGCGCATCGCTCGTCGGTGCCATGCCCCTCTACGCCAAGTCGCATTCCTACGGCGAGTACGTCTTCGACTGGGCGTGGGCCGATGCCTATCACCGTCATGGACTTTCGTACTATCCCAAGCTGCTCGGAGCGATCCCGTTTTCGCCGGTCACCGGCCCCCGACTGCTCGCGCGCGACGGTGAGACACGGGCGCTCCTGGTCCGTGCCGCGCTGCGGCTCTCGCAAGAAGTCTCGTCGCTGCACGTGTTGTTTCCCGCCGAACCCGAAGCGCGCGAGATGGAGGGCGCAGGAATGATGCTGCGCCGCTCAGTCCAGTTTCATTGGGAAAACCGCGGCTACGCGAATTTCGATGAGTTTCTCTCGGATCTCGCTTCCGCGAAGCGAAAGAAAATCCGACAGGAGAGACGACGGGTGCAGGAGGCGGGCGTTCGCGTGCGACGGCTGGTCGGAGCCGAAATCCGCGACGAGAACTGGAGCTTTTTCACGCGCTGCTACAACAACACGTATCGCGCGCATCACTCCACGCCGTATCTGAACCTCGAGTTCTTCCGGCGCCTCGGCGAGACGCTTCCCGAGCACCTCCTCATGGTGCTCGCCGAGCTCGATGGAAGGCCGATCGCCAGCGCCCTCAATATTTTCTCGCCGGAAGTGCTGTACGGCCGTTATTGGGGCTCGGTCACGCACGTCCCGCTGCTGCATTTCGAGGTCTGCTACTACCAGGTCCTGGATTTCTGCATAGAACGCGGGATCCGGATCTTCGAGGGAGGCGCGCAAGGCGAACACAAGCTCGCGCGTGGCTTCATGCCGAACCCCACGTGGTCTGCGCACTGGCTCCGCCATCCGGAGTTCTCGGACGCGGTGGAAAAGTTTCTTGCCAGGGAATCGCAGGGAATCGAGCGTTACGTGGACGAGCTCAACGAACGGAGCCCGTTCCGGGCAAAAAACTAGAAGCGCCTACTTGTTCTTGGGCGGGCCGCAGAGCAGCGCCGCGACTTGGCGCCGTGCCTGCCGGGCAGGCGCCGGCCCCGTCGCAACCGATGTCGCAAGAGCCGGCTTGTAGGGAGCGCTGAAAATCGGGTCGACAGCTTTCTGGCCCTGAGCTCCTCGGGTCAATCGGTCGCGCTCTCGATCGCCTTGACGCGGGCGGCGCTCCCGCCCCGCCGGGTCACGTCGGCCGGTCGGCCTGCTCATCATCGAGGGCGCGACACTCAAATCGGGCTCGAATCCCGGAACGATCTTCCTCGGAATGCTGAGCCGGATGGTCTTCTCGATCGCATCGAGCCGCTCGTGCTCTTCGGCACAAACCAGGGAGATCGCCTCACCGCTCGCCCCGGCCCGGCCGGTGCGACCGATGCGATGGACGTAATCCTCCGGCACACCGGGGAGCTCGAAATTCACGACGTGGGGCAAGTCTTCGATGTCGAGCCCGCGCGCGGCGACATCGGTCGCCACCAGCACGCGAACCTTTCCCGACTTGAAGTCGGCGAGGGCCTGAAGGCGTTCGGGCTGGCTCTTGTCGCCGTGGATGGCGGAGGTATGAATGCCGTCGCGGTTGAGCTGGTATGCGAGCCGATTAGCGCCGATGCGGGTCGAAGTGAAGACCAGTACCTGGCGCAAATCTCGCGAGTGCACGAGATACGCGAGCAGCTCGCGCTTTCGCTCGCGCCGGACCGGATGCGCGACGTGCTGAACCGACTCGGCCGCGGTGTTCAGCCGCGCGACCTGCACCAGCACCGGGTCGTGCAGGAACGAGTCGGCGAGCGTGCGAATGTCCTGGGACAGCGTGGCCGAAAACAGCAGGTTCTGGCGCTGCTTGGGTAGGAGCGCCATGATGCGGCGAACGTCCGGGATGAATCCCATGTCGAGCATGCGGTCCGCTTCGTCGAGCACAAAGGCTTCGACCTGCTGCAGATTCACCGCCTTCTGCTGGACGTGGTCGAGCAGCCGGCCGGGAGTCGCCACCAGAAACTCCACGCCCTGGCGCAGCGCCGCCGTCTGCGGCTTCATGTCGATCCCCCCGAACACCACGGTGCTGCGCAGACCGACGTACTTTCCGTAGGTGCGCACACTCTCCTCCACCTGGGCCGCCAGCTCCCGCGTCGGGGTAAGAATGAGCGCGCGCACCGGATGGCGCGCGGGGGATGCGCTGGTATTGGCGTGCCGCGCGAGCCGCTGCAGAAGCGGCAAGGCGAATCCGGCGGTCTTGCCGGTGCCGGTCTGGGCACCCCCTAGGACGTCGCGGCCCTGCAGCACCAAGGGAATCGCCTGCGCCTGGATCGGCGTAGGCTCGACGTAACCCTGCTCCGCGACCGCCTTCAGCAGCTCGGGCAGCAGATTCAGATCAGCAAAACTGGGCAAACGAGAACTCTAATGGGGGTGGACCTGCGGACAAGGCGGATGACAAGCGCGCCCATTATACCAAACGGCATCAGGGGCCCGCTCCCTGACGTTCCAGCGCCCACGCGACGTGCTCTCGAACGAGGGCAGACGATTCCCGCACCCGGGACCGCAGGGCGGCGACCGCACGCGAGCTTTTCGGGGCGTTGCCGAGTCCCACGGCGAGGTTGCGCAGCCAGCGTTCATAGCCGATTCTGAGGATGGCGCTGCCACTCATCCGCTGCCGGAATTCCTCCTCGGTCCACGCGAAAAGGTCGACCAGCTCGGCGCAATCGAGCCCGTTGCGCACCTGGAAATCCGCCTCCGGCGCGAGTTGCGCGTAGCGATTCCACGGGCAAACGAGCTGGCAATCGTCGCAGCCGAAGACACGGTTGCCGATGAGGGGGCGCAGCTCGAGCGGAATGCTCCCTTTCAACTCGATCGTGAGATACGAAATGCACCGCCGGGCGTCGACGACGTAGGGAGCGACGATCGCGTGCGTGGGGCAGATATCCAGGCACTTGGTGCAGCTGCCGCAATGCTCGTCCACCGGAGCGTCCAAGGGAAGGGGCAGATCCGTGTAGATGTCCCCGAGAAAGAAGAACGAGCCTGCTTCGCGCGCGATCAGCAGCGTGTGCTTGCCCCGCCAGCCGAGGCCCGCTTTGCGCGCCAGCTCCACTTCCATCACCGGCGCCGAATCGGTGAATACGCGATAACCGAATTCACCGATTTCGCCCGCGATCTTTTTAGCGAGGCGCCGCAGCCGCGCCCGCAGCACCTTGTGATAGTCGCGCCCGAGCGCGTAACGCGCGACGAACGCCTTGCTCCCGTCCTCGAGAATCCCCTGGCTGTCCGCCGCATCGGGTCGATAGTCCATGCGCGCGGAGATGATGCGCAAGGTTCCGGGAACGAGCGACGCCGGGCGCGTTCTTTTCGCACCGTGCTTTCGCATATAATCGAGTTCGCCGGCGAAACCCGACGCGAGCCATGCAGCGAGGCGGGGCTCGACTGCCGAGAGATCGGTGTCGGCGATCCCGATCGCCTGGAAGCCCAGTTCCCGTCCCCAGGATTTGATCGTCGCGGCGAGCACCGCAAGATCGGCGGGCCGCATGCGTCGCGCCCGGACTGCCTTCAGATGACCCATCCTCCAGATCATAGCCAGCCGCCGCTGAAGGCGCACTGGGCAAGCATCCATTTGCGGGACGAAGGCGCAACCGCAGGCCTGGGGGCGAAACTGGCCGCCGGCATCGAGTCCGGCCTGCGGATTTACCTGCGGGGCGAGCTCGGCAGCGGGAAGACCACTCTGATTCGTGGCTTGTTGCGCGCCTTGGGCGTTAAAGATACGGTAAAGAGCCCGAGCTATACCCTAGTTGAACTTTACATGGTTTCTAGATTAAACTTGTACCACTTTGATTTTTATCGATTCCTCGATGCTAAAGAATTTGAAGATGCAGGTCTGGCCGGCTACTTCCACGGCACAGGAGTCTGCCTGGTGGAATGGCCGGAGAGGGCCGGTGATGCACTTCCTCGACCGGACCTTGACCTTACTCTAGCCTACGCGGGCTCAGGAAGGGAGATCGGTGTCAAAGCCCACAGCGAAGCGGGGGAGCGGTGTTTAGCAAAGGCCAAAAACGCCTGATCGCGTGCGCCGGAGCGCTGCGGTGTGCGGCGCTCGGCGCCGTTCTGATTCTTTCGAGCTCGGTTCCTGCCGCTGAACCGTCCTCAGAACCGATACGGGCGGTCCGCGTATGGCCTGCGCCCGACTATACGCGCGTAACCGTGGAATCGGGAGATTCCCTGCGGCACAGCCTGATCCTCCTGAGAAACCCGGAGCGGCTCGTGCTCGACCTCGAAGACATCGATTTTCAAAGCGTCCAGGAAGGATTCGCCGGAAAAGTCTCACCCAGCGACCCCTATATCGCCAATCTGCGCGTCGGGCGCTTCAAACCCGGCGTGGTTCGAGTCGTGCTCGACCTCAAGACCGAAGTCAAGCCGCAGATTTTTACGCTCGCTCCGATCGGTGAGTATGGACACCGCCTGGTGCTGGATATCTATCCGATCGAACCCTTGGACCCGTTACTGGCACTGCTGCAGAAACCCGAGTTGAAAATGGGGCAAGCCTTCGGGAAATCCGCGGACGGAGAATCTTCCGAGGAGCCGAATGGACAAGCCAAGCCGAACAACAAGCAGTCTCAGCCGGCAAAGGAACCTGCCGTCAATCGTCTCGTCACGATCGTGGTCGATCCAGGGCACGGCGGAGAGGATCCTGGTGCCCGGGGACGGCGTGGAACCCGCGAAAAGCACGTCACCTTGACGATCGCGCGCAGGCTTAAGAGCCTGATTGATGTCGAGCCCAACATGCGTGCGCTGCTCACCCGGGACGGCGACTTTTTGATCCCGCTCGAAGGCCGCGTCGAGAAGGCGCGCCGGGTGAAGGCCGATCTATTCGTATCGATCCACGCCGACGCCTTCATCAAGCCTCACGTTCGCGGCTCGTCCGTATTCGCCTTATCCGAGCACGGCGCGACGAGTCCTGCGGCCCAGCGGCTAGCTATGAACGAAAACAACGCTGACCTGATCGGCGGGGTCAATCTCAGTCGGAAGGACCGGTATCTCGATATGACCCTTGCCGACCTTCGCCTGACCGCCCAAATCAGCGACAGTCTCAAGCTCGCTCGGGCCGTGCTGGGGGAGCTGGGCGGTGTGAATTTTCTCCACAAGGGCAAGGTCGAGCAGGCCGGCTTTGCGGTGCTGAAGGCGCCTAACATCCCGTCCATCCTCGTCGAGACGGCGTTCATCAGCAATCCCGACGAGGAGCAGCGATTGAATGACACGGCTTACCAGGAAAAAATCGCGATCGCGATCCTCCGTGGCATCAAGGGATACATCGCAAAAAATCCGCCTCTATCCCGCTCGACCCTCGCGTCGATTCGCTGATTCCCCGGTGGGCCCGCTCTAGGTTCATGCCCTCTTCAGCCGCTGCCTGAGATACTCGAACGCGAGCGGCGTCACCGACAGCACGACGATCCCGACGATGACGATCGTGAGGTTCTCCTTCACGAAGGGCACGTTGCCGAACCAGTAACCGGCGTACAGCAGCGACAGCACCCACGCAAGCGCGCCGGCCAGGTTGTAAGCAGTGAAGCTCAAGTAGGTCATGCGGGCGATGCCGGCGACGAACGGGGCGAAAGTCCTCAGGATAGGCACGAAGCGGGTGATGACGATGGTTTTCCCGCCGTGCTTCTCGTAGAACGCGTGCGCGCGGTCGAGCGCCCTTCGATTGAAGAGCCGCGATTCCTCCCAATGGAAGACTTTCGGGCCTATGAAGCGGCCGATCGAGTAGTTGACGGTGTTGCCGAGCGCCGCCGCGGCGACCAGCAGCACGGCAATCAGGTGCACGTCGATGCCGCCTCCGGCCGCAAGGGTACCGGCGATGAAAAGCAAGGAGTCTCCGGGAAGAAAGGGCGTCACGACCAGGCCGGTCTCGCAAAAAATGATGACGAAAAGCAGCAGGTAAACCCAGGCGCCGTGTTGCTCGAGCAGTGTCGCAAGATGGCGGTCGAGATGAACCAGCAGATCCCAGCCGGAAAACAGGAGCTCCACCGCGGCATTCTACCGCGTCACATATAATCGCAAACGTGCCCGCCATCCGCCCGCTCCCCGAAGCTCTCATCAGCCAGATCGCGGCCGGGGAAGTAGTCGATCGGCCGGCCTCGGTGCTGAAGGAGCTCCTCGAAAACAGCCTCGATGCTGGCGCGACCGATATCGGCGTCGCGCTTGCCGAGGGCGGCATCAAGCAGATCCGCGTCGGCGACAACGGCTCAGGCATCGAGAAGGACGATCTGCCGATGGCTTTCGCTCGCCACGCGACCAGCAAGATCGCCTCGCTCGAGGATCTGGAGCAGGTCCGCTCGCTCGGATTTCGCGGCGAGGCGCTGGCGAGTATCGCATCGGTCGCGCGCGTCGCTCTCGCGAGCCGTGCCGCCGGAGCGGCCCACGCCTTCGCCGTCAGCACCGAGGCTGGAAGCATCGGCGCCACGGAGCCTGCCGCGCATCCGGCCGGGACCGTGGTTGAAGTCAATGACCTCTACTACAACACCCCGGCACGGCGCAAGTTCCTGAAGAGCGACGCCACCGAATTCGCCCACTGCGAGGAGGTGTTCACGCGTGCGGCCGTGTCGCGGTCCGACGTCGCCCTGACCCTGAGGCACAATGGCCGCGTCGTCGCGCGGCTCGCCCCGACCGACCCCGCGCAGCGGATCGCGGCGGCTCTCGGCTCGGAGTTCGCACAGTCGATGCGCACGGTCGAAGCGAACGGCGTGCTAAAGCTCTCCGGCTTCGCCGGCTCGCCCGCTTATACGCGCGCTTCGCGCGACGCGCAGTTCGTCTACGTGAACGGCCGCTTCGTGCGCGACAAGTTGCTCTCGCATGCGCTGCGCGAGGCCTATCGCGACGTTCTGCACGGCGAACGCCATCCCGCGTACGTGCTTTTTCTCGAGATCGACCCGCGCGGCGTGGATGTCAACGTCCATCCGGCAAAGATCGAGATCCGCTTCCGCGATCCGCGCGCCGTGCACCAGTTCGTGTTTCATGCGGTCGTGAAGGGTCTTGCCGGCACGGCGGCCGAAACTCCGGCTGCGGTCGCCTCGCCCCTCGCAGCGGGCCGCTCGATACGGCCCCGGGCAGACCAGGTTCCCTTGGGCCTCGCTCAGCCGGTAGCGAGCTATACCGCGATGTTCGCCGACCGGCGCTCGGCCGCTGACCTCGCGCTGCCGAGCGCGACGCTCGAAGACCCGAACGCGCCGGGTGCACCGCCGCTCGGCTTCGCGCTCGCGCAGTTGCACGGCGTATACATACTCGCGCAGAACCAGCAGGGCCTGATACTGGTCGACATGCATGCCGCGCACGAGCGCATCCTTTACGAAAGACTCAAGGGAGCGCTCGACTCCCGCGCGATGAACACCCAGAAGCTGCTTATCCCCTCCACGTTCCACGCCGACCGGGTCGATGTGGCCACCGTCGAGGAGCACGGCTCTACCCTCAACCAGCTCGGTTTCGACGTGGCGGCGATCTCGCCCTTCGCGCTCGCGGTACGTGCGGTCCCGGCCATGCTGGCCGAGGCCGATGCGGCGGAGCTTGCGCGCGCGGTATTGAGGGACATCCGCGAATACGGGGCGAGCCGCGTGCTCACCGAGCGCCGGGACGAACTGCTCGGAACGATGGCGTGCCACGGTGCGGTGCGCGCCCATCGGGCCCTGACCATTCTGGAGATGAACGCCCTGCTGCGCGAGATGGAGGAAACCGAGCGCTCCGGCCAGTGCAACCATGGCCGCCCGACTTGGTTTCAGATGAGCCTCGCCGATCTCGACAAACTCTTCATGCGTGGCCGCTGAACCCGCCGCGATCCTGCTCATGGGCCCGACCGCCAGCGGCAAGAGCGCGCTGGCGGCGACCCTGGCGGGCCACTTTCCGGTCGAGATCATCAGCGTGGATTCCGCGCAGATCTACCGCGGCATGGACATCGGCACCGCGAAACCTTCGGTCGCCGAACGCCGATCGGTGCCTCACCACCTCATCGACATCGTCGACCCGACCGGGAGCTACTCGGCCGCACAGTTCCGCAGCGACGCCGTACGACTGATCTCCGAAATCGCCGCCCGCGGCCGCATCCCGCTCCTCGTCGGCGGCACGATGCTCTACTTCAAGGCGCTGCGCGAAGGGCTCTCGGAACTCCCCGAGTCGGACGCCGCTGTGCGCGCTCGGATCGACGCCGAAGCGGCCGAGCGGGGCTGGCCGGCGCTGCACGCCGAGCTTGCCAAGATCGATGCACCGACTGCGGCGAGACTCAAGCCGAGCGACGCGCAGCGGATCCAGCGCGCGCTCGAAATCTATGGTGTCGCGGGGAAACCCATGTCGCGGCTGCTCGGACGAACGAAGAGGGCCCTGCCCTTTCGCCTCCTCGAGCTGGCTCTCGTTCCCTCGGACCGCGCCGAGCTGCATCGGCGCATCGAATCTCGCTTCGACGCCATGCTCGAGCGCGGGCTGGTCGAGGAGTTGCGGGCGTTGCGTGAGCGTCACGCTCTGTGGCCCGGGCTGCCCTCGATGCGCTGCGTCGGTTATCGACAGGCGTGGCAGCACCTCGAAGGAGAGTTTGGGCGCAATGAGCTGCGTGATCGCGGGATCTTTGCGACGCGTCAGCTCGCCAAGCGCCAGCTCACGTGGCTGCGGGCGATGAAGGCGGTGCGGAGTTTCGACTGCCTGGCGGAGGACCTGGACGCCGAGGCGCTGGACTACGTTCGCCGCGATGTCAATCGAGCCAGTCTCGCTCCTTGAGCTTCTTCGGAAGATAGGTCTTGCTCAGGTAGCGGAAGTCCTTGTTGGCGAGCGCATCGAGCTCGTACTTGAGACCCGTTGCGAGCATCCGCTTGATCTCTTCCTGCCAGGGTTTCTTCTGGAACCAGCGGTAATTGATCAGCTCCTTGGCCCGGCTCACGTCTTTGTCGTTGAGCTTGATGCCGACGTTGCGCGGCAGCCCGTACGTATCGGGATCCGCGCTCGAGAGCCCGATGAACTTTGCTTTGGGAATGGCCATCCGCTCGCTCTCGAACGCGAGGTTGATCGACCCCTGCTTGACGACCGAGTAGATGTAGTAGCCCCACGGGTCGTTGTCGACGAGAACGTAAACGGGGAGCCCGTGCTCCTCGTGCAGGCGCCGCGCCAGGCGCCGCACACCGCGCGGCGGCTGGCCGTTGCCCGTCAGGAGAACGCAGTTGTATCGGCGCCAGAACTTGTCCTCGGAGAGCCGGTTCCACTGGGTCCCTTTCTCCACGAGCAGGACGAAGTCCGCCGTGCATCGCCGGATCTGGATGAACTCGGGCTCGACGATGGAGGGCACCGAGTAGCCGCCCTTGCCCAGGCGCGCGCAGTCCACCCGGTCGCCGTCGTCGGTGAGCACGACCGGCCCCACGATGCTGCCGGCGTTCTCCGCGCGGACGTGGAGCTCCTCGCGCAACGCCGTCAGCGTCACTTCGAGGTCTTCGATGAGCGGGTCGGACTCGTTCTGGGCGTCGAAGGTGTTCTCGTGCGAGTCCTTCATCGTGTGCTTGGTGCGGTAGTAAATCTCCCGCAGCGACGTCGTGAGGTTCGCCCTCTGGAGCTCGGCCAAGGCATCGGCCACCAGCACCGTCTGCATGAACTTCTTCGCCATCCCCACGTTGAACAGCGTGCGCTCCTGCTTGCGCCTGCCCATCTCGATGATGCCGCGCTTCTCGTTGAAGTTGATGTTGGCGAGGCTGCGCACGGGGATCGACAGCGCCGGATCACGACTTCGGCCGGCCGCCGAGATCACAGTATCGGCCACGCTCACGAGCTTCTTCTCGACGGGTGTGGGTTTCTTCGCGGTTGGTTTGGCCATGATTCTCTCTATCTCTTTTTGCGCTTGCTCGGTTTGCTCTTACGTTTTGCCGCCTTCGTCGTCTCTTTCGTCGGCGTGGGCTCTTCCGGCGGCCCGCCGTTGCTCGGCTCGGCGCCGGGCGGAACGGGCGCTTCTCCCTCGGTTCCCTCAGGAGTGACGATGATGGAGTGAGGCAGACCCTCCGGGCCGCTCTCGTGGCCGAGGATCTCGTCGGTCTTGGCCCCGCCGGTGCGTTTGAGCGCGATCTTCTGTAGTTGGTTCTTGAGTTTTTCCTTCGGGAACTTGCCGCCCTTCAGCCGCGCACACGCCTCGACGACCTCTTCGATGTAAAGCTCGAAAATATTGCGCCGGCGGAACTCGCCCTTGGCCCGTTCGCGCTTTCGTAAAAATACGCCGAGCCGGCGCCCGCATTCCTGCAGCGCCAGCCTGATCTCCTTGCGGATCTCGTCGTAATCGGCGATCGCCTCTTTCGACTCGCTGGTGAATGGTACCCAGACCGAGGCCATGTGGACGAACACCACCATCGGCCCCGCCGGGAGCGCCCCGCGCGATTGGACGACGCCATAATTTCGCCAGGTGGTCTCGAGCACCGACTTGAAGGTCGCGCACGCCGACTGCTGATAGAGCAGAGGGACGCGGTTGGCGTAGCGAATGACGCGGGCGAGCTCGTTGTCGTCGTCCTGCTGCTCGCCTTCGGCCAGCGGGACGGCGGGGGCTTCCGGCGTCTGCGCCGCCTGATCCGGCCCTCTGCCGAACGCCAGCCCCGCCTCGATGATGAACGGATTGCCGCGGTACACTGCCGGTGGCCGGGTCACCGCCGTGTAGAAGTCGCCCTTGATCTGCTTGTAGAGCCCGTGGAGGATCGCCTTCTCGCCGATCGGCGAGATGCAGTTGGACGGCGGCGCCATGATCTTGGTCGACTGGATCGCCTTGTAGAGCGCCTCGGCGTCGACGCCGTGGACGTTGCGCGGCTTCGCGTTCGGCGACAGCTTGGCCGTTCCGCAAATCTGCTGGGCTACGGCGGAGGACACCCGGCTGAAATCGGCGGCGAGAAACCCCGCGAGCGTGCGGCTCCTCGTGTCGTGCAGCATCCGCAGGAGAATGCCGAACTCGATCCCGTAGGGATGCGGCTTGATCTCCTTGGGCTGGGGCGGCAGCTCCTGAATCGTCCGCGGATACTCGCGCGTCTCCGCCTCCGGCGTCCGGTAGACGAGTTGCACGTGCGGATTGGCGATGGCCACCTGCTCGAGATACTCGTCCACCGAGGCACGGCCCTTCTGGTAGCGCCCGTCGATCTCCAGTGCCACCTGCGTGCCGCGCTGGTGCTCCCAGTCGATCTTCTTGTTCTCGACAATCCTCGGCTCGTTCTTCTTGGTGTCGATCTGCACTTCGAAGTAGTGGGCGGCGGCCCGCGCGCCGGTGCGCGAGATGATCTGCACCGGCTTGCCCGTCGTCAGCTGAGCGTACATGCCGGCCGCCGAGATGCCGATGCCCTGCTGGCCCCGGCTCATTCTGAGCCTGTGGAACTTCGAGCCGTAGAGGAGCTTCGCGAAGATCGGCGGAATCTGCTGGCGGACTATCCCAGGCCCGTTGTCGATCACCGTCACGCGGAAGCGGGTCGCCTGGCTCGGAGGAGGCGGCGGCGCCCCGTCGGCCACCGCGACTTCCACGTTGACCAGGACATCAGGCAGGATGCCGGCCTCCTCGGCCGCGTCCAGCGCGTTGTCGACCGCTTCTTTGACGCAGGTGAGGAGCGCCTTGCGCGGATTGTCGAACCCCAGCAGGTGGCGGTTCTTCGTGAAGAACTCGGAGACCGAAATCTCCCGCTGGCGAGCTCCCATCTCGACAGCGGAGATGGTCGTGGTCGGCTTGGCAGGCTTCGCGTCGGGAGTCTTGGCTTCGGCGGCCTTCGGGTCGGTCGCCGGCGTCTTGGCCGTCGCGGCTTCGGGCTTTGCCTTGGACTTGGCCTTGGATCTGAGTTCGCGTTTGGATTTGGGCGCGGGTTTGGACTTGACTGCCGCTTTGGACTTGCGTGTGCGTTTTGCCATCGCCCTCATTGATACTTCGACCTTCGGCGGAAGCCGGAAGTGTGGCTAGACCATCAGCGGCACGATCAGCAGCGCCACGATGTTGATGATCTTGATGAGCGGGTTCACCGCCGGGCCGGCGGTGTCCTTGTAAGGGTCTCCCACCGTGTCTCCGGTGACCGCGGCCTTGTGCGCGTCCGAGCCCTTGCCTCCGTGGTGCCCGTCCTCGATGTATTTCTTGGCGTTGTCCCAGGCGCCGCCCCCCGTGGTCATCGAAATCGCGACGAAGAGCCCGGTGACGATGGTGCCCATCAACACGCCGCCCAGCGCCTGCGGCCCGAGCGCAAGGCCGACCACGACCGGCACCAACACGGGCAGGAGCGACGGGATCATCATTTCCTTGATCGCGGCGCGCGTGAGCATGTCCACCGCGACGCCGTACTCGGGCTTCGCCTTGCCTTCCATGATCCCGGCGATTTCCTTGAACTGGCGGCGCACTTCCACCACCACCGAGCCTGCGGCGCGGCCGACCGCCTCCATCGCCATCGCGCCGAAGAGGTAGGGCACCATGCCGCCGATGAACAGACCGATGATCACCATGTGGTTGGAAAGATCGAAGGACACGACTTTGCCCGCGCCTTCGAGCGCATGGGTGTAGTCGGCGAAAAGCACCAGCGCGGCAAGTCCCGCCGAGCCGATGGCATAACCCTTGGTCACCGCCTTGGTGGTGTTGCCTACCGCGTCGAGCGGATCGGTGATGGCGCGCACTTCCTTCGGCAAATCCGCCATCTCGGCGATGCCGCCGGCGTTGTCGGTGATCGGCCCGTAGGCGTCGAGCGCGACGATGATCCCGGCCATCGAAAGCATAGCGGTCGCGGCGACGGCGATGCCGTACAGGCCCGCAAGCGCGTAGGAAACGAAGATAGCGACGCAAACCGCGAGCACCGGCCAGGCGGTTGCGCGCATCGATACGCCCAGCCCGGCGATGATGTTGGTGCCGTGCCCGGTGGTCGAGGCCTCCGCGATGTGTCGCACCGGCTTGTACTGCGTGCCCGTGTAGTACTCGGTGATCCACACGAGGAAGCCGGTGAGCGCAAGGCCGACCACCGCGGCACCGTACAGGTGCCAGGCCGTGATCAGTTTGCTGCCGCCGAGCACCTGGAACGGCACGACCTTGAGAATGTCGCCCATCATCAGCTGCGTGATCGGATAAAAAGCAATCAGTGCGAGGCCCCCGGCCCAGATCAGGCCCCGGTAGAGAGCCGGCATGACGTTCTTGTCGTCCGGCTTCGTCTTCACGAACCAGGTGCCGATGATCGAGGCGATGATGGCGAAGCCGCCGATCACGAGCGGATAGATCACCGCCGCCGGGCTCGCCGTCTTCACCACCAGCGCGCTCAAGATCATGGTGGCGATGATCGTCACCGCATAAGTCTCGAACAGGTCCGCGGCCATGCCGGCACAGTCACCGACATTGTCGCCTACGTTGTCGGCGATCACGGCAGGATTGCGCGGATCGTCCTCGGGAATGCCCGCCTCGACCTTGCCCACCAGGTCGGCGCCCACGTCCGCGCCTTTGGTAAAGATGCCCCCGCCCAGCCGCGCGAAAATCGAGATCAGCGAACCGCCGAAACCCAGCCCGATCAGGGGCTTCAGGATGTGATCGAGCGCGCCCTTGTCCTGCGCGTTGGAATACAACAGCGCGAAATAGCCCGCGACGCCGAGCAACCCCAGCCCGACCACCAGCAACCCGGTGATCGCCCCGCCCTTGAAAGCGACGTTGAGCGCCTGCTGCAGGCCGCTGCGCGCGGCTTCCGCGGTGCGCACGTTGGCGCGCACCGAGATGTTCATGCCGATGATGCCCGAGAGGCCCGAGAACAGCGCCCCGATGGCGAAACCCCAGGCCGTCGCCCAGCCCAGTTTCGGAATCAGGCCGATGACGAGGAACAACACCACGCCGACCACCGAGATCGTCGTGTACTGGCGCTTGAGGTACGCGCTGGCGCCTTCGCGAACCGCCGCGGCGATTTCCTGCATGCGAACGTTGCCCGCGGGCAGCGAAATGATCCATCTCGATTGCAGCACACCGTAGACGATCGCGATGAACGCGCAGGCGATGGCGAACCAGAGACCTCCGAGCATACATTTCTCCCCTGAATAGGCCCCTTGTCCCGGACCTGGGTGAAAAGCGCGAAATTATAACAATCTAGATCTTGAAAGGGGGTAGCTTCTTCGGAACGGGCGTGTTTTTGAGTTTCACGTAGTCGGGCAGCCCGTTCTTGTAGGGCGGCGGCGCCTCGCCCTGAATCAGCGGCGAGAGGTACGTGCGGCATTTGGGCGTGATGTGGAACCCGTCCTCGGTGATGAAATCGCGCGGCATCATCTTTTCCTTGTTGGCGATGTCCGCCAAGTTCGCAACGGCGATGCGCCAGCGATAAGGCGTGTTCGATATGCGCTCGATGATCGGCATCACGGCGTTCTTCCCGGCGAGTGCGAGCTTTACCGCGGCTACGCCGAGCTTGTACGATTGTTCGACGTCCACTTTGGATGCGATATGGCGCGCAGCGCGCTGCAGATAATCGGCGAGCGCCCAGTGATATTTGTACTTCAGCCGGTCCTTGACCAGCTTCGCGATGATCTCGCCGGCGCCGCCCAGTTGCGAATGGCCGAAGGCGTCCTTCAAGCCGGTCTCGGAGAGGAATTTCCCCTCGCGGTTACGCAGGCCCTCGGACACGGCGATTGCGCAGTAGCCGTCGCGTTCCACGACTTTTTTCACCCGCTCGAGAAATCTCTCCTCGTCGAACTGGATCTCGGGGAAAAGAAGTATTTGTGGCGCGTCGCCTTCCCGGTCGGCAGCGAGGCCGCAGGCGGCCGTGATCCACCCCGCGTGCCTGCCCATCACCTCCATGACGAAGACCCGTGTGGAGGTCTTCGCCATCGAGGCGACGTCGAAACCGGCCTCGCGGATCGAAGTCGCGACGTATTTCGCGACCGAGCCGAAACCCGGGCAGTTGTCGGTGATCGCAAGATCGTTGTCGACGGTCTTGGGAATGCCCACGCAGATGAGGGGGTAACCTAGCTTCTCTCCGACTTGCGAGATTTTCCAGGCGGTGTCCGCGGAATCGTTGCCGCCGTTGTAGAAGAAGTAGCCGATGTCGTGGGCCCGGAATACCTCGATCAGCCGCTCGTAATGCGCCCGGTTCTCATCGATGCCTTTCAGCTTGTAGCGGCATGAGCCGAACGCACCGCCCGGCGTGGTCTTGAGCCTCGAGATCGCGGACGCGGGCTCGCGGCTGGTGTCGATCAGGTCCTCGGTGAGCGCGCCGATGATGCCGTCGCGCCCGGCGTAGACCTTGCCGATGCGGTTTCTGTGCGTGCGCGCGGTCTCGATCACGCCTGCGGCGCTCGCGTTGATGACCGCGGTCACCCCGCCTGATTGAGCATAGAACGCATTTTTGGGCTTCATGGCATTCGTGCGTTACTTCAGCGCGGCGAGAACCCGATCGCGAATCTCCGCGACTGAGCCGACGCCCGAGATTTTCCGATACTTCGGCGCGCGCGTGTCGCCCTGCGCGGCCCAGTTCGAATAGTAGTTCACCAGCGGCTGCGTCTGCTTCCGGTAGACCTCTAGCCGCTTCCTCACGGTCTCCTCCCTGTCGTCGTCGCGCTGAATCAGCGGCTCGCCCGTAACGTCGTCCTTGCCCGCCACCTTGGGCGGATTGAATTTGACGTGGTAGACGCGCCCCGAGCCAGGATGCACCCAGCGCCCGCTCATCCGTCGAATGATCTGGTCCTCGGTCACGTCGATCTCGAGCACGAACTCGAGAGCGACGCCCGATTCGCGCATCGCCTGCGCCTGAGGAATGGTGCGTGGAAAACCGTCGAACAGGTAGCCGTTCTTGCAATCCAGATGCTTCAGCCGTTCCTTCACCAGCCCGATGATGATGTCGTCGGAAACGAGCTGCCCCGCGTCCATGACCTTCTTTGCCGCAAGACCGAGCGGCGTGCCCGCTTTTACCGCAGCGCGCAACATGTCCCCCGTCGAGATCTGCGCAATGCGGAAGTGTTCCCTGATGAAGCTCGCTTGGGTGCCTTTACCGGCCCCCGGTGGTCCCAGGAGGATTAGTCTCATTATTGTCCCCGGCAGTTGCGCGCGGACTCATACCCGACGCGGCGACCTTACCGGTTATGAACCGTGCGGTCAAACAGGGACCGTGTGCGTTCCAGGTCCTCGACCGTGTCGACACCGGCGAGCGGCGCGTCTTGTCGCAATGCGACGGCGATCGCGTAGCCGTGCCAAAGCGCCCGCAGCTGCTCGAGCGCTTCGAATTCCTCAAGCGGCGAGCGCTCGAGCCGCGGATAGCTGCGCAGGAAATCGGCGCGATACGCATAGATGCCGATATGCCGGTAACAGGGAAGCCCCTGGGGCAGGGAGCGGGTGGAATCCGCGAAGGCGTCCCGGGCCCAGGGCACTGGCGCCCGGCTGAAATAGCGCGCCATTCCGGCATGGTCCATCACGACTTTGACGATGTCGGGATTGAACAGCTCGCGCGCGTCCCGGATCGGGTGGCAGGCCGTGGTCATGGCCGCTTCCGGCGTATCCGCTAGCAGCGTCGCCACCGCACGTATCAGGCCCGGCTCGATCATCGGCTCATCGCCCTGGACGTTGACGACCAGACTGTCCGCCGCGAGCCCGAGGCGCTCCACCACCTCCGAGATCCGGTCGGTGCCGGTCGCATGGTCGCCACGGGTCATGACCGCCCGGTGGCCGTACCGCTCTACGGCGGCCGCGATATCGCCGTGGTCCGTGGCTACGTAGACGTCGCGTGCGCCGCTGTCGCGCGCCCGCTCGGCTACTCGCACGACCATGGGCTTGCCTCCAATATCGGCGAGCGCCTTTCCGGGAAACCGGCTGGACGCGAATCGCGCCGGGATAATGGCGGTGAAGGACATGCGAACGATTCTACGCGGTGCCTCCCCGTTTACTCGTTCACTTCTTCTTCGGGGGGCAGCTTTCTCGCCTCCTCCTCGAGCATCACCGGGATATCGTCCCGAATTGGAAACGCGAGGCGGTCGGCCTTGCATATGAATTCCGCTTGTTCCCGTCGGTAGACCAGCGGCCCTTTGCAAACCGGGCAGACGAGAATGTCAAGCAGCCGCGAGTCCATGAATTCGTCCCAGTATGAGTTCTGCCAAGGCAGAGTCGAGTTCGGCCTCGACTCGCACCGCGATCAGATCGCGCCGGCCGAAGTGGCGGCATTTTACCGCATCCTTTTCGGTCATCAGCACGAAATCGCAATCGGCGAACTCGAGATCTGCAGCCCGAAACGCGTGGTGATCCGGAAACGGGTGGGCCGAGAATGCGAGCCCCATGCGCGAAAGGCCTTCGAAAAACCGCTCGGGATTGCCGATTCCTGCGACCGCGTGCAGCCTCTTTCCGGAGAGCTCCGACTGCGCCAAAGGCGCCCCGTGCCCATCGACTCGGTACAGACCCGCCGGCGCGAGCCGCATGCGAAATGCGCCGGGCTTCGGCTCGGCGCCGTTCACGACCGTCGCATCCACGCGGCGACCGGCAGGCTCGCGCAACGGACCGGCCGGAAGGAGCAAGCCGTTGCCAAGACCGCGGTCATCCTCGACCGCGATTTCGAAATCTCGCTGCAAGCGGTAATGCTGCAATCCATCGTCGCAGAGAAGCACGTCGCAGCGGGCGTGGGCTGCGAGCAGCGCGCGTGCGGCAGCAGCCCGATCCGCGCCGATCCACACCGGACACCCCGAACGCTCGGCAAGCAGCAAAGGCTCGTCGCCGACTTGCGCGGCATCGTCACCCTTCCTCACCGCGCGGGGTCCGGTGTCGGTCCCGCCGTGGCCCCGGCTGAGAATTCCGGGACGCAGCCCCTTCGCGCACAAGGCTTCGACGAGCGCGAGGATCAGCGGGGTTTTCCCCGTGCCTCCGACCGTTAGGTTTCCGACGACGATCACCGGAACGTGAAGTCGCACCGAGGGCAGCGCGCCCACGCGAAAGAGCAGACGACGCAGGGTCACCAGCAGACGAAAGACAAGGCTCAGCGGAAACAGCAGCAGCGACACCGGGCTCAGCCGGTACCAGTGACGCGCGGCAAAGCCAGCGGCAAGGAGGGTGGGCCGGGCGGCCTCCATACGCGCTCTGCGCGCTACTTCGTCGATTGCTCCACCGCGAACACTACCTGGCCGAAGCCCGCCTGGCGCGCGGCGTCCATGACGCGGATCACCGACTGATAGTTGGCATTGTTGTCGGCGTTGACCACCACGATCGCCTCCTTCATGCCGGCGCCGGCGCGACGCAGTTCTTCGGCGAGGGTCGCGACGTTCCGGAACTGGACCGGCTTTCGCTGCAAGAGGTATTGCCCGTTCGCGCTGATCACCACGTTGATCTCGTTGGATCGTTCCAGCTTTTTCTCCGCGTCGGCGCTCGGCAGGTTGATCTTCAGCTCCGCGAACCTGGAGTAGGTCGTGGTCAACATCAGGAAGATGATGATCACGAGGAGCACATCGATCATCGGAATCAGGTTGATTTCCGGATCTTCCTTCTGCGTGCGGGCAAACCTCATACCCGAGTATGCGGCTGGAATTCGAAACGTTCTCCGTGCACCGCGTCGACCAGCTTCGCTGCCTGTTGCTCCATATCGACCACGAAGCCTTCGACCCTGCCGCGGAAGTGGCGGAAGAAAATCATCGCTGGAATGGCGATCACCAAGCCGAAGCCCGTGTTGTACAGCGCCACGGAAATGCCGTGGGCGAGTTCCTGAGGGTTGGATCCGGCAGGCGACTGCGAGCCGAAGATCTCGATCATACCGACCACGGTGCCGAACAGACCCATCAGCGGGCTGATCGTGGCGATCGTCCCGAGCGTCGTCAAGAAGCGCTCCAGCTCGTGCGCCACCGCGCTGCCGGCCTCTTCGATCGCGTCCTTCATCACGTCGCGCGAACTGTTGTAGTTGCGAAGACCCGAGGCCAGCACCTGGCCGAGCGGAGAGTCCTGCGAGAGCTTCTCGAGCATGTCCTCACTCACTCCTTGTTTCTGGTATGCAGTGAGCACCTTCTCCAGCAGGTCGCCCGGAACGATCTTCTCCTTGCGAAGGATCATGAACCTTTCGATGATGAGCGCCACCGCGATGACCGACACAGCGAGTAGGAAATAGATCGGCCAGCCGGCAGCGTGGATGATCGCAAACAACCGCGTTCTCCGAGTCGGACAAAAAACGCGGACACTTTAGCCTGCGACCGCGGATTCGGCAAGGCAAAGAATTTCAAGAAGATGCGCGTCTCGCGCTAAAAAAATCCAGGAGACTGGAGCCTGCTTGCAACACGCGCGACGCTCGCAAAAAGGCTTGAAGTTTTTATCCACAAATACTGTGGATAAGGTTGTGCATACCCGTCAAATAGCGCGCGTAAGTGAATCGTACAAAAGGGTTTTCTGACTCATGATGAAAACTTGAACTTCGGATTTTCACTTTACTGCTCAAAGAGTTGCAAGCATGTTCTCGGCCATTGTCTGAACCGCTCATAGGGGACTGCATGGGCGGAGAGCCCGTTGTGGATAGGTTACAATCGGCACATGCCCGGAGAACAAGGACTGGCGCGGGTTTCCACGCATTCCCCCTCGGAAATTCTCACCGTTTCGGCCCTCGCTCGCAGCGTCCGGGATCTGCTCGAGCGTCGCTATCCGCTGCTTTGGGTCGCCGGTGAGTTATCCAATTTCACCGTTGCCAAGTCGGGACACGCCTATTTCGTTCTGAAGGACGAGCACGCCCAGGTGCGTTGCGTCATGTTCCGGCAGCGGCAGGAGAATCTCGAGTGGACGCCGCGCGACGGCATGCAGGTCGAGGTGCAGGCGCTCGTCAGCTTGTACGAGCCGCGCGGCGATTTCCAGCTCAATGTCGAAACCATGCGGCGCGCCGGGCTCGGCGCCCTGTTCGAGGCCTTCCTCAGGCTGCGTGACAAGCTCGAAAAGGAGGGCCTGTTCAATGCCGAAACGAAACGAAGGCTGCCTTTGCTGCCGCGCGCGATCGGCGTCATCACCTCGCGTGAGGCAGCGGCGCTTGGGGACGTATTGACGACGCTGGCTCGGCGTAACCCGTCCATCGGGGTGGTCGTCTTTCCCGTGCAGGTACAAGGCGAGGGGGCGGCGGAGAAGATCGCCTCTGCGCTCAAGATCGCCGGCCGCTTGGGCGAGTGCGATGCTGTATTGCTGGTGCGCGGCGGCGGCAGCATCGAGGACTTGTGGGCTTTCAACGAGGAGATCGTGGCGCGGGCGATTCGCGCATGCCCGGTCCCGGTCGTCACCGGTATCGGGCACGAAACCGACTTCACGATCGCCGACTTCGTCGCCGACCGGCGCGCGCCTACGCCGACCGCCGCTGCCGAGCTGGTCAGTCCCGAGCGCGCGGGGCTGCTCGAGGACATTTCCAGGCTGACGGCAAGCCTCGCCCAGCGCCTCCGCCAGCAACTCGAAAGACGCATGCTGCTCGTCGATCACCTTGCGCGCAGGCTGGTTCACCCCGAAGCGAGGCTGCGGGCCCAGAGCGAGCTGCTCGGCCAATTGCGGTCCAGACTCGGGCAAGCTGCCGGCCGAATCTCGTCCGAGCGCCGCTGGGAAGTCGCTCGGCTTCTGCAGCGGGCCCAGGCGAGGCTCCCCAATACCGATAAGCTTCTGGCGACCTCGGTGCAGTTGGTCGCGCGGCTGCGTACTGCAACGCGCGCGACGCTCGAACACGCCGGCTCGGCGTGCGCCCGCCGGATCGCCAACCTGTCGCACCTGGATCCTGCGGCGGTGCTGCAGCGCGGCTACAGCGTGGTCCGGGACGGCTCGAACCGGATCGTGCTGCGCGGCGCGAGTCTTTCTGCCGGCGAGCTTCTCGACATCACATTTGCCGAAGGCGGCGCCCACGCACGGGTCGAGCGCTCTCGGTAGGACCGAGATCGGCGAAGCGGCTGCTTGCAATCAGCCTCGCTTGGACAGAAAATACGCGGGGCGCGGCTGCGGCCCCGATCATCGGGAGAACGACCATGAAGAATCCGCTCGATTCACTTTGGGGGACGGTCATATGCGGTTTGATCCTGACCCTGATCCTGCACAACATCGTCTCGTACGCGCTGGGAGGCTGACATGGACTGGGTGCCTGCAATATCTCGCTGGATCCACCTCCTCGCAGGCGTGATGTGGATCGGGCTGCTGTACTACTTCAACTTCGTCAATGTCGCCGCGGCGAAAGCGGCGGCGGCCGACGGCACCGCCGCCGGCATCAGCAAGCACGTCATGCCCCGAGCGCTGTTTTGGTTCCGCTGGGCGGCGGTCGTGACCTGGCTAGCCGGCGCAGCGCTGCTGGGCAAGCATTTCCTCGAGGCGTTTTTCTTCCTGAACAAAGCGTATTACCCGATCGGAGTCGGCGCCTGGTTCGGGACCATCATGCTGATCAACGTGTGGTGGCTGATCTGGCCCAACCAGAAGAAGATCCTGGGCATCGTCTCCGCGAGCGACGAGGAAAAGAACAAGGCGCGGCGCGTCGCCTTCCTCGCCTCGCGCACCAATACGATGTTTTCCATCCCAATGCTGTATTTCATGGCGGCGGGCGCGCATAGCGCGCTTTACTTCGGGTAAGAACGGGGCTCGACAAGAAGCCGGCTGGCGTTCGCCAGCCGGCTTTTTTGGGTACGGGCACTACAGCGCTAGCGCGCGGCGGGAGCCTCCTCGAGTCCCTGTATTGTCGCGCCGGCCTTGATGCCTTTCTTCGCGAACCAGCCTGCCGGCATTTCGAGCGCAAATTTCGCGGGGGCGGCGGCACAATGGGAAGTTTCCGTCTGCGGCTGCATCTCCGAGATGCTGACGATCTTTCCCTTGTCATCGAGAAAAGCTACCGAGAGCGGGATCAGCGTATTCTTCATCCACATGCAGTAAGGTTCGGATTGTGGAAACACGAAAAACATGCCCTCGTTCGCACCGAGATGCTTGCGGAACATGAGGCCCTGCGCCCGTGTCTCGACGGTGTAGGCGACCTCGGCGCGGATGAGGTGAATCCCCGCTGAGAGCTCCAGGATCGGCAGCTCCGCGAACGCGACGCTCGCAGCAATCCACGCGGAGGCGCCAAGGAAGGCAAAGGTCCTTTTCACACCGGACATGGTCGCTGAAAATAAAAAGGCAGGGAACGGAACCCTGCCTTGATCTCGTCCCGAGACAAACTACTTCTTCATTTCGTCCTTCTTGGCAGCCTTCTTGGCCTTTTTGGCGGGCTTCTTGTCGCCCTTCTTCATTTCAGACTTCTTGTCGTCCTTCATCGGCTGAGCGCCGGCGTGGGACGCAGCCAGAGCCGCGCCGCTGGAAAGGGCGAACGCCGTGGCGACCAGTATGGAGATCAGCTTCCTCATGTTTTCCTCTTCGTGAAGTTTAGGGAACAGGTTGCGACCAGTCCTTTGCTTCGGAACCAGTCCCTCCCACTAACGCCCTGCCCTCCACGAGGTTGACAAGCGCGTCAGCATGGCTCACGTCTCGATCGGCAACGCAGGCCGTGGAAATCCGTTTTCATTTTCAAAATCAACCGGCTATCGATCTTTCCGTCCTCCGGGGGCGTGTCCTCGAGGCGAGCGGGGGAGCTCGAGCAATTGGCTATAATAGCGCCCGATCAAGAGCGGAAAGGCCCGTCGTGTTCGCGGCCCCGCGATGACCGTAAGGTCGCACCGCCAACCCCTTCCAAAGCGAGACTGCAGGAGCTTCCCGTGGGCAAAATCAAGGTCAAGAGTCCGATCGTCGAGATGGACGGCGACGAAATGACGCGGATCATCTGGAGGACGATCCGCGAGCGCCTGATTCTTCCCTATCTCGACGTCGAGCTGAAATACTACGATCTCGGGGTCGAGGCGAGAGACAAGACCAACGACCAGATCACGATCGACGCGGCCAACGCCACGCGGAAGTACGGCGTCGCCGTGAAATGCGCGACCATCACCCCGGACGAGGGGCGCGTCAAGGAGTTCAACCTCAAGCAGATGTGGCGCAGCCCAAACGGGACGATCCGTAACATTCTCGACGGCACGATTTTCCGGGAGCCCATCATCTGCAAGAACGTGCCGCGCATCGTGACTCACTGGGACAAGCCGGTGGTCATCGCGCGCCACGGATTCGGCGACCAGTATCGGGCCACCGAGGTCAAGTTCGACGGCGCCGGCACGATCACGCTCAGCTTTCGGCCCGCGGGAGGCGGCCCCGTGATCGAGCGCGAGGTGTTCAAGGCGCCTGGCGCCGGCGTGACCATGGCAATGTTCAATCTCGACGAATCGATCAAGGGCTTTGCGCGCGCCTGCTTCAACTACGCCTTGCAGCGCAAGTACCCCGTCTATTTTTCCAGCAAGAATACGATCCTCAAGGTCTACGACGGCCGCTTCAAGAATCTGTTCCAGGATATCTTCGACGCGGAGTTCAAGAAGCAGTTCGACGCCGCGGGCCTGACCTATGAGCACCGGCTGATCGACGATATGGTGGCCGCGAGCCTCAAGTGGAGCGGCGGCTACCTGTGGGCGTGCAAGAACTACGACGGCGACGTGCAGTCCGATACGGTCGCCCAAGGCTACGGCTCGCTCGGGCTGATGACCTCGGTCTTAATGTCCCCCGACGGGAAGGCGGTCGAGGCCGAGGCGGCACACGGCACCGTGACCCGGCACTACCGGCTGCACCAGCAGGGCAAGCCCACTTCGACCAATCCCATCGCCTCGATTTTCGCTTGGACCCGCGGGCTCATATTTCGCGGGCGCATGGACGCCACGCCCGAGGTGGTCGGATTCGCGGAGACGCTGGAAAAGGTCTGCGTCGACGTCGTGGAATCGGGCAAGATGACCAAGGACTTGGCAATCCTGATACGTCCGGACCACCCCTTCCTCTCCACCGACGAATTCATGGGCGCCGTGGACGTGGAGCTCAGGCGCCGCGTTCACTGACCGAAGCGCGTGGGAGACATCGAAGAAAGCCCTCCACACAGAGGCTTTTCCGCTGACGGGAAAAAAAGAAGACCGGACCCCTGGAAGCTCCCCGGGCCGAAAACCAAGAGGGACTTGCGACCGAGGGCGGCTGCGCCGCCCTCGCGAGCCGCTAGCTTGCGGCCTGGATGTTCGAAGCCTGCTTGCCCTTCGGGCCTTGCGTGACTTCGAACTGGACTTTCTGTCCTTCCTTGAGCGTTTTGAACCCGCTCATCTGAATCGCGGAGAAGTGCGCAAACAAATCCTCGCCGCCGTCATCCGGGGTTATGAACCCATAACCCTTAGCATCATTGAACCACTTCACCGTACCTGTTGGCATAGAGCCTTCCTGAATTAGAACCGGGGAACTTTCAACTATGCCTGTACTTCAACGCAGCAGAGGAATTTGAACCTGCAAACCGCATGGAGGACAAACACAGGGAAGCCTTTTACGCGCTTTGGGCGGCGGCGTCAAGTGCCCCGAGAGCGTCAACCCTTTGTTCTGCCGACACGTTTGGATGTTGCGCAGCGTTGCGACAGCGATTACATTATGAGCGATGTGCCGACACTAAAATGGAGGCGTTGCGATTGACAGGGTGTGCATCGGGTACGTGACTTTTCCGCCTGCTGCGGGTCCGAGCGGTTTGACGGGTGGAAGCTTCTGGCATAAGTTAAGTAAGGTATGGCAACCCGGATGCGAGAAGGCGCTCTACTCGAGGCCAAGAGGGCCAAGCTCAAACCTCCTCCCCTATTCAAGGTGATCCTTTTGAACGACGACTACACCCCGATGGAATTCGTCGTCATCGTGCTGCAGAGGTTCTTTTCCATGACGCGGGAAAAGGCGACCCAGGTCATGCTCAAAGTCCATCGCGAGGGCATGGGCATTTGCGGGGTCTACCCCAAGGATGTCGCCACCACGAAGGTCGAGCAAGTCGTCGGCTACGCACGCAAGCACCAGCACCCGCTACAATGCGTCATGGAGGAAACGTGAGAGCGAGGACGCGCAAGCCCCTCGTTGATCCGATGAGCACCGGGAACGAAAGATGATCGCGCAGGAACTCGAAGTCAGTCTCCACATGGCGTTCGTGGAGGCACGCCAGAAGCGGCATGAGTTCATCACCGTCGAGCACCTGCTGCTCGCGCTGCTGGACAATCCGACGGCCGCCGAAGTGCTGCGCGCCTGCGCCGCCAACATCGAGGAACTGAGGAAAGCGCTAGGAGACTTCATCGCCGCGCACACCCCCACGGTCGCGGGCGCCGAGGAAATCGATACCCAGCCCACGCTCGGTTTCCAGCGCGTCATCCAGCGGGCGATCCTGCACGTCCAGTCCTCGGGCAAGAAGGAAGTAACCGGCGCCAACGTGCTGGTCGCGATCTTCGGCGAGAAGGACTCGCATGCCGTGTATTTCCTGCACCAGCAGGGCGTGACGCGTCTCGATGTGGTGAACTACATCTCGCACGGCATCACCAAGACACCGGCCTCCAAGGAGGCGAAGGGCGGCGGCGAAGCCGAACAGGAGACCGCGGGCGAGGAGCAGCAATCCGGCGGCGCGCTCGAGACGTATACGCTCAACCTCAACGCCCAGGCGCTGGTGGGCAAGATCGATCCGCTGATCGGCCGCGAGCGCGAGATCGAGCGCGTCATCCAGACGCTGTGCCGGAGGCGAAAGAACAATCCCCTGCTCGTAGGCGAAGCCGGCGTGGGCAAGACAGCCATCGCCGAAGGCCTTGCGCGCCGTATAGTCGAAGGCCAGGTTCCGGAGATCCTCGCGCGCTGCCAAGTGTACATGCTCGACATGGGTGCGCTCCTCGCGGGGACCAAATACCGCGGCGATTTCGAGCAGCGGCTGAAGGCGGTGCTGAAGCAGCTGGTCGACAACCCGAATGCGATCCTCTTCATCGACGAGATCCACACGCTTATCGGCGCCGGCGCGGCATCGGGCGGGACGCTGGACGCTTCGAACCTGCTCAAACCCGCGCTATCATCCGGCGCGCTGAAATGCATCGGCGCGACGACCTACAACGAGTACCGCGGCGTGTTCGAGAAGGATCACGCGCTGTCGCGGCGTTTCCAGAAGATCGACGTGCCCGAGCCTTCGGTCGAGGAAACGGTCGCGATCCTGCGCGGCTTGAAATCGCGCTTCGAGGCGCACCACGGCATCAAATACAGCGGCAACGCGCTCACCAGCGCGGCCGAGCTCTCCGCCCGCTACATCAACGACCGGCACCTGCCCGACAAGGCGATCGATGTCATCGACGAGGCCGGCGCGGCGCAGAAGATCCTGCCCAAGTCCAAGCAGAAAAAGGTCGTGGGCAAGACCGAGATCGAGGAGATCATCTCCAAGATCGCGCGCATCCCGCCCGCGTCGGTGTCGCAGGACGACCGCGCCGCGCTCAAGAACCTCGACCGCGACCTGAAGGCGGTCGTGTTCGGCCAGGACCAGGCCATCGAAGCGCTGGTATCGGCGATCCGCACCGCGCGCTCGGGCCTCGCCAATCCGCAGAAGCCGATCGGGGCCTTTCTCTTCTCGGGGCCAACAGGTGTCGGAAAGACCGAGGTCGCGCGCCAGCTTGCATACTGCATGGGGATCGAATTGCACCGCTTCGACATGTCCGAGTACATGGAGCGGCATGCGGTGTCGCGCCTTATCGGTGCGCCTCCGGGTTACGTGGGTTTCGACCAGGGCGGCCTTCTGACGGAAGCGGTCACCAAGAAGCCGTACGCGGTGCTGCTCCTCGATGAGATCGAGAAGGCGCACCCGGACATCTTCAACATCCTGCTTCAGGTGATGGACCACGGCACCCTCACCGACAACAACGGCAGAAAGGCCGACTTTCGGAACATCATCATCGTGATGACGACCAATGCCGGGGCCGATGCGCTCAACCGCCCGGTGATGGGCTTCACCGCGAAGAAGGAGCAAGGCGACGAGAGCGCCGAGATCAAGCGCTTGTTTTCTCCGGAGTTCCGCAATCGATTGGACGCAACCATCTCGTTCAAGTCGCTTGATCACGAAATCATCCTGCGCGTGGTGGACAAGTTCCTGATGCAGCTCGAGGTCCAGCTGCACGAGAAAAAGGTCGATGCGGTGTTCACCGATGCGCTGCGAGAGCATCTCGCCAAGCACGGCTTCGATCCGCTGATGGGTGCGCGCCCGATGTCGAGGCTCATCCAGGACACGATTCGCCGCGCGCTCGCCGACGAGCTGCTCTTCGGGAAGCTGGCCAACGGCGGTAAGGTCACGGTGGATATCGAGGCGGAAAAAATCACACTCAAGTTCGTCGAAGAAAAAGTGCCGGAGGTGGCTCCGGAAACGTGAGCGTTCTCTAAGAACCCGAGCAAAGGCCGCCGCTGGCGGCCTTTGTTTTTTCCGGCTGCGCCCCTTGACAGCCAGGCGGGCCGGAAGGAAACTCGAAACACGAGAAGAAGAATCCATCGAGGAGCCTAGAATGATCCAGCGACTGCTCGTTGCCGCGCTCGCCTCGGGCGCAGTTCTCACCTTGCCCGCCCTTGCGCAAGGAACCGATCCCAACCTCGGCCGCAATCTCGCCGCCGCCTGCGCCAGCTGCCACGGGACGAACGGTGTGAGCGTTCAGGGAATGCCCAACCTGGCCGGGCAACAGCGCGCCTATCTCGTGCAGCAGATGCAGGACTTCAAGACCGGCAAGCGCCCCGCGACCGTCATGCACCAGCTCGCCAAGGGCTATACCGACGAGCAGATCGAGGCGCTCGCCGCGTATTTTTCCGCGAAAAAGGCGCGATAGGACGCGGCCATGAATCGATTTGCCCGGCGCGATTTCCTGAAGACTTCGAGCGCCATCGCCGCGGCTTCGCTGCTGCCCGGCTGCGCGACCGGGCCCGCCGTTCCGTCGAAGCCCATCGGCCGCGTCATCGTCATCGGCGGCGGTTTCGGCGGCGCGACAGCCGCGAAGTACCTGCGCATGTGGAGCGAAGGCACGATCGAGGTGTTCCTGATCGAGCGCAACCCGGAGTTCATCTCCTGTCCCACCTCGAACCTGGTTCTGGGAGGGACCCGGACCCTCGCCGACATCACGCGCAGCTATGCGAAGCTGCGCGAATACGGCGTGCAGGTGCTCCGTGACGAAGCCACCGCCATCAACGTCGAGAAGAAACGGGTGTCCCTGAAGCGCATCGAGGATCTGCCCTACGACAGGCTGATCGTGTCGCCGGCCGTGGATCTCATGCACGAGGCGATCGAGGGCTACGACGCCGAGGCCCAGAAGACCGTCCTGCACGCGTGGAAGGCCGGCCCGGAGACGGTCGCGCTGCGCCAGCAGCTCGAGGCGATGCCCGACGGCGGCGTATGCGTCATCGGGGTCCCGCGGTCGCCATTCCGCTGCCCGCCGGGGCCCTACGAGCGCGCCTGCCAGATCGCGTTCTACTTCAAGAGCGCCAAGCCGCGCTCCAAGGTGATCGTCCTCGACGCCAACGAGGACCTCGTCTCGAAGCCCGCGCTTTTCAAGGCCGCATGGAACGATCTCTACAAGGGCACGATCGAGTACCGGGGCAACAGCGAAATCAAGGCGGTGGATGCGCCCGCGAAGACGGTGAAGACCGATTTCGACACGATCAAGGGCGACGTGCTCAACGTGTTGCCGCCGATGCGCGCCGGAGGCATCGCGCGCACCGCGGGGCTCCTCACCCCGAACACGCACTGGTGCGGCGTGGACTGGCTCAGCATGGAATCCACCGCGCACAAGGGCATCCACGTGCTCGGCGACGCCACGCTTTCGGCGCCGGCGATGCCCAAGTCGGGCCACATGGCGAACAACCACGGCAAGCTCGCAGCCGCCGCGATCATCGAACTCATGAACGGCCGCGCGCCCAATCCGCAGCCTGTCATCGCCAACACCTGCTACAGCTTCGTTTCCGACAAGGAAGTCATCCACGTCGCCTCGGTGCACCGCTACGATCCCGCGCAAAAGACCTTGACCGTGGTGCCGGGAGCGAGCGGAGTGTCCGCCAGTCGGAGCGAGCTTGAAGGAACCTACGCCTGGGCCTGGGCGCAGAATATCTGGGCAGACATGCTGGGCTGAAGCCCAGCATGTCGCGCCCATATAGGCTGCGCCTTCTGTAACTTACGAACAGAGGGAGAGGGAGGGCCCTCTCCCTCCGTTACCTCCCTCTCCCCGTCTCCGTAGCACTCAACCCGGTAACGGGACGCGGACCTTGCTCTCGAGCAGGCGCTTGCGGCCGGCCTCGGAGAGCCTTCTCGGCGTGAAGCCGCGAGCGCTCGAGCGGCGCCAGAAGAGCGTCTTCAGGGTATCGTCGTCGAAATCGGAAGGCGCCAGGCGCCGCAGCTCGCCGCCTTCGAGCGCGGCGATCGCGAGGCCGTCGCGATAGAGCACCCGGTTGGGAGTGATCGCGCCGACGCGCGCCTCCGGCGTCACGATGCCGACGAGATTGAGCGGGTCGGCACCGGAGAGCGCGACGAGCTCCCCGCTCCGATCGAGCTTCCTCACCGCGCGCAAGCGCCCGACCGCATCGGAGAGCGCGAACTGCTCGCCGCCGAAGCCCGAAACGAAGCGCCCGCCGCGGATCTCGCCGCGCGCTTCGAGGCGCCGGTACACCGCTGCGAGCTCCCGCCAGGTCGGCAGGCGCGACTCGCGCGCAAGGAGCGCACGGAACACCACACCGTAGCGGCGCAGCAAGGCGCGCGCGATCTCTTCGACGCGCTTGCCGTCGTCGGCCGCTGCATCGCCACGCAGCAGCGCCCAGCGTCCGGCGGTGTCCACTTCGTAGGCGGTGCGGCGGCGGCGCGCGCGCCGCTTGTGCTTCTCGGAGGGGGCAAGCAGCGCGCGCAAGCCTCCGAAGCTGTCGGCCGTAACGAGGCCCAGGCCCGCCAGCTCGCCGAGCGAGCGCTCGGCCTGGGTGCGCAGCTGGCCCGTGGCGGACACGATCTCGTGGAAGAACGATGCGCCCCGCGTGCGCAGCGCCTCGTATACGGCGCGCGCCTCCGAGCCGAGCTCGCCGCTCCCCGGTTCGGCTGCCGCGCGCCACAGCCCCGCGTGCTCGCGCAGCATCAGCGCGATCGGCGAGCTGCGCAGCGGTGCCTTGCCCGAACCGTTCGCGCGAGACAGCCGCCCCCATGCCACGCGTCCGGAGAGGCAAAGCCTGTCGATGAAATCCGGCTCGTAGTCCGCGACGCGCGCGGCGAGGACTTCGTTCTCCCACGCGCCGGCGGCGACTTCGTAGCCGTCGAGCTGCTCGACCACCGCGGCAAGCCCTTCGGGACCTTTCAGCTGCTGCTCTCCGGCGACGTGCTGCCAGTGCAGGAGGAAGCGCATGAAATCTGCGGCGCTGACCGGCTCGATCTCGGCGCGCAGCCGGTTGAGCGTGTAGCGGTGGATGCGCGCGAGGAGCCTGCGGTCGCACCATTCGATGGCATCTACGGCCAATCCCTGGGCAAACCGACCGCGCAGCACCTTGCCCTCCCCTTCGAGCGCAAGCAGCGCGCCGTCGATCAGCGCCGTGTCTGAAAGGCCGAGCGAATCGGCGAGCCCGCGCGCGGTCACCGGGCCGAGCACCTCGGTTCGCCCGCGCACGAGCTCCCGCGCCGCGTCTTCGCGCGTCCACGATTTGCGCAGGCGTTCGGGAATTGCCGGTACCGTGACTTGCGGAACGATCGCATTGAGCTCGTCGAAGCGCTCGACCGAAATCCAATAACCGCCGGCGTCGCAGGCGCGCCCGGCCGCGACCAGCTCATCGAACAGCGCGCGCCAGCCGGGCGAGGCTTCTGTCGCGCGAACGAATCCGGCGAGCAGCAGGGCATCGTGCAGCTCGTCGGCGGTGGTCGCCGCGGGCCAGGCTTCCTCGCGCACGCGCTCGATCGCCGCGGGGTCGAGCGCGCCCAGGTCGTCGGCGCTCCTAGTCTCGGTCGTGCGCCGCGTGTAGACGGCGCGGGTGCGCCGCTCCTCGAGCGGCGCGTCGTCCAGGAACGTATACACCGCGGAATTGAGGATCTCGTTGCAGAACACCGAGGGCTCTGGGGTGTCCTTCGCGACGCACCGGATCTCGCCCGCGAACACGCGTCGCAGGACCTGCACGAGCTGCGGCAGATCCATCGCCTGCTCGAGGCAGTCGCGCATCGCCTGGTCGACGAGCGGATGCTTGGGAAGCTCGCGCGCGCCTTGGATGTTGTCCAGGCACGCCGCCGCGTCCGGGAAGATCGCGGCGAGCAGCTCGTCGGCGATCATGCGCTGGATCTGCGCGGGCAGCTTGGCGCCGTTCCTGCTGCGCGGGACCGCCAGTGCGAGCGTAGTCGTCCAGCGCCAGCGCGTCTCGAAAATCGGAGAGTCGAGCACCGCCTGCACCAGCGTCTCGCGTACGGTCTTCGGGTTCAGATAGCGGAACACTTCGTCGAGCGCGAAGGAATGCATCGGCCCGAGCGAGAGGACGAGCGCCTCCTCGCTCGCCGCGGCCTGCAGCTCGAAGTTGAAGCTCTGGCAGAATTTCTTCCGGAGCGCCAGGCCCCAGGCCTTGTTGATGCGGCTGCCCAGGGGCGCGTGCAGCACGAGCTGCATGCCGCCCGCTTCGTCGAAGAAGCGCTCGAGGACGAGCGCCTCGGCTGTCGGCACGACGCCCAGGGCCCGCTTGCCCTCCGCGAGATAGGCCGCGATCTGCTCGGCGGCGGAACGTGGGAGCGCGTAGTCCTGCTCGAGCCACGCGACCGCGGCATCGAGCTCACCGGGTTTGCGCGGCTGATCGGGCCGCGGCAGCTTCGCATCGGCCGCGGCGCGCAGCTTCGACACCGCCGCGCTCATCTCGTCGCTGCGCGAAGGCGCCTCGCCCAGCCAGAACGGCATCGAGGGCGGCTGCCCCTGCGCATCGGCGACGCGCACCACGCCGTTGCCGATCTGCAGGATGCGCCAGGACGTGTTGCCGAGCTGGAAAATGTCTCCTGGCAGCGATTCGATCGCGAAGTCCTCGTTGAGCGTGCCGATGAAGTTGCCTTCCGGCTCGAGCTTCACGCGGTAGTCGAACACTTCGGGGATCGCGCCGCCGGACATGATCGCGGTCATGCGCGAGCCGCGCCGCTCGCGGAGCTTGCGGTGCACGGCGTCGTAGTGGACGAGCGCCGCGCGCTGGCCGCGCTTGGTCGCGTAGCCGTGCGCGAGCATCGCCACGACCTCGTCGAACTCGGCCTTTTCCAGGCCGCGGTACGGCCAGGCTCCGCGGACGAGGTCGAACAGCGCCTCCTCGTCCCATTCCTCGGCGGCGGCTTCGGCGACGATCTGCTGCGCGAGCACGTCGAGCGGCTTGCCGGGGATAAGCACGCGGTCGAGCTCGCCGTCCTTCACCGCGCGCACCATCGCCGCGCATTCGACGAGGTCGTCGCGCGTGAGCGGGAAAACGCGGCCCTTGGGCAGGCCGCTCACCGTGTGGCCCGAGCGGCCGACGCGCTGCAGCAGGGTCGCGATGCGGTGCGGCGAGGAGATCTGGCAGACGAGATCGACGTGGCCGATGTCGATGCCGAGCTCGAGCGACGCGGTGGCGACCAGCACCTTCAACCGGCCTTCGCGCAACTTGGCCTCCGCTTCCAGGCGCACGTCCTTGGCGAGGCTTCCGTGATGCGCGGCGACGTGCTCGGCGCCGAGGCGCTCGGAGAGCTGGAACGCCATGCGCTCGGAGAGCCGGCGGGTGTTCACGAAGATCAGCGTGGTGCGGTGCGACTCGATCAGCTCGACCAAACGCTTGTAGGTTTCCTGCCAGACCTCGCCGGACATCACCGCATCGAGCGGCGAGCCGGGCACCTCGATCTCGAGGTCGATTGTGCGCTTGTGGCCGCGGTCTATTACGGCAACGTCGGCGAGGGTGCCGTCCGATTTGTCCGAGCCGACCAGGAAGCGCGCGACCTCCTCGATCGGCTTCTGCGTCGCCGACAGGCCGACGCGCTGCAGTCGCCGCCCGCAGACGTGGTCGAGGCGCTCGAGCGACAGCGCGAGGTGTGCCCCGCGCCGCGACTCGAGCACCGCGTGGATCTCGTCGACGATGACCGTGCGCGCCGTCTTCAGCATCGCGCGCGAGCGCTCGGCCGTGAGGAGCAGGTACAGCGACTCTGGCGTCGTCACGAGGATGTGGGGCGGCGAGCGCAGCATGGCGGCGCGCTCGGCCTGCGGAGTGTCGCCGCTCCTCACCGCGGCGCTGATCCCCACGGGCGGCGACCCCATCTCCTCGGCGATGCGGCGCATCTCGCGGCGTGGCTCGGCGAGGTTCTTGTGGATGTCTGCCGAGAGCGCCTTGAGCGGCGAGACGTAGACGACGCGCACCTCGTCCGGCAACTGGCCGCTCTGCAGGCTCTCGCGCAGCAGCCGGTCGATCGAGGTGAGGAAAGCGGCGAGCGTCTTGCCCGAGCCGGTGGGCGCCGCGATCAGCGTGTGGCGGCCCGAGCGGATCGCGCCCCAGCCTTCGAGCTGCGCTTCGGTGGGCGGCGAAATCCGCCCGCTACCCAGCTCGCGGAAATGCGTCTCCCACCAGCGCCGGAGGATGGGATGGAAATCTTCGGGGAGCATGACCGACGAGCCCAATATACTCCAGACAGGCTACATCGCGCTCGCCGTCTGCACCGCCGCGCACCGATACGCCGCGATCGGCTGCTCGAGACGGTCGAGCGGGCTCTTCACGCCGCGCCCGCCCTTGTTGAGAACGTGCGTATAGATCATCGTCGTCGACACATCGGAGTGCCCGAGCAGTTCTTGCACCGTGCGGATGTCGTAGCCGGATTCGAGCAGATGCGTGGCGAAGGAGTGGCGCAGCGTATGCGCGCTAACCGGCTTCGCAATCCCCGCGTCGCGGCGCGCCTCCTTCAGCGCACGCGCAGGCACCGATTCATCCAGATGGTGCCGGCGGATCACTCCATCGTCGGGATCGGCCGAACGCCGGCTCGCAGGGAAAACGTACTGCCAGCCCCACTCGTAGCCCGCTCGCGGATACTTGCGCGCCAGCGCGTATGGTAGATGCACCTCGCCGAACCCTTCGCGCAGATCGATCTCCTGGAGGCGTTTCACCTCGCCGAGCTGGGCGTGCAGCGGCTGCACCGCCACATCCGGCAGCATCGTCACCCGATCCTTCGCGCCTTTGCCGTCGCGCACCAGGATCTGTCGATAGGCGAAATCCACATCCTTCACGCGCAACCTCAGGCACTCCATCAACCGCAGACCCCCGCCGTAAAGCAGGCTCGCCATCAGCCGGGGTGCGCCGCGCAACTGCGCGAGCAGCGCCTTCACCTCCCCGCGGGAAAGAACCACTGGCATTCGCACCGGACGCTTGGCGCGCACCAGATCGTCAAACCAGCCCAAGTCCCTGCCCAGCACCTGTTTGTACAGGAAGAGCAAGGCGGCAAGCGCCTGATTCTGTGTCGACGCCGCGACGTTGCGCTCAGCCGCAAGATGACTCAGAAAGGCCGTCACCTCCGCCTCGCCCAGCATCGCCGGATGGCGCCGCCCAGACCAATAAATGAAACGCTTGATCCAGTGCACATACGCCTCCTCTGTGCGCCGGCTGTAATGCAACCGCCGCACTGCGCCGTGAACCTGCTCCAGCAGACGGGGCTTTCGCCCTTGCGGGGTTTCGCCCCCAGTGAAATCAGACACTTGACCTTCCTCGTACAAGCTAACATGACTGGCTTTATATACAGTACACCAAATCATACTGATTTTGCAAGGCAATCCTGCGAGGCGTACACTAATGCGCCAGATTAGGCTGGTTTTAGGAAGATCATTTAACGTTAGAGGTGGCTATGACCGACGACAGGCCGCCCGAGGTGAGATGGTTGCATTACCGGTTGGCGGTTGCGTTTTGCTCGGCCTTCGTGGCTTGCGTCATGTTGTTGCTTGTTCCTCTAATCTTGGCGATTGCCGGCCTGCCTGAGGTCGTGGTCATCTACCCATTCGTTTTCTCAAAATGGGGCGTCGCCGCCATTCTGAGCGTTGCCACGCTCGGTTTTGTCGTCGGAGGTGAGCGGATGGCGAATTTCTTCGCAATCATATGGGGCACGCATCGCTTCTGGTCAGAATTGGAAGAATGGTTGTACGAAGTTGGAGACTGGTTGGACGAGCACAAAACGGTTGCTGGCTTCTTAGCTGTTGCGTTTAGCCTTTTGGTGGTGGGTGTCTTTTGGTACAGCTTTCGCTAGCCACCTCTAACCGCGCGGCCCACCCGGACGCGCGTGAAGCGGCGTTCCTCGTTTCACCATCGCGCTCGCGCGCCGGTGGCCGCGAACGTTAGATGGCTTCAGTCACGACCTTTGCGATCACCGAATCGGCCCGGCTGGAGCTTCTCGATTTCTTGCGCAATCACGCAAACACCGATTTCGTCGTTACCGTGTGTTGGTGGGACGGTGGTTGGAGTGGCAAACCCAAACCTGACGGAGGTGTTGTTGGTCTTGAAGGACCACACTGGGGCGTCGGCGGTCAGAAAAGGACTAAGATTTCTGCCGCAGAGATTGTCACTATTTCTGGGATCGACTTTTATCTTGATCACGGTTCCAATTCTGAAGGACTGAACGGCAAAACGCTTGACTACCGTGATGGTAATTTCCATGTCGATTAGGAAGCCATCTAACCCCACAATCGAGAGGGACGCATCGCAAGCGTGGCTTCGCACGCTTGCTCGCGCCCCTCATCGTGAACGTTGGGCATCACATGAGTGACGGGTTTCGCGAAGACGGGCAAGGGATCTGTGACGCTTGCGGTCTCAGCTTCCCGTACATGCTTATCCACAACGGCTTCAACGATTCCGCTTTCGCATATTGTGATTCTTGCGGGAGAGCGACTTTGTTAGACCTCTGGACCGCGCCCTCGGGCTTAGCCGTTTCGCATGGATCAATTCCGTCAGAAGTCGAGCCATATGTGGGGCCGTGTCCATGCGGAGGCAGGTTTCGTGGTAGCGCATCACCGCGATGCCCATCGTGCCGACATCCTCTTAACGCCGAGGCCGCAACATCCTTCATTGAGGCGAATGCCCCTGGTTCCAAGAAGGGATGGCGATGGCAGAGGTCGTGGCAAGGGTTGTACTGTGTCGTCGTAGCCCCAGGCCCCATCGCGCAACCGTGGGTGAAGGGGTAGGGACGCCAGTGATGCCCAGCCCATCGAGACGGACCTTCGCAAGGGGGCTTCGCCCGCTTGCTCGGCCGCTCATGGGCGACGTTAGCCGTCCGAAGGAAATGGTGCGTGGGTGAAGATCGAGTGCGCCAAGTGCGTGGTTCGCGACTGGGCGCGAAGCGACAAAGGCGCGCTGCTGCGGTTCGCGAACAACCGCAATGTTTGGCGCAACCTCACACACAGATTCCCGCACCCGTATACGGAGGCCGATGCCGAACGGTGGTTCTCTTTTCTTGAGTCCATGGCCGAACCCACGCATTGGGCGATCGAGGTTGACGGTTACGCCGCGGGCGGCATCGGCGTCACGTTGGGAGAAGGTACTTACATCAAGTCCGCTGAGTTCGGTTACTGGTTGGGCGAGCCTTACTGGGGCCGTGGCATCATGACTGAAGCGGTAAGGCTCGTCGTTCCGCATGTCATGTCGCGCTTTGATCTCATTCGCCTTGAGTCGCCGGTGTTTGAGTGGAACCCTGCCTCGATGCGCGTGCTTGAGCAGTGTGGTTTTGTTCGGGAAGGCGTGTCTCGAGCCAGTGGGCTCAAGGACGGGCAAGTTATTGATCAGGTTATCTATGCCTTTGTTGGCCGAACGGCCAGCTAACCGGCCCATCGAGGCGGACCTTCGCAAGCGGGCTTCGCCTGCTTCCTCGGCCGCTCATGGGCGACGTTAGAGTGCACAAGATTATGCGTCGAGGGGTACTACATTACATCTTGGTCGGTGCAGGGCTTGGACTCGGAGTCCCTCTGGTATTTCGACTTGCGTCGACGGTGTTAGAGTCATATGCGGGGGCACGCGATGTAATGTGGACTGTTTTCGACAACGTGCAACTCATGCTGTGGCCAACCCCTTTGTTGCTGGTGCCGGTTGAAGAGCCCGGCGCGCCAGACTTGAGTTCGTGGGGTGCGTTTACGATCGCAACGTTGGCCAACATCACGGTATACGCGGTGCTAGCGGGTCTTATTTGGCTGGGTTTCGCAAAGTCTCGCTTGATCCTGGCGTTACCCTTGTTGATGGTCGCTAGTGTTTGGTATGCCATATGGCACACGTAGTGCACTCTGACCCCGCGCCCCAAACCGACGCGCATGAAGCGGCACACTTCGGTCAACGATCGCAGTCGCGTGCGGTTGGGCGCGAACGTTGGGCGTCACATGAGTGAGGTCACAGTAGCTTCCACGTCCGAGTTCCCGGAGGTTGCTACGTTCTACGCGACGTGCGGTTACGATGGCGGCATCAGCCAAGCTGACACCGTGCTTGTTTCGCGTATCTGTGGTCAACTCGTCGGCGTGGTGCGGCTCTGTCCGCAAGAGGGAGTTGTCGTTCTGCGCGGCATGCAAGTTCATCCGGCGTTTCGGAGGCAGGGCGTCGGCTCTGGCCTCTTGTCCGCATGCATCCCGTTTCTCAATGCTGGCCGCACCTTCTGCCTCCCGTACACGCACCTCGTGTCGTTCTACGGTGGTGCAGGTTTCAGCATCGTCGAGCCAAGTGAGTTGCCAGCGTTTCTAGCCGCTCGGTTGTCTTCATACCTGGCGAGTGGCCAGCAAGTTCTCGCCATGTGCCGAATGACGCCCAACCACACAATCGAGAGGGACGGGCCGCAAGCGGCCCGCCCCTCATTGTGAACGTTAGAGTGCACGTACGCATATGATGACGATTACAACCACGGCCGCAGAAATGATTCGTGAATGGCTGCGACGTTCTCCAATGGCTCACCCTGTTGTTTGCCTTACGCAGATGTGCAGGAGCCCTACAGAGGTCGAGCAGGCAATCAAGCGCGGAGCGACGCGAAAGGAGGTCCGTGAAATTGCTCTGAAAGCATTGCCGGCACAGCGATGGTACCTTTACCCGTGTATCTACCGTCGCTCTCATTTCCTCTGGATCTTCACCACCACTATTGCCGGTTTTCGCTTCGCCTCTCCCATTGCTCATCCCGGCGGCGCGCGCCTCGCCATGAAGCGCGGGACGCTTGATGTCGCCGAACGAGGTTTGGTTCTCAAGGACGCTGATGGCACTGTCGTACTGCCCGAGCCGGCAACGAGTGCACTCTAACCGCGCGGCCCACGCGGACGCGCGTGAAGCATCGCACGTCTTATCATCATCGAAGTCGCGCGCCGGTGGCCGCGAACGTTAGACAGCGCAGTCAGGTATATGAACCGGCACGATTTCGAGTCGCTCTTCCGCGAGAAGCTCAACGAAGCCGCAGGACTCGCCGAGGCGAAGTTGGGCCGTCCGCTTCCGCGGCACTTTGGCATTCTCCGCGGTTCGCCGAAATCAGACGGCAGGCGGGTCTCCGTCGAGCGATGTCTCTCGGAGCTCTTTTTGTCAGATGCCAAGTTCTACCGCATCATCGATCTCGCAGTTGTCGAGGCGTCACCAACCACAACCTGGGTGTGGGTGCACGAGAGTGGTCACGCGCCTGCACCCTTCGCAGACACATGGAACCAACCCGCTGGGTCCGGGCCGTTCAAGCACCTCGTCTCGGACGAAATCCGTGCATCTACCGAGGCGCTGTGAACGCGCTGCCTAACCTCTCGGCCCACCCGGACGCGCGTGAAGCGTCGCGCCTCCTTTCACCATCGCAGCCGCGCGCCGGTGGCCGCGAACGTTAGAACTCAAATGAATCAGGTCATCGCGATTTTGATTGCCGCAGATCAATTTCACGTCGCCATTGAGACTTCGAAGGGCTTCGAGGTCGCCTCGTTTCCAAATACTGGAGACGGTGTCGAAAGGTTTAGCGAGTACTCGGCCCCGATCGTGAAGCGGGAGGCCACTCGCTACAAGTTCTGCATGGTCTCTCCCGATGGAGACAGCTATGGTGAAATCGGCCACGAGTTAATGGCGAACGGCCACGGTCCTGCTTCACTTTCGCCAGCGGCCTACCGGGCATATTTAGCAAAGAACCCCAATGAACGGTCTTCGGCCATTACCGCGGCAAAGGCGTGTCTCGATGCATTTCCATTCCTTCGCAAACTTGAGTTCTAACCGCGCGGCCCACCCGGACGCGCGTGAAGCGTCGCGCCTCTTGTTACCATCGCAGTCGCGCGCCGGTGGCCGCGAACGTTAGGTGCCAATAGTGAAGGCTTGGCTACTGGGATTCTCGCTCGCGCTGATTGGTGGCGGTCTGGTGACATGGGCATTTCTGTCCATATCGCGCAAGCTCCTCCGTCTTGGCGCAAAACGTTCTGCGAATCAAGCTCGCGTTCCTGCTTGGCTGACTGGCCTTGTGGAGAGAACCTTCTTCACACTGCTCGTGGCTTTTCAAGATTCGTGTTGGCACCTAACCCCGCGTTCGAGTGCGGACGCGGCGAAGAGCGGCGTGTCCTTGGCTCGCTTCTGAGGCGGCGCGCCGCTCAACGCGAACGTTAGACGGCATGACGCGAGGATACCTATGAGCGAATTACAATATTTCAAGATTATGGGCGACCACGCTGAATACCGGCCTACCGGCGACGTATCGCTATCACAGGCGGTGCAATTGGTGGCGTCGGCGCTTGTATTTGCACGTGAGCAGCATATTGGAAAGCTTTTGGTGGTTACGTCCGAATTGACAGGCTTCAGACCACCACTCATTGCTGATCGTTACTTTTTCATCAAGGAGTGGGCGGAGGCTTCGGGCCATATTGTGCGCGCCGCACTCGTGGCCCGCCCAGAGATGATTGATTGTCAGAAATTTGGCGTCACCGTTGCTGCCAACAACGGCTTTATCGCTGACATTTTTGCATCAGAAGACGAAGCCTTGGCTTGGCTTCAGAGCGCCAAGTGAAACGGCCGTGACTAAGCTGCCGTCTAACAAATCGCTGCAGCGAACCCGGCCATCGCGCACCGGTTGCAATCCACACGTCCCGCGGGCCGGGTCGCTGAGCTTGGGTCGTTAGGCAGCATATCCGCTCATGTTCTCTGCCACACGATATCTCGCAGTGTTTGCGATAGCAGCAATAGCAGCTTGGTCTTGTGCCGCGCAACCGCGGTATCCGTATTCGGCCGAGAGCAAGAACTTCGGCGTGAACGTTTACGCCGTTGCCGACAAGTCGAAGTTCCTTAGCGCTTGGGCCGGCCCTACTCCGCCAAGGTTCGATTTCATGTCAACAGCCAAGGTCGGGGCACCCTTCGCATTGGTATTGGTTTTTTGGGGCACCACGCCAGACCCGGAGGGGAATTGTCAGGTGCATATGGATCTTCGCATAGCGGACGATCAGGGCCGAGTCATCGGCGAAGGGAAAGCGATTCCGGTATGCGTTAATCATCCTCCGCCACCAAAGGGAACCTTAGGTTTGGGCGACACCATCGTTGACCTTGCTGCAAGTGGTAAGCCCGGAAAAATCCAGATCGCGGTGACCTTTACAGACCACGTCTCGGGTGATGTCCTCTCTGTCGTGCTTCCCCTCCCTGTGACGCAATGAGAATGCTGCCTAACAACGCGTTCGAGAGCGGACACGCCGATAAGCAACTCGCGTTTGGCTTGCGTTCGTGGCGGCGCGCCGGTCAACGCGAACGTTAGACATCACAAGAGCACCGTGCAAACTGGAGTCTGTGTCCAATGATTTCGCGTCAATGGCGGGGCTTAGCGCGCAGCGAAGCTGCTCAAGCGTACGAAGCGCACCTGATCCACGAGACGTTCCCTGCCCTTCGGGAGATTGAAGGCTTTATCGATGCCTCCATACTCAGACGCGTTGTAGAGACCGGAGTAGAGTTTCTCGTTGTGACGCAGTGGTCCTCTTTGGAAGCCATTGCGAAGTTTTCTGGAAGCGACCTCGAGGCCGCCGTGGTTCCAGACAAGGTCCAAAGAATGATGGTGGAATACGATCGAAGGGTGAAGCATTACGAGGTTATTAAATAGTGGTGACGTCTAACCGCGCGCTCGAGAGCGGACGCGCCGATAAGCAGCGCGCGCCTGGTTTTCGTCCGTGGCGGCGCGCCGCTCAACGCGAACGTTAGAGCGCGGGATATGGACTCCAACCAGCTTCTACGCGTCACCCTAGGGTTCCTCTTTGCTCCGGCAATAGGCCTTGAGGTCCTAGCTCTGCTGCTGTGTGCCAATCACCTCACTCAATCATTCACGTACTGTCTGCCAGGTACAGTCATGATCGTTGGCCTAGGAGGTCTAGTCGCCTATCCGGCAGCCATGGTCCTTGGCATCCCTCTTTTTGTCTTGTGTCGAAAGCGCCAATGGCTGAGGCTCTGGCAAGTCACGCTCGGCTCTACGCTGGTTGGAGCATTCTCAACCGTGCCATTCTCACTCCTCAACTTGAAGGGCCTTACAGTAGCGCTTGAGTACATTCCGCTTTTCTGTGGCGTCGGGTTCGTAGCGGGTATCGCCTTCTGGCTGATTGCCGTTTTTCGAAACCGCGCTCTAACCGCCGGTTCTAGAGGCGACGCGCCGCAAGCGGCGCGCGCCTAAACCGGAACGTTCGGCGTCATCGGAAAGGTAAGCGTGTTGTCAGTCGGTGTCGACTCCAGAAACCAAAGGAGGAAGGATCATGAAGATAACGCGACATCTACTAATAGCAATTGCCAGCGTCAGTATGGTGCCGACACACTCAACAGCACTCGCGCAAAGCGTAGCCTATCCAAGGAAATTGATAAGAATCATTGTCCCGTTTCCCGCAGGAGGAGCGACGGACATCATGACGCGGAATATCGCCCAGAAGCTCAACGAGGCATGGAAACAGCCTGTCGTAGTCGAGAACCGGGCAGGCGCTAACGGCATGATCGGTGCCGATGCGGTCGCGAAATCGCAGACGGACGGATACACTTATCTCGCTGCCACCATTGCGCATTCCGCCAACGTCTCGCTGTTTCCCAAGGCGCCGTATCAGTTGCAGAGAGACCTGCAGCCCGCGGCGATCATGGGCCTCATTCCGCAGGTCCCGGTGGTGCGGGCGGATTCGGCAATCCAAACTCTGCAAGATCTCGTTGCAGTCTCCAAGACCAAGAATCTGAATGGCGGATCCGGAGGCAATGGAACCGCCGCGCACCTTGGACTCGAATTGTTCAAGAGTGCTACTGGCGCGAAGATTCAGCACGTACCGTATAAGGGCGGCGCTCCTGCGATGACCGACCTGCTCGGCGGTCAGATTGACGTCATTTTTGCTCAACTACCGGAGGGCTTGCCGCACGTGAAATCCGGAAGGCTTCGTGCTCTCGCGGTAACGAGCGACATGCGACATCCGCTGTTGCCCGACGTTCCAACAACCGCAGAAGCCGGGATTCCAGGGATCGAGTTCACCAGCTGGAACGCACTTATGGTTCCATCGGGCACCCCACGTGATATCGTTTTGAAGATCAACGCTGAAGTGAGCAGGATCTCAGGCACACCCGATATGAGAACGCGAATCATCGAGCAGGGCTTCCAGCCGGTCGCCATGAGCGTGACCGACACGGAGAACTTTGTTAAAGCCGACGTCGAGCGTTGGGCCAAGGTGATTCGAGACACCGGCATAAAGGCAGATTGACTTCGCGGTTGTCATGTATGCCGCCGAACCAGCCCTTGCAGCGGACGCGCCGCAAGCGGTGCGCCGCTGAAGGCGACGTTATGCGTCAGCGAACCAAATGTGAGATCTCCGACCATCTCCCCTTCATCTCTTCGAATACACGGATCTTACCCATGAAACAGCTAGTTACTATTGTTCTGATTCTGCTAAGCGGTTGTACAACCGCACCCGACGTCACCGAGAACGCGATACCAAGCCGTAGTGCCTCCGTTGCAGGCGTGCGATTCGACGTTCATCGCGCTGATGCCATTTCGCTCTCCGTTGTCGCGCGCGGCCGGCCCGGGCAAAGTAGTCAAATGATACAAACGGCCTTGTCAGCGTATATCGCACGGGTTTGTTCCAACGCGACTTCGGTGACTATGGATAGCCCCTCCGAGTACGAATTCTTGGAGGGCGGCAACGAGTTCCTGATGCCCACCGGCGGCGTGTTGATCCCAGCGAAAACGTACCACGCGGTGAAGCACGCGCCGCTGCTACACGGTTCCGCGCGTTGCGACCTGCTCGCGACGAATGCAATGGTCATCCGCGAGTCTGCCCCGGTCCGACTGGACGTCGTCTCGAACCTCGGAGAGTCCATTCCGTTCATAGATCAGGGCTTCGCTTCTTTCAATCGGGAAAGCCTTGACGTGCCGGTCTCAGGCACCACGCTCGGGCAAACAGCGAAGGAGGCAGTTAAGCAAGCACTCCTCGCGCGTGGCTACAAGATAGAAGTCGTCGCCCCCGGAAGCGCAGCTGATGCGAAGATTGTGTTGACCAAGGCCCCGGTTCCATATGAGCAGTTTGCTGGGCTCGCTCTCCTGACCAAGCTGGGCCTACTTGGTATTGAGAATCGGAGCGCTGCATTTTGCAGCATCACCCTCGCTCTCTACTCGAAGTCATCGGATCGCCCGCTGTCTCTCGGGACAGTCAGTACTCGCGACATGATGCCCGCCGTGTACAAGAGTTGGAAAGATGACATGGCCAATGGACCGTCCGCATCAATTCTGGCGAAAGCGAGCCCGCTTCTGAACGTCACGCTGCCTGCCAATGTCAAGGCGGCGATTCATGCTATTCCCCCGGAAGCTCTCCAATCCTCGTTTGGCACAGGGGCTCAATAGGGACTATAACGGATGAGAATGATGACGCATAACCCTTCGTTGCAGCGGGCCGCCTTCGGCAGCCGCTGAACTCGAGCGTTAGGTGGCCGTCTGAGAGAGGGCGTGATGATCACTTTCCTACGCGAGACCTACCCCAAGCTGTTGCTCTGTCTTCTGCTCTTCTCGAGCTCCTTTTCTGCCGAGTGCGCAGGTTGGAAGATCAAGTTTGACGGCAGCGATTCCGATCCGGTCATTGCGGATGGCGTTCTGTACGTGGGTTCGGCGGATGGTGCGGTCTATGCTCTTGACCCTATAAATGGAGCAACGAAGTGGCGCTTTCAGACCGGAGAGGGCCTGACGTCCGGCCCCCAAATCATCACCACGCCCAGGAAGGGCGCCACCTTTGAGGAAATGGTCACCAAGGGTGTCAATGCTCCGCGACAAGGGAAGAAAGGCATCGACCTGACACCCGTGGTTCGGAAGGGAACTGTTTTCATCGGGTCGGGAGACTTCTCGTTTTACGCGCTCGATGCGATGACTGGAGAGAAGAAATGGTCGTATGCGGCAGAATCGAAGATCGCTGGCAGCGCGGTCTACGAGGATGGCACCGCGTACATCGTAACGGAGAAGGGTCTGCACGCTCTCGACACGTCTACCGGGAAGAGGAAGTGGCTATTTGAGACGCTGCAGGAAATACCCGTTCAGCAGATGAACGATGTTCGGCGTCTCGGCAAGCGACCTGCGCAGGGTCCAGAACGGGGCGAGAACGCGCTCTTTCTCACGGCATGGCCTTTCAGGATGTCCACGACCCCGCAAAAGTGCTTCGTGTATGCCGTTGCCCCTGAATCCGGCAAGACGATGTGGGTGAACGCCCTCGACGGCCTTGATATCACGGCGCCCGTAGTAACCAAGGGGCTCGTGTTCGTCACGGCCGAAGATCCTCGTTCAGCCCCTCAACCCGGAAACCCTCTCGGTTCCAGCTCGAATCAAGAAACGCTGTATGCGATCAACGCGGTCGACGGGCAAATCAAGTGGAAGCTCGGTGCGGAGCGGGTGTACGGAAGGTCGCGGCTGCTCATCGCCAACAACACCATCTATTTCAAGACTGACAAGAGGCTGATCGCGGTGGAGCTGGAAACAGGGCGGCTGCTCTGGAGCTTCGGCGCGGAGAACATTCAAGGTGATCCCAAAGTGGACGACCAGCATCTCTACGTCGTCACTCACAAAGGCACCATGGCTCGGCCTGACGACACGCTGCATGCGCTGGCCCTCGCGACGGGGCAAGAGAAGTGGTCACAGAGACTTAGCGGCGGTGCATACATGCGCATGGTTCATGAGGGCGTTGTCTATGCGGGCGGAGCGAATCTCTACGCCCTCGATGCAGATGCGGGCACGAAGCTATGGTCCTTCGAGGAAATGCGGCGTATTAGTTCAGCACAGTTGATTTCCGGTGGCAGGATTTTCGCAATCTCGCCGACCGTAACCTACTTTGGAACGAGCAAGGTGGACCAGGGCTATCTCTATGCACTTGACGCCAAGACAGGAAAACCATGAGGCGCAGGAAGCCATGAACTATCCGGGAGGAAGGCGCCCCACAGCCAGTCACTCACGCAACCATGCACATGCTGAGACACCCCGCTTCGGAGGCACCGCGATGACCAACCGTCTCATATATTGGTTTCCCGCAAAGCGCTACGGTTGGGGCTGGGGTCTTCCCAGCGTGTGGCAGGGTCGGGTTGTCATGGGAATCTTCGCCGTCCTTCTCCTCGGTGGCGCCCTCATGCTGCTGCCCACGTACGGCTCGTTGGTCTTCGCCATATATGCGGTGTGCCTGTGCCTAGGTCTCGTCGCCGTGTGCTGGGTCAAGGGCGAGCCTCCCACATGGCGTTGGGGCGCCAAGTGAAGGCGCCGTCTAACCGCCCAGCGCACCCGGACGCGCGTGAACCATCGCGCTCCGGCAAGCGGCGGCAGTCGCGCGCCGGTGGCTGGAAACGTTAGAGCGCATGAGACGTGATTCCCGATCCGTCAACGAATGGAAAGCGAGGAATGCAATGAAAAATGTCGCTGCCCCAGCTGTATTCGCGGTCATCGTTCTAGCACTCGGTGGTATGCCCGCGGGCGCGAGCGCGGCGGAGATCAAGGCACTCGCAACGATCGCCCTGCAAAGCGTGATGGAGGATCTGGCACCGCGATTCGAGAAGGCAAGCGGCCACAAGGTGAGGATCACATTCGGCCTCGGCGTCCCTTTGGCAAAGCGAGTGCAGGACGGCGAGGCCGCGGACTTACTGTTAGGGCCTCGGGGCAGTATCGACGGCTTGATCAAGGCCGGCAGGTTGGAACCGGGTTCGGACATTAACCTTGCCCGCTCGGGCGTCGGCGTAGCGGTGCGCAAAGGGGCGCCGAAGCCGGACATTTCCACACCCGAGGCGCTAAAGCGCGCGCTTATCGCTGCCAAGTCCATCAGCTATACCAACCCGGCTTTCGGCGGCGCGAGCGGCGTTCACTTCGGCAAGGTGATCGAGCGCCTGGGCATCGCCGAAGAGATGAAGGCCAAGACCAAATTCCCGCCCCAAGGCGGGTTCACGGCGCGCCTGCTCGTTACCGGAGACGCTGAGTTGGCCGTGCAGCAGATCGGGGAATTAATATCGATCCCGGACGTTGAGCTCCTCGGCCCACTGCCTGGCGACCTGCAAAGTGTTACGACTTTTGCGGCCGCGATTCCATCGGCTGCCCATCAACCGGATGCCGCACGAGCACTGATCAAGTACCTGCAATCCCCCGAAGCCGCTGCAGTCATGAAGGCCAAAGGTTTGGACCCGATCGCGGAACTACGCTGATCCCTGATTGCTTATGAGCGCCCCAACCTTTTGCTGCTGCGGACAGGCCGCCAGCGAAGTGCCCGCTCATAGCGTCGTCCAGGCTCGCCGCAGAGCAAGACGTTAGGCTGGTATTCAGGGAAGGTGACGCGTCATCACGGTGGAAGAAAATGCAACCACATAGGCGATGCATGCTCATTGGCACCGTGTATCGGTCAACCCTTGTCTCGCTTGCGCTCGTTTTGGTGGCTTGCACAACACAAAAGCAGTCAGGCTTGGTGGATGCGGCTGCAACACCGCTCAGTGATCTGAACGTGGTTCACGCGGAAATACCGGCTGTCCTTGTAGAGGCGCAGAAGGAGGCTTACTCGGTACCGTCAGATCACAGTTGTGCCTCTCTCACAGCGAGGGTTCGCGCCCTTGATGAGGTGCTTGGCCCGGACCTGGATGCACCTGCTTCCGCCAGCAATCCAGGCCTCATTGAGCGTGGCTCTAGCGCGGCAGGTACCGCAGCGGTTGGCGCCCTGCGTCACACGGCAGAAGGGGTCGTTCCCTTCCGAGGGTGGGTCAGAAAGCTCAGTGGGGCAGAGCGTTACTCGAAGCAGGTTGCTGCGGCCATCGCTGCGGGAACAGTTCGCCGTGCTTTCCTGAAGGGGCTCAGAGTTTCAAAGGAGTGCCCGTGAAGCCCATATCGCAGCAGCCCAACCCTTCGTTCCACCGGACTGCCTTCGGCGGCCGCTGAACTCAAACGTTAGACCGCAATGAAGCTACCGCTTTACCAGATTGATGCCTTTACAAGCCGGATGTTCAGCGGGAATCCCGCTGCAGTGGTCCTGCTGGATGCCTGGCTGCCCGACGACGCGCTCAGAGCGATCGCCGCAGAGAACAATCTTGCCGAGACCGCGTTCGTAATCCGGCATGGGGAGGTCATGCCGCTGCGATGGTTTACGCCAACGGTGGAGGTCGATCTGTGCGGGCATGCAACTCTGGCGGCAGCCGATGTTCTTTTCCGCTACATCTCGCGTGAAGCGAAACGCCTTGTATTCAGTACGCGCAGCGGAAACCTCACGGTTACGCGGGACGGCAACCTTCTCAGCATGGATTTTCCTTCCCGTCCCGGGAAGCCGGTGGAGATAGAGGATACCGTCGTTGCAGCTTTGGGCGTTCGCCCCAAAGAGTTATATCGAGCGCGCGACTTGCTTGCGATCTACGAGTCCGAATCGGAAATACGCGGCTTTCGGCCGGATTTCGGGCGCATCGCTTCGCTTGACGTCCTTGCCGTCACCATATCCGCGCCCGGTGAAGCGGTTGACTATGTCTATCGATTTTTCGCGCCGCGCCAAGGAATCCCCGAGGATCCCGTAACCGGGTCTGCGAATTGCACGCTCGTGCCGTACTGGGCTGCGCGCCTCGGCCGCTCCGAGCTGGTTGCGAAGCAGCTTTCGGCCCGAGGAGGCGACCTTCATTGCGCGCTGCGCGGCGATCGCGTTTTGATCGCGGGGCAAGCCGTCGAGTACTTGCGCGGGGAGATTACAGTTGACGCTTCCGAGCCGACTCGTGGGTGCGAACGGTAGGCATCGTGGAATTCAGACGATGAGTGTCGATGACGCAAATTGCGAGCTGTGTGCGCCAAGCGATGTCTTGGTAGAGAACTCGCTTGCCTACGTGCGCTACGACAACAATTCGCTCAGCCGCGGTCATATCCTGGTTATCCCGTCGGCAGCTTTTTCGACATGACGAAAGAAGAACAGGACTCCGTACTTTCGCTGCTGAACCAGGCGCAGCGGGTTATCGAGAAGGAGCATGCTCCGGACGGCTATAACATCGGGGTGAACGTCGGGAAAGCCGGGGGGCAGTCCCGCATGCACGTACACGTGCACTTGATTCCCCGCTACGAGGGAGATGTTCCAAATCCCCAAGGGGGAATCAGGTGCGTCCTGACAAGGAAAGCACATGGCGCCTAACCGCGCGTTCGAGAGCGGATGCACCAGGCGCACCGCTCACCGCGAACGCTAGCTTGCTCCGGCAAATGTCAGTGCAACCTCCCCGGGCAAGCGGCGCAAGAACCGGCGAGCCGCGGGCAGCCGCCGTAGTCGAGTGATCGCAATGGAACGATATTTCGACGACTTCAGGCCCGGGGAACGCTTCCGGTCCAAGGGGATAACCCTGACCGAGGCCGAGATCATCAACTTTGCCCTTGCCTACGATCCCCAGCCGTTTCACGTGGATGTCGGCGCGGCGGCTAACTCATCGTTCGGCGGACTGATAGCGAGCGGCATACAGACGTTCGCTCTCGCATGGCGGATGTTCCTTGCTGAGGGATTGTTCAGCGCCTGCGGCATGGGCTCTCCCGGCATCGACGAACTTCGTTGGACAGCTCCGGTCAAGCCTGGCGACACCATCTACACGGAGGCAGAAGTGCTGGAGGTGCGCCCCTCCAGCTCGAAACCCGATCGCGGCACGCTGCGGATGGGCTACTGCATAGTGAACCAGCGCAGTGAAACGGTTCTAACCATGACCATCCTTCATATTCTCAAAAAGCGCCCGTAATGGCCTTCGCCGTCGACAAAGTACGAATCCGACCTGCGCGCGTCACCGACGCGGAGCAACTCGCCGCTCTCACCCGCGAGCTGGGTTACACGACGAAACCACAGGAGATCGTTACGCGCATCGAGAAGGCATCGAAATTGCCTGAGCACTTTGTCGCGGTTGCCGAAATTGAAAGCGGCGTCATCGGCTGGGTCCAGGCCGAACACAGATTCAGCATGGAGACAGGCGAAAAGGCGGAGCTCGTCGGCCTAGCCGTCGGTACCGGAGCTCGGCGCGGCGGCGTGGGAAGGTTGCTTGTGCAAGCGGCCGAGGAATGGGCGACTGATCGCGGCCTGAGCTCGATTGTCGTTCGCTCCAACGTCGTTCGGCCGGAGTCGCACCCCTTCTACAAACGAATCGGATATGCACGGTCAAAGACCCAGCATGTGTATGCGAAGCTCCTGGTAGCGGCGTCCCGGAGGCATCTCAAAGATCGGAGGAATAAGTGAAGCCTTTTACCGCGATCACAGTCGTTCTACTCACGCTCATTGCCCTCGTGCAATTGCTTCGCTTTATACTCGGCTGGGAGGTCACCGTGAACGGATTGATGGTTCCGGGCTGGCTGAGCGGCATCGCGTTTGTGATCACGGCCGGTCTTGCGGTCATGGTCTGGCGAGAAGCTCGTCATGGACCGTCCTAGACCGCTGGTTACCGGACCCAAGCAACGCACTGGCTCTTTCGTTCTTCCTGTTGAGCACCTTGCCCACGGCATCGGAAGTCCCTTGCCCATGAATAACCGAGGTCGGGATGGAATCCCCAGTGGGTCGTCCGGGACTGAGGCGAGGCGCTCTCCCGAAATGACTAGGTAGCGAGGAATGCAATGTCGAAACTGCGCGTCCAAAGCTTCGCGATCTCCATCGACGGATACGGTGCCGGGCCTAACCAGGGTCTCCAGAATCCGCTCGGCGTCCGGGGCCCCGAGCTGATGGAATGGTTCTTCCCCACGCGCGTATGGCGGAAGATGCAGCGCCTTGACGGCGGAGAGACGGGGGTCGACAACGGGATCGCCGAGCACGGCCTCGCCGGAATCGGGGCATGGATTCTCGGGCGCAACATGTTCGGTCCCGTCCGGGGCCCGTGGCCGGACGAAAGCTGGAAGGGCTGGTGGGGCGACGAGCCGCCATACCACACGCCCGTCTTCGTGCTCACGCATCATCCGCGGGCGCCACTCAAGATGAACGGAGGAACGGAGTTTCGCTTCGTCACGGAAGGTATCCACGCCGCTCTGGAGCTGGCAAGGGCTGCAGCGGGCGCCCGCGACATCCGCCTCGGCGGCGGCGTCTCCGCTGTCCGCCAGTATCTGCGCGCCGCCCTGATCGACGAGCTTCATCTCGCCATCCGGCCCGTCCTGCTCGGTTCCGGCGAGCATCTCCTGAACGACATCGACGTGCGCGCCTTGGGCTATGAATGCGCGAAATACGTCGCGGGCGAACGCGCGGCCCACGTCTTCCTGCGCAAGCGGGCCTGACCCGCAGTCAACCCTTGCCGGTGCTGCCGAACCCGGCCGCACCGCGGCGGCTGGCGGGAAATTCCTCCACCACATTCAACTTCACCTGCACCACCGGCACGACGACAAGCTGCGCGATGCGGTCCATCGGGTTGATGGTGAACGCAGCTTCCGAACGGTTCCACAGCGAGACCATCACCTGCCCCTGGTAGTCGGAGTCGATGAGGCCTACGAGATTCCCGAGCACGATGCCGTGCTTGTGGCCCAGGCCCGATCGCGGCAGGACCACCGCCGCAAGCCCCGGATCCGCCAGATGAATAGCGAGGCCGCTGGGCACGAGGCCGGCGGCCCCCGGCGCGAGCTCGAGCGGCTTATCGATGCAGGCCCGGAGGTCGAGGCCCGCCGCGCCGGCGGTCGAGTACTGCGGCAGGCTATCGCGGAGCCGCGGATCGAGGATCTTTACGTCCAGAGTCTTCAAGCGAAGAGCCGCCTAGTGCCGTGGCAGCAGCTTCGCGATGTGCGCGACCAATTGGCGGGCGAGCACGATCTTCGGTGCGCGAGGCAGCTCGTGCACGCCGTCCTCATCGAAGAGCGTGAGCGCGTTGGTGTCCTTCCCGAAAGTCTCTTGCGCGAGGTTCGCGGCAAGCAGGGGAATTCCCTTCTTCTTGCGCTTCGCCTGCGCGTTCGCCACCAAGTCCTCTGTCTCGGCGGCAAAGCCGACGCAGAACGGCCCCTTCTGAAGCGCAGCGACCTCGCCGAGGATGTCGGGATTGGGCGTGAGCTCGAGCTTGAGGTTGCCGTTCCCGCGCTTGATCTTGTGCGGCTTGGGGTCGACCGGATGGTAGTCGGCCACCGCGGCAACCGAGATGAAGACGTCGGCCTTTTCGGCGCGTGCCATCACCGCCTTGTGCATCTCGCTTGCGGTCAGCACGTCCACGCGCTCCACTCCCGCCGGGGCGGCAAGCACGGTGGCGCCGGATACCAGCGTCACCTCCGCGCCGGCTTCTACCGCCGCCTGCGCAACGGCGTAGCCCATTTTCCCGGAACTCTGATTCGTGACCCCGCGCACCGTATCGATCGGCTCATAGGTCGGTCCCGCCGTGATCAGGATTTTTTTTTTGGAAAGGGCCTTGGGACCGAGCGCAACCGCCACTTCGGCGAAGATCTCGTCGGGCTCGAGCATCCGCCCCATGCCGCCTTCGCGGTCGGCGTGGTCGCCTTCCGTCGGCCCCAGGATGCTGACGCCGTCGGCGCGGAGGCGCTCGACGTTGCGCTGCGTCGCCGCGTTCTGCCACATCTCGACGTTCATCGCCGGCGCGACCATGAGGGGGCAGCGACGCGCGAGGCAAAGTGCCGAGAGCAGGTCGTCGCCGAGTCCGTTCGCGACTTTCGCGAGGAAATCGGTCGTCGCGGGCGCGACCACGATGATGTCCCGGTCGCGCGAGAGCTCGATGTGGCCCATGCTGTCGGGCACGCGCGTGTCCCACATATCCGTATGCACAGGCTGTCCGGAGAGCGCCTGCAGCGTCGCCGGGGTAATGAAGCGACAGCCGGCTTCGGTCATGACGACGCGCACGTCGGCGCCGGCCTTGATGAAAAGGCGCGTCAGCTCCGCCGCCTTGTAGGCGGCGATCCCGCCGGTGATCCCGAGCAGAATCCTCTTTCCGGAAACGTCCGTCATCGCGGATAGGAGTAGCGCGTTAAGCTGCAAAACGAGATTTTAAGCGAATTCCATGGCGATAACAGACTGGCCCATTCAGGAACGTCCACGCGAGCGGCTGCTTGCTCTCGGCGCCGCCTCGCTCGCCGACGCCGAGTTGCTCGCGATCCTGCTTCGTACCGGCATCAAGGGAAAGAGCGCCGTCGATCTCGCGCGCCAGCTACTCGGACGGTTCGGCTCGGTCTCCGGGCTGCTAGACGCGGGGTCCACGAATCTCGCGGGGACCCCCGGCCTGGGGACCGCCAAGCTCGCGCAGCTCCAGGCAGCCCTCGAGTTGGCGCGCCGTGCGCTCAAGGAGGAGATCTCCTCGCGAGATGCGCTGTCGTCGCCGAGAGCAGTGCGCGATTACCTGCGCCTTGCGCTCGCCGGGCGAGAGCAGGAAGTCTTCCTGGTACTGCTCCTCGACGCGCAGCATCGGGTGATCGCGCACGAGGAGCTGTTCCGCGGCACCCTGACTCAGACGAGCGTTTACCCGCGTGAGGTGGTGAAGTGCTCTCTGCGGCATAACGCGGCGGCCGTGATTTTCGCGCATAACCACCCCTCCGGGGTCGCAGAGCCGAGCCATGCCGACGAGATCCTCACACGCTCGCTCAAAAGCGCGCTGGCCCTGGTCGATATTCAGGTGCTCGACCATTTCATCGTCGCAGGGAGCCGCACGATGTCCTTTGCCGAACGCGGGCTGATATGACGATCCTCGAGGGATCCTTCCCTGCGGCGTCGAGCTTGAACGCGCGCCCGGTTTCGACCTATAATGCGCCCCTTTTCCCGCGGAGCATCGCATGGCGCGTGTCTGTCAAGTAACGGGCAAGAAGCCCCAGGTGGGACACCACGTGTCCCACGCCAACAACAAGACCATACGCCGGTTCTACCCGAACCTGCAGTACCGCCGTTTCTGGGTGGAAAGCGAGAAGCGCTGGGTGAGACTGCGCACTTCCAACGCCGGCGTGCGCATCATCGACAAGAAGGGCATCGACGCGGTGCTCAAAGAGCTGCGCGAGCGCGGCGAGATCTAAGGTCAGGAGCTGCGACAGTGCGCGAGAAAATCAAGCTCGAATCCACGGCGGGCACCGGCCACTTCTACACGACCACCAAGAACAAGCGCACCACGCCCGACAAGATCGAGATGAAGAAGTACGACCCCAGGGCGCGCAAACACGTCATCTACAAGGAAACAAAGATCAAATAAAAAAAGCCCGCGAAAGCGGGCTTTTCGTTTGGCCGGCGTCGCCGGCCGACCAACCTGCCAAGCGCGCCTACTTCGGCTGCGATTTGCTTTCCATGGGCATGTCGCGCGGAGCCTCGGCGACACCGCGCTTGTAGACGATCTTCTGGGTGCTGCCGTCGCAGGTCCCGACGACCTTGCCTTCTCCTTCCTTCACCTGTTCGTTCGGGACGATGTCCAGCGTGAAGACTGGTACCCCGTTCGCCTTGATCTTCGCCTCGATCTCAGACTTGAGTTCCTCGCAAGGCTTCACCTGCGAAAGGGCCGGCGAAGCAATCAACATCGACGCAGCTACCGCGATAAGGCTTTTCATCCTCATACCTCCTTTTCTGCTGTAAGGCCCCCCCGAAACCGAATAGCGCCGTATATGCTACCCGGAAGTGCGGTGGCGCGCAGCGGAACAAAAAACCCGCCGGTCGGGCGGGTTCTTTGGGGGGTCTCCAGCGCCCTAGGCGTAGCAGCGCAGCCGGTGCGAGAATTCAGCGAGCGGGCGGATGCCGCTCGCTTCGGCGCGGTGGCACCAGTCCTGCAGCTGCCGAACGAGCTGCTCGCGGGAGGCACTCGAGCGTTCCCACAGGGACGCGAGCTCCGCGCGCATCGAGTACACGGTGAGCAGCGCGCGCGATTTCGCCAGTCCCTGCTTGAGGTTCGCGCGCTCGGTCTCGCACAGCGATTTTTCGTCGCGCTGGAGCCAGCCCTTCAGGCTCCTCAGAACATACGCGTCGTGCGGCGCGAGCCGGCGCAGCTTGCCGAGCTCCTCGGCGTAGGTGCGCTTGAGCGACTTGGCGTATTTCGCGAGAACGTCGTAGCGGTGCGTGATCACGGCCTGCAGCGTCTCCGAGTCTACTGCGCGTTTCGCATCGGTGAAGCGCGGCGTCGGCGCCACTTTCTTCACCTGTGCGAGGCCCAGTACCTCGAGCAGGCAGATGTACATCCAACCCAGGTCGATCTCGTACCACTTGTTGGAAAGCTTCGCCGAGGTCGCGTAAGCGTGGTGATTGTTGTGCAACTCCTCGCCGCCGATGATGATGCCCCACGGAACGATGTTCGTGCTCGCGTCCTCGGTCTGCCAGTTCCGGTATCCCCAGAAATGTCCGATGCCGTTGATGACGCCCGCTGCCCAGAACGGGATCCAGGCGATCTGCGTGACGAGGATGAGAGCACCCGGGACGACGCCGAACAGCATGACGTTGGCTGCACCCATCAGGGTGATGCCGAGTATCGAGAAGCGGGAATAGACGTTGCGCTCGAGCCAGTCGTCGGGCGTGCCGTGGCCGTAGCGGGTCATCGTCTCGCGGTTGTAGGATTCCTTGACGTACAGAAACACGCCGCCCCAGAGCACGCGGTTGATTCCGACCTGCTGCGGGCTATGCGGGTCTTCAGGGGTTTCGCATTTAGCATGGTGCTTGCGATGGATCGCAGCCCACTCCTTGGTCACCATGCCGGTCGTCATCCACAGCCACAGGCGGAAGAAGTGGCTTGCCAGCGGATGCAACTCGAGCGCGCGGTGCGCCTGATGACGGTGCAGGAACACCGTCACGCTGACGATGGTGATGTGGGTAAGGCCGAGAGCGGCGAGGACATAGCCCCACCACGGCAGGTTGAAAACACCAGAAAACAGGACGCTGGATTCCATCAAGTTCCCCTCTTAAGGTTCTGCGGATTCTACGTGAATCCTCACAAAGGGCAAGGCCGTTATCCCCTATGCTCCGCTCAGGGATTTCCTGATCCTATTCATGTTCTTGCAAGCTGATAAATTCACGGAAATTTAGCTCCGATACGTGAGATTTTCACGCAGGATATCTAGAAAATAATCGTGCGCGAAAGCCTTGGTTCCTGGTTCATCCGGCACGCTCGAGCACCGCGGCAAAGAACGCGTCGGTACCATGCAGGTGCGGCCGAAGCTCAAGATAGTCTTCTAGCTGGAGCCGGATGCCGGCTCTTTCAAGCACATCGCCCGCCGGCCGCAGCGTGAATTGGGCACCGCGCAGAAAATCCTCGACGACGCCGCGGTTCTCTTCCTCGAGGATGCTGCAGGTGGCGTAAACGAGCCGCCCGCCCGGCTTCACGAGCCGCGCGGCGGCCGCGAGAATCGATTTCTGCTTTTCCACGAGCTCCGCGACATCCTCGGGCGTCTGGCGCCACTTCATGTCGGGATTGCGCCGCAGGGTCCCGAGGCCGCTGCAGGGTGCATCCACGAGCACGCGGTCGATCTTACCGGCGAGGCGCTTCACGCGCGCGTCGTTCACGCCCTCGATCCGCTGCGGATGCACGTTGGACAGTCCCGAGCGCGCAAGCCGGGGCTTCAGCCCGGCGAGCCGTTTCGGGGAGATATCGAACGCGTAGAGGCGTCCAGTCGAGCGCATCAGGGCCCCGAGTGCGAGCGTCTTGCCTCCGGCGCCCGCGCAGAAGTCCACCACCATTTCGCCGCGCTTGGGTGCGACCAGATGGCAGAGCAATTGGCTCCCTTCGTCCTGCACCTCTATGCAGCCGTCCAGAAACAGGCGATGCCGGTTGATTGCGGGCTTCTCTGCGAGGCGGATCCCCTCGGGCGAGTACGCAGTCGCGGCGGCGCGAATCCCGTCGGCCGAGAGGCGTTCGAGCGCCGCCTCGCGCGAGATTTTCAGCGGATTCACGCGCAGGTCTAGCGGCGCGTTCTGCAGCAGGCCCTTCGCCAGGGCGAGCAACGCGCTTTCCTCGTAGCGGGCGCTCAGGCGTTCGATCGCCCAATCGGGAAGCTCGCATTCGACCTCGAAGGACTGCGGCGCGGCCGTTTTGCGCTTGACCGAAGCGAGCCACTCGGCCTCGTCGCCGCGCAGCCAGGGATCGAGCTCGCGCAGGTTCGCGCCGAGAAGCGCGGTCCAGGTCGCGAGCGCAAGGCGCCGCGGGCTCTGCGCCGCCGCGACGCGCTCCAGAAGCCGCCGGCGCCTGAGCGCTGCGTATACGGAATCGGCGATCGTGGCACGGTCGCTCCGGCCGATCTTGGGGTGGCTGCGGAAAAACGCCGAGAGCGTTGCATCGGCGGGCTGCTCGAGCGGCAGCACGGTGGCAAAGGCCGCAGTGCACGCATCGAGCAGCGGGCGCGAGAAGCGCGTCACTTGCCGATGCGCGTGACGATCTGGTCGGCGCGCGTGCCGTCCGCGTCCACGACCAGGAGACGCACCGGCAGGAAATCGCGCTCGGCGGCGAACCAGATGTCAGTCGCCTTGTCTTCGGGGCCGTCGCGCACTTTCGCGATGTGCAGCGTCTGCATCTCGCCCGCGGGCGTGGCGAGCTTTTCGTTGCCGACGACGATGAAGCGAAATGGCGTGAGGCCCCGGCCGTCGGCGCGCGTTACGTCGTATTCCCTTCCTTTCGGCGGGACGAAGGCGAAGCTGTAGGCGAGGCTCAAGGGGTCCTGCGCGTCGGCCGGCATCTTGAGCGTTTCCGACTTCCCATTTTTCTCCTGCGTCACCGAGCGCGCGTCCCAATCGAATTTGGCCGACACCGCCCAACCTCCGGGGCGTTGGTCACGGAATTCGTCGGGACGCAGCCCTTGCGGCGTGATGTGGCCTCGGCTCGTGCGCTTCAAGACCCCGAACAACGCCAGGATTCCTCTCCCCCTCCCTTCGGAGGTGATCGCGTACGTGCGGCTGTCGTGCTCGAGTGTTTCCGAAACGTCTACATGAACCGTGCCGTTGCGTTTCAACTCATAGGTGAGCGTGATGCGTTCGGGAGGCGCCGCCTGGGCCATGGCAGCCCACAGAGCGAGCACCCCAACACCTGCTCGGCGGACCGGAGTGCAGATCATTGTTCGACGAGCAGCGCCTGTCGGGCGCCGGACCCGTCGACGCGCACGATGCCGTTCTCGACCGCGAGCCGGCCCTCGACAAACCAACGTATCGCCAGCGGATAGATACGGTGTTCCTGCTCCAGTACTCGCGCCGCGAGCGTCGCTTCGGTGTCCCGGGCACGCACGGGTATCGCCGCCTGTGCGATGATCGGACCGTGATCGACCTGCGGCGTGACGAAGTGCACCGTGCAGCCGTGGAGCTTCACGCCTTCCTGGAGGGCGCGGCGGTGCGTGTGCAGGCCTGGGAACGCCGGCAGCAGCGACGGATGGATGTTGACCATCCGACCCGAGTAGTGCCGCACAAGATCGCCGCCCAGGATGCGCATGAAGCCGGCGAGCGCGACCAGGTCGGGCGAATGCCGTTCGATCGCCGCCTCGAGCGCGGCGTCGAACGCCCCGCGCAAGGAAAACTCGCGCTCATCGACCACCTCCACGGGAAGCCCCGACTGCGCAGCAAATTTCAAGCCCGGAGCATCCGCACGGTTGCTGATCACGGCGGCGACCTTCGCGGGGAGCTCTGCGCGCACGATCGCTTCCATATTGCTGCCGCGACCGGAGATGAGGATCACGACCGATTTCACGGCGGTATTCTAGCGCGGCGCTCCCGAAGTCCGACAGCGGGTGGCCGCAGAGCGTGTGGCGGCGCCTTTTGGCCCGGCATGTTCATACGCCAGTGGGCGAAGCAAATTGCAGGATGGCACTTTGCCGCGCCATGCGGGGCGGACACCTGCGTATCAAGCCCCGGCGCGCGGAAATCCCGGCAGCGGCTGCAGGCCGTCCGATTCGAACAGCTCCTGCAACTGCGCAGCCGCTTCCTTGGAAGTCTGGATGAGCTGCGCCTCGTCGTGCTGGACCGCGTACTGCGCATCGAGCCGCTGCTCGTCGTGCTGCTTGAACAGGCTCACGGCGCGCTCGGAGGCGGCGATACCGAAGCCCAGCGAAAGCAGCGCGTGGCGCGCCATGTCGAGGCTTGTCGGAAAGGTCTCGCGCCAGATGAGCTTGACCCCCAAATCCCGTAGGCGAAACAGGTGCACGCGGTTACGCGCGCGCGCGAGGATCGGAACCTGCGGGAAGTGCTTGCGCACGACCGCCGCAGTCTTCGCCGAGGCCTCGACATCGTCAATGGCCAGCACGAAGAGCTTCGCCTCGCCCGTCTTCGCCGCCTCGAGCAGCTCGAGGCGCGAAGCGTCGCCGTAATAGACCTTGCTGCCGAAGCGCCTAACAAAATCCACCTGCTGGTAGCTCACCTCGAGCGCCGTGAAAGGCACGCCGCACATGCGCAGCACGCGCGAAACGATCTGCCCCACACGTCCGTAACCGGCGATGATGACCGGGTTTGCCGGTCCTGTGATCGCGTCGAATTCCGGGGTCGCGTGCCGCTCGGTCCAACGCGCGAGCGCGCGCTCGTGAGCTTCGAACGCGAGTGGCGCGAGCAGCATCGACACGGTCACGACCACCACAAGGAGCTGAGCGCTGCCCGCCTCGAATATGCCGAGGCTCCCCGCCGCGACGAACAGAATGAAGGCGAACTCGCCTCCCTGCGAAATCGAAACTGCAAGTCGCTGCGCAGCGTCGTTCGGCGCGCCGCCAATCCTGGCGATCGCGTACATCAGTGCAAGCTTCGCAAGCATGAGGCCGAGCACGAGGCCGAGCACCGCGAGCGGCCGTTCCCAAACGAGACCAAGGTTCGCGCTCATGCCCACGGCTATGAAGAAAAGACCGAGCAGGAGGCCCTTGAAGGGCTCGATGTCGGCCTCCAGTTCGTGGCGAAATTCAGAATCGGCGAGGAGCACCCCGGCGAGGAAGGCGCCGAGCGAAGGCGACAGGCCGATTTTCTCCATGATGAGCGCAGCGCCCACCACGAGCAGCAGCGCCGCCGCGGTAAATACTTCGCGGCCGCCGTAGCTCGCCACCGCCTTCAGCACCGGACGCACGACGAGCCGACTTGAGATGATGACGACAGCGATCACCGCCAATCCCTTCGCAGCGGCGATCCAACCACCCGCGGCGTGAGTTCCCGAATCGCTGAGGAGCGGCAGGAGCGCGAGCAGGGGGATCACCGACACGTCCTGGAAGAGTAGCACGGCGAAGGCTTCACGCCCGTGGCGCGTGGCGAGCTGCTTGCGTTCCACGAGCGACGCGAGAACCAGAGCGGTGGAGGACATCGCCAGACCGAAACCCGCGACGAGGGCCGCCTGCCAGGAGAACCCGAACGCCAGCGCCAGGGCGGCGAGCACCGCGCCGGTCGCCAGCACCTGTGCGCCGCCGAGACCGAATACCGGCCGGCGCAGCACCCACAGGCGGCTCGGCTGCAGCTCCAGCCCGACGAGGAAAAGCAGCAGCACCACCCCGAACTCGGCGAACTGCAGCGTGGACTCGACCTCCCCGATCATCCCGAGGCCGAAGGGACCGATCAGCATGCCGGCGCCGAGATAGCCGAGCACCGCGCCGAGCTTCAGGCGCTGGAAGAGCGGCACGAGCAACACCGCAGTGAGAAGAAAGACGGCCGCCTGTTCGAGCAGATGCATGGCGAAAATCCGAAGGAAAGGGTTCGCCGCATTATGCGCGAGCGGCGCGGCGCGCGGAACAGGATACCGAGAGACCGTCTTAATCGGCGGGCATACCGGCGACCGCCGTAAGCATGCCGACCGAGCCCAGGTCGTAGCCGTCCACGACCAAGGACATGGGTTCGTCATCGCCTTGCAGTGCCGCAATGTAGAGGAGCGGCAGATAGTGCTCGGGCGTGGGCACCGACAAGCGCGCGTCCTCGCCGAGCTTCTCGAAATCGACGAGCACCCGGTGATCGCGCGATGACAGCGCCTGCCGAATCCTCTCGTTGAAGCGCACCGCCCAGTCGAACGGCGCTCCCCCTGCTCTTTTCATGAGGCGCAGGTTGTGCACGACGTTGCCGCTGCCGGCGACTAGCACCCCCTCATCTCGCAGCGGCGCAAGCCGCTTGCCGGCTTCGTAGTGGAAAAGCGGCGGCTGGGTGCCGTCGATGCTCAGTTGGACGACGGGGATCTCCGCACCGGGATACGCGTGCTTCAGAACCGACCAGGTGCCGTGGTCGAGCCCCCATGACTCGTCCAGCCGCACGTCCACGGGCTCGAGCAGTTCGCGCACCCTCGACGCGAGATGGGGGTCGCCCGGCGCCGGATATTGAACGTCGAACAAGGCTTGCGGAAAACCATAGAAATCGTGGATGGTTTTCGGCTTGTCCATCGCCGTCACCGCGGTCCCCTCCGTATACCAGTGCGCAGACACGCACAGGATGGCCCTGGGTTTCGGGACCGAATTACCGAGGCGCCGCCAAGACTCCGTGTACGGGTTGCGGTCCAGGGTATTCATGGGACTGCCGTGGCCGAAGAACACCACCGGCATCCTGGGTTTCTTGCGCTGCATCGGAATACCTTTACGCGAGATCGAACAGCAGGACCTCGGCGTCCTTCCCTTTTTCGAGCACGATCTCGGCGGTTTGGGTGGCTTTCAGCGCGTCACCGGCCTCGAGCGGCTGGCTGTTCACCGTCAAGCGGCCGCGCGCCACGTGCACATAGGCACGCCGGTTAGGTTGCGGACTGTGGACCGCCCGTTCCGCGCCGTCCAGAAGCGCAGCGTAGACAAAGGCGTCCTGGTGGATCGTCACGGATCCCTCGCGCCCGTCCGGCGAGGCGACCAGCCGCAGCCGCCCGCGCTTGGACGCCGCGTCGAAATGCTTCTGCTCGTAGGTCGGCGCGATGCCGGTGACGCTCGGCTCGATCCAGATCTGGAGAAAGTGCGTCACATCCTGGGCGTGATTGAACTCGCTGTGCAGCACCCCCTTCCCAGCGCTCATGCGCTGCACGTCCCCCGGAACGATGGTCGAACCGTTTCCCATGCTGTCCTTGTGCGCGAGCTCGCCCTCCAGCACATAGCTGATGATCTCCATGTCGCGGTGGCCGTGGGTGCCGAATCCCGTCCCCGGCTGGATTCGGTCCTCGTTGATCACCCTGAGATGGCCGAAGCCCATGTTCTCGGGATCGTAGTAGTCGGCGAAGGAGAAGGTGTGGTAGGAGCGCAACCAGCCGTGTTCGGCAAGGCGACGGTCCTCGCTTTTGCGGATTTCGATCATTGCGGGCTTTCGTGTCGAGTGGAACTATCGTGTCGATTGGATATTGGGTGGAGCTGGCGATTCATCAAGGGGTGATTATTTTCATGTTGAACGCCCGCTCGACGAGCCAGATTCCCGCGACCACCACGATCGCGAGGGACCCGCCGATGAACACCAGGCGCCGGTAGAACCAGCTCGCCCTCAGCGCGTACGCGACCGGCAGGAACGCACTCACGATCGCGAGCTGACCCACTTCCACGCCGAGATTGAAGCCGACGAGCGCGATGAGCAGCGCGCCCTGTGGCAGTCCGAGGTCTCTCAGAACGCTGGCGAAGCCGAAGCCGTGAATCAACCCGAAGGCGAAAGCGACCATCCAGCGCCGACCATGTACCAAGGGAAAGACGTTGTTCAACGCAGCGAGCACGACCGAGGTCGCAATCGCCGATTCCACCAGGCGCGAGGGCAGCGAGATCACCCCCAGCGCCGCGAGGCTCAGCGTGATCGAATGCGCCACGGTGAACGAGGTGACGATCTTGAACACGTCCCAGAAAGCCGGGGGAAACCGCGGGACGGCCTGCCAGCGTCCTGCGTCGAACACGAGCACCGCGGGCAGGAGTAGCGACAGCAGGAACAGGATATGGTCGAAGCCGATCCAGATGTGCCATACGCCTTCGCGTGCGTAATCGACGAACTGGGTGAGCGCCGAGATCTTCGCGAGCTCGAAGCTCTGGGTCACCCGCTCCGGACCGAAGATGGCCGTGCGCGTAGCCACCCCGTGTTCGAGCCTCAGCAATCCCCTGTGCTGCGGATCGAGGTCGGCGAAGAGGCTGTAGCTGATTTCGAGGGTCGCCACCTCCTCAGGGCAAGTGGCCGCAAAGCGCATCACCGAATAAGCGCCGTCGCTGTGGTCATCGACGAGAAATTCCGTCGCGTGAGTGGGGCAGTCGGCGCCTTTCGAACGCAGCTTCAATCTCGCGAGAGCATAGGCTGCGATATCCGCGTGATGCGCTTTCACTTCGCCCCAGGTGATATCACCGTCTCCGCTGTCGTCCAGGCCGATCGCGAAATCGAGGTCGCGCAAGGCGATGTCCCATTGCCCGCTCACGTTCGAACCCTCTGCACGGATCGCCAGGTAACTGTCACTCGGCTTGTGCGCGTACGCGAACGAGGCTGCAAGGAGAAGCAGCAACGCGAGCAGCGTTCTCATCGCTTCAGGGCCTTCAGCTTTTCCGCTGTGCGGCGCAGGAGCGGATCCTCATGCCCGGAGCGCTCGAGCCAGTCGAGCGCCTCCTGCGCGGCCTCCGGGTCTTTCATCGCGAGCGCCGCCTCGAGCAGCATGCGTGCGTCGCGCGGCTCGCGCTGGAGCTTCCAATTCTCCCGTGCCAGTGCGAGAGCCTTCTCCTTGTTGCCGAGGAGATAGAGGTTGAAGCGCGCTTCCTCCTGTTGGTGCAATTTGTCGCCGCGCAAGGCCGCGGCGTCGAACCGGGATCGGAGCGCCTCGATGTGTTCTCGCGCTTTCGGCGACTTCAGAGCCTGCTCGGCAAGGGCGAGACGAAGGAGCAGGATGTCCGACTTCACCCAGTCGACGAGCAACGGAATGACTTCGTCGGGGCGTCCCTGGTCGAGCAGAAAGTCCGCGTACGCCGCGAGCAAAAACTGGTCGTTGATCGGCTCAAAGTACGCCGCGCGGAAATGCCCCTCGGCTTGCTTCACGTCGCCCTGTCGCAACGACATCTCGGCTAGGCGCGTCAGCACCCAGACCTTGACTTCGCGCGGTGCGTCCGCGTTCTTGGCAAGCGCCGCCGAAAGAGCGCGATGGGCGACGGCGGCCTTGCCCGTGGTGCCGTCGAGGTAGGCCATGCACCCGACGGCGTAGAGCTCGGATTCGACCTTCAGCAGGGCCAGGCAATCTTCCCGCGCCTTTTCGTAATTCGCCTGCACCATGTGGATCGCGGCGCGCCAGGACCAGGCGCGTGCGTTCTTGGGGTCTTCGCGCGTCGCTGCTTCGAGGTCCCGCATGGCGCCGGAGAAATCGTGGCTGTACTGCTTGAGGATCGCGCGCATCACGAGAACATCGAGCGGCGGCGCAGGCAGGTGCCACCAAGGCTTGAGCGCCGCCTGCGCGTAGCCTACGTAGCGAGGGTCCCCTTCCGAGCTGGCAAGCTCGAAATAGCGCCCGGCGAGCCGCACCGCCGTTTCCCGTTTGCGCGGGTCAGCGGTCAGCTCGGCACGCAGCTGGCGCAGCTCGCGAGCGATCGGATCGCCCGGCCTCACGGGCAATCGCTCGAGCACCGTTGCGTCGTCCTTGGGCACATAGGGCGCGGCGCACGCGGCGGCCGCAAACGACGCGATCGCCAGCGCGCGCAACCCCTCAATGACTGTGCCGATGATGGATGTCCGGAAAGTGCACATGGCTGTGGCTGAGGGCATCATGTTCGTGACTGTGCGAGTGCGGCTCGGCGCCGTCCCACGCAAAATCGTGTTCATGGCGATGGTGCTCGTCATGGGTGTGGGAGTGCGTATGCGCCAGCGCCTCGTGCCGGTGTAGGTGCCGGTGGCGTTCGGTGAGATGCAGCGCAACGCCGACCGCCATCAAGACCGCTGCGACCCAGAAAAACGTATCCGGAGACTCGCCAAGCAACGCAAAAGACGCGGCCGCCCCGATAAAAGGGGCGGTCGAAAAATAAGCGCCGGTCCGAGCAGTGCCGAGCTGGCGCAACGCCACCACGAAAAGAGCAAGGCTCACTCCATAGCCGAGCAGGCCGACCAGAGCAGCAGCAGCGGCGACCTCCGGTGCCGGAAGGGCGGCTCCAAAGCCCGCCGCCACGCAAAGGTTCACCGATCCGGCTGCCAGCCCTTTGATGCCCGCGATCTTGACCGAGTCCCCGGCGGAAATCTTGCGCGTGAGGTTGTTGTCGAGCGCCCAGCACAGGCAGGCACCCGCCACCGCGAGCGCAGGCCAGGAGGTCGCGATCTCCCCCGGCTGCCAGCCGAGAATCACGCCGCCGCAGACGATCAGAGACATCCCCAGTATCAGGCGTCGATCGAAATTCTCTCGAAACACGAACCAGGCCAGCAGGGCGGTGAACACGCTTTCGAGGTTCAAAAGCAGCGACACCGACGAGGCGGAGCTCGCGGCAAGGGCGAGCATCAGAAGCGCGGGGCCGATGACGCCTCCCGAAACGACGGCTCCGGCGAGCCACTTGTAGTCGCCCGGCGAGAATCGGGGCCGCTCGGCGGCCCGCCAAAGCGAGCCGCGCACGGCAAGCCAAAGGGCGAGCCCCACGCCCGACCCTGCATATAGGAGGCCGGCAAGCATGACTGGCCCGATTTCTCCGACGAGGAGCTTGGCGATCGGGGTGCTCGCCCCGAAGAGGGCCGCACCAAGCAGAGAATAGGCGATGCCCGGGTTCACTTGTCAATCCGTGCAACGATATATGCTAGGATAGCCGGCGGTTGACCGGTGTCCGGTGACCGGATCATTCTAATAACGCTCAGAGAGAGGAGACATTGAATGAAGAAGCTCATGTCGCTGTTGGTGGCCGCGGTCTTCGCGGTGTCGAGTGGCGTTACGGTCGCTGCGTCCCACGCCGGCGCGCCGATGAAGAAGGACGAAATGAAGAAGGATGGAATGAAAAAAGACGGAATGAAGAAAGGCGATAAGAAGGCAGCGAAGAAAAAAACCGCGAAGAAAGACGAGATGAAGAAGTAAGCCTCTCAACCCACAGAAAAAGGCAGGGAACGTCCCTGCCTTTTTTTATTTTCCCTCGACCGACGCCTGCTGCGCGCCTGCCTCGCGTTCGGCGATTTCCTTGTGCACCATCGCCATGTCGAGTTCCCTGCCCTGGGTGATGATCTGCTCGAGCGCCGAACCCGGAAGCGCGCCCGCCTGAGAGAAGAGAATGACCTTCTCGCGGAAAAACATCAGGGTCGGGATCGAGCGGATATTGAACGACGCGGCCAGGTCCTGCTCATCGTCGGTGTTCACTTTTCCAAACACGATGTCGGCGTGCTTTTCCGAACTGGCCTCGAATACCGGCGCGAAGCCTTTGCACGGCCCGCACCAAGGCGCCCAGAAATCGACGAGGACCATGTCGTTACCATTCACGACTTGTTCGAAATTGTCCTTGGTCAACGCGATCGTTGCCATGCGAAGATCTCCGGAATTTGTCGGAGCCGCGATTATAACAGGGGCGTTGGGTCCCTCAGCGCAGCGTCCTCAGAAAATCCGCGATCGAGCGCCAGTATTCGGGTTCACCGGAGATGCTGTCGTGATCCGCGTGCGGAACCTGATGCCACGTTTTCGTACCGCGCCAGGCTTCGAACAAAGCGCGCGAGTGCGCGGCCGGGATGACCCGGTCTCCAGTCGCAACGAGGCACAGCAATGGCGCCTCGATCCGGGGTGCAAGCGCGATCGAGTCGAAGCGATGCCGGAGCATGAGCGACACCGGCAGAAAAGGATAGTGGCGCTTTGCCACTTCGACGATGCTGTCGTACGGCGACACGAGTATGACAGCCCTCAGCGGGCGATGGGCCGCGAGGTGAACAGCGATCCCGCTGCCCAAACTGCGCCCCATCGCGACGATGCGTTCGGAATTCACCTCGGAACGTCCCTTTGCGTAATCGTGGATCACGAGCCCGTCCTCAAGGAGCTCCTTTTCTCCAGGTTTGCCTTCGCTTTCCCCGTAGCCGCGAAAGTTCACGAGCAGCAGCGACCAGCCGGTGAAATGGTCCGCGGGGTCCACAAGCCAGGAAACTTCCTCCGCGTTGCCGCCGAAGTAGATGACGAGGGGCGCGGGGGCTCCGTCGCCCTTTACCAGCCAGCCCCGGAGCTTGACACCATCGGCGGCGACGATGCTCACCTCTTCGACGTTCGGACGCGGTGCGGGGCGGGATTCGAGCGGACGCTGGAAGAACAACATCCGCTCTTGGAAAAGCCACACGAACAGCGGCACGCCGACGGCGACGCCGAGCACGATCTTCAGGATCGAACCGATCATCAGTGCAATTTGACGCTCGGCTCAGTGCCGCGTTTGAGGATGCGCGCCAGGGTATCGAGCGCGACGCCGACAGGACCATGGAGCGCGTACAGGTGCATCTTGTACAGCGACAGGTACATCAGCCGCGCGAACCAGCCCTCCACGCGGTAGCTCTTGCCTGAAAGAAAACCCATCAGCGATCCGATCGTGCTGTATTCGCCGAGCGACACGAGAGAACCGAAGTCGCGGTAGTGGAAGGGCACGAGCGGCCGTCCACGCATGCGCAGCGCCATCGCCGCGAGAAGGTGGGAAGCCTCCTGGTGAGCTGCCTGCGCGGCGGGCGGCACGGGCGGCGCCTTGCCTTCGCGCGGGAGCGCCGAGCAGTCGCCCAGAGCGAAAATGTCCGGATCGCGCGTCGTCTGCAGCGTCGGCAGAACGAGCAGCTGGTTGATTCGGTTGGTTTCGAGTCCGTCGAGGTTCGCCAGGAGATCGGCCCCTTTGATTCCCGCCGCCCATACCGCGAGGTCCGCCGGGTAGGATTTGCCGCTTTTCGTTTTCACCTCGCTCGCGGTGACCTCGACGGCTTGCTCAGAGCACGCAACGCTCACGCCCAGGTCCTCGAGCGCCGCGGTCACGGCCCTGGCAATGCGTTCGGGAAGCATCGGCAGGATTCGGGGGTCGGCGTTGAGGAGCGTGATATGGAGAAATCGCTCCGGGTCGATGTTCTGGAGGCCGTATGCGGCGAACACCCGCGTGCTGTTGTGTAGCTCGGCGGCGAGCTCGACGCCGGTCGCTCCCGCGCCTACGATCACCACGCGCAGGCGGGCCGGCGCGTTGCCGGGCCGATAGTTGGCTTGGATGCAGGCATTGATCAGGCGCCGGTGGAAGCGGTCGGCCTCGTCAGCCGACTCCAGCGCGTAGGCGTGTTCCACGACACCGGGGACGCCGAAAGTGTTCGCGACACTGCCGATTGCGATCACCAGGGTGTCGTAGCTCAAAGTGCGGCGCGGGATAACTTCGACTCCGCGCTCATCGACCGTGGGCGCCACCGCGATCTCGCGGCGCCTTCGGTCGACACTCTCCAGTGCTCCGCAGTAGAAGGTGAAGTGGTGCCAGCGCGCCTGCGCGAGGTAGTCGAGCTGGTGTGCGTGAATATCCATGCTTCCGGCAGCGACCTCGTGCAAGAGGGGCTTCCAGAGGTGGGTCTCGTTCTTGTCCACGAGGGTGACTATGGCGCGTCCTCTGCGCCCAAATCGGTCCCCTGCCCGGGTCGCGAGCTCAAGCCCCCCGGCGCCGCCTCCGACGATAACGATGCGATGGGGATCGGTCATAGATTTTCGGCAGCCCGCGAAACGCTGATATGATTTTCGTTCAGATTATGCATGACTCGACGAGACCCTATCGTGGGCGCTTTGCTCCCTCCCCGACGGGTCTGCTGCATTTCGGCTCGCTCGTCGCCGCCGTCGGCAGCTGCCTCGAGGCGCGCTGGAACAGGGGAAGATGGCTCGTGCGCATGGAGGATCTCGATCGGCCGCGCGAGGCTCGAGGGGCTTCCAGGGCGATTCTCAAGATGCTCGAGGCGTACGGGTTCGAATGGGACGGGGAAGTCATGTTCCAGAGCCGTCGCGACACAGCCTACGGAGCCGCGCTGAAACTTCTCGAGTACGGGCGCGCAGTGTTTCCCTGTGCCTGCACGCGGCGGGAGATCTCCGATTCGACCGCATTCGCGGCGGGCGAATCCATCTACCCCGGCACCTGCCGCAAGGGGCCTCCGCCCGGACGCTCGGCTCGCGCGGTGCGCGTGCGCGTGGATAACGCGGTGATCGCGTTTGAGGACCTGCTTCAAGGCAGGATCGAGCAGAACCTGGCCCGGGAAGTCGGCGACTTCATCGTGCGGCGCGCGGACGGCCTTTTTGCCTACCAGCTCGCCGTGGTAGTGGATGATTTCGAGCAGAACATCACCGATGTGGTGCGCGGCGCCGATTTGCTCGCCTCGACGGCACGGCAGATCCTGTTGCAGCGCTTGCTAGGTCACCCGACGCCACGATACATGCATCTTCCAGTTGCGGTGAACCAGGCCGGCGAAAAGCTCAGCAAGCAGACCCGTGCCGCCCCTTTGACCGTCACCGAGGCCCCGTCTCGGCTCTGGCAAGCCTTGCGCTTTCTCGGCCAGGAGCCGCCGGCGGAGCTCGCGGCTGCGAGAATCGTGGAGATCTGGAACTGGGCCCTGGCGAACTGGCGTGCCGAAAAAATACCGACTCGACGCAGCATTCGGCAAGACGACGCGAGCTGAAGGTGCCAGGTTACGCCGCCCGGCGCTGTGGCAGGAGCCCCACCGCCAGCGGCGACGACCAAGACGAGCGCGGCCAAATCGCTCCACTGCGGATGTTCGCCCAATAACTACATCCCGCCGAACGCGCCCACGATCGGGATCATCGTAGCTACGCGCGCCCACGATGCGCTCACGTTCCGGCCCTTCCGGAGGAGGCCGAAGTTCATTTAAAAACAACGAGTTGGAGGTAGGTGTTTACTGACTTCGAAGCCGAGGATTCCGATGTAACGCTTTATTTATACGGACTTTTATCCTCCGGACTCGGAAAACCTATTGCGGCGCACAAAATCATTCTTGACATCCGTTGTTATCCTTGTAGAATGCACTATGGTGCAGTGCAATAAATAACGCAGTCTTTTTTCTAACGGAGATGATCATGAATTTCACGCCCGAACAAATCGCCACAGCGAACAAGGCTGGCATCGCGGCCATCCTGGGTCTCGCCCACACGCAGTACGCCGCTTTCGAGCGCCTGTCCGCGCTGTATTTCAATGCAACCAAGGCCGCATTTGAGGAAGGAGTCGGCCACGCCAAGGCGCTGCTCAATGCCAAAGACCCCCAGGAATACCTCAACCTGAATGCCGCGGCAACCCAGCCGACGATGGAAAAAGCCATCGCCTACTCGCGCAGCGTCTACGAAGTCGCCGCCCAAACGAACGGTGAGTTGGCCAAGTTCCTCGAAGCGCAGGCTGCCGAGTTTAACAAGAACCTGGTTGGTCTCCTCGACAAGGTCGCGAAGAACGCGCCAGCCGGATCCGACGTCGCCGTCCAAGCCGTGAAGTCTGCGCTCGCCGCAGCCAACACCGCCTATGACAGCTTCAACAAGGTCGCAAAGCAGGCCACCGAGATCGCCGAGGCGAACCTTCCCGCGACCCTAACACCCGCCAGGGAAACACCGAAGAAACGCGCGACAGCGTAATTTGCAGGTTTCGCGGCCCACAGCCCCTCCACCTCCTCCTCTCTGTGGGCGCCCTGAAGCCCTGGCGCAAGCCGGGGCTTTTTGTTTGCACCTAAAACCGGGTTTTACTGACGCTTGTCTTCCCATCTGCCGCCGAGCGCAGCGACCCCCAGCTTCATCTGCTCGATGGCTGGCGTCACTTCTTCGGGGGCACCGCGCACGCCGAGTTCGATGTGGCGGCGCACGCCTGCCTCGCCCATGCTGGGCAGGCTGAACGACTTCAAGCCGCGGTAGCGCTGTTCCACCTCGATCATGAGCGGCGTGACGACAGATTCCGGAAGGTCATAAACGATTACGGAAGCCTCGGCTTCCGAAATGCCGTGAAACAGATGTGCGTAGCGCTGATCCAGCACCCACTCGACCATGGGCCAGGCCATCACCGGGAAACCCGGCACGAAATGGTGATCGCCCATCGAGAAGCCGGGGATCTTGTTGTACGAGTTCGGAATGATACGCGAGCCCACTGGAAATTCGCCCATCTTGAGGCGCTGCGGCGTAATCACCATGTCGGTGCGCGAGCGGATCGCCGCCTCCGCGTCGGGGTGCAACGCCAAGTCCACGCCCGCCGCTTCCGCGGCGCACTGGCGGGTATGATCGTCGGGTGTCGCGCCGATGCCGCCGAAGCTAAAGACGATGTCTCCCGACGCCATCGTGCGCCTGAGCGTGGCGGTGATCAGGTCTGGCTTGTCGCCGAGGTAGTTACACCAGTCGAGCCTCATTCCGCGCACGCGAAGGATCTCGATCAGCTTGGCGAAATGCTTATCCTCGCGCTTCCCGCGAATGATCTCGTCGCCGATAATGATCGCCCCAATTCCCATCTCACACCCGTACTGCCGCACCCTCGATCGGCGCGCTGCGCAGCTCGCCGAGGCGCTCGAGGCCGTAGTGAATAAAAGCGAGCCCGCCGTACACCGGCATCAAGAGCCCGAGAACGGGGATATGACCGACGAGCGCGAGCGCGACGCCCAGAAGAAACAGCCCGCCCCGATGGCGGTGGACGATCTCGGCGATCTCTGCGGCGGTCGCGTGCTCAGCGAGGGCGTCGTAGCGGAATACTCGCTGGTTGAAATAGCCGAACAGAGCGATGGGTAGCACCGGCCACAGCAGCGGAACCAGCCATAGCGGTAAGCTGACGGCAAAGAGCAACGCAAACAGCATGAGGGCGGCGAAGGCATTCCAGAAACTGCCGGCGAACGTTCCCCCCTTCCTGCGGACGAGCCCTGGGTAGTCGCGCCCGCCGACATGGGCGACCATCGCCGGCATGGAAACGATGCTGATGATCATCACCGCCGTAATCAGGACCGCGGGCACGAACAGCAACAGCAGGAGGATCCACCCGAACCACGCCGCAACGAGCTTGAGGGGCCAGACCGAGACCGCCCAATCGTACGCCGGCCAATGGTGCAGCTGTGCGGCGATCCACTGCGCGGCCTCGCCCCAGTAGAGCACGGCGAGCGTCACCCATAGGACCAACGCGACGATCACCGGCCACACCATGAGCCAGAGCATCTTCGGATGCAGCAAACTGACAAACGCCCGCGCGAGGGCATTGAGTATCGCGTTCATATAGGCCGCCCGAGGCGGTGAAAATCAGCGCTGAATAGTTTGCCACATCTTCGACAGTCGCTTGACCGAAACCGGCACGGAGGTCTTCAGCTCCTGGGCGAAAAGCTGGACCCGCAGTTCCTCAAGCAACCAGCGGAACTGTTCGAGCTGAGGATCACGGCTACCCGATTTTGCTTGCTTAGCCTGTTCTCGCAGCCATTGCGCGCACAGGTGCGCGAATTCCGTGGCGAGCCGCGCATCGCGTCCGGGGTCGGCTCTCAGCTTATCGAGCCGCAGACCGGCCGCCGTCAGATAGCGCGGGAAGTGCTGCAGGCGCTCGTAGGGCGTCTGCTCGATGAACCGCTTGGAGAGAAGTCGGGTCGTGCTCTCACGGATGTCGCGGCAAGGCTCGGGAAACGCCTTGGACGCCTGCTGGAGCTTTTTCTGAAGCGCCGCATGCTCGGCGAGAATTGTTCCTGCGAGCCGCGCGATTTCCTGGGCAAGCAGCGTGACACGCGAGCGCGCTTCGTCGCGGCGCCGCTCGAACTCGGCGCGGTTGCGCGGCCAAGGCTCCTGCATGCAGGCGCGATCGAAAGCCGCGGCAAGCAGCTCTTCCTTCAGTTCGGCGGTGTCGCCGATGGCCGCAAACTGCAGGGACATCGTCTGCAGCCCGGGCAGATTTTTTTCGATGTAGCGGGCCTGTTCCTTCAGCTGCAGCATGAAAAGCCGCCTCAGTCCCGAACGGTGCGTTTCGCGCGCCTTGTCCGCCGAGTCGAACACCTCGAGGCTCACGGAGTCCCCGTGATCGACCAAGCCCGGATAGCCGATGAGCGTCTGGGAGCCGCGCCGGATCTCCATCACCTCCTCGAGGTCCCCGAAATCCCAGGCGGCGACTTTCACTGCCGGCGCATCCGAGCGGGCAAGCCGGGCGAATTGCTCTCCGGCCCTCTGGCCGAGCTCGGCGCGTAACTGGGCGAGGTTGCGTCCCGTCGCGAGTTGCCGCCCGTGCTCGTCGACGATGCGGAAATTCATCGACAGATGCGCGGGGAGCGTCTCCGGCCGGAAGGCATCGAGCGGAACGGCGAGGTTCAGCTCGCGGCGCGCGTAGCGGGCTATGGACTCCGCCGGCGGCGCATCATCGTGCTCGCTCCCTCTGAGGAAGGCGTCGACGAACTCCTGCAGCGGACCGAGCTGGTGACGGAGCTTCTGCGGCAGCGACTTGGCGAGCCGCGTGACCTTCTCGCGCGCGAGCCCCGGAACGAGCCAGTCGCACCGCATTGCATCGACTTGGTTCAGTGCGACAAGCGGCACGGTGAGCGTCACGCCGTCGCGCGGCGAGCCGGGCTCGTGATGGTAATCGAGCGCGAAGCTTCGTCCCGCCATCTCGAGCCGATGCGGAAACTGCACCGTTGTGATCCCCGCCGCCTCGTGGCGCATCAGGTCCGCGCGCTTGAGGAACAGCAGCTTGGGGTTCGCGCTTTCCGCGTCGCGGCGCCAGCGGTCGAAATCCGCGCCGTTGTGGATGCCTTCGGGAACGAGGCTCTCGTAGAACGCGTGGATCAGCTCGTCGTCCACCAGCACGTCGGGCCGGCGCGACTTGTGCTCGAGCTGCTCGATTTCCTGAACGAGCCTGCGATTGTGCAGGAAGAAGGGCGCGCGCGTGTCGTAGTCGCCCTCGACCAGCGCATGGCGGATGAATATTTTCCTCGATTCGACCGGGTCCATGGGCCCGTAGTGCACGCGCCGCTTTGCGTACAGCGGGAGCCCGTAGAGCGTTCCGCGCTCGAACGCGGCGACGCGCGCGGGCTGCTTCTCCCAGTGCGGCGCGTACTGATGCCGCCTGACGAGATGCGCGCCGATAGCCTCGAGCCACTCGGGCTCGACGGTAGCGACGCAGCGCGCGTACAGGCGCGTGGTCTCGGTCAGCTCCGCCGCCATGACCCAGCGCCCGGCCTTCCTTCCCACACCCGAGCCGGGATGAATCCAGTACCGGATGCCGCGGGCGCCCAAATAATTTCCGTCCTCGGTCTTCGTTCCCACGTTGCCGAGCAGGCCCGCGAGCAGGGCCCGATGAACTTGCTGATAGGTGGCGGGCGTCTCGGAAATGCGCCAGCCCAACTCTGCGACCAGCTCCTTCAACTGCCCGTGGATGTCGCGCCACTCGCGCATGCGGTTGAAGGAGAGGAAGTGGTCGCGGCACGCCTCATGGAGCTTGTGGCTGGATTTTCTGTGTGCGAGCGTTTCCTCGAAAAAATTCCAGAGCTTGATCCAGGAAAGGAAATCGGACTTCTCGTCGTCGAAGCGTTTTTGCGCCTCGTCGGCGGCGGCAGCGCGCTCGCTCGGCCTCTGGCGGGGGTCCTGCACCGAGAGTCCCGCGGCGATGATCAGCACCTCGCGCAGCGCGTTCTCCGATTTCGCAGCGAGAACCATGCGGCCGACGCGCGGGTCGACCGGCAGCCTCGCGAGCTGCTTTCCTATTTCGGTCAGCTCGTTCGCTTCGTCCACGGCGCCCAGCTCGGCGAGCAGCGCGTACCCGTCTTGGATCGCCTTGGACGCAGGCGGATCGATGAACGGGAACTCCTCGACCGTTCCCAGGCCAAGCGACTTCATCCGCAGGATGACATTGGCAAGCGATGAGCGCAGCACTTCCGGATCGGTGAACGCTGGCCGCGAGTTGAATTCCTCCTCGGCGTAAAGGCGGATGCAGACCCCGCTCGCGACCCGGCCGCAGCGACCGGCGCGCTGCTTCGCCGAGGCCTGGGAAACGTTCTCCACGCGCAGCTGCTCGACCTTGTTGCGGTAGCTGTAGCGCTTGATGCGCGCGAGACCGGTGTCCACGACATAATGGATTCCCGGGACGGTGAGCGAGGTTTCCGCGACGTTGGTCGCGAGCACGATGCGCCGGCCTGCGTGCGGCTCGAATATCCGCCCTTGCTCCTCGGCCGAGAGGCGCGCGAACAGGGGCAGGATCTCCGTGTGAGGCGGGTGGCGTTTCCGCAAGGTCTCCGCCGCCTTCCGGATCTCGCGCTCGCCCGGGAGGAACACGAGGACGTCGCCCCGGCCCTCGCGCGCAAGCTCGTCCACCGCGTCGCTGATCGCCTCGTCGAGATCGGAGTCGTCGTCCTCCGATCCGACCGGGTGGTAACGGACTTCCACCGGGTATAGCCGCCCGGAAACCTCGATGACAGGGGCGCCGTCGAAGTGCTTAGAGAACCGCTCGGCATCGAGGGTCGCGGAGGTGATGACGAGCTTCAACTCCGCGCGCCGCGGCAGGAGCTGCTTCACGTAGCCGAGCAGGAAATCGATGTTGAGGCTGCGCTCGTGCGCCTCGTCGATGATGAGCGTGTCGTATTGGCGAAGCTCGCGGTCCCCTTGTGTTTCGGCGAGCAGGATGCCGTCGGTCATGATCTTGATGTAGGAGCGGGGCCCGACTTTGTCGGTGAAGCGGATCTTGTAGCCAACCGCGCCCCCGAGCTCGGTCTTCAGCTCCTGGGCGACGCGCGAAGCGGTGGCGCGCGCCGCGATCCTGCGCGGCTGGGTATGCCCTATGAGTCCCCCGATCCCGCGGCCGAGGCCGAGGCAGATCTTGGGCAGCTGCGTGGTCTTGCCCGAGCCGGTTTCCCCGCACACGATCACGACCTGGTGCGACGAGATGGCCGTTGCGATCTCCCCGCGCTTGGCCGAGATCGGCAACTCGGGCGGAAACTCGGGGCGCGGGGCGCGCGAGCGCCGCTGCTCGATCTCGGCCGGGGAAAATCCCATCAGAGGCGGCCGGCGCCGTCGCTCCCGCCGCTCATGCGCGGCGCAGCAGGCGTTCCGCGTAACGCGCGAGCGGATCTACTTCCAGATTGACGCGGTCACCGACCCCCAGCCGCCTCAACGTGGTCGCCGCTAGCGTGTGCGGAATCAGGTTGACCTCGAACTCGGCACCCCGCGCAGCGTTCACCGTGAGGCTCACGCCGTGCACCGCGATCGAGCCTTTGCGCGCGATATAGCGAGCAAGGTCCGCCGGCGCGCGCATGCGAAGCAACCGATTTTCGCCCACCGCTTCGAAGCGCACGACTTTCCCGACGCCGTCGACGTGACCGAGAACGAGGTGGCCGTCGAGTCGGTCGGAAAGCCGCAGCGCCTTTTCCAGGTTGACCTCTCCCGGTTTGTCCAGTCCGGCGGTGCAGCGGAGCGTCTCGCGTGAAACATCGACGCCGAAACTCCTTTTCCCGCGTCGCACCACGGTAAGGCACGCGCCGTTGACCGCGACGCTGTCGCCGACTTTGAGGTCGCTCAAGCCCAGCTTGCCCGCGTCGATGGCGAGGCGCAGTCCGCCTTTTGCGGACTCGACCCGGCTGATTTTTCCGACGGCGGCTATGATTCCGGTAAACACGGAAAAGAATTCTACTTGGCTTTGTCCGGTGTGCGCGATCCGGACCGCAATGTAATCGAGCTGCACCAGCGCGGCTGATCAAATGAGGGCGGAACGCATCGACACCTCCGACAGCCTGCTAGCTATGATCCGTCACCCGCTGCCTCAAACCCTCGCCACGATGCGAAGGTCCTCGCCGATACGCTCGACCTCGCGAATCTTCAGTGCCGTGGTGTGCGACAGATCGGTCAGCTCCGGCAGATGGAACATCCCCCGACCCGAATCGCCGATGACACGCGGCGCGAGATAGACGAGCAGCTCGTCCACCACGCCTGCCCGGAGCAGCGAGCCGTTCAGCTTCGTTCCCGCCTCCACGTGAATCTCGTTGAGTTCCCGCCGCGCGAGCTCCTCCATCAGCTTGAACAGCTCGACCTTGCCGCCGTCGTTCGCGATGATCGCGACTTCGGCCCCCGCCCCTTTCAGCGAGGCGATCCTCTTCGCATCGTTCACCGCGCCGACGACGAGCGTCTTCCCCGCCTTGAGGAGGCGCGCCGAAGGGGACGTCTCGAATTTCGAATCGACGACGATCTTGAGCGGCTGCCTAGGCGTATCGACACCGCGCACGTTGAGCTGCGGGTCGTCGTCCCTCACCGTGCCGAAGCCGGTCAAGATCGCGCAGGCGCGCGCCCGCCAGCGATGCCCGTCTGCGCGAGCCGGTTCGCCGGTGATCCACTGGCTCTTGCCGTTCGCGAGCGCGGTGCGGCCGTCGAGGCTCGCGGCAATCTTCATGCGTACCCAGGGCCGGCTGCGGGTCATCCGCGCGATGAATCCGATGTTGAGTTCGCGTGCTTCGTTTTCTTTCAGCCCGTGCTCGATTGCGATCCCGGCGGCGCGCAGCCTGGTGAAACCCGAACCGGCGACTTTCGGGTTGGGATCCTGCATCGCCGCGATCACGCGCTTGATTCCCGCCGCGACGATCGCATCCACGCAGGGCGGGGTGCGACCGTGATGGCTGCAGGGCTCGAGATTGACGTAAAGCGTAGCGCCCCGCGCGCGATCGCCGGCCTCTTTCAGCGCGAGCACTTCCGCGTGCGCAAGACCAGCCTTCTCGTGCCAGCCGCTGCCGACGAGCACGCCGTCCCTTGCGATGACGCAACCGACGCGCGGATTGGGTGTCGTCGTATAGAGGCCGCGCGCGGCAAGTTCGAGCGCCTGCCCCATGAATTCATGGTCGGCGGCCGTAACCATTATTTCTCGATGCGGCGCGCGCGCTTGGTTCCCGGCTTCTTCACCTCGAGTATCGCCTCGCGGAAGTCGTCCACGCGCTGAAAGTCCTCGTACACGGAGGCGAAGCGGATGTAGGCGACATCGTCCATCTTCTTGAGCTCGCGCATCACCATCTCGCCGATCACGCGACTCGCCACTTCGCGCTCGCCGAGAGCGAGGACGCGCTGCTCGATCCGGTTGATCGACTGGTCGACGTATTCGGTGGGTACCGGCCGCTTGTGCAGCGCGCGCATGAAGCCGGTGCGGAGTTTCTCGCGATCGTAGGGGACGCGATTGCCGCTCGATTTCACCACCATGGGCATCGAAAGCTCGACGCGCTCGTAGGTGGTGAAGCGCTTCCCGCACGCCTCGCACTGGCGCCGCCGGCGCACGCTGTCGCCGTCCTCGGACTCACGCGAGTCGATGACCGCCGTGTCCTCGGCCTTGCAGTACGGACATTTCACCGCGCTTCTCCGGCGCTAGGCCGCAGCGACACGCTGCCCGCCGCCCGCCTCCGCCGCACGGTATACCGGAAAGCGGCGGCAAAGCTCGGACACTTCCGCCGTCACGCGCTTGATGATCTTGTCGTCGCGCGGGGCGTCTAGAACGTCCGCGATGAGCTCGCCGAGATGCGCGGCCTCGGACTCCCTAAAGCCGCGCGTAGTCATGGCCGGCGAGCCGATGCGGATGCCGCTCGCCACGAAGGGCTTTTGGGGATCGTTCGGTATCGCATTCTTGTTGACCGTGATGTGCGCCCGGCCGAGCGCGTCCTCGGCGTCGCGGCCGGTGACGTTCTTCGCGCGCAGGTCGACCAGCAGCATGTGGCAATCGGTGCCCCCCGAAACGATGCGCACGCCGCGCGCTTGCAAGGTCTTGGCAAGGGTTCTTGCGTTGGTAATCACCTGCTTTTGGTAGGCGCGGAACTCGGGCGTGAGGGCTTCCTTGAACGCGACCGCCTTGGCGGCGATGACATGCATCAGGGGCCCGCCCTGCAGGCAGGGGAAAACAGCCGCGTTGAGGATCTTCTCGTGCTCGGCGCCGGCGAGGATCAGCCCTCCGCGCGGGCCGCGCAGCGTCTTGTGAGTCGTACTGGTGACGAAGTCCGCGATCCCGATGGGGCTCGGGTACAGCCCCGCGGCGATCAGCCCGGCGTAATGTGCGATGTCCGCCATCAAGTACGCGCGAGCTTCGTCGGCGACTTCCCTCAGTCGCCGCCAGTCGATCACGCGGGAATAGGCCGAGGCGCCGGCAACGATCATGCGCGGTTTGTGCTCGCGCGCAAGGCGCCCCACATCGTCGTAGTCGATCGTCTCTTCGGCGTTCAGGCCGTACGCGAGCGCGCGGTAAAGCTTGCCGCTCGCGTTCACCGCCGCGCCGTGCGTGAGGTGTCCGCCGTGCGCGAGCGACATGCCGAGAATTGCGTCGCCCGGTTTCAGCGCCGCCATGTAGACGGCCTGGTTCGCCTGCGACCCCGAGTGCGGCTGCACGTTGGCGTAGCCGCACCCGAACAGCTGCTTCGCGCGGGCGATTGCAAGCTGCTCTGCGATATCGACGAATTCGCAGCCGCCGTAATAGCGCTTCCCAGGATAGCCCTCGGCGTACTTGTTGGTGAGCTGCGACCCCTGAGCGGCAAGCACCGCAGGGCTCGCGTAGTTCTCCGAGGCGATCAGCTCGACGTGGTCTTCCTGGCGCTGGTTTTCCTGCTGGACCGCCGCCCACAAATCGGGATCGACTTCGTGCAGGGTCTTGCCGGGATTGAACATTTGGTCGATCTCGCAGCGCAGCGAAAGCGGCATATTAGCATTACACTCTGGGAAACGTGATCGAGTGCTCTTCTACAACGTCGCTCAACATTGAAGGGAATTTCCAGGTGAGCCGCCCGATGTTCCGCGTCATGGCCCTCGCGTCGTTGATCATGCTTGCGTCCTGCCACAGGCAGGCCGCCGCGCCGGGCGATGCCCCGACCGGACTGGCGGTCGCGCCCGGAGATGGGCAGGTGACGGTCACCTGGGATCAACAACCCGGGCTGACTTATTGGATCTTCTATCAGGCGGGCGACACCGTCACGGCAGCCGCCCCGGGAGTGCCTTTGCTTTTCGATGTTCAGTCGCCTCGCGTCGTCTTCCCCCTGGTGAACGGAACCCAGTACGCGTTCGTCATGAACGCAACCAATCAGGACAGCAAAGCGGGGCCCAGCACGCCCGTGATGACCCAGACCCCAAGGCTGTCGGGTTCGAGCTGGACTTCGGGTCTGTCCCTTGGGCCGCAGGATCTCAATGGGGTCGCCTACAACCCGACCCTCAACAGGCTCGTAGCCGTGGGCAACGCCGGCACCATCTTCGCGGGCGACTTCAACTACACCAGCACGGATCCTCCCGGCGTGACCGCATGGACTCCGCCGACATCGATTCCAGCCGGATTCGTGAGTGACCTCAGCGCGGTAATGTTTTCCGGCAGCCAGTTCATTGCGCTGGGCACGGACGGCTCGATCTTGACCAGCGCCGACGGCAACACGTGGATATTGTCGACGAACCCCGTTCCGAGCGGAGGTGCCACTGGTCCCAGGATGAACAGCCTAGCGTTCGGTATTGTGTCCAACGCCACGATATATGTGGCAGTAGGCGACGGCGGACACATATTCACGAGCCCAGACCTCGTCACTTGGACTGCGGCGTCCCCCACGGGGAATAACTTGTACAACGTCTCCTTTCCCAACGGCAGTTTCGTTGCAACCGGGGCCAACGGGACGTTGTTGACAAGTGCGGATGCGATCACGTGGACTCTCCCAAATTCGATACCGTCCACATCCAACGCGCTTCGCGGCGCCACCTTCGGCGCGGGCAGCTACGTGGTCGTCGGCGACGCAGGCACGATTCTGACAAGTACCGATGGAACGAGCTGGAGCCTCATCACGCCCGCGCCGCCGCTGACTCAGGATTTGCGAGCCATCCGCTTCGGCACCCGGTTCGTCGCGGTCGGGCAGGCTGGAAACGTCGCGTACAGCGACGATGCGATCAACTGGCTGACGACATCGTCAGGCTCTACGGCAAATCTTGCTGCCGTTATCTTTACACCCGGGATGTACCTTGCGGTGGGAGCATCTGGGGCAAACGCCGTTTCGAAATAACCGCTGACCGGGATTCAGCGG